>JAAWAB010000012.1 GCA_022791915.1 Clostridia bacterium
TGAAAATTGTGGTGGAGGTAAGCGGATTCGAACCGCTGACCCCCTGCTTGCAGGGCAGGTGCTCTACCAGCTGAGCTATACCCCCACAATGCCGCTTGCACAGCTTGACTATAATACCAAATAAATCCTATTTTGTCAAATGTTTTTTTATACCTTTTCAAAATTTCGTAAAATCTTCGGCAAAGCGATTTTGCGTGTCTATCTGCGCTTGCGTCGGTCGGGGCGCTTTTTGTGCCCGCCGCCGTGTTTGCTCTCGCCGTGTCTGTGTTCGTGTTCTCCGTGCTTGCTTTTGCGGGGCGGGGGAGCGTTCTCTTCGTGTTTCGCTTTTTCTTCCAGCAATTCCACGTTTTCAATCTCCACCGAATCGCGTTCGAATTCGTCGGGCACGTAAATTTCGTTGCCGAAATCGTCGTAATATTTGGGATCGTATTCGTAACCGTCGGCATCGTCGTCCATGCCGAAAAATCCGCCGAACAGACTGTCGAAAATGCCGCCCAGTCCGCCGAACAGACCGCCGCCGAACATATCGCCGAAAATGCTCCCGCCGCCCGCACGCGACACGTGCACGTCGTCGGGATTGATTTCCCGTCGCGCGGCTGTGGGTTCATCCCGCTCTTCTTCGATTTTTTCGGGGTCTATGGGAACAATGGCTTTTATGGCGTAACCGCAACGCAGACATTTTGCGCCTTTGCCCATTTCGTGTCCGCATTCGGGACATTTCATGCTAAAACTTCACTTCCTTATGATTACAAAATCTGTTTCGTAACATATAGTACCACTTTGCGGCAAAATTGTCAAGAGAAACAAAAACGCAAACGCCTGCGTCGATAGATTCGCGCGCCGTTTCCTTCCTTAAAACGCCTTGCGTAAGTCGGGCGCGGTAAGATATACGGCAAACGACAGCGACTTATCGAACAGTCTGCTGTATATGCGCTCGCCGTACCGATTGAGTAGTTTGTCGGGCGTCAGATTGGTGGTAATCAGCGTGAGTTTGCCCGACGCGTTGCGTTCGTTAATTACCTGATACAAGTATTCCACCGTCACGTTTTTGAGAATGCTTTCGGTGCCCAAATCGTCGAGCACCAACAGCGTGCAGTCGAGCAGAGCGTCGAGCATTGCCGCTTTTCCGTCGTCGAAACAGGTGTGATACTTCAAAAAGCGGTTGTTTGCCGCAAATGCCGTCAGCGCCGTTACGCTCATGCCGCGTTGCAGAATTTTGTGCGCCGCGCATCCTGCCAAATACGTTTTTCCGTTTCCCGTTCCGCCCCCGATTACCATGCACCGCTTTTTTGCGGCAGGGTAGAGCGAACAGATTTTTTCCACTTGCCCGAACAGCTTTTTGTATTGCTCGGCGGCGGAGCCGTATACCGTGTAGTCCACTGCCGTAAAATCGTGCAAGGCAATCCCAACGTCGTCCGCCTGCGAGCGTAGCGCCAACGCCACGGCGCAATCGCAGAACTTGCCGTGCGCGCGTCCCGTGTCGTTGCACTTTTTGCAACGGGGCAGGGGCGGAATCAGTTGCAGACGGGCACGGATTGCTTTGTTTTTCTCCGTCATTTCGGCAAGTTGCGCGTCGGATATTTTTTCCCCTTTTATTTTGCGCAACACCGAATCGCGCAACTCCGTTTCGCTGGCGAAAAATTGCGCGTCCCGTTCTAACAGTTCCCGCTCTCTCTGCTCGAATTCGCTTTTGCGTCGGTTATAGTCGGCAACAATGCGCCGTACCGCTTCCGCGTAAGTCATTTCGCTTGTTCTCCTTGTGACCCAATCATAAATCCTCGTTCAGCCGTGCAAATGCCGCATTGAGTGCGTCCGCCGAAGTGTCGGTTATCACTCTGTGCGCGTCCGACTTTTTCACCGCGTCGGGCGGAGTCGTGCCCGCGCTTTCCGCGTCCTTTTTGGTGCGTATACCTTTGTCGTGCCAGGCGGCAAGAATGGAATTGAGATAGGGCACGGGGTTTTCCGCTTTTTTCGCCAGTTCGGCGGCGTATAAAATCACGTCTTTGGGCATGTTCCAGTCATACGTCCAGGTACGGTAATAGTCGCGGTCGCGCGTGGATACCGAACGGGGAACGCCCGCCGACTCGAAAATCTCTTTGATTTCTTCGTCGCTCTTCGCCGCTTCCGATACGAACGCGGCAATGCTTTCGCCCGATACGCACCCTTTTTTGTAGAATTTTTTCAGTGTGTCGTGCATGGCTTCCAGCGTGCGCAATCCGTGCTTAAAGCAGTATTCCGCCACGTTTTCGAGTGTGGCGGCGTCAAAGCCCATGTTGAGCCAGTTGGCGGTATACGTTTCGATAATGTAGTCGAGTTGCTCGTAATATACGCCGATAATGCGGTTGATTTTTTTGGCAAGTTCGTACATATCGTCGCGGTTTTTCTCGTAGCTTTCTATCTCGGCAAGCGTGTGCAAGTGCAATTCGTAGTATTTGGTCAGCTTGGCGTCCAGACGCGGCAATCCGCCTTTTTTGATTTGCTTGGCAACGCTTACCACCGTTGCGCCGTCAAACCCGAAACTTTTCGTCCACTTGCTGTAAAGCCGCCTGTCCTCGTGGTCTATCACCTTTTTGCCCAGCGCTTTCGCCACCGCTTTCAATTCGTCGCTGTATAAATCCAATTCGCCGATTTTTTCGCTCACGCGGTCGTACGTTATATAACCTTCGGCGGCAAAATTGCGCGCCACCGTCACAATGTACGGGTAGGTGATGTCCTCGCCTTTGAGCCGCTTGCAATATCCTATAATGGTGAGCATGGCTTCGATTTCTATGTTGTACGTTTCCATCACCGTGTAATATTCGTTGTATTCGCCGGGCAGAATGTTGCGGCAGGGAAAGAGCACGTGCAACTGCTCGTTGAACGCCTTGTATTTTTCTTTGCTGAATTTGCGGATTTGCCTGCTTCTGCTCACCACGGGCAGATATTCCACCGTCTGTCCGTCGGAAATATGTACAAGTCCTTGGTCTTGCCAGTATACGAACGCTTCCGATACGGTCTGTTCGTTGCAAAACAGCCGCAACGCCACCGTTTCCATGTTGCAGTCGGGGTCGCACAGCGCAAGATATAATCCCGTAAGATAAATTTTTACGTAGTTCTCGGGCGCCGACGGCATGTATTCCGTAACGAACGTGCCGTCTATCACCAGTTTCTGTTTGTCGGCAAGCGACTGACCTATGCGAATGCTACCCATGATTTCTCCTGTGTCTTCCGTCTGTTCCCGAATAAAATGCGGCGCGGGCGCTATTCGCAATGGAAATTTGTGCCGAACGCAACCAAACCGCTTTATGTGCTTGATAAAAACAGCCGTATATATTATAATAACACCGTACGGAAAAAAATTCAACTGATTTAAGGTGGTGGCGCATTGAAAATCATACATACGTCCGATTGGCATTTGGGCAAGCGTCTGGAAGGAAAGAGCCGATTGCCCGAGCAGGAGCAGGCGCTCGACGAATTGCTCGCGCGCGTAACCGAATTGCACGCCGACGCGGTGATTGTGGCAGGCGACGTGTTCGATACCGTCAATCCGCCCGCCGAAGCGGAATCGCTCTTTTATTCCGCCTGCTTAAAACTGGGCGGAATTTGTCCCGTTATTGCCATAGCGGGCAACCACGATAACCCCGAACGCCTTTCCGCTCCGAGCGGAATCGCGGGCGAGTGCGGAATCTTGCTCGGCGGCGGTTTGGACTATTCGTCCGTTCGTCCGCCGTTTGAAGGCGGCGAAGGATTCGTCCGCCTTACCCGCAATGGCGAGCGCGTCAATTTCGCGCTACTGCCGTATCCGTCGCTTGCCCGTATGTCGGCGCTCGGCTATGCCGTCGATTCCCAAAAAAGCTACGCCGACGCCGTGCGCGAGTGGCTTTCGCTTTGCGCCCGCGGATTCACGGCGTCCGATTGCAATATCACAATCAGTCATTTATTTATGGCGGGCAGCGTGCGCGCGTCCGACGAAGCGGAATTGGGAACGGCGGCGCTGTTGCCGCCCGACGTATTGCCCGATTGCCACTATACCGCGCTCGGGCACGTGCACAAACCGCAGTGCGTCAGTAAGTCGCGCAACGTCCGTTACAGCGGCAGTTTATTGCGCTACTCGTTCGACGATACGAGCGACAAATTCTTTTCTCTGCTCCAAACGTCGCCCGCAGGCGTTTCGGTGCAACAGATTCCCGTACAGAGCGGAAAGCGACTGGTCACGGCAACGGCGACCGATTTCGACGCGTGTATCGCGGCGCTCAAAGAAAACGAAGGCGCCTACGTCCGCCTACTCTACGATTGCCCGCAACCGCTCAACGCAAGCAAGTATGCCGAACTGCGCGCGTTCGAGAGTTTTGCGTCGCTCAAAAATATCTATATGACTCCCAAGGCGGCAAACGCGCCGCGCAAAATGCGCACCGACCGCGAACTGTTCGTCGATTTTTACCGCGGGCGTACGGGCAAAGAACCGTCCGACGCGCTTACCGAACTGTTTGAAAAAGCCATGCGCGGAGAAGAACTGTGATTCCGTTTGCGCACAACGCCGCCGTCTGTGCGGATAAAAAATCGGAGAAATACGTATGAAACCGTTAAAATTGACAATAGAAGGAATCAACAGCTTTACCGACGCGCGCACAGTAGACTTCGAGCAACTTTCGCAGAACGGCATTTTCTGTATTTGCGGACCTACGGGCAGCGGCAAAACCACCATTCTCGACTGTGTGATTCTGGCGCTGTATGCGCCGAGCAACCATAATCGCGGCACGCTCAAAGAGTATATCAACACTAAGTGCGAAAAGGGAAAAATCACGCTCGATTTCTCGGCGGACGGCGCGCGCTACCGTGTGTACCGCGAGTTGCGCCGCAATTCGTCCAGCGCCGCGCGGCTCACCAATCTCGATACGGGCGACGTGCTCGCCGATAAGGCGGACACCGTAACCGACGCCGTGAAAAAAATGCTCAAACTCGACAAAGACGATTTTACCAAAGTGGTGGTGCTCGAACAGGGCAGATACGCCGAGTTTATGGGATTGAGCAAAGCCAAGCGGTGCGAAACGGTTTCCAAACTGTTCGGGTTGGAACGGTTCGAAAAACTCAAAGAGCGGGTGGCTACGGCAAAAAATAAGTACGATAAACAGCTCGGCGAAGTAGACGCCAAACTCAAAGAGTACGACGGTATCACCGAAGAAGCGCACGCCGACCGCACGCGTCGTATTTCCGCGCTTACCAAAGAGCGCGAACAGATAACCGCCGCAACCGCCACGCTCGAAAAAGCGCTCAAAGAACACGAGAAAGCCCGCCTTGCCGACGAACGCCGCACGCGCGCCCAAACCGAACTTGCCGCGGCACAACAAGAACTTGCCGCCGCGCAGGCAGAACTTGCCGCCGCCAACCGAACGCAAAAGATGTTGCAAACCGAAAAGGAAAATCTTGCCGCAAGCAAAGAAAAGAGCGACGCAGCGCGCGTCACGCTGTCCCAAGCCGAAGAATGCGCCGTGTATGCAACCGAAATCGCATCGCTTGAAGGCGAGAAAAGCGCGCTTGCAAACGCGTATAAAAAAGCGGACGCCGACTGTAAAGCGCTTGCAACCGCCCGCGAACAAACCGAACAAAATAAGGCGGAAAATCTCGCTGCGGCGCAAAACGCCCAAACCGCGCTCGTCGCCTGCGGGTACAACCTTTCGTCGGTGAGCGAAGCGGGATTCGCACACGCAAAAGCCACGGCGGAAAACGACGCGGCGCGCCTGTACGATGCGGAGAAAAAAAGGGCGGAAGCAGAAGAAGGAATCGCCGCGTTCGGAAGTTTGGCGGATAAATTGTTCGCCGAACAAAACGCATTGCGCGAGCAAACCCAAACCGCCGCTTTGCAGGCGCAAGAAAGCGCGTCCGCCTACGAACACGCCCGTATCCAAGGCGCGGCGGCGTCCATACGCGGCGCTCTTTCGTGCGGCGACAGTTGCCCCGTGTGCGGCGGCACCTACCACGGCGATAGCGTTATCCCGTCGGCAGACGACCGCACGCTTGCCGACTTAAAAGCCCAAAAAGAACGGGCGGAAAACGCACACGCGCAACTGCGCGAAACCCTGCAAAAAAACGAAGTGGATACCGAAGGCAACAACGCGGCGTTGCGCGCCGCCAAAGAAAAGAAAGCGGAAGCGGAAAACGCGCTCGGCGGCAAAAATTCGCAAAACGCCCGTAAAGCCGCAGAGCACGCGCAAAAAGGAGAACAGGCGGCAAAAGGGGTAGAAGAATGTAATCGCACGCTCGCCGACCTTGCCGCACAACTCGCCGCGGCGGAAAAAGAGCGCGAGCGTATCACCGCCGACGGCAAACGCAAAAAAGAAGAAATCGAATCCCGCCGCGCCCGTATCGCCGAGCGGTTGGGCAGTCTGTCGCCCGAGCAGGCGCGCGAGCAGGCAAGCCGCACCGTAAACGAATTTGAAACGGCGCAAAAGAGTTGGGAAGAAAAAAGCGAGGCTTTCCGCGTTTCGCTTGCCGAATGCGCGGCAAAAGAAGCGTCCGCCCGCGCAAAGTGCGAGAGCGCGCAAAAAACGATAAACGAAATCCCCGCTTGCGCCTATAACGCCCAAACGGCGGAAGCCGACGCCCGTGCGCTCGCGCAAAAAAAGGACGCGCTTGCCGAACTGGAACGGGGAATGGGCGCCGCCCGCGCCGAAGCGGACGAAATCCGCCGCCGCTTAAAGTTAAAAAAAGAACTGGCAAAACGCAAAAAAGAACTGCTCGAAATCCGCGATAACGTGGGCGAACTCAACGCCTGCGTCGAGCGCGACAACAAGCTGTTTGCCTACGTAGCCGAAGAATACGTGCAGTCGTTCACCGCCGCGGCAAGCGAAACGCTGTTTTCTCTTTCGGGCGGCAAATTCACGCTCTACTACGACGAGGGCGAATTTTACGTAGCGGATTTCTTTGCCGACAACGCCCGCCGCAAAGTCAAAACGCTTTCGGGCGGCGAAACTTTTCTTGCCAGCATGAGTATCGCCATGGCAATCTCGCGTGAAATCGCCACGCAAAACTATGAGTTTTTCTTTCTCGACGAAGGATTCGGCACTCTGCACGAACGCGCCATGGAAACGGTATCCGAGGCGCTTGTGCGGTTGAGTCGCGAAACGGCAGTGGGTATCGTGACGCACCGCGGCGAACTTGCCGAGCGTATTGCCACCCGCCTGAACGTAATACCCGCCACCGAAGATACGGGCAGCGATATTTCGGTTGTTTTTTGATTTTTTGCAATAAATCCGTAGGCGAAAAAATTTCGGCGGTCTATTTTGTTGCGTTCGCCGCCGAATTGTTGTATACTGTTTCGGTAAGAAAATAATTCCCAAGGATAAACAAACATGAAATTAGGAGTGGTAGGATTGCCCAACGTGGGCAAGAGCACGCTGTTTAACGCAATCACCCAAGCGGGCGCCGAGTGCGCGAATTATCCGTTTTGCACCATAGAACCCAACGTGGGCGTCGTTCCCGTGCCCGACGGCAGGTTAGACGTACTCGCCAAAATGTACAACACCAAAAAAGTCACGCCCGCCGTGCTGGAATTTGTAGATATTGCGGGGTTGGTCAAAGGCGCATCCAAGGGCGAAGGACTGGGCAACAAGTTTCTTTCTCATATCCGTGAAGTAGACGCAATCGTGCACGTGGTGCGCTGTTTTGCCGCGGGTAACGTGATTCACGTGGAAGGCAACGTCGACCCCGTCCGCGATATCGAAACCATCAATCTCGAACTCATATTGAGCGACCTCGAAACGGTGGCAAAGCGTCTGGAAAAAGCCGAAAAATACGTAAAGTGCGGCGAAAAGAAGTACGCCGACGAGGCGACTCTCTTAAAGAAAATCAAAGCGGCGCTCGAAGCGGGCAAAACGGCGCGCACGCTCTCTTTCACCGACGAAGAAAAAGAAATCGCGCACGACTTCTTTCTGCTCACGACAAAGCCGGTTATCTATTGCGCCAACATCGGCGAATCGGATATCGGCAAGGGCAACGAATACGTTTCCCGCGTGCGTGAATTTGCGCGCGAAGAAGGCGCGGAAGTGGTGGAAATCTGCGCCAAAGCCGAAGAAGAACTCTCATCGCTCGACGACGCCGACCGCGAAGAACTCTCGCGCGATATGGGACTCACCGAATCGGGACTCAATCGCGTGATTAAAGCGGGGTACGCACTGCTCGGCTTAATCAGCTATTTAACGGCGGGTGAAAAGGAAGTGCGCGCCTGGACAATCGAACAGGGCACCAAAGCGCCGCAAGCGGCAGGAAAAATCCATTCCGATTTCGAAAAAGGATTCATTCGCGCCGAAATCGTTTCCTACGACGATTTGGTTTCCTTCGGCGGTTTCGCCCAAGCAAAAGAAAAAGGCAAAGTGCGTAGCGAAGGGAAAGAATATGTGATGAGGGACGGGGATGTGGTTTTGTTCCGTTTCAACGTATAACAGCGGCGTATAGCGCACCGCATAGGCGCTACGTCGGTCGCGTCGGCTCGGTCACGTATTAAAAAATACGCTCCACTCATCGGCGAGTCGCCTGTTGCCCGTCTACACACCCGTCTACGCCGCCTATAAAGGTGTCGCCCAAACGCAAGTCGGCGCTACGCTAACGCTTGCTTGACCCGACTTGGGCGAACTCCCAAAGGAGTCCTTTTGCGGCGCATGTCCGCAAAAGTCAAATTTTAAGACTCTACGGTGCGTGCTCGTCGGCGAGTCGCCTGTTGCCCGTCTACACACCCGTCTACGCCGCCTAGAAGGTGTCGCCCAAACGCAAGTCGGCGTGAACATTTCGTACAGAGGTAAAAAATGGATTATAAAAGAGTGATTGCGCAGGCGATTGATATCGAAGGCGTAAGTAAAGAAGAAATTTATGCAACGATTTCGGTGCCGCCCAAAAGAGAGAACGGCGAATATTGTCTGCCGTGTTTCAAATTTTCCAAAGCGTTGCGGCTTTCTCCCGTTGCCATAGCCGATAAACTCAAAGCGCAAATCGTGTTGCCGCCCGTGGTTCGTTCGGTCGAATCGGTGGCGGGGTATCTCAATTTCAAACTCGACCGTGCGTGTCTGGCAAAAGATACGCTGTGCGCGCTCACGCAAAAGGGAGAAACGTTCCCGCCGCACAACCAAAACGGCAAAACGGTATGCCTGGATTATTCGTCCGTGAATATTGCCAAGCCGTTCCACATCGGGCATTTGCTCACTACGGCAATCGGCGGGTCGCTCTACCGCATTTTTAACTATCTCGGCTATAAAGCGGTGGGCATCAACCATTTGGGCGACTGGGGCACCCAGTTCGGCAAACTCGTGTCGGCGTATAAGCGGTGGGGAAACGATAACGATATCCGCACGCGCGGCGTTGCGGCGCTTTCCGAACTGTACGTGCGCTTTCACACCGAAGCCGAAACCGACCCCGCGCTCGACGAAGAAGGCAGATACTACTTCAAAAAAATCGAAGAAGGCGACGAAGACGCCGTGCGCATTTTCGAGTGGTTCAAAAAAATCACGCTGGAAGAAGTGCAGAAAATCTACGACCGTTTGGGTATCACCTTCGATTCGTATGCGGGCGAAAGTTTCTATAACGATAAAATGCAGCCGATTATCGACGAACTGACGCAAAAAGGACTGCTCTCCGAAAGCGAAGGGGCAAAGGTAGTCAATCTCGAATCGGACGGCATGCCGCCCTGCCTGATTCTCAAAAAAGACGGCGCCACGCTGTACGCCACGCGCGACCTTGCCGCTGCCGTCTATCGCCACAAAACCTATGACTTTTCCAAATGCCTGTATATTGTGGCGTACCAGCAGAATCTGCACTTTAAGCAAGTGTTCAAAGTGCTCGAAAAAATGGGCAAGCCGTGGGCGAACGATTGCGTGCACGTTCCGTTCGGCATGGTAAGTTTGGAAGGGGGCGCGTCGCTTTCCACCCGTAAGGGCAACGTGGTGCTGTTAAAAGACGTGCTCGATACCGCCGTAGATAAGGCGGAAAAAATCATTTGCGAAAAAAATCCCGCGCTGGAAAACAAGTCTGCCGTTGCCGAAGCGGTGGGCGTGGGCGCCATCGTGTTCTCGGCACTCAACACCTCGCGTATCAAAGACATGGTGTTCTCCTACGATAAAGCGCTTTCGTTCGAAGGCGAAACGGCGCCGTACTTGCAGTACACGCACGCCCGTTGCGCGTCCATTCTCCAAAAAGGCGGATTCTCTTCGCCCGAGCGCGCGTTGCCTTCCGTCGATTGGAATCAACTGACCGACGACGCCACTACCGACGTCGTCACGCTTTTGGGCAGATACGACGACGTGGTAGCCGACGCCGCGCAAAAATACGAACCCTGCCTGATTGCCCGCTACTTGCTCGATTTGGCGCAGAGTTTCAACCGTTTCTATATCGACCACCGCGTCATCACCGAAGACGCGTGTGCAACGAACGCCCGCCTTCTGCTCACCGCATGCGTAAAAGCTACGCTCAAAAACGGTTTGCGGCTCCTTCTCATCGACGCGCCCGAAAAAATGTAAATATGCAAATAATGTAAATACGCAAATAAAGAAAAAGCCGTCACGGATTGTATCCGCGGCGGCGTTTTTCGTATACCGTTTAATTGAGTATGGCGATAAATAAGTTGAGATAGAGTGCAAACATCAGCCATGCCTGATAGGGAATGAGTAGCGCGCCCGCCGCAGGCGAAACGCGGAACGCATAGATAATGAGCGCCAAATCGATTGCCGCAAGCACGGCAAGCCACAAAAACGAAAAGATATATAATTGCAGCGTGAAAAAGGCAAACGGCCATAATAAATTGAGCGCAAACTGTAACGACCACAGCGTTGTTGCCGCTTTTTTGTCACGCATCAGCGTTTCGGTAGCGCTGTTCGTGCGCAGAATAAAGAACAGCGAAAGCCCAATCATCACGTACAGAATACTCCACACAATGGGGAACACCTTGTCGGGCGGGGTGAGCGGCGGAAGCACCAGCGAATTGTAACCCGCCTTGCTGCCCGAAAGCAACCCCGAAAGCCAGCCCAATAAAAGGGTGCCCAACGTGCAGGTGAAAAACAGGGGAATACTCGTTCTTTTTTTGAGATGTGCGGTTTGCGCCATAAAAATCTCTCCTTCGCTTTTTCCGATAGCATGTGTAAATAGCGCGGCGATTATCCGCTTTGCCGTCAGAACAAATGCAAAGCGTAATCGTTAATCAGCAAAAACACACTCAACACAAACAAATACACCGCAAATCCGTCCATTCCGCGCTTACGGAGCAGTTTGAGCATAAACGATACCGCAACCAGTCCGCTGATAAACGATGCGGCAAACGCCGACATAAGCGCGGCGGCGCCGATTCCTTCGCCCACGCCGTGTAGACATAGCTCTATTATGCTCGACCCCACAATCACGGGAACAGACAGTAAAAACGAAAAGCGCGCCGATTGTTCGCGGTTGTAGCCTAATAGGGTGGCAACGGCAATGGTCGTGCCGCTGCGACTCAATCCCGGAAGCGCCGCAATGCCCTGTGCCGCGCCGATTGCGGCGGCGTGCGGATACGTCATCGGCAACTCGCCCTTTTTGGGCGACGCAAACCCGCAACAAAGCAATAAAATGCCCGTTATAATAAAACAGTATACAAGTAAAGACCCTTCCAGCACGTCGCGGAAGAAAAAGGAAAGAATGCCCGCAATCACCGCCGTGGGAATACTTGCCACAAACAATAGGCGCACGGGGCGGGAGAGAGGCGCTTTAACAAGCGTAAACACTTCGTTGCGCATCACAATCAGAATCGCCGCCAGCGTGCCCAAATGGCACACCAACTCGAATCCCACGCTCACTTCGCCCACGCCCAAAAATCGTCCCGCAAGCAACAGATGTCCGCTGCTCGATACGGGCAGAAATTCGGTAAACCCTTGTATAATACCCAATATAATCGCTTCGAGAACCGTCATGTTTCATATATATGACGCTCCCGTGCCGTTTAGTCGTATTCGTGTGCGCGTCGGGCGCGGGCAAAATCGTTCGTCCTTTTTTCGCCCTTGTATCGTCATAATCCGCGCGGACAAAACATATACTCTACTACGCAAAAACGCGGAGTGCGCTCGGCGCACGGCGGGCAGAATCCCAAGCGGTTTCGCGGTATTTTTGTTGCCCGTGTGCGTCCGCACCTTTATTTTGCGTTACGGGAGGTTATGTTTTATACCATGAAAGGAAAACACATTGTAAGAATCACGGCGCTCGTACTTATGCTGTCGGTCGCTCTGTTCGGCTTTGCGGGTTGCAAAGAAAAACAGGACGATGCGCGCAGTTCGTATACGATTGCCGCCACGCTCGACGCCGAAGAAATGACGCTTTCGGCAAGCTGCAAAATCCACTACGTAAATCGCACCGACGTGGAACTGAACGAAGTCTGGTTTCATCTTTATCCCGCCGCATACCGCGACGGCGCGCACTTTACGCCCGTTACCGCAGGCGAAATCGATTCCGCTTATCCGGGCGGCGTGTCGTACGGCGGCATAGAAATCGTGTCGGTGGAAGGCGGGGAATACGCCGTGGCGGGGCAGGACGAAGATATTCTCGTCGTCACGCTCGCAAACAAAATCATGCCCACGCAGAGCGCCGATATCACCGTAAACTATACGTTAAAGATTCCGCGCATGCGGCACCGTTTCGGCTACGAAAACGGCACCGTCAATCTGGGCAACTGGTATCCCGTGGAATGCGCGTACGACAACGGCTTTGTGGGTTCGCCCTATTACAGCTACGGCGACCCGTTTAATCTGCCCGTGTGCGATTACAACGTAACGATAACCGCGCCCGCAAAGTACACCGTGGCAATGTCGGGCAAAACGGAACGCAGCGAATCCGAAGGTACGGCGGTAACGCATGCCGCACTGAAAAAGGCGCGCGATTTCGCCGTTGTGCTGGGCGAGTTCCAAACGCTCACGCAATCGGTGGGCGGTACGCAAATCACCTATTTCTATAAAAACGACGATAAAGCGCAAGAACATTTGCAGGCGGCATGCGCCTCGCTCGCGTACTTCTCGTCTGCGTTCGGCGCGTACCCCTACGAAACGTACAGCGTGGTGCAAACGCCGTTCAATCAGGGCGGCATGGAATACACCGGTCTTGTCTACGTGTCCGACGCCGTAACCGATAAAATGATTACCGAGGTCATCGTGCACGAAACGGCGCACCAGTGGTGGTACGGTTTGGTGGGCAACGACCAAATCAACAGCGCTTGGATGGACGAAGCGCTCGCCGAATATTCCACCACGCTCTTTTATAAAAACAACCCCGAATTCGGCGTAACGTACGATGCCCGCATCGCCGACGCCATGGGCGGATTCTCGCTCTATTGCGAATTGAGCAAGTGCTCGGATACTTCTATGGAACGCTCGCTTGCCGACTTCGCTTCGTCGGCGGAATACTCGTATATGACGTATGTGAAAGGACAACTGATGTACGACAGCCTCAATAAAATGGTCGGCGAAGACAAACTAATCGGCGGATTGCGTTGCTACGTGAACAAATGTTCGTACACCACCGCCAAACCCGACGATTTGATTGCCTGCCTCGAACAAACGTCCAAGCGCAATCTCAAACCGTTCGTTACCAGCTTTTTAGACGGTTCCGCCAAATTATACAGTATCAGTTAAAGGAAAAACGCGCATGTTTATTTTGATGAAAAAACGCAACATTCTCATCGGATTGCTTGTGGTGGCGCTCACCGTAGGGCTGTGCTTTGCGGTCACCGCCACCGCAACGAGCGCCTATTCGGTGCCCAAAACGGGACGCACCGTTGTCATCGACGCAGGACACGGCGGCGCCGACGGCGGGGTAGTGGGCGTGCACACGTCGGTAAAAGAGAGCGACGTCAATCTTGCCATTGCCCGCTCGCTCAAACACTTTCTCAAAACAAAGGGGTACGACGTAGTCATGACGCGCACCACCACCGACGGACTGTACGGCATGACCACCAAGAACAAAAAACTCAAAGACATGCAGGAGCGTAAAAAGGTAATCGAAAACGCCGACGCCGACCTTGTGGTGTCCGTGCATTGCAATTCCTACCCGCGGCACGACCAAACGGGCGCGCAGGTGTTCTATGCGCCCGGGAGCGAAACGGGCAAGCAGAACGCCGAACGTATGCAAAGCGTCTTAAAAGCCACGCTCGATACCGAACGCAAAGCAATGAGCGGCGACTATTTCATCTTGCAGTGCTCGGCAACGCCGTCGCTTCTCGTGGAATGCGGATTTCTCACCACGCCGAGCGAAGAAAAATTGCTTGTGTCCGCCGCGTACCAAGAAAAAGTGGCATACGCGATTTTCACGGGGATTCATGCCATTTTAAGCGACGGGTAAAATAGAAACATGTTCGGTTAAAAAACGGGCGCTGTGTCGCCCGTTTTTTCCGTGCCGCTCAAAACGTAAAATTCGGTTGCTTTTTGTCCGCATATGTAGTATAATCAAAAAAAAGGAAACGGGAGGAAATACCCCATGTTGTTCGCTTTAAGCACGTTAGTCACCGCCGTGATTATTATTGCGGTAGTAGCCGTCTTGCTGATTATTATCGGCGCCGCAATCGGCATGCACAATTCGCTCGTCACGCTCAAAAACGGTTGCGAAGAAGCCTGGTCGGGCGTGGATATCTATCTCAAAAAGCGGTACGACCTCATTCCCAATCTGGTGGAAACGGTGAAGGGCTATACCAAGCACGAGAGCGAAACGCTCGAACGCGTGATTGCCGCGCGCAGCGGCGCGCTCACCGCCACAAGCGCCAACGAAAAAGTGGCGGCGGATAAACAGGTGAGCGGCGCGCTCCGCGGTCTGTTCGCTCGCGTAGAAAGTTACCCCGAATTGAAAGCGAATACGCAGTTTCTCTCGTTGCAGAATCAGTTGCTGTCTATCGAAAACGATTTGAGTCAGGCACGTAAATTCTATAACGGAAAGTGCAAAGCGTATAATATCAAACTGGAAAAATTCCCTTCCAATCTCGTGGCGGGCATGATGAAGCTCGAAAAACGCGCCTACTTCGAGTTGGATAGCGAAGAAGAACGCAAAAACGTAAAAGTCAGTTTCTGACGGCGGAAAATCACTATGAAAAAACAGATTAAAAGAATGGGGCTCGTCGTGGCGGTCGCGCTCGTTTTCGCGTTGCTTGTCGGTTGTTCGTCCCAAGGGAATCCCTACGATTATTACCCCGACTACGAATATCGTATCACGCATTTATCGGTGCAAATCGACGCGAGCAAAGGCGATCGCAGTATGCGTATCATCGAAAAGTATACGTTCGAGTTCGATACATACAGTCAGGGATTTTATCGTGATTTCGCCGTCAACAGCGGCGAAAAAATCCGCGACCTTACCGTCTACGATTTTTCGCAGTTCGGCAATACCTATAAAGTTTCGCACGAAGATACCGACGTTTTGCGCGTCCGCGTGGGAAAGGAAGGACACTATATCCGCGGCTCGGGGTACGAGTGTACCATCGAATACACCATGGTCACGCCGCCGCATGCCGATTACCCGCACGCGCTTGCCGTCAACGCAATCGGGCAGGGGTGGTCGTGTGAAATCGAATCCGCCGATATTACCGTGCGTCTGCCGCAGGCAACCAACCAAACCCCTCGCTATTATTACGGCGGTTGGGGCTCTACCGCCGACGCCGTAACGGATAATATGGTAAGCGTAAAACCCGCCGCAGGCAGTACCGAATATTCGTTCTCGCTTAATAAGCCGCTTGCCGCCTACGAGGGACTCACGCTCTACTATTTTATGCCCGAAGGCGCCTTCCGCTCGTATTCCGATAACACCGTGTGGTTTGTGTTGCTCGCGGGAATCGTTGCGGTGGGCATAGCAATCGCGCTTAAATTTCTCATGGGGCGCAGTCCCGCGCTCGCGCCTACAACCAACTACTATCCACCCAAACACACCGACGCAAAAAGCGACGATTTGCCCATGGACCCCGTGGATATGGGGTATCTTATCGATAACACCTGCCAAGGCTCCGACGTCACGTCGCTCATCTTCTATTTTGCCGGCAAAGGGTATCTCGAAATTCTCGACGAAGAAGATTCGGATAATTTCACGTTGAAAAAAGTGTGCGAACTTCCCGAAGGACTGCCTTCGTATCAGTACGTGCTGTTCGACAAAATCTTTTCGCGCGGCGATACCGCCACGGTGTCACAGCTTACAAACCGCACCTATACGGCGGTGCAAACCACGCAATCGCAAATCAGGGGCAAATACGCAGGCAAACTCTACGACGGCAAGTCGCGCATAGCGGCGGTGGCAGTGGGTATTCTTACCGTGTTGTACGCCTTTTTAACGGTATTCCTTGTTTCGCGTAAAGTGTGCTCGTCGTATTTCACGCCCGTGGGCGTCGTAGCGTTGTTTCCCGTTGTTCTTACGGCGCTTTTCGGCTCGTATATCGTCTATAACCGGCTCAAACTGGGCAGCGTAAAACGTATCTTTCTGCTCACCGCTTTTGCGCTCGCGGTGGCGGCGTTCTCTTGTCTGTTGGGGCTGCTTATTGCCGTAACGGGCACGGGCGCAATCGGCACGGCGGAAGTCGTCGTCACGGTATCCGTCGTGGCGGTCAACTGCCTGATTATACCGTTTATCGCCCGCCGCACAAAGTATTACACCGACGAACTCAACGAAGTGCTCGGCTTTAAGGATTTTCTCGTTACCGCCGAAAAAGAAAAGCTGGAAGCCCTGCTCGAAGAAAACCCGCAATATTATTACGATATTCTCCCGTATGCCAACGTGCTCGGCGTGTCCGACATCTGGCAGAATAAGTTTGAAGGACTCACGTTCTCGCCGCCTTCGTATTACAACGGCAGCACCGTGTTCACCTACGTGATGTTTAACCGCATGTACCGCCACAGTTACCGCGCCTATTCTACGGCAACGGTGTCCCGTCCGTCTTCGTCGTCCTCGTCGGGCGGGAGAAGAAGTTTCGGCGGCGGTGGCGGTCGTAGCGGCGGCGGATTCGGCGGCGGCGGGGGCGGCAGATGGTAAACGGCGCTGTCGCGTTCGCAACGGCACCTGCGCCCGGGCGCAAGTACTCCGTAACGTAAAAAGCAAAACCATTGTAAAAAAACAAAACCACCGTATGCGCGGTAAAGCGTCTGCGGTGGTTTTCTCTTTTCGGCTATGTTGAATGACTCTTTTCGCCCGATTTCCTTGCTCTATGTATTCGCGCCGTTCCGCTCGGTTATAAACGCCGACGGCGAACAGTGCATTTTTGCCTTGAACACTTTGGAAAAATAGAGCGCGTCCGAAAATCCGCACGCAAAGGCAATCTGCTTTACTACCGTGTTGCCTTCCTGTATCATGCCGCATGCGGCGTTTATGCGCAGATTGGTGAGATAGTCGCCGAAATGATTGCCCGTAAAACGGTAAAACAGCTTGGAAAGATATTTTTCGTTGTACCCGAACCGCACCGATAGCGATTTGAGCGATAAATCGCTATCGGTGAAGTGCTTGCGCACGTATTGCTGTCATCACGCTCGAAAACGGCGCGGTCATCAAAAGCCTGCACGGCGTCGGTCCGAGCAAAAATTCGGTGTGGTACAGCGTGTACGGCTCGCTCGGCACGGCGGAAAGCGGCAGGGAATGTATCGACAATTCGGGCTTTGTGGATAAAATCCATACCAATCTCGACCGTTTCGAAGGCGAAAACGTGGAAAGACGGATTGCCTATTCTCCCGTAGACGGTTTAACCCAACGGGCAAACGCGTCGGGGCACGGCGGGTCGGATTTCTATACCATGTATAACTTCGTGAGTAAAATTATCGGCGAAAAAGACGCCGAAATCATCGACGTTTACGAAGCGCTCGATATGTTTCTGCCCGGGCTTTTGGCTTACCGCTCCGTTCTCAACGGCGGAATCCCTATGGCAGTGCCCGATTTCCGCGACCCCGCACAGCGCGAACCGTATCGGAACGACCGCGCGTGCACTTCTCCCGCGGCGGCAGGCAATCAACTCCTTCCGTCCTATTCCAAAGGCAATCCGTCCGTTCCCAAAGAAGTATACGAAAAAGCGCGCCGCGCGTTCGAAGAATCGCTCGGCTGATTTCCGTCCGCACGGCGGAATATCTTTCGCACAAAAAAAGACGACGTTCGCGCCGTCTTTTTTTGTCGCCTTTGTGCGGGGCGCACCCGTCCGTTTTTCGCACGGGCGAAAATACTTGCGTTTTGCGTCCGTTTATTGTATAATTTTCGGTATACTGTAAGGTAGGGCGGTGGCATGGGCGAAAATCAAACAACACGGCAAACCGTTGCGGTCGTAGGGCTGGGGCTTATCGGCGCGTCGCTTGCGCTGGCGCTGAAAGAGCGCTACCGCATTATCGGCTGTTCGCGCTCCCCCAAAACGGAAGCATACGCCCTTTCGCACGGCATCGTGCACGAAATCCGCCCGCTTTCCGATTTGCGCGGCGTAGATTGCGTCGTCGTGTGCACGCCGCTCCAAACCGTGCGCGCCACAATCGAAAAGGTGTATGCCGTCGTGGGCGAAAGCGCAATCATCACCGACGTAGGGAGCGTAAAAGGATTTTTGTGCGGTATGTCGGGCAGAATCGTGGGCGGACACCCCATGGCGGGCACCGAACACAGCGGCATAAAAGCCGCAAAAAAACATCTGTTCGAAAACGCGACCTATTGCGTCGTGCCGTATCGAAACAGCGCCCCGCAAGACGTCGAATTTGTCTGTTCGCTCGCAAAATCGGCGGGCGCGCGTCCCGTCCGCATGTCGGCGGATACGCACGATTCCCTTGCCGCCGATTTCAGCCATATGCCGCATATGAGCGCCTATGCGCTCGCCGCAAGCGCTATCGGAGAAGATTGCTCGGTGGCGGGAAGCGGATTTTCGGATTGTACGCGTATCGCGTGCAGCGACCCCGATTTCTGGACGGAAGTGTTCCGCTTGAACCGCGCCAACGTTCTCCGCTCGCTCAACGAATTTGCAAGCGAACTGTCGGCAATGCGCGCCCTTTTGGAAAAGGAAGACTACGACTCGTTGAAAACGGCGCTTGCGCATGCGCAAAAAAAGCGTCTTGCGCTTGCGGCGGCGCGCTCGGGCGAACCCGAATGTTCGCTCACGGTAGACGTCCGCGACGAAGTGGGCAGTATAGGCGGCGTCGTCGATTTGTTGGCGGGCGAGCGAATCGGTATTTCCAATTTGCATATAGTCAATTCACGCGAAGGCGAGAGCGGCGCGCTGATGTTGGAATTTTCCACGCGGTCGGATACTTGCGCCGCAAAAAACGTGCTTGCGGCGGCAGGGTATGCCGTATCGCAAAAGGTGTAAAACAAGGCAAATCGCACGGAATCAACGGGAGGCGAACATGCAATATTTAACGGCGGGCGAAAGCCACGGCATAGGACTCACGGCAATTATAGACGGATTTCCGTCGGGCGTGCATATCGATACGGGCGCGCTCGATGCGCAACTGCGCCGCCGTCAGCTCGGCTACGGCAGGGGCGGCAGAATGCAAATCGAGTCCGATTCCGCCCAAATCCTTTCGGGTATGTTCGGCTCGGTCACGCTCGGCAGTCCCATCGCTTTGTTTATTCCCAACCGTAACTACGAACAGTGGAAGGAATATACGCACCCCGTTACGGGCGATATCTCCCAAAAGGCGCTCACGGCGGTGCGCCCCGGGCATGCCGACTTTGTGGGCATGAAAAAGTACGCCCACCCGTCGGCACGCGAAGTACTGGAACGGGCAAGCGCGCGCGAAACGGCGGCGCGCGTGGCAATCGGCGCCCTGTGCCGTCAGCTTCTCTCCGCGCTCGGCGTGCATATCGGCAGTCACACCGTAAATATCGGCGGCGTTGCGGCTAAAACGGACGCTTGCTCGGCGGTGGGACTCAACGAACGGGCAGACGCCGACCCCGTGCGTTGCATAGATTCCGCCGCTTCCCAAAAGATGATACAAAAAATAGACGCGTGCATGTCGGCGGGCGATACGGCGGGCGGCATATCGCGGATTATCGTGAGCGGCATGCCCGCGGGCGTGGGTAGCTACGTGCAGTACAATCGAAAACTGGACGGAATTTTGGCGGCGCAACTGCTGTCGGTACAGGCTGTTAAAAGCGTGTCGTTCGGTATGGGACAAGCCGTTGCGGATTTTCTCGGTTCGCAGGTGCACGACCAAATGTTTTTGCAAGGCGGCAACGTAACGCGCAAAACCAACAATGCGGGCGGAATAGAAGGCGGCATGTCCAACGGTGAAGATATCGTAATCGACGTTGCCGTCAAACCCATTCCCACGCTCATGCAAGGCTTATGCACCGTAGACGCGGTAACCAAAGAACAAACAACGGCAACCCCCGAACGGAGCGACTATTGCGCCGTGCCTGCGGCGGGCGTGGTGGCGGAAAACGTGACGGCATACGTATTGTGCGACGAACTGCTCAAAGTGACGGGCGGCGACGATTTCGCAACAATCGCCAAACGGGTAAAAGAACTGCGGGCGAGGGCAAAGTTATGACCGATACAGTGCGCAACCAAAACGGCAGTATCACGCCCGAGCCGAAAAACGAACTTGTGTTCGTACCCAAGGCGGAACTCGTGCATAAGCAGGTACAACGCTTAACCGACGGCAGGCAGTTGTTTGCCGTAACCGACGAAAACGTGCAAAAGTTGCACCCCGAAATTCTGCCCGAACATAATCTGTTCGTTCTGCCCGCGGGCGAAGACGGTAAAACGCTTGCGTCCGTTCAAGAAATCTGCCGCGCCATGTTGCAGACGGGTATGACGCGCGGTTGTATCGTGGCGGCGTTCGGCGGCGGTGTGGTGGGCGATTTGGCGGGATTTGCGGCGTCCGTTTATATGCGCGGCGTGCAGTTTGTCAACGTGCCCACAACGCTGCTTTCGCAGGTAGATAGCGCCATCGGCGGCAAAACGGGCGTCAATCTCGATAACTTCAAAAACATGATAGGCAGTTTTCACATGCCCACGCATATCGTTATCTGCCCCGAACTTCTTGCCACACTGCCGCAGCGCGAATGGCGGTGCGGCATGGGCGAACTGATTAAAACGGCGGCGCTTTGCCCCGAACTGTGCGATTTCGTAAACGGGTATATTCACAAGTTGGTCGCGCGCGACCCCTTCCAAGTGGAAAAAGCGGTTGCTTTGGCGGCGCGTTTCAAAAAGGATATTACCGATAACGACCCCAACGAAAAGGGACGGCGCGCCATTCTCAATTTCGGGCATACGGTGGGGCACGCGCTCGAAAAGTGCGATAACCACAAATTGAGCCACGGCGAATACGTTCTGCTCGGTATGCACATAGAACTTGCCATGGCGCGCGGCGAATTTTGCTATCACCAACCGTTTGCCGACCGAATCGACGAATGGATACGTGCAGTGGGTTTGCCGCCCCTGCCCGCATGTTCGGCGGAAGAAGTTACGGCGGCGGCAAAAGCGGACAAAAAGAACGAAAACGGAAACATAAACGTCATCGGACTCATCGGCGCGGGCATGGCGAGTACCGTACCGTTTTCGGCAAAGTCGTTTTGCGAGCGGTACGAAGCGGCAACAAAAAACATTGTGAAGGGGGCGCGTAACAATGTCTGACGTATTCGTGCAACCCGTCCGCGGATTTTCGCGCACAATCGAGTGCCCGCCCGATAAAAGCATTACGCACCGCGCAATCCTGTTCAACGCCGCGGCAAACGGCAAAAGCGAAGTAAAAGGAATTTTAACGGGCGAAGACTGCCTGTCCACAATCGATTGCATGCGTGCGTTGGGCGCAACTGTCGAAATCGTAGGCAATACGGCGCGCATAACGGGCACGCAACGTTTCCGTTCCGCGCCGCTGTATGCGGGCAATTCGGGCACCACCATGCGCCTGCTGTGCGGCTTGCTCGCCGCAAAACAAGGGGAGTGGACTCTCTCGGGCGACGAAAGTTTGTCCGCCCGTCCCATGCGCCGCATCACCCACCCGCTCGAACAAATGGGCGGTATGGTTCTGTCTCAAAACGGACACGCGCCGCTCACCGTTCGCGGCACGCAACTGCATGGTATCCGCTACGAAATGCCCGTAGCTTCCGCGCAGGTAAAAAGCGCCGTCCTGCTCGCCGCACTCGGCGCCTACGGCACAACGCAAGTCGTCGAATGCGAACCCACCCGCAACCACACCGAAATCCTGCTCGAACAAATGGGCGTGCGCATTTCGCGCGAACAAAACGCTCTTTCTCTGCAAGGCGGGCAATCGCTTTCTCCCGTGTGCGTCACGGTGGCAGGCGATATCTCGTCCGCCGCGTTTCCGCTTGTGTGCGGACTCGTTACGGGCGGAGTCGTCACCGTAAAAAACGTAGGGCTTAATCCCACCCGTACGGGACTGCTCGAAGTATTCGATTCCGTCGGCGTTGCATACGAAGTTTCCGACGTGCGCACGTCGGGCGGCGAAAAAACGGGCACGGTCACGGTCAAAAATTCGGGGCACGGCAGGGGATTTTCCATAGGCAAACAAATCATGCCTCGTTTAATCGACGAAATCCCCGTACTCGCGGTGCTTGCCTGTTTTCTGGGGAGCGAGAGCGTTATCACCGACGCGCACGAACTCAAAGTGAAAGAAAGTAACCGAATCGCCGCCACCGTGCGCCTGATACGCGCGTTCGGCGGTATAGCGGAAGAAACGGAAAGCGGAATGGTTATCTCGCCGTCGGGCGGCTTGCAGGGCGGTTGCACGTTCCACCCCGCGGGCGACCACCGTATGGCAATGGCGGCGGCGGTCGCGGCGGCGGCAAGCAAACAAGGCGGCAGGGTGTGCGGCGCCGAATGCGTGCGCGTCAGCTATCCCGATTTTTGGCAAATGCTTGCGGGGGAACGAACATGACGGCAACAATCAAACGGTGCGTTTTGGGTCACGATATTTCCTATACGTTAAGCCCCCGCCTGCACGCGGTCATTTCCCGCGTTTTGGGCGAGAGAGCAACCTACGGGGTAGAAGATATCCCGCCCGAACGCCTTGCAAGCGAATTGCCCCGCCTGTTTAGTGAATACGACGGTTTCAACGTAACCAAACCGCACAAAGAAAGCGTTGCAAAACTGCTCGGAAGTCCGTTTCCCGTCAACACGGTGCGCCGCGACGGCGCGTGCACGTCCACCGACGCCCAAGGCTTTTTGTCCGACTATACCCACGCGTTCGGCGCTCCGCACGGCAATATTCTGCTGCTCGGCGCGGGCGGCGCGGCAAAATCGGTCGCGCAGGCGCTGGCGGCAGGGCAAAACGTTCGGGTGTTCGTGTACAACCGCACGTATCAAAAGGCAAAGCAAATGGAATCGGAACGCATTGCCGCCGTACAAAATGCGTCGGGCAAATTCGACGCGGTAATAAACGCCGCAACGCCCGCAAACGGCGTGTCCCATATCCCGCGGGAACTCAACTTTCGCGGCGTCCGCTACGCCTACGACCTCGTGTATTCGCCGCCCGAAACGGAGTTTTTGCGGCGGGCAAAAGCGGCGGGCGCGTCGGTGTGCGGCGGACTGGGCATGCTGATTCGGCAGGCAATCGCGGCGCATGAATTTTGGCGGGGCGCCCCCTTCGATTCGGATACGATACAGGCGCTGTACCGTGCGGCAATCGCCGAACTGGCACAAGGAACTGCGGGGCAATAGCCCCAACCGTAAAACGCGTAAAAAAGGAGAATTTCGCATGAACGCAAAAAAAATCTTCGTCATAAACGGACCCAATCTCGATATGTTGGGCGTGCGCGAACCGCAAATCTACGGCGCCGCCACGCTTGCCGACGCAAACAAAATCGCCGAACAGGCGGCAGGGGAATGCGGTTATGCCGTCGAATGTATGCAGTTTAACGGCGAAGGCGAAATCGTAGACGCCTTGCACACCGCATACCGCCAAGCGGCGGCGGTCGTTCTCAATGCGGGCGCCTATACGCACTATTCGTATGCGATTGCCGACGCGGTGAAAATGCTTTCTTGCCCCGTAATCGAACTGCATATTTCCAACGTGTTCGCGCGCGAAGAATTCCGTTCCCGCTCGGTGCTCTCGCCGTATGTTTCGGCGGTTATCTGCGGCGCGGGCGTGTTCGGCTACCGCCTTGCCGTGCTTGCGGCGGCGGAAAAACTTTCGCATGCGTAACCGTATCGCGCTCATCGGCATGCCCGCCGCGGGCAAGTCGCGCGTGGGCGGTATTTTAGCCCAACAACTGGGCGTCCCGTTTCTCGATACCGACGCGCTCGTCGAAGAATCGGCAGGCAGAACCATACCCGAAATTTTCGCCGATTGCGGCGAACAGGCGTTCCGCAATCTCGAAACGGACGCAATCCGTTTGGCAACAAGAGCGGAACGGGCGGTGCTTTCCTGCGGCGGCGGCGCGATACTGCGCGAAGAAAACGTGCGCCTTCTCAAAGAATTCGGCACCGTCGTCTGGCTGAACGCGTCCGCAAAAACGCTGTTTGCCCGCGCCGAAAACGGGCGGGGCAGACCGCTTCTGGCGGAAAACGCGGAACAAAAAATACAAGCGCTTTTAGTTGTGCGCGAGCCGCTATACCGCGCCGCCGCCGATTGTGTCGTTACTACCGACGGCAAAGACGCGCAAACGGTTGCCCGCGCCGTTCTTAAAAAATTGCAAACCCCGTAAAAAATACAAGCGCCCGATTTCGGCGCAAAGGATGGAATAAACTATGGATTATCTCAAACTCAAAAGCGGTAGCGACGTGCGCGGCGTGGCAAGCGGCAACGGCGAAATTCAGTTAACCGACGACGTAGTGCGCGCCATCGTGAACGCGTTCGTCGTGTGGCTTGCCGAAAAGTCGGCAAAACCCGACCTGAAAATCGCGGTGGGGCACGATTCGCGCGTTTCCGCCGACAGAATCACCGCGGCGGTTGCCGATGCGCTTAAAACGAGCGGCGGCGTCGATATTTACATGTGCGGACTGGCGTCCACGCCCGCCATGTTCATGATGACGCGCTACGAAGACACCAACGCCGACGGCAGTATCATGATTACCGCAAGCCACATGCCGTCCGATAAAAACGGACTCAAATTTTTCACCAAGGCAGGCGGATTGAGCGGCGCCGACATCACCGAAATCCTGCAATACGCCCAAGAAGGCAAGTGCCGCAAAGGGCACGTCACGCGCAGTTATACCCGCGATTTTATGCAACTGTATTGCAATCAGCTCATCGATTTCGTGCGGCGCGGCACGGGCAGCGACTGGCCTCTTACGGGCTTTAAGATTGTGGTAGACGCAGGCAACGGCGCGGGCGGATTCTATGCCGAACGGGTGCTTAAACCGCTCGGCGCCTCCACAACCGGCTCGCAGTTTCTCGAACCGGACGGACGCTTCCCCAACCATATCCCCAATCCCGAAGATAAAGACGCCATGAAGAGCATAAGTAAGTGTGTGCTCGATTCGGGCGCCGACCTCGGTATCATTTTCGATACCGACGTAGACCGCGCGGCAATCGTGAGCGCCGACGGCACCGAAATCAACCGCAGTTCGCTCATCGCGCTCGCCGCCGATATCGTGCTCTCCGAAAACCCGGGCGCCGTCATCGTTACCGACAGCGTAACAAGCGACGGACTCCATAACTATATCGTCCGTCGCGGCGGCGTGCACCACCGCTTCAAGCGCGGCTACCGCAACGTGATAGACGAAGCCGCGCGCTTAAACCGCGAAGGCAAAAACGCCGTGCTCGCCATGGAAACAAGCGGACACGCGGCGTTCAAGGATAACTTCTTTTTGGACGACGGCGCCTATCTCGTCACCCGCTTAATCATCAAAATGGCGCGCCTCAAATCGCAAAATCTCGACCTCAAAAGCCTGATTTCCGACCTCGAAATCCCCAAAGAAGAGCGCGAAATCCGCATCTCTTTCAACGTGGAAAACTGGGCGGACTACGGCGCCATGCTCATCAAACACTTAACCGAACTATGCACGAATAAAGAATCCATACAACTTGCGCCCGATAACTACGAAGGCGTACGCGCCAATATCGACTACGCCCAAGGCTGGTTTTTAGCCCGCATGAGCGTTCACGACCCCGTAATGGTCATCAATCTCGAAAGCAACGCCTACGGCGGCACCACGCTCATCGCCCGCTTTCTCTACGCCTTCCTGTCTTCTTTCTCGGGCGTAGACACCACCGAACTCAAAATCGTCGCAGGTATGTAACCCGCGCAAAAAAAAAAGATACAAATTTTTTTCAAAACTGTTAAGTTTGCAAAAAATCCGCCCTATATAAAAGTAGAACAACCCAATATAGGAGAGCGAACATGCAAACAACGGTATTCTGTAAAACAACGGCAAAAGGAATCCAGACGTATTTCGTAAGAGTAGACGGCAGGGCATACTTTCTTTTTACCCAACGATTCTATAAGAGCAACAAGGAGTTTTTTCAAAAAGGGGTAAACGTGTGCGCGCTCGGCGCCTATTCGGGTGCACATAGCGCTTCGGTAAGAAGAACGCTGGATAAACTTCCCGCTTTTCTTCGCTATATCGAAAAAGAGTACGGTGTGGCAATTTTCAGAAAGTCCAAAGAAAAATCGCAAAAAAGGCAGACAGAGTATAAAAGAGATTCTTTCCGCTGGCAAAATTACGAATGGGAGATAGCGTAAAATGAAGTATTACAAGGTGGAATTTTCCGAAACGTACCCCGATGATAAAACGGAAGTATATTGCCAAGAAGACGATACGTACGTTTGTGAAGAAGAAACCGTAACGTACAAAAAGGTTTTCGGGGCAAACTCCGCAAAAAAATTGGAAGAACAAATCAATGCGTACAAAGATTCGGTCGACGGATATGCGGCTATTCAAGAAATCGGCAGAAAACAGGTTTCGGTGCAAGAACTGATAAACGACGAACTGCGAGAATTATACGAACTGATTTTCAGAAAATATCTCCGCATGAAGCTCAATCCCAAAAAGTTAAACGCGCAAAAGTATGCGGAGTTGAAAGAAAAGTATTTGAATAATCCCCAATCTTTTTACGAAATGTTGCGGTACGAAAACAAATCGCTCAACGTAGAAGAATATTTGGGCAGATACAACAAGCATTTCAAAAAAAACATGCAAGACATTTCGGCAAAACAGTTTTTCGACAGGGTGCGGGTTTTGTCGGAAGGCGACCCCGATAGGATAGGGGACTGAAAATGAGCGTTGGCGCGGGGAAGAACAAGAGTAGAGAAGCATTGGAAAACGAAATCGATTCTTTTCTGATAACAAGAAAAAACAAAATCCGAATATTCGAGCGAATCGAAGAACGGATTGCGCTGTTTTCGCTCCTTACCGATTACTATCGGTTGTATATTTATCCGAATCAGCCGCTTGATTCGTACGATTTGCCGCTCATGGAAACGGCAATTGCGTGTATTAAAATTTTCGATAAAACCAAAGGGAAATTTTTGCACCTTTTCAACGGCGAAATGAAAAAGGCAATGCGCCGCGCCAAGGCAAAAGAAAAAGCCGACGCCAAACGGCAGGGGCTTACGCTCTCCCGCGATGACGAAAGATTGATTCGCAAAATCATCGCGTTCGCGCAAACCAGAAGTCTGGATATTTACGAACCGGTCGCCCGTAAAAAGATAGCCGCCGCCTTTCGTTTAACTCCCGAAAAAGTCGCAAAGTTATTGTACATAAACGACGACGCGGTCGCCGTGCCGAGCACTGTGCAAAACGACGGCGAACAAACCGAACTGTTTGATTTTATCGCAAGTAAAGAAGAAACGGCGGAAGAGCGGCTTATGCGCGAAACGGCCGAAAACGAAGCTATCGAACGAGTGGACAGGGCGTTCACGTCCGTTCAACCGCGACAAAAAAAGGTGCTTTCCATGCTTTTAACCGCCGACGTCGTTTGGGCGTATCGGTGCGATATCCGAACGGCAAAAAAGGCGTTGCAAAACAAAAGTTTATTCAGCGAACAAGTTTTGCGCTATTATACCGAACACGCCGCACTTCCCACAAAAAAACAAATCGGAACGTTGTGCGGCGTGTCCGAACAAAGCGTAAGCCGCACGTATACGAATTTCAAAAAAAAGTTGACGAAAATCCATGAAAATAGCGATAGGAAATAAAAAAAGAAAGAAAAAGATATTTGCGGGCGACGGGGAATATCCCAAAGTGCTGGCAAGCGTGGGTGTCAGCGGTAGCTACGATGACGTGCAAACCGAAGTACAAAAAGCAAAGATTGCCCAAATATACGGTGCCGATATCGTAATCGACCATACGCTCACTTTGCAAAATTATGAAGTGCAAAAGCGCATTCTCGAAGAAACCGATAATATGATATCGTCCATTGCCGTTTACGATGTGGCGGCAAAAGCCCGCTACGGCGAGAAAAACCGTTTCACCGCAACCGATGTGTTGGAAGAAATCGAAAAGAAAGCAAAACTCGGGCTTGATATGATGACAATCCACGCAAGCGTTCGGCAAAAAGATTTGTCCTTTTTTCAAAACAACAGCCGCGTAATTCCCTGTACTAGTCGGGGCGGCACTATGGTGTTAGAAAATATCCAAAAAACGGAACGGGAAAATTTCTATTATTCGCATTTCGACGATATTCTTGATGTCGCCAAAGCATACGGCGTCACGTTGAGTTTGGGCGCTGCATATCGCCCCGCAAATATATACGACGCTTTGCATGAAAACTCCATGTATTGGGAAGAAATCCGTCGCAATGCCGAATTGGCACAAAGGGCAAGCGAAAAGGGCGTCGCCTGCATGGTGGAAGGAATCGGTCATTGCCCGTTGCACAAAATTCCCGAAGTGATAAAAACTTCCAAGGCGATTTGCTCGGTTCCGTACCGCGTGCTCACGGTGGCAACCGACAGCGCCTTGGGTTTCGACCATGTGGCTTCCGCTATCGCGGCGTCCGCGGCTGTTGCGGCGGGCGCGGATTTGGTTACGGCTGTATCCCGTTCCGAGCATTTGGGATTGCCTACGGTCGAAGATTTGAAAGAAGCGGTAATCAGTGCGAAAATCGCGGCGCATTGCGGCTATATAGCCCGAACGGAAGATATCGCGCTCGATACCGCTATGGCGAAAAAACGCCGCGAAGTGGGTTGCAGGGGGTCGATAGACGCCGCAATCGTCCCGCAGATGACCAAAGAAGCATTGCAAAACCATAAATCGGGCGACACGAAAAAGTGTACGATGTGCGGGGATTTCTGCGCCCTATATTCGGGCGACCGTATCAAAGAAAAGCATGAAAGAAGTTATTAAAACCAAAGAACAAAGTAAACAAAAAATAGTCCAATCGAACGTCAACAGAGTACCCGAAATTATCGTCGATAAAACCGATAAATCGGCTATGATTGCGTTTTTTTCGGAGTATACGGAAAACCTGTACGTCGTGCGCGACGCCGAGCATTCGAGCAGTGTATACCGTTATGTCCGCACGGCAGAAGAATGTTTGGAAAAGGCAATGTCCTTTTCGGGTAAAGTGCTCGTTGCCGTTTCGGTAAACGCCTATCAAAACAAAATTTTGCTGGGCGCCGTAGAAATATCCGAAGATAATACTGTGCGGATTTGCGCCACAACGAATCCGAAATACGACCACCGTACTATGTATAACGGCAACGCGGAATTCTGTTTTCAAACGGATATATTCGATAAACGGTTGTCCGATATTCCCGAATTCGATTTCGTTTATGCCTACATAGTCGGTCATCGCCTGCATGGTTATACGGTGGAGTTTACCGTATACGATACTCCCGTCGGTATTAAAAAAGAAAAGATTATCATAAACGAAATCCGAAATTATTAGCGTTCCACCAAATTGGCGCGCCAAACCAAAAAAAGAACGACGGAAACTTTCCGTCGTTCTTTCTCATCCGTCTTTACCTTTTCTTCTTTCCGAACAACCGCTCGAACAGGGTGAGTTTTCGCTCGCGCGCAATCGTCGTGCTTTTCAGCCGCTCGGTTGTGGGGGGCGTGTCGCTCTGCGTTTCCGTAACAGTCCGCTCCGTCGTTTGCTCTTTTATGGGCGTTGCCGCAGATTGCTCGCGTTCTCTGCGTACAAAACTCTCCTGCGCCGTAGGGGCGGGGCGGGGCGGTTCGCTTATTTTCTCCGCCGCACCTGTTTGCGCTTTTTCGCGCGTGCGTTCGAGTGTGCGCGCTCGTTGTAACGCCGCCGTCCGACGCAATTCGTCCGCCGTCCGACGCTCGGACATCGGGGCGGGGCGCGTCGTCGCGTCGCCCGTGCGCCTTGCGGTGATTTGCCGTTCGGCAGGCTCGCTCTCCCGCGCGGGTACGCTCAACACGGGGCGGGAAGACGCAGGCGTTACCGCCGCCCTTTGCCGCCGCGAGCCGTATAGCCCGTTCATCATCTGCGTTACGTCTTGGTAGCGGTGCCGCGCAAATACGGCAAGCGACTTCATTAAAGCGCTTTCCTGCGTGGGCGAAATCTCCGCGCCCTTCTCGCTCGGGCGGATAATCGTGTCTTTGTACAGCCGCTGTATGCTTTCGGGCGGTAACGTGCCCGTAATCGCGTAGTAAATGGTAACGCCCAGCGCGTAGATGTCCGTCCACGGTCCCTGTTCGCCGTGCGTGCGGTACTGCTCCTCGGGCGCGAATCCCTGTTTTAACACAATGGATAAACTTTTGCCGTCCAGATTGGATTGCTTTGCCGCGCCGAAGTCAATCAGCTTTACTTCGCTGTTTTTCGTCACAATAATATTGTCGGGCGAAATATCACGGTGTATGAGCCCCAACTTGTGCACCGAAACAAGCGACTCCATAACGGGACGCAAAATATTCAGAATGTCGTCGCACGGTAACTTTCCGCCCTTTCGTTGCAAGTATTTTTTCAGCGAAATCCCGTCCAAATATTCCATTACGATGTAGGCGGTGCCGTTCGCCGAAAAGAAGTCGCGCACCGATACGATACCGGGCAGATTTTTCACCTTTGCCAGCACTTTGGCTTCGTCGATAAACCGTTTGAGTCCGCGGTTGCTCGCCGCCTGATTCTGTTTGGAATTGATAATCACTTGATTGCTGCGCGGCATGCGGTTCACGTATCCGGACGGAAAATATTCCTTTATGGCAACTTTTATGCCTCGGCTTATGTCCCAGGCAAGATAGGTAATGCCGAATCCGCCTTCGCCCAACGCTTTGTCAATCAGATACTTTTCGGCAAGCACGGTGCGCTGTGGAAGATGATGGGGCGGGGCGGGCGTGTCGTCCGCCTTTTTGCGGCAAGAAAGACATACGCGGTCGTTGTCTAACGTGCCGTAACAATGTAAGCAGATGTTTTTGCTCGTTCTGGTCTTTGGCATGATTCGTTCCTCAATCTTCCGCCGCAATCTTGGCAACTATCGCCGAGTAATTGTCGTTGAATTTCCCCACGCGGGAAAGCAGACGGGTTTCCATTTTGTTGAGCGCTTCTTCGGGCGTCGCCGACGAAAGCAGGTCGGCTTCCATTTCTTCCTCGTACACGTATTCCCAAAATCCGTCCGTGCATAAAATTACGGCATCGCCCGCCGTAAGGGGCGCAAACTCCGTTTCGCAGTCCGGTTCTATGTAATAGTCGTTGCCGAGTACGCGCGTCAGTTTGTTCTGGTCTTTGTGCGTGCGGATATCGCGTAACTTAATGTATCCCATATCCACGGCAACCTGACTCAACGAATGGTCTTTGGTCTGAAAGGCGAGCTTTCCGGCTCGGAATAGGTATATCCGCGTGTCGCCTATATGACCGATTACCGTCTTGTTTCCGTCGGTTACAAAGCATGCCACCGTTGTGCAACTCGATTTGATTTCGGGCGTGCGTTCTTTGTACTCCGCTACGTAATTATGCGCGGCATGCACGTATTCCCGTACCGTTTCGGGCATAAACGCGCGGTCGTGGTCGTCTGCGCGCACCTGCTCGTACGTTTCCACAATCTTCGTGGCGCATAAACTGCTTGCCACTTCGCTGCCGACGTACGACCCCAGTCCGTCGCATACAACCAAACACGCTTCGTTGCCCGTTACCGTGCCTGCCACGAAGTCCTGATTGTATTCTCTGCCGCCCTGCTTGCAAAGACTTGCCAATGTGATTTTCATAAATGATGATTCCTGCCGTTCGGATTTTTTGGGTAGCAATACGAGTATATATACCGTATACAGTGTACAATATTTTCGCATAAAAATCAACTAAAAACGCATGCCTTGCCCGTTCTGCGCCTGTTCGTGCTCCCAAACCCGCCCAATCCGCCCGCAAAAAGGGAATAAACCGCGCGCAATTAGGCAAACACTATCGGTATTATGCTGGTAGTATTCATCAAATCGCTCATAACTTTCTTTTTGGTGCTCATCGTCGTGCGCCTTATGGGCAAGCGTCAACTCGGCGAAATGCAGCCGTTTGAGTTGGTTATCACGTTCATCATCGCCGAAGTGGCATGTATCCCCATGAACGACCCGTATATTCCGTTCTACTACGGAATCGTGCCCATCGTCACGCTCGCGGTGTTGCACCTTGTGTTGAGCGTGATTGCCCGCAAAAGCATGTGGGCGCGCACCGTCATCAGCGGCAGAAGCGTAATTGCCATCGACAAAAACGGCATCAACTATCAAAATCTCAAAAAAATGAATATGAACGTCAACGACCTTATCGAGGCGGTGCGTAGCAGCGGCTATATGGACTTCTCGGAAATCGAATACGCCATATTCGAAACCAACGGCAAGGTGTGCGTGGTGGAAAAAGCGTCCGACCCCACGCAAATAAAACCCGCCTTTTTGCCGTTGAGTTTGCTGGTAGACGGCAAGTTCGATTCCGATAATCTCGCGCTTGCGGGCACCACCGAACAGGAAGTGCGCAAAGTCTTTCTCAAAAACGGTATCAAAAAAGATAAAGACGTCTTATATACCGATATCCGCCAAGACGGCACGCTGTACGTAAGCCCCAAATACCAACAGTGTTTCACGCAAAAAATCGGAATCAAAGGGGGAAACAACTGGTGAAAAAACTGATTATCATTCTCGGCTTTTTCGCCGTTATGATGAGCGTTGCCGTATGGGAAGTGGTGGCAACCACGCGCTTTTATAAAGAAACGATTTCTCTGCTCGATACGCTCGAAGAAAGTTTTGCCACGTATGCCGACGAACTCGACGCCCCCGAAAATCTCGCCGTGCTCGAAAATCTTGAACGCCACTGGAACGGCGGCAGAAATCTTATTCTCACCTTCGGCAACCACACCGTAATCCGCAATGCCGACGAACGTATGACTGCGCTCGGCGAATTCACCCGTCAAAACGAATTAAGCGACGCCATGGTCAGCCTTCGCCAAGCCCAGCGCTATATATCCGATTTAATGAAAGACGTCTACCCGGGCATTGTCAATCTTTTATAAATCAGTAATAAAAACAAATAATCTCTTGCCCGTTGCACTTTTTTCTTGCTTTATCCTAATACTTTCTTAATTTTCTAATGCTTTTATAATTCACATTTGTTGCACCTTTTTGAAGTGCCCAAAAAGGTGCGGGAAAAAGGCACCAAGGGGGAACACTTTTCGATTGTGTTCCCCCTTTGGAAACCCCCTCGCAACGACCAATTATGTTGGGTAATTTAATAGAATAGGCAAGGGAAAAAGATAGTAAAATGTTAAACGGAAGATGTATTTGTGATTTGCAATAAATAAGGAGTTACTCTTTGAATCCGAGAAGGTAGTCGATAGATATGTGAAAAAATTTACTGATTCGGATAATGGCGAGTGTGTTGGGCAGGCTTTTACCGTTTTCCCAGCGTGTGATTGCATTTTGCGATACATTTGCTATTTTCGCCAATTCCTTTTGCGTCATCTGCTTTTCCATGCGCAACATTTTCAACCGTTCGCTTAACGTTTTAATCTTCATTCGGCATATCTTCATTGTCTGCAAATATCTGTTTCAAACACGTTATATTCGTTAAGCCCTTTTCCA
>JAAWAB010000013.1 GCA_022791915.1 Clostridia bacterium
CTGAATCATTTCAATAGTTGGCTCTGTTGTAAGCATATTAAAATCTCCGCTAAATTACTGTTTATCGTACAATCATTATATCACGAAAAATTAAAGAGCGCAACCGATTGAATTTTGCGTGCTATATAAAACATATCTATATCGTGCTATATAAAACATATCTATATCTCACTAGGCTACGAGTAGCCTAGTTCGTCCACGAAAAAAAGTACAGAAAAGGCACAGCTTAACGCTATGCCTAAATCTTTTTATTTGCATTTTATTATATTCCCTATGGGAATTACCGTAAAGAAGTCTTTTTCTTATTTTCTACATTATATGCGCGTCTTTTTTCTCTTTATCGGCAGTAAACACACGGCAACGGCAAGCAACGTCACCGATATAACGGCGCCCGAAGACGTAACGGCGCTTTTACATCCTTTTTCCGTAGAAACGGGCGGTTGCTCCTGCGGCGGTTGTTCTTCGCCACCCTGCGGCGGTTGGTTTTCTCCCGGTTCTTCGGGGTCTGTAACGGGCGGAACTTCCGTTTGCGCCTTTTCTATCCGAAAACTTTGCGTACACAAATCTTTAATCCACCGATACGAAGCCACCACCTGCCAGTAGGTATCTTTTTCTTCCACCGCGAGCACGGTGCCGCGCGTTTCGCGCTGTTCGCCCGCATACGACGTAACAATCAAACGGATTTGCGCGCCCACACGCATGCTTTCTTCGGTAGTCGTTTTACCCGCAACGAGCATGCCCACTTTACCGTAAGCATCCGCCTGGTTTGTAGTCAGCCCCACATATCCCGATTTGGCGCCGATATTCATTGCCTCGCCGCTGTCGTACGTCCAATACCACCCGATTACACCTCGGTCGCGCAACGCCGCATTGAACGCCTCGCTTGTAAAGGGATATGTGGTATCCACGCCCGTATTATACAATCCCATCCAGTTCAGCGTAGAAACCATCGTATTGCTGCTTGCCTCATTCAGATTCGCGGTGGGAACTTCGGGCAAAATCTTTTTCATTTCGCCGAGAATAGACGTATAAAACGAAATAACAACCACGCGGTCCCAAGCATTGTACTCGGTCAGTTTTTCTTTAAGAAGCGGAACAATTGCCAAATCGTTGGTCTTGATTTCAAACACCAGCACAACCGACGAATCTTCCATGGCAGAAAAAATGTCGTCGAACGTAGGAATCTGTTCTTCGCCGAACATGTCCAACTTATATTCGCGGATTTCTTCCATCGTCATGTTGGCAATCGCACCCGTTCCGTTGGTCGTCCGTTCGAGCGTGGCGTCATGCATGATGACTATCTCGCGCTTTCCTTGCGCGTCCGCTTTACAAATATGCCCGTCGATTTCCAAATGCGTCGCACCTGCCGCAATCGCGGCTTTTACCCCGCTCACCGAGTTTTCGTTATGCGTTTTGGGAAGCCCACGGTGCGCCACGTTAAACGGCATGCGGCAAATCGTTTCTTCGGGATAGCTTTCCAACACGTCGTATACCGCATTGAAATCGAAAGCCACAATGCCGTAGGCGCCGCTGCCCACGCAGTCGTATACATCCATTGCCGCCGTATCCGACGCGCGCACCCAAACCGTTTTGAAACGCGCCTGAATATACCGAACGTTTTCCGCCGAAGCTACGCTTTGCGGAACCACCGCAACGTTCGCAAAATTTTCGTTGGTAGTCTTAACGGCAGTATACAGTTCGGTATTACTCTTTTGCGCAAAATTCTCTTCCCCGTATTCCACAATACCGCGCACCCTGTTGTTTGCACTCCGCACCTTTTTTACCAAAGACGGCTTATCGCTCATAACGGCAACGTCGAGCAAATTCCTTTCTTCCTTAAAATATTTGATTAGCGCATCTGCCGCCGTTTCGTCTTGTACATACAGTACGGGAATGATTTTCGCGTCAAACGCCCGATACACGGTATCAAACGAATCGATTTTTTCACCGCGTTTTGTAACCACGTCGCAATTCTCGTCTAAACGCAAAATGGCGTTACTCGGGCGACGCTCGCCCGCAAAAAGGCTGTCGTACGTTGCCTTGTCGGTCACGTCGCACACCACGGTGGGGGCATTGGTCATTTTGATATTCGGGTCGATATAGGTGGCAACAACCGTTTCGTCCGGTTTTGCCACAGTGGCTGTCTTGCCTTCTATTTTGTAACTCTTGATTTGCAGTGCGGAACGATTGACAATGAGCGCAAATCCGCCGCTTTCCAACGTTTCGCCGAACAAAGAATCTTTACTTGTCACGTCCCATTCTTTAATGAGCTTATTATCCATATAATGGCGGGCGGTTGTGCCTGTCATCTCGATTTTCACCGTATGCCATGCCTTATCGGTAAGCGAAGTAAGCCCTTCCTGTTTGGGGTCGTCGTTAAATCCTCGCGACGCATCCACTGCCGACGAAGCACTCGCGCCCGCATAACGGTAATTCATCATATAGCCCACTAAATTCGTACCAACCATACGCGTGTGATACATCACGCCGAACCAACGCGCCGCATCGAAATACGATTTTGCTTTCACCGTCATTTCCAACGCAAAATCGCTGTATATCTTATCCGTTCCGAGTAAGTATACCGCCCCGTAATACTGCGCAGCGGACACGCCGTGGTCGGCGTCGTGCGATACGGTTAAATTGCCGTTTTCGCACGAAACGTTCGTGCGGTCAACCGCACATTCTTCGTACAGCTGCCAATCGGACGGAAGTCCGTCAAATTCCCCCTGCTCTTCTGGCAATTCGATAAAATCGGATACGGCACACTCCGCCGTTTCTCCTTCCGCACGAGCGGAAATACCCGAAACACCCAACAGACATCCCGCAAACGCAAAAGCGCAAACAAAAAGCGTACACAGCAACTTTTTCATATTTTCCTCCGAAAAATGATTTTTTGCATGGATTTGTTATATACACATTATATCACGATAATTTTTATCTGTCAATCTTACTTTTTTTATCGTGCTATTCTTTTTTATGCCGCTATTTTATTAAAATTTCTTTTATATATTCTCTTTTTGTTTGTACGTCTTTATTTTTACGAGATACTTTTTGCGTTGCCCAAAAAACAGAGTCGACTGCGTAATCGACTCTATTTCAATAATTTATGTATCGTCTTTCGCACAAAAACTGCATCTCGCGCTTGTTCGAGTGTGAACGCTACCAACGGAATACGGGCACTTGCGCAAATTTCCGTCACCTTGCGGTCACGTTCTTTGCGGTCGGCACGATTATGCGACGCATCGTTCAGTTCCACAAGCAACAACGGTTCGTACGTCTGTGCATCGGCAATCAGATAATCCACCACACGAAACAACTCGTTCCGAAACGCGCCGCCCGACACCTTATCTACCACTGCCACAAGCGGCGCCTGCACGCACACTTCATACCGCGCGCCCACAAGAGAACGCAACACATACAAAAATTCCCGTTCGGCAGGCGAAATGTACACACTCTTTTTTCGGTACGATTTTTGTACCGCCGACTCGTCGGGTATCCCATGGGCGCGAATCAGCATAACCGCAAAAATCAGCATAAGCATGACGGCGCAACCCGTAAAAACAAGCAACCACGCCCACCCCGTACGTGCATACAGCAAAGAGGCAACCGCCGCCACGGCAGTCGCCCCTATCGTTCCGATAATACAAAGCTTTTTACGCATATTACCGTTACTGTTTTCTTTTGGGAATGATTGCCACCCTGCGAGCGGGTTCGTGTCCTTCGCTGCGGGTGAATACGTCGTCACGGTTGCCGAGCGCCGCGTGAATCACTCTGCGGTCGCCGCTGTTCATGGCGTCGAGCGTCACTTTGTGGTGTGTGCGAACGGCTTTATCTGCCATGCGTTGCGCCAAGCCTTCCAACGATTCTTTTCTGCGGTCACGGTATCCCAATCCGTCTACCGAAACATGCACGTACTCGGTATGCGACGTATTGATAAGCGAACTTACCAGTTGTTGCATGGAATCGAGCACTTCGCCGCGATGTCCGATTACGCGGGAATCTTCGGTATTTATGTTAATGCGCATGCCTTCGTTTACGGCAATTTCCACATTGCCTTCAATCTTCATTTCGGCAAGAAGCCCCGACAAAAACTCTTTGGCAATGCCAATCTGTTCTTCGGTGGGATTAGCCGACTCCCGCGCTTTTTTGGGCGCGCGTTCTTTCTGTTCCGCCTTTTTGGCAGGCGCTTCGCTCTTTTCGGGTACGAGCGGCTTTTCCTTCTTTTCGCTCCGTTCGGCGCTCTTTCCGAAGTGAGACGTTGTGCTCGGCTCGCGCTTTACGGGCGCCGTGCCCCAGTGCGGCTCGCCTTCGGGCGGCGTGGTCTGCTTGTTCGGCTTTTTCTCCTCTTTGTGCTTGGCGTCGCTTTGTTTGGGTTCGCGCTTTATCTCGTCCGCCTGCTTTTCCTGCCGGACGGGTGCAACTTTCTCTTCTTTTACGGGCGCGACCTCTTCGTCTTTCGCCTCGTAACGAATGGCGACTTTGGCTTTCTTGAACAGTCCGCCGTTGGAAATGATTTTGATGTCGGCGTCGTCAAGCGTAAGCCCCAACGCTTTCAGCCCTTCGTCTACGGCGTCCTGCACCTTTTTTCCCGTAAATTCCACTACCTTTTCCATATACCGATTACTCCTGCTTTGTTTTGCTTTTTATGCGAATTACAAATCTTTGGGGTCGGGACGACCGTATTTTTGGACTCCCGTCGTAAGTTTCTTTTCTCTGTTTTTGGATTTCCCATTCATGGCGAGCGTGGTAACCACATTTATCAAAATGGTTGTGAGTGAGTTGACTACGATATACAATGTGAACATTGCCGTATAACTCAACGCAAACATACCCATCATGAGCGGCATAATAATCATCATCATTTTCATGCTACTCGCCATACCGCCTTCGGGCGACGCCTGCCCCGACTGCTTTTGCAGCCTGCTGGTAATAAACTGACTCAAAAAACTCAATCCCACCGATAAAAGGGGAAGAATCAAAAATCCGTTGGCACGATTATAGTCGCTGCTACGAAGCGAACCCGTAACATTGTTATACGTGCCTTCGCTAATCATGGTATCGAACATATCCTGCCCGATGGTAAGCCCCAACTTCTTGCTCGCTTTATCGTATTTTTTATAGTCGGAAATATTGGTAATAAATCCATCGTACGACAAAATAGCTTTTTTCCACGGAACGTCGGGCGACCAGATATTGCGCACCCACAAAAACGATTCGCGGATTTCGCCGTATTTTTCTTCCACTGCCTTTTGCGCTACCGAACGGATATTGTCGGCATACAACCGCTCCATGGCACGTTGCAAAGCGGCGGATTGATTGCCGTATGCGGCGTTCCAGTTGTCGGTATCGAGATTGAACTGCGCTTCTCCGCCTTCCTTCCAGTTCCCGTTCTCGTCTTTATAGTCGGTATCTTTGGGGCGCGTGGCAAGCAAAGTATCCTGCTCGGCTTTGAGCACGTTCCACGATACGGTGCGTTGTTGCGCGTTCTCGCCGTCGCCCACCGTAACGGTGAATTCTTTGTCTTTTTCCACCGTTTCCACGGCTACATAGGCGTCGTACAGTTCTACGTATTCTTTCAGGTTCTTAAAACGGGAAATATTGTTGAGCCCCGCAAACAGATAAAAGAAAACAACAAGGGTGACAATCATGGGCAAACAACTCGAAAAATAGCTGAACCCTTCGCGTTTGTTGAGTTCCATCTGCTTTTGTGCGAGCGCCTGCTTGTCCCCCGCATATTGCTGTTGAAGTTTTTCCATCTGCGGCTTGATTCGCTCGGTGATGAGCTGATTCTTGCGCATTTTGAAACGCTGAAACAAATCGAGCGGCAACAAAACCAGTTTTAAGCAAACGGTAAAGAAGAGAATACGCCAACCGTAGTTGCCGATAAAATCGAACACCTTCAAAATCAGGATTTCCCACAGTCCGCCCGGATTTTTCATCATCTCGGCGATACCGGAAATCAAAACAGCCATTTCATATCTCCTTTTGGATTATCGGGTACGGGGTCGAATCCGCCCTCGCCCCACGGCGAACACCGCCATATCCGTTTAGCGCCCAGGAATATGCCGCGCACCACGCCGAATTTGCGAATGGCTTCCAGCATATACGACGAACAACTCGGATAATAAATGCACACGTTGGGCAACAGCGGCGAAATGCACTTTTTATAAAAGAGCACAAGCCCCTCGAACAGCCAGCGGAACGTAATACAATATTTAATTATGCGCCAAGGCGTCGGCTTTTTTTTCATACAGACCCGATTTTGCGAACAATTCCGCAAGCATGTTTTCTATCTGCGCATAGGTGAGTTCGTCGGCGCCTTTACGGGCGGAAACAACGATTTGCGCCGACCGCATGCCCGACATCATGGGGCGCAATGCCGCACGGATTCGCCTGCGCACTTTGTTGCGCACCACGGCTTTTCCCACCGTGTTGGGCACGCTGATTCCCACTTTGGGACACCCTTTGCCGCGCACGTACGTAATGCGCAACGCGCCCAGATTGTTCCGTTCCCCTTTGCCGTAAACATAAGAAAACGAACCTCTCTTCGTAAGCCTGTACCGCTTGTTCAGCATGATGCTCTCCCGATTAGCGTACAAAGAGCCATCGCATCAGGCAATGACTCTTTCTGTTCTTCTACCGTAGCGGCGCGAAAATTCAGTTGCTGCCCAGCGGCTTGGGAGTAAGACGTGCGCGACCTTTCTTTCTTCTGCGGTTAAGCACGTTGCGCCCCGACTTGCTTTTCATACGGTTGCGGAATCCGTGCACTTTGTTCTGCGCGCGTTTTTTGGGTTGATACGTTCTTTTCATGATGCTTTTTCCTTCATTACAAAATTATTGCTTATATATTATAAAGCACGGCACAATAAAAAGTCAACTGTTTCACGCGTCGAATTTTGCTTTTCGCAAATCGAGCGCGCGACGGCAGGTTTGCTCCTTACATAAGTTTTTTGCTCCGCCCGTATTTTTAACTTGCCAAGACGTGCGCGCGGTTGTATAATAAACACATGACTTTACAAAAACTTTTATCCGACATGCGCAGAGCGGTCAGTGAACTTAACCTGATTGAAAACGGCGACAGAATCGCCGTGGGCGTAAGCGGCGGCAAGGATAGTCTTGCTCTTTTATCCGCGCTTGCCGCCTACCGACGGTTTTCTCCCGAGCGATACGAATTGTGCGCCATTACCGTAGACCTCGGTTTGGGCGCCGATTATACGCCCGTTGCCGACTTGTGCCAAACGCTCGACGTGCCCTATCTGTGCGAACGCACCGATATCGGCGACATTATTTTCAACGTGCGCAAAGAAAAGAATCCGTGCTCTCTGTGTTCCAAAATGCGCAGGGGCGCGCTTGCCACCGTTATGCAACGCGAAGGCTATCAAAAACTTGCGCTCGGGCACCATGCCGACGACCTTGCGGAAACGTTTTTGCTCTCTCTTTTTTACGAAGGACGGCTGTCTACGTTTGCGCCCAAAGCGTTCATGAGCAGAAGCGGCGTAACCGTTATCCGTCCGCTCGTTTATACCCACGAAGCCGACATAGCCGCCTACGTGCGCGACGCCCACCTTCCCGTGGTGCACAACCCCTGCCCCGCCAACCACCAAACGCAACGCGAATACGTTAAAAATCTGATTGCCTCCGTTCGCAAAGATATTCCCATCGCTCGCGAACGTATGATAGCGGCAATCACCCACCCCGAACGCAACAATTTGTGGGAAGTCCCCGCACAAAAAAATACGGATAACTCGTAAAGAATCCCCGTTCCCGACGCACGAAAAAAATCATATTCTGTCGATTTAGCGCATATCTTTTTAGTACGACGAAAAAAGAGGTAGCGCTATGAAAACTTATATCGAAACGCGCGCACGTGCCCTGGGCGAACATATTGCCGCCACGGGTGACACGGTACGCACTGCCGGCGAAAAATTCGGCGTAAGCAAAAGCACCGTACATAAAGACGTTACCGAGCGGCTCCGCGATATAGACGCCGCGCTGTACGCAAAGGTAAAGGAAATACTGGATATCAATTTAAGCGAACGCCACCTGCGCGGCGGCAACGCCACCAAAGAAAAATACGAAAAAGCCAAACACCATTAGAAATACCAAGCAAAAAAAACGACGGCAGTGTACAATACCCTGCCGCCGTTTTTATTTACAAATCAAACCGGATTCCGACTTATGAAATACAAGTAAAACACAAACTATTAGGATTCCTCTTCTTCGGTATCTACGTGGTCGGTGGGATTCACGTGCACAGAAATATGCTTGACTTGCGGGCAACCCTTTTCAATGCCCGTGTGCACGCACTGCGCCACGGCGTGCGCGTCGCGCAAGGATATATCGCCGCATACCGAAATTTCCGCTTCCACGTAAATCCTATCGCCGAATTTACGCGTGCGGAGTTTATCGATGTGTTCCACCCCTTCGGTAGACGAAATCAATGCGGCAATGCGCGCCTCGGTTTGCGGGTCGCACGCCTCGTCGGTCATCTTGCGTACGGCGTCGGCAAAAATATCCGCCGCCGCTTTGAAAATAAACAAACAAATCACAACCGAGGCAACGGGGTCGAGAACGGGAACGCCCAACCGCGCGCCCAAAATACCCGCAAACGAACCGATAGACGACAACGCGTCGCTACGGTGGTGCCAAGCGTCGGCACGAAGAGCGCTCGAATCGATTTTTTTTGCCGCCGCACGCGTATACCAGAACATGCCTTCTTTTACCACGATACTCACAGCCGCGGCAATCAGCGCCAACGTGCCCGGCATGGCAATGGAATCGTAGTTCCCGCGCACCAACGTGCGCACACCGCCGTACCCGAGCACGGCGCCCGTACCCGCAAGCACCACCGCCAACACGATTGCCGCCACGCACTCGAACCGTTCGTGTCCGTAAGGGTGATTGCGGTCGCTTTTCTTGCCGCCCACTTTCACGCCTATCATTACAATAATGGTAGAAAACACGTCGCTTGCCGAATGCACGGCGTCGCTGACCATTGCCATACTGCGCGCAAAAATGCCCGCAAAAAGTTTGAACGCAGTCAGCAGGAGATTGACCCCAATTCCGATTACGGAAACGCGGTAGGCAATTTTCGCACGCGAGCGCGTGTAGTCCGTGTCTTTTTGCGTATTCATCAGCGCGGAAGCAGCATATCTCCTTTTTTAATCCATTTATAATGCCGCATGAGTTCGCTCACGGCAAACGCCACCACGGCGGGCACAATAAAGTAGCACACGGCAACGCCGAGTATCACGCGCCATGCCGCCATGCCCGCGTCGAACGAAACGGAAATCGTTTGAATAACACCCACAAGTCCCGCAGTTCCCATGCCGCTACCCGTTGCGTCGCAACGCAATCCGAACAACGCGCTGGTAAGCGGTCCCGCCACAATACTCGCGGCGATTGCGGGAATCAAAATACGCATGTTTTTGGCAAGGTTGGGAATCTGCAACATGCTGGTTCCGATTCCCTGACTTACCAGCCCGCCCCACTTGTTTTCGCGGAACGATGCCACGGCAAATCCCACCATATGCGCGCAACACCCCGCGCAAGCCGCCGCCGCGGCAAGTTGTGCCGCACCTTCGAGCGGCGTACCCACAAGCGGCTTGAAAAGCATAACGCCGAACGCCGCGCTCGACGTGGGAAACGTGAGCAGTAATCCCATTACAACGGCAACCAAAATACCGAACGAAATGGGTTCCCAGGCAATGGCGCGGCTGATTCCCCGTCCCAAAAGAGCAAACAACATGCCGAACGGAATTCCCAAAACGACTGCCGCCGCCGCACCCGCAAAGATTGCCACAAGCGGCACCACCAAAATATCCACGGGCGTTTTGCCTTCCACAAGCGAACAAAATTCGATTGCCACAACCGACGCCGCATAGCTTGCCACAGGGTCGCCGATTCCGATTGACGCAGTCGCACCCGCGCCCCATACGTGTATGCCGCTCATTACGAAAATATTGGTAATGTTAGCGCCCACCATGCCCGCCGCAGCCGCCGAAAACATCGTCAGCTTTTTGGCTTTGAACGCATGCGCAATTCCCACGCCGATTCCCGCGCCCATTATCATTTTAACGGCAGTACCTATACAGCTTATGACGTTCCCCGCTTTATTGTGCCCGATTAGCGTGCCGATTTGCCCCACAATGGTGCCCGCAATCAACGTACAGAATAAGCCGAGCGCCATGCCCGAAAAGGCAGTAATAAAATACTTATTCACAAACTTTTTGAGTACTGCCCAACCCGACGTTTGCGCGGATTTCGTTTCCTGCGCGGCAAGCGGCGTACCCGATTGTGCGTCCTTTGTCGCGTTATCCGTAGCAATCGTATCCGATTGTTCGTCCGACGCGATTTCGGTTGCGACAACCGTTTCGGTTCTTTCGTCTGCCCGAATCGGCTCGGATTGCTCGTCCGAAAGGTTTTCTTGTGTTTGTTCTTCGTTCACGCGTAGTAGCTCCTTTTTATGTAATTGTGTATAGTAAACAAAACGGGAACGCAATGTAAAGCGCCCCCGCAAAAGTTTTACTCGTTTCTTATACGCCCGCTTTGTCTTTGGGCGCAAGCGCAAAACTGAACGAGGCAGACACGCACGTTTTGCCGTCTACCGTCACTTTGCCTTCGCAGAAATAGAAAATCGCTTTGCTTTTCACGATTTTGCACTCCGTTTCAATGGTATCGCCGGGGCGCACGGGATTGCGGAATTTCACACCGTCCAGCCCCGTATACATGGGCACGAAATCGCCCCCTTTATCGGCAAACAGCGCGCACGCCGATTGCGCCATGATTTCGCACAGAATCACACCGGGTACAACGGGATTTCCGGGAAAATGTCCGCGTAGGAAAAATTCGTCGCCGCGTACGTGATACTTGCCGTGCGAAACGCCTTCGCCGTCTACCGTCACTTCGTCCAATAAAAGCATGTCGTCGCGGTGCGGAATAATCTGCATGATTTCTTCTCTGTTCATGATTTTTACCTCTCTGTCTTAATTTTTGCTTGACCATTTTCGTTGCGCATGTGCGCATTTGTTTTCTATGCGTTTTGATTCTCCAAAACGGCGTTCAACTCTTTCAGTTTTACCGCCGAAAGTGCGGGAACGCCCGCAAGCGGATAACATAGTCCCAGTTTTTCCCACTTCTCTACGCCCATGGTATGATACGGCAACAACTCGATTTTCTCGGCGCCCGCCGCCATCTTTTTCACGGCAAGCACGTTTTCCGCCGTGTCGGTAATGCCGGGCACACAAACGTGCCGTACCCAAAACCGCTTACCGTGCGCCCGCAACCAATCGAGCGACGCTATAAGCGCGTCTTGCGATACTCCCGTGAGTTCGCGGAACCGCTCGGGGTTCGGGTGTTTTATATCTATCATCGTAAGGTCGGCGGCATTTAGCGCCTGCGGAGAATAAATACCGCCGCCCGTATCGAGCGCAGACGAAATACCGCGCTTTTTCAACTCTTGCATCAGTCGCACGGCACCGTCTGCTTGCATGAGCGGTTCGCCGCCCGAAAGCGTCACGCCGCCCGTCTTGCCGTAGTACGCCTTATAGCGCACGCACCATTCGGCAAGTTCGGTTTCGTCCCGCTGTTCTCCGCCCTGCCAAGTGTCGGGATTGTGGCAGAATTTACACCGCATAGGACACCCCGAAAAAAATATCACCGTGCGGATTCCCGGTCCGTCGAGCGCGCCCAGCGTTTCGATAGAATGGATTGTAATCAAACTTTACCTCTTGATAAGCGCCGTTCAGCCGAGCACAAAGAGCCAACGCCACAAAGTACTTGCGTTTGGGCGAAAATGTTCCCTACATTTGCTCGAAGAACGTGCGTTTTAACACTTCTTCCCTGTGCCCTTTGCTCAACACGCAGAACCGCACGGCATAGCCGGAAACGCGAATGGTAAGATTGGGATACTTTTCGGGATGCGCGTGCGCATCTAAAAGTATATCTTTATCGTATACGTTGATATTGAGATGGTGTCCGCCGCGCACGAAATACCCGTCGAGAATAGCCGTAAGATTGGCGGTGCGGATATCTTTCTCTTTGCCGAGCGTGGCAGGTACGATTCCGAACGTGTTGGAAATCCCGTCGCGGCAATCGTTGTAACTCAATTTGGAAACCGAATTGAGCGAGGCGAGCGCGCCGCTGTGTTCGCGGTTATGCAGCGGATTGGCGCCCGGAGCAAACGGCTCGCCCTTCTTTCTGCCGCACGGAGTGGCACCCGTCTTTTTGCCGTATACCACGTTGCTGGTAATCGTGAGAAGACTCAACGTGTGTTTTGCGTTTCTGTAACACGGCGTGCGGCACAACGCTTTATAGAAATAGTCGGTAAGATGACGCGCAATGTCGTCTACCCTGTCGTCATCGTTGCCGTATTTGGGAAAATCGCCTTCGGTCACGTAATCCACAATCAGTCCGTTTTCGTCCGTCACGGGCGTTACCGACGCATATTTGATTGCCGAAAGACTGTCCGCCGCCACGCTGATACCCGCCGCACCGAACGCCATAAGCCGCTCCACATAGGTATCGTGCAACGCCATCTGCAATTTTTCGTAGGCGTATTTGTCGTGCATGTAGTGAATGATATTCATAGTATTCACATACGTTTCGGCAAGCCAGTCTATGTATTTATGATAGCGGTCGAGCACTTCGTCGTAGTTCAGTTTGCCCGAAAGCGGGGGCATTTCAAACGCTACTCGCTGTCCCGTCATCTCGTCTTTTCCGCCGTTAATAGACATCAACAGCACTTTGGCAAGATTGCAACGCGCTCCGAAGAACTGCATCTGCTTGCCGATTTTCATTGCCGACACACAGCACGCAATTCCGTAGTCGTCGCCGTATATGGGGCGCATAAGGTCGTCCGATTCGTATTGAATGGAGCTGGTGTCAATGCTCACCGTAGCGCAGAATTTCTTGAACGCCTCGGGAAGTTTTTCGCTCCACAATACGGTAAGATTGGGTTCGGGCGACGCTTTGAGATTGTACAGCGTGTGCAAAATGCGGAAACTCGACTTGGTAACGAGCGTGCGTCCGTCCTCGCCCATGCCGCCTATGCTCTCGGTAACCCAGGTAGGGTCGCCCGCAAACAAATCGTTATATTCGGGCGTGCGCAACTGACGGTTGAGCCGCAATTTGAGCACAAGCTGGTCAATCAGTTCCTGCGCGCCTTTCTCGTCTATAATTCCGTTTTTCAGGTCACGCTCTATATAGATATCGAAAAACGTAGACGTGCGTCCGAAACTTTCGGCGGCGCCGTTCTGTTCTTTGATTGCGCCCAAATACGCATAGTACGTCCACTGAATGGCTTCGCGCGCATTCTCCGCAGGACGCGTGATGTCATCGCCGTAGCCCGCCGCCATCTGCGCAAGTTTTTGCAAAAAGTCCACCTGACGAAAAACTTCTTCACGCAAACGGATATTTTCTTCGTCCATATAGCGATGCGCAAGCATCTCGAAATCTTTCTTTTTGTCTTCGATTAGGCGGTCGGTGCCGTAAAGCGCCACTCTGCGATAATCACCGATAATCCGCCCCCTGCCGTAAGCGTCGGGCAATCCAGTTAAAATACCGTATTTGCGCAGTTTGCGCATTTCGTCGGTATATACACGGAATACGCCGTCGTTATGCGTGGTTTTATACTCGAAATTGTCTTCTATTTTTTGGCTCAATTTGTAGCCGTATGCCTCGCAAGCGCCGCGTGCCATGCGTATGCCGCCGAACGGATTCACACCGCGCACAAGCGGCTGTTCGGTCTGCAACCCGAAAATAATTTCGTTCTCGCGGTCCACATACCCCGGTTTGTAACTCAAAAGGGACGAAACCTTTTCGGTATCCACTCCGAGTACGCCGTTGTTTTTGCGTTCTTTATCGAGCAAATCTTCGTAAATGGCAAGCAATTTGCCCGTTTTTTTCGTAGGGGACGCCAAAAAGTCGCCGTTCCCCAAATAGGGCGTGTAGTTTTTCTGTATGAAATCGCGCACGTCGATGTGTTCGTTCCAGTTACCCGTTTTGAACCCTTTCCATTGTTCCATTTTGTTTTTCTCCTATACTCTTTCTGTCTGCGCATATTCGCAATAGATGTCGAACTCGCGCACGCCCAACTCGCTTGTCACACTCACTCTGCCCGGTCCCGGCGAAATACTTCGCACAAAAAAACCGCCCCTGCCGCCTTCCAGATTGAGATGTCCGTTTCCTTCCACCGTCAAACTGCCGCTTGCCCGCACCGTTACGGGCATAAAACAGTAATCGAGCACGTTGCCCGCACCGTCTTGGGCAAATACCGAAAAGGCTATGCGCTCGTACGACTTGGTGCAACGAAGTACCTTCCCTGCCGAACTCTCTATTTTCAGCGATTTTTGTATCCCGTGCGAAAGCGTCCGCTCGCACTTCACTTCGCCGTTGTAGATTCCTTCTAAGCGGTACGTAACGCCCGACGGCGGATTGCGTCCGTATTTTTCCAACAGAGCGAGCAATGCGGCTCGGTCGATTTTGCACAGCTTTTGCAACAAAAACGCTTTCTTCGCTCCCAAAAATCCGAGCGCCGACGCGCCCTTTTGCTCCGCTTCCGAAAGCACGCTCTTAAACAGCGAAAGCCGTAATCCCCCGCCCACGTCGTTTGCGGGCAACTCGCCGCAAAAATCGGAAATCATCACGGGAGGATGGGGCAAAAACTGCCACCGTTTGCGGTCGGGGAAAAACTCGCCCACCCGCTCGTCGTTGCGATATAAAACCACGCTGTCGGCGTTGGTAAAAACGTATAACTCGCCGCAATAGTCGTCCGACGCCAGATTGCCCGAAAGTTCCAGAACGGGCGCATCATCGGTTTGCGAAATATATGCGTATGCCGCCGTTTTGGGGTTGCGGAACGCGTCGAACACGCCGTAATGATTCACGTTGTCGCCGTTGCCTTTGCCGCGCGGCGCCGCAAAGTCGCAAAAGCCCATGCCGAACGCGCCTGCCACTCTGCCGCCGTAAACGTCGTTTATGGCGTCCAGATGCACAAGCGCCTGCCGCAAACGGACGTTTTCGGGGTCGTAGGTGCGCGCGGGGCACGTTTTACCCCCGAACTCGCCCACAATGTACGGCATAAACAGCTTGCCCGGCCTTCTCCGTTTTGCCTGCGCATCGTCCGTTTCGTTGAAAGCGAATACGTCCTCGTACGCTCTGCTCGACCTGAAATTGCGCGCACCTACGGTAGAGCGCGTGGGGTCGGCTTCCTTCGCCGCTTTTTGCACCTTAAAATACAGTTCGTCGCAGTCCGCCGAATTGTTGACGCGCGTGCCCCATCCGATTATGCACGGATTGTTGCGGTCGCGTTCAATCATTTCGGTTACACTGCTTATATATGCGTCTTTCCATTCGGCGCCGCCCACGTATCCGTCGCCGTACATATCCTCTATTACCATCAGACCAATGCGGTTGCATTCGTCGATAAAATCTTTGCTACACTGTCCCATGGTGCGTACCGCGTTGCAACCCGTTTCTTTGATAATTCGGGCGTCCCGCCGTTCCGTTTCGCCCGTAGCCGCCCGCCCGATACCCGGATAGCAGTCGGCTCGGTTCAGCCCCACCAGGCGCACAAGATTTCCGTTCAGATAAAACCCTTCCCGCTTGAATTCCGCCGTAACGAATCCGAACGGCACCTTTCTGCAATCGAGCGTCTTACCGCCGCATTTTAAGCGGATAACCGCCGTATACAGCACGGGATTTTCGGGCGACCAACACACCGCGTTCTCCGTTTCGCCCTTCAAACGTACCGACGCGCTTTGCACCGAACGCGTGGCAAACGCACATACGCGGGTTCCGCTTTCGTCTACGATTTCCCCTTCCAACTCGGTATCGGGATAATAGTCGAATAATTGTACATCGGCAGTCACCGTACGGCTTGTCCCTTCGGCTTTACTGCGCACGCAAACGTCGCGGATATCTCTGCCGTCGCAGATAAGAAAGGTGACGTCACGGCAGATTCCGCCGAACAACGTGAGCGGTCCGCGCGTGCCGCTGCTCGGAACGTCGTTTCGCAACGCCGAATCCACTTTCAGCACAATTCGGTTGTCGTAATCGTATTTTACGGGCGCCGTTATGTCGGCAACAAAGGGCGATTCCCCTTTGTGGCTGGTAACGAATATGCCGTTCACATACACTTCCACATACGAAAGCACGCCTTCCAATCCAAGAAGAAGGCGCTTGCCGTTATACGAGCTCGGCACGGTAAGCACGCGCGAATAGGTGGACAGCACGCGCATTTCCCGTTCGTCGAAATAGTTTTTGTCGCCGCACTCCACGTTGTGCGGCAGTTGGACGATAAATCCGTCCGACCAATCGAAATCGTTTTCCAAACAATCTTGCGTAAATCCGCAACGGTATAACCAACTGTCGTTTATCGGAATTTGTTTTATCACTTGCCGCCTCCGATCAGCACCGTGAGATACTGTGCGAATTTGTATTCGCTTTTATAGCAGTATTCGGTGCCTTCCGCATCTTTTGCATAAAAATATATGTACGGATTGCTCACTTTCAACGCGTCGGTTTCGCTCTGACGGAATGCAAACCGCTCCATCTCTTTGCGGTACGACGCAATATCTCCCCGACCCAATCGGTGCGGAATGTTGTTAATATCTTCGTTGGCGGCATACAGCGGACGGTACGACGCATATCTGTCGGCGCACTTGATTCCGATTTCCACAATCGTGATATCGCGGGCGCCCGTGTTTACAATCCGCCAAATAAGACGCTTGCTGTCGGCAATCATCTTGCCTTCCATGCGCGCGCTCTTGCGGCACGATAACACAAACCGCACCACGTAAAGCGTCGCCAAAATAGCCAGCGCAACCGCTATCACGCAAAGCGCCGTTATATAGATTTTTTCGGTCACGGTAAACCTCCTTCTTTCCTATTTCTATCGCGCGCTCTCATTGCAACAACTTGGCGCCGCGCATAATCCGCATCAAAATGGAAACAATGAAATATCCCGCAAGAATCACGGTGGTAATAAAGAACACGTCCGCCACGGCAACGTCGGTCACGCCGAAAATCGCAGGGAAGAAAATCACGGCAATCACGCTTGCCACAATCACGGTAATAATGAGCACCGTGCGGAAAATATCGAACGGTTCGCAATTTTTATACAACACAATCATTCCCGTATAGGTAAGCGCAAGCACCAACATGCTCGTGTATGCCGCCGACCCCGCCGTGATGTTGGCGCTTACGCCCAAACGCATGTATAAATACACCGCCATCACCGAAAGCGTGAGCGTGATTCCGCCCGGCACACATCGCCCTATTACGTTCGATAAGAATCTGCCGCGAATAATATCGGTATTTTTCTGGAACGCAAGCGCAAAACTGGGCAAGCCAATCACCAGCATTTCGAGTAACAAAAGGTTAGACGTATCGAACGGATACGGTTTTCGCAAAATAAGGAAAATAATCGAAAGCGCCATACTCATAAACGTTTTCATCAGGAACAGAGAACTGGACTTTTGAATGTTGTTCACCACGCGCCGCCCTTCCATAACCACGTCGGGCATGCTGGTGAAATTGCTGTCGAGTAGCACCAAATGACTCACGTTGCGCGCCGCCTCGCTTCCCGAGGCAATCGCCACCGAGCAATCCGCCTCGCGCATGGCAAGAATATCATTCACGCCGTCGCCCGTCATTGCCACGGTATGCCCTTTGGCTTTGAGCGCCTTAACAAGCAAACATTTCTGTTCGGGCGTCACGCGTCCGAATACGGTATACTTGTTTGCCGCCTCGATTACGTCTTGATTGCTCAATCCTTCCAACGATATATACAGTTCGGCGTTTTCCACGCCCACCCTGCGCGCCACTTCGGAAACGGTTACGGGATTATCACCCGAAATCACCTTAACGGCAACGTTGTTTTCCTTAAACCATTTGATTGTCTGCACCGCATCGTCGCGAATATGGTCCTCAATCACAATCAGGCACACGGGACGACGAACGGCAGGCAATTTATCGCCCACGATTTCGGCGGGCGAATGAGCAAGCACCATCACGCGGTAACCGTTGGCGGCGTTCTCGTTTACGATTTTTTCGATACGCACGCCCATATCTTTGAGCACGAATTCGGGCGCGCCCAACATATAAGTGCCCCCTTCTTCAAACGTTACGGCAGACAGCTTGCGCTGGCTGGAAAAAGGCATCACCGTTTTGGGGCGGAGAGCCTGACTGTATCCGAACTTGTTGGCAAGCGCCATTGCCGTTTGGTTGTTGTCCTCGGTTGCGGTAAGCATACTGCCTATAATGTCGGGCAAGCTATATTCCTGCGTGCCCCCTTTAATTTCGATAACGTTGTTTACCTGCATACTGCCGTCGGTAATCGTGCCCGTTTTGTCCAAACACAACACGTCTACGCGCGCCAGCATTTCAATGCAATACAAATCCTGTACAAGCGTCTTTTTCTTGGCAAGCCGCATAACACTCACGGCAAGCGCACTGCTCGTAAGCAAAAACATGCCCGCGGGAATCATGCCGATAACGGCGCCCGACGTAGTTCCGATAATGGTTTTCCACTTCTCGTCCGCAGGTCCCGCATACGCCTTGTAAGCGTTCAGCAACATGAGCACGGTGAGCGGAATAAGAATCACCGTAACCACCCGAATAATTAAACGAATGGAATTGTTAAGTTCCGATTTGGGTTTGCGGTACTTTTTGGCATACGACGTGAGCGTTTCCACGTAATTGTTTGCGCCCACCTGATTGACGCGCGCATACGCCGTGCCGCTCGTAACAAAACTGCCCGAAAACAGTTCGGCGCCTTCCTTCTTGCGCATGGGCACGCTTTCACCCGTCAGCATGCTCTCGTTCACTTCGATATCGCCTTTAATCACCACGGCGTCGGCGGGCACCTGTTTACCCATTTCCAAATACATCACGTCGTCGAGCACCACTTCGGATACGGGCACCGCCCGTTTTTCTCCGTCGCGAATTACCAACACGCTGGGCGCCGTAATCAAATTGAGCTTGGCAACCGTGCGCTTGCTTTTAATCTCCTGCCCCAGCCCTATGGCGATATTCGCCACGGCAATTACCAAAAAGAACAGTTGGTTAAACCCCGCGCCCACGGCTATGAGCGCCGCCGCCACCACAAAAATCAATAAATTGAAAAACGTGAAAATATTGGAAATAAAAATCCGACCGTACGATTTCCCCGTTCTGCTCTTGGTAACGTTGATATAGCCGTCCGCCTCCCGCTTTTCCACCTGAAACGATGTCAGCCCCTTGGTGTATTCGGGCTCGTACCGCTCGGCAAGCGAATAATCGGTGCTCACAAACCGCCGCTTTTTCTTTTTCTGCGCGCGCAACCTGTCCTGACTCAACATCGTGCTGTCTATCGTAACGCTGCGCTTTTGCGCCGCGTCCTCTTTTTCTTCGCCGCCCTCGAATACGCTGCGGTCGATTGTAACGGCAATATCGTTGGTGTCTTTGGTCACCGTTTTGGGAATCTTGCCCAACCGCTCGCGCGTGGCGTTCTTGTTCTGTGTTTTGGTGGCGGCAATCGCCTTCGCGCCTTCCCGCTCCGCCGTCTTTTTGGGCGTAGCCGTTTTTTCGCGCGCAGTCCCCTCGTCCGCATTTTCCACAATGCGACGCGTTATTTTTATTTCGCTTTCCACGGTTTTGTCAATGGGCGATACGGTATCTTTGCCCGTTGTTTTGCGTCCCGTCGGCTCGTTCGTTTTTTTCATACCTACATGTTACCACACCTTGGCAAAAGTGTCAAGTATGCGGCAGACGAAAAAACATACGATAAGGCGAATTCCCGTTTGCTTTTATTTTGATTTCTTAAAAAAAGCAATTTTGTGCAATTTTTTCTCGCCAAAAGCGATTGCAAACGCGAAAAATTTCAAAAAAACTTTACATTTCAAAGATTATACGTTATACTTATGAGGTATCGCATGTACATGCGCGCCCGCGCGCGTGCACGCGTATACAAAAAGGCGTCTGCGCGTTACACGCGAAAACGCCGTCAAGGGCAGATAAATTCGGAAACATATACGGAGTAAACAAATCAAGATGAGATGGCATCTGAAAAGAACCAAGTTGCTTTTTGCACTGATTCCCATAATTTCAATTGTATTTTACGTTGTAACCGCCAACAACAGTCTGTATGCAAACCAAAGTTTTGTGGCGTTTGATATTTATCAACAAATCTGCGATACCGCAAAGCCCCAAACGGGCAAAGATTCCCCCGAAGATTACTCCGCTTCGGAGAATTTTGCCATAGCCGCCGACGTTTACCGCAACGCCGACTGCGCGCAAAGCACCACTGTGGGCACCGTTACCGCCATGGGCTTTTATAAGCAATCGGTGCAGAACTACCGTTCCAAAGCAAACGGAGAACTTTTCAACGAATCGCTCTCGCTTTCCGCCATTGCGTCGGTTGCCGAGCAGCGCTATTTCAAAAACGGCGCACTTTTGTACCGCAAAGGCAACACTTCGGGCGATAAGGTGAAAGATTGGGAAGAATCGGTCACCGAGCTTTCGTCCGCCTTATATCGCCAGCGCTACGGCGTAGTGCCGCAAGACGTTACCAAATATGCCGTAACGACGGAATCGGTTGTATCGGGCGAACTCGTTTCGGCAAACGCAGACGGCACGTACACCTATAAATTGATTCTCGATGCCGCCGAGGCGCAAAAATTCGCACGGTACGAAATGATGACGTACGCAGGCGTTTCTTCTTTCCCCGAATTCAAAAAATGCGAACTCACGTTCACCATCGATAAAGATTGGAAAATGCTTTCCATCGAATCGTTCGACGTGTATAAAATCGCGCTTATGGGTGGCACCGAATGCCAAAGCCACTTAACCGAAACGTTCTCGTATGAAGAAATTCCGCTTTCACAGCGCGCATACGAGTCTATCTCCATGCCCCAACGTGCCAAAATTTTCATCGACTACGTTCCCACAGGCAATTCGGGCAACATCTCGCAAGAAAAAGGTCCTGCCGACTATCTCAACGAAGCGTTCGGAGAATACATATCGGGCTTAAAACCGCTTTGCCTGCAAGCGCAAGCCACCATAGCGGGCGAAACGTTGAACGTTCAAGGCGTAATCGATATCGGCGCAAACGATTTTCGTTTCCGCATCGGCGAGAATATTTTTGCCGTATACAAAGAAAACACGCTGTATCTGGCGCTCGGCGATAACAAATACACACTCCCCATGCAAGACGTATCGGCACTGACGGCGGCGCTCGGATTGGATTTGGGCGAAATCGAATTGGATACGAGTATTCTCGGCACACTGTTTGAAAATCATACCATTACCGAAACGGATACGCACATACACATTCTTATGCCGTTTACGTTGCAATCGGTCAAATTCGATGTGGATATGGGTCTGAAAAAGACGGACGACACCGTAACCGCCGATACAATCGACGCCACCGTAACGGTAAAAGATATATCGGTTACGGCAAACGTACAAGTGGTAGAAAGCGTGGAATTGCCTGCCTTTAACCAAACGGAATACGTGTCGCTTTCCCCCGCCCTTGCCGCCGTGCGCAACACGCTCGGCTTGCCCGCCTATCGGATAGACGGCGCGCTTTCCGTCACGGATAAAAACGGAAAACCGACGGACGTCCTGTTTGAAAACGTGCGCATTGTAAAGCCCACGGACGGGAATACCGAAAACATATCGGCGGAAGGCACCGTAACCGTATTCGGCATACGAATCGACGTAAAATACCTAAACGGCGTACTCTATGCAAAAGCGGGCAATCTTGCCGTAAAAGCCGACACAGCCGATTTGGGCGAACTGCTATCGGCAATCGCGCCCCTTCTGCCTGCCGATATGCAACTCGACACGAACAACACGGCGGCAATGCTCGAAAATCTCCTGCCCGACCTTCTCCCCGGCGAATTCAACGTAGAAACCGCGCTCGGTCTGCTTACCGCGCTGTCGTACGAAAACAACACCTTCTCTCTGGCGGTTACTTCGGCAACGGGCAACACCTGGTCGGTGGCAATCGAGCACGACGACCTTCTGCGTTCTCTCCGCCTGCAAAATCTCAACATAGCGGGCATGAAAATAAACGCGCAGCTTCGTCTGCAAACGGGAGAAACCACACCCGTCACGGCTACGGGCGACTACATCGACGCAAAAGACCTTTGCTCGTTCCTTCCTAACCTGAAATCTTTACTCGACGCCCAAAGCTACACGCTCGGACTGAACGACTGCCTTCTTTCCATGAAAAACAACGCGGGAGAAACAACCGCCGTCCGCCTTTCGGGCAACGTGATTCTCAATCGCAACCCCCTTTCTTTATCGGCAACCGTAGTGTTCGGCGATACGGAAGCGAATGTCGTGTTTGCGGATAAAACCGTTTATCTCACCGCAGGAAATTTCTCCGCAAAATGCACAATGGATACCCTTACTGCTCTCTTGCAACAGTTGGGTATCGCATTGCCGCAATCGGCGGGCGATATACAAACGTTGCTTGCCCAAACGGGTATCTCTCTCCCCGCAACAAACGTTGCCCACCTTCTCGATACCGTTTCGCTTGCCTATGAAAACGGCGTTCTTACCGCGCGCATGACGCTCGAAGAGAACAGCGGCGTGGCGCTAACCTTGCAACAAGCACAGGCGGGCGGACTGAACACGGGCATTTCCTATTCTTCCGCCGCATTTGACGTAACCGCCGACCTTCACATAAAAGGAGAACCGCATGCGCAACCAATCGAACCCAATCCGAACGTATCCTATTTCGACCTCGGCTCGCTGATTCCGTTTGTAAAGCCGATACTTCAAACGGCAAAGAGCAAAACGTTCCGAATCGTGCCCGAAGTCACAATCACAACAAACGGATTGCAAGAGGTAATCACCCCCACAATCGACGTGCAACTTCTCGAAAAGGGATTTGCGCTTGCGGGGTCGGTGCGCATTTCGGACGTGGCGGTGGACTTTATGTACCGCAACGGCAACGTTTATCTGCACACGGGCAACATCGCCGTTTCGGTGGCGCCCGAGCGCCTGCCCGAATTGCTCGAATCGCTCAAACCGCTACTCGGCGACGTTGCGCCTTTCGTACAAAAACTTTCGGACGTTCTCGGCGCCGATAAAACGGATAAAATCGTTGCCACGCTCCACTCGTTGCAAACGCTGTTCGGCAACCTCTCGTTCGGCGAAGGCATGACGGCGCAGGATATTCTGCCCCTGCTTTCGTTCGCTCTTCCCACGCTCGACTTCGAGCATATCACTTCTCTTTTGGCGGGACTCACCGTTTCCGACGGCACACTCACGTTGCCCGTACAAACGGCAAACGGTGGAAAATATACAATTTCCGTCAGCGTGAATAACGAAACCGTCACTGGTGCCACGCTCAAAGGCTTGACAATAGGCGACTACACCGTAGACGCAAACGTTGCGCTTACCTGCAACACGGGATTCGATATCGACGCAATCGACACATCCGATATCGAATATCTTAACCTTTGCACGGTAGAAAATTTCCTGCCTCCTTTGCGTTCTCTGCTCGCCGCCGACGCCTTCCGACTGGAAATCACCGAAGGCGCGCTCGATACGTCCATAATAAAGGGAACGCTTACGGGCAATGTGGAAGTGGCACTTCTCCCGCTCACCGTGCAGGCGCAGCTTACGTACCGCGGCATACACGAAATCTTCCTGCGCTACACGCATGCCGACAAGCGCATTTATTTGGCTATCAATAACATCAAACTCACGGCAACAACCGATAATCTCAAAGATTTATTTGCCATGCTCGGAGCACAAACGGGCAAACAAATAAACGAAACGGGTGAAACGGCAAGTCTTATTAACAGTCTGCTCGGCGGCGCGTCGCTTAAAGAGATTCTTTCCGCAATCGACGAATTAAAAGCCGAAAACAACGGAATCCGTGTGGGACTACACGCAAAAGACTTTTCCGCATCGCTCTCTCTCCTTCCCGCAGGCGACCGTTTTGCCGTGAACGTCAACTCGTTCTCTTACGGCACCGAAATTTACGAAACCTCTTATTTCCGTGCCGTGCTCTCCCCCGCCGCGGGACTCACAGCCGTTGTCTTTGACCCCGATTCGTTTGTCGATATGAACGACTTGCGTTCGTATATCCAACCCGTGCGCAATACGCTCGCAAAAGATTACTACGATTTGTCGTTCGGCGGCACCGTGCTCGAAGGCGAAAACGGGTCGGTAACCACCATTGCCACAGGCAGCTGCCTGCGTTTCCAACCCACGGGCAACTTTGCCGACGTATATGCAAAAATCGTGCTGGCGTTCGGCAGTACGGGCGAAACGCACACTATCGAAGCGTATATTTTTGCAGGCACGCGCGAAGACCGTTCGGACATTACCGCCTATCTCAATTACGACGGTTTCTATGCCAAAATCGGTTACGGCGCCGCCATGGGAATCGTGGGCGCGCTCTGCGATATTCTCAATCTCGATATTCCCATGCTCGATAATCTGCTCGGCGACCGCACCGAACTGGATACCACCGTATTCGAAACCATGGATATTCAGGGGCTGAACGAACTCCGCGATACAATCAATGCGCTATTCGCCACGGCGGAAGACGTAACGGGCACGGCTACGGGTAGCGGCGGTCTGGCGGGCTTGCTCGGCATGATAGATAACGCTATGATAGACAAACTGTTATCGGGCGTTGCGCTCACGCTAACCGACGCACACAACGCCGACGGCGCCATCACCAAAACGCTGTGCGTACAAATCGACAACGCTATTTTCGCAAACGATACAAACACCGAAAACGCCCCCGCGGAAAAAAGCATAGCCACTATAAAAATCGGACACAACGGAGAGTTTCTCTCCTATGCGGATATCGGCAATCTTGTGGCAAACGGCGACACGGTCAACTTCAACGCCACGCTCGACTGCGCCGACCTTGAAACCGACGCAAACGGAAACAAACCGAAAATGATTTCCGCACCCGATTGGGCAAATACCGCATTCGATTTCTCTACGGTAGATAAACTGTTATACGCTTTCATGAATACTGCGGCAGGACGGGAATTCCGGATATCGGGCGCCATCAAACTCAATCTCCGACTGTTCGGCAAAGATGTAGAACTGGTTCCCATTCCCCTTTCCGTATCGGTCAAAATTCTGGGCGACGGTTCCACCGTTGCGGCGGTCAAACTGGAAGTTCCCTACTTTAATTTTGTTGCCAAATTAACGCCCACACACAGCTACATGTATTTTGCCAACAACATGCTCTACTTCTCGGTAGACGTATTTGAACGCAAAATATTCCAAGGCGACGTGTATCAACGCACCGAAACCAAAACGGCAACGGTGGAAGAATTCATGCAGAATCCCATGGATTACCTGTTCTTCCTGGTGCGTATCAATATGGAACAAACCATACGCGACGCCATGAGCAAAGACCCTTCGGGCACTCCTTCCAAAGACCCCAAACAGATTCTCACAAAATACGAGTATTCTGCCGAAACGGGCAACTACAATCTTACTCTCAATCTGAAAGCGCTTGCGGGCAACAACGATTTGGGCGACCTCAATCTTTCCGTCGGCACAAAAGACAACTACGTTTCATCACTTCACATAGACACCGTATTCGTTTCGCTCGTGTCGCTTTCGGTAGACGCGTCCGTTACCAACTACAAAACGGAAAACGGCGTAATTACGGGCATGACGCCGTGCAGTGAAATCGAATTCGGGCAAAGCGCAACCCTGCCCAAAGACTTAACCAAAAAAATCGATACACTCGAAGACGACCTTGCGCGTATCTTCCCCATGGAAGCGGCAATCACGTTTGCGCAAAAAGCAACCGAAAAAGCGGATAAAGCGCAAGCGGCAACCAAACAACTGCAACAAGCCGCACAAGAACGCAAAACCGCGGAAGAACGTCTCACGTCGACACAAAACGAATACAACGCATTACTCGCGCAGCTTTCCGTTCTCAATCCGGGCTCGTTCGGATACGAACGCACAAAAGCGCAATGCGAGTATGCCGCCATTATGCTTGCCCGCGCGCACAAAAATCTTGCCCAAGCCAAAGCCGAAGAAATAGACGCCGCGGCAGACGCGCTCACGGCGGCAGAGTTTGCCACATTGTATGCAAACAGAGCCGCAAACGCCGCACAAGCGCTGAACGGCAACACGGCGGAGGATATCGTTGCGGCGGCGTCGGCGGCGCGGGAAGCGGCAACCAAAGCCCACAACGCCGCACAAGCGGCACAACGGCAAACGGAGGAAATCATTGCCGTAGCACTCGAAACGGCAACGGCGGACGCACGCAACGCAACCGCGGCACGCGAAAAGGCACAAGCCGACTATAACACCGCACAAGCGGCATGGGATGCTCTGCAAGGAACCGCCGACAAAGACGCTTTGCTCGCCGCACAAAATGCGCTCACACAGGCACAAGAAGCCTTCGACCGCGCGTGCGAAAACGAAGTTTGGGCAAACGAGCGTCTGCAAGCGGCAACAGAAGTTTTCCAAAGAATACCCAATTCCCCCGTAGCATAAGTACGCAATCGTTCATATCCCGTATTGCCTCACGCAAATAGCGTGGGGTTTTTTATTGCCTTTTTACCCCACAGTTGCATGTATTAAACACACGCGGCATACATCGGTGGGAAAATAATACAGAGGTATACCCATGAATGCGGAAAAGAAATTTGCGGAACGATTCAAAGACCTGATGGACGAAAAAGGCGTAAACGACCGTGAGCTTGAAAGGGCAACCGGGCTGTCTAATCAGGTAATCGCTTTCTGGCGGTCGGGCAAACGCGTGCCTTCCCTGCACTCGTTGTGGATTCTTGCCGATTATTTCGATTGCAGTATCGAATACCTGGTCGGCAGAGTCGATTTCGAATAACGCTCTACGCCCACCTACCGAACATGAAAAAACAGGCGCGGAAATTTTTCCCGTGCCTGCTTTATATTGCATAACAACTTATATTCTACACCGATTCCAACAGCATTTTGTCGGCTACAAGCGCAATAAATTCGCCGTTCGTCGGCTTTTCGTTATGACTGTACACGCGTACGCCGAATAACGAATTGATGTTCTCGATTTTGCCGCGGTTCCATGCCACTTCGATTGCGTGACGAATGGCACGTTCCACTTTGGACGGACTTGTGTCGAATTTCTCCGCCACTTCGGGATACAGCTTTTTGGTTATGCTGTTAATAATATCGGGATTGTCTATGGCGAGCTTGATTGCCTCGCGCAAAAATTGATATCCTTTGATGTGCGCGGGAATCCCTACGGTGATGAAAATGTTGGTTATCTTCTCTTCGAGCGAACGGTTCTTAATCTGCCGCTGATTCTTGGATTTATCCTGTGCCGCCGCAGGCGCCGTCATCAGTTCGGCAATCCGTTTACGCAGCGTTTCGGGATTGGCGGGCTTGCGCATAAAATAGTCCGCGCCCAGATTCATCGCTTTGGTCACAAAAGCGTCTTGGCTCAACGCGCTCAACACAAGAATTTTGCACTCCCGCTTATCCAGCCGTTCCATCACTTCAAAACCGTCGATTCCCGGCATCACAAGGTCGAGCACCAACACGTCGGGATTCACCCGTTCGAACATTTCGAGCGCCTTTTCTCCGTCCGCGGCGGTGGCAACGATTTCCGCCGTGTCATCCGAAGCGAAAAATTCTTTCAAAGTCGTCAGAAGTTCTTCGTTGTCGTCCACCAACATTATTCGCGTTTTCATTGTAGTATTCCGTCCTTTTATTTATTTTCCGATAGTATTATACCGCCTTTACACCGTACACACAAGAAAAGCGACTATCGAAGAATGCCGAAGAAAGGCTGATTTTGGCAAGTTTTTGAACATTTTGCCACCGTAAAAAAATATCGTTATTTTCCGCCTAAATCCGACAAAATGCGATGTGCGAATAATGCCTTTTTTACCGCCTTTTCGGTGAAAAAAAACGAAGCGTGCCCCTTTCTCGTTTTTGCCGTTTTATCCTGCAATATTTTTCGGATTTCCGTTCCCCCATCGCGCAAACCGCCCGTTCAAGCAAACGAATTTGCGGAAAGATGTTAAATTTTCCCGTTCCGCCCGCACAAAATCCTTGACAATTTCCACTGTATTATAGTATACTGTTTAAGCTGTCGAGGTGTAGCGCAGTTTGGTAGCGCGCTTGGTTAGGGACCAAGAGGCCGCGAGTTCAAGTCTCGCCACTTCGACCATAAAAAAGTACCGCATTTTTCACAAAAAATGCGGTACTTTTTATAATCCCAAACGTACTGTTTGCCTCTCAAACCTTTTTACATGGGACGCTCTTTGTCGCTTTTGAAAATAATGCCCAACATGCCCGCGCCCGTGTGCGCGCCGATAACCGGTCCGCACCACCCCGCTTTTACCGTGCACCCGAATTTGTTCTCAAAAATTTCGGTTGCCTCACAAACAAGCGGCATTGCGTCGGCATGCGCCATATATACTGTTTTGGCTTGGGACGCCCACTCGCTCATGTATTCCACGGCATAATCCATTGCTTTGCGGAATCCTTTTGCCTTGTGCACAACTTTGAGTTGCCCTTCCTTGTCAAACGTGAGAATGGGTTTGATTTTGAGCAAACTGCCGATTGCCGCCGCCACACCCGAAACTCTGCCGCCCCTGCGCAGATGATTGAGGTCGTCTACCACGATTAACACATGAATCTTATTTGTTCCGTCCCGCAGAATCTTTGCCGCCTGTTCTCCCGAAAGCCCCTGCTCACGTAATGCCGCGGCTTCGTCGAGCACCATGTGGTGCACCTGCGTAGCGCCGCGCGAATCCACGATTTCTATTTTGCATGCGGGATACTTCTTCATAAGATTTTTCGCCGCCTGACACGCCATGGAATAGGTGGCAGACAGTCCGCCCGAAAGCGTGATATGTACGATATCGGTCGCACCCTCCTTAATCAGCTTTTCAAAAAATTCTTCGTGCGCAAACGCCGTGATTTGGCTGGTGGTGGGCATGGCGCCCGCCCGCACTTTCTCATAAAACGCTTTGAATTGCTCGTCGTACGAAAAATCGTCGGGATACGTCTGTCCGTCTATGGTAAACGTGAGCGGAACCCAGGGAATCCCCGCTTTGTCCAATTCGTTTCTGGGAACGTCGCACGACGTATCGGTTGTAAGTGTGAACATAGTGTACCTCTCGCTTTTAATGTATCCACGCGTTACAGATTCTTTTACGTAACATTGTTGATCAATCAATATTATATACGATATGTGCCCATATATGCAAAAAGAAAACCCGCAAAAGCGAGTTTTTTAATCAAATTTTAATTTTTAACCACTCTTTGCGAACAGGCAATCTCCATAACCGCACCCGCTACGAAAACATACCGTTCGTTTTTCTTATCACGCCGCCGCCCAGACACCGCTCGCCCACATACGCCACGGCATACTGCCCGGGCGTTACGGCTCGTTGCGCCCGAGAAAACTCGACGTGCGCGCCCGTCTGGGTAAGCGTGAGTTCGGCGTCCTGCGCAGGCTGACGGTACCGCGTTTTCACCTTGCACCGCAACGTGTCGGTTTCGGGCGGCGCACCGATTATATGAAAACCTTCGGTATCGAGCACGGTAGACATCAGTTCTTCCCCTTCGCCGTTTTTTACCACCAGAACGTTATTTTCCAAATCCTTTTTTACCACAAACCAACGGTTTGCGTCCTCGCCCGCAATGCCGCCGATTCCCAATCCGCGACGTTGCCCCAACGTGTAGTACATCAGTCCGTCATGCCTGCCCAACACTTTGCCGTTCACGTCCACAATGTCCCCCGCGCAGGCAGGCAGATACGCGGATAAAAACTTTTTGAAATTGCGTTCGCCTATAAAGCAAATGCCCGTAGAATCTTTCTTGCTCGCCGTTACCAACCCGTTTTTTTCGGCAAGCGCGCGTACTTCGCTTTTCTGCATGTCTGCAAGCGGAAACAACACGTTTTCCAACCTGCGCGAATCCACTTGATTGAGAAAATACGACTGGTCTTTGCTCTTATCCGCCGCCTCGTATAATTGCGCGCCCCCTTCGGCATGCCGCAATGCGCAGTAGTGCCCCGTAGCAATATAATCGGCGCCCAACGTTGCGGCATAATCGGCAAACGGACCGAATTTGATTTCGCGGTTGCATAACACGTCGGGGTTGGGCGTTCGTCCCTTTTTGTATTCGGATAAAAAATAAGCAAACACCCGCTCGCGGTATTCCGCGGCAAAGTTTACCGAATATACGGGAATCCCCAAATAGCCGCACACCGTGCGGGCGTCCTGCCAGTCGGTTGCCGACGAGCACGCCGAATCGCCTTCGTCCGCTTCTTCCCAGTTGTGCATAAACAGCCCTACCACGTCGTAGCCGCGTTCCTTCAAAAGGTATGCCGCAACCGACGAATCTACGCCGCCCGACATTCCCACCACCACGCGGGGCTTTTTTCTGCCGTCTGTTCCGTTCATTGTCTGCCTCTTTTTATTCGTCCGCTAAAAGGAAATGTGCGATTTTGCGTTCAGGTCAAGCCCCGCAAGCCCCTTCCCTTCTCTTGCCATAAAATACGCGCGCGCCGCCACCATTGCCGCATTATCGGTGCATAACACGGGGGGCGGAAATAATACGGAAAATTCGTTCGCTTGCCCCTCTTCGTATAAGCGGTTGCGCAAATATCCGTTCGACGCCACACCGCCCGCAAGTACCAACTTGTTTCTCCCCGAACGCCGCACCGCTTCCGCCGCCGTTTTCACCAACAGTTCCACAGCCTCCTGCGTAAACGACGCGCAAATATCCGCCACGGGTATCTCTTCGCCCTTCTGCTTTAAGGTGTGCACGTGATTCACAACCGCCGTTTTCAGTCCCGAATACGAAAGTGCCAAATCTTCGCGCACGCCTTTGCAATGTTTGTAAAACCGAATATCGGGCGTTCCTTCCTTTGCCAGACGCTCCACATTGGGTCCGCCGGGATACGGAAGTCCGAGCACCCGCGCCACTTTGTCGAACGCCTCGCCCAAAGCGTCGTCTAACGTACCGCCCAACTTTTCGTATGCATTAAAAGCGGCAACGTCAAGTAGCAGCGTGTGTCCGCCGCTCGCTACCAACGCCACAAACGGGGGTTCCAACGTTTTGTCGGCTATGTAGTTGGCGGCAACGTGCGCCTCTATGTGATTGACGGCAATCAGCGGCTTATTGAGCGCATACGCAAACGCTTTTGCCGCCGATACGCCCACCAACAGCGCCCCGATAAGCCCCGCGCCGTACGTCACCGCCACCGCGTCCAAATCGTGCGCCGTCACACCCGCCGCCCGTAGCGCTTCGTCTATCACGGCGGGAAGCGCCAACGTGTGATTGCGACTTGCCACTTCGGGCACTACGCCGCCGAATCTGCGGTGAATTTCTATCTGCGAAGAAATCACGTTCGACAGCACTTCTCTGCCGCCGCGCACCACCGCCGCCGCCGTTTCGTCGCAAGAACTCTCGACGCCCAAAATAAGAGCGTCGGGTTTTTGTTGCAAGGCGTTAAATTGTGTTTGCGCAAGCGTAGTATACATTCTTTTCGTCCGTTTCTCTATCCGCACTCTATTAGGACTTGCGCAGATAATCGAAAATAAATTCGGCTATGTCGCCGTCCATCACCGCCTGTACATCGGGCTTTTCGTATCCCGTGCGGTGGTCTTTTACCATGGTGTAAGGCTGAAACACATACGAGCGAATCTGACTGCCCCACTCGATTTTTTTCATCTCGCCCTTAATGGCATTCGCCTTTTCTTCCAGTTCGCGCTCGCGCCGTTCCACCAGCTTTCCGAGCAACATCTTCATCGCCGTTTCGCGGTTCTGTATCTGACTGCGCTCGTTCTGGCATTGCACCACGATTCCCGTGGGAATGTGCGTAATGCGCACGGCGGAATCGGTTTTATTGATGTGCTGTCCGCCCGCGCCGCCGCTACGGTAGGTATCCACCCGCAAATCTTCGGGATTGATTTTCACGCTCTCGTCGTCTTCGATTTCAGGCATCACTTCCAAGCTGGCAAAACTCGTGTGCCGCCGCGCGTTGCTGTCGAACGGCGAAATACGTACCAGTCGGTGCACCCCCTTTTCGGCTTTCAGATACCCGTAAGCATTGGGACCCGTCATGCGAAAGGTAACGCTCTTGATTCCCGCCTCGTCGCCCGCCAAATAGTCGAGCTCTTCATAAGTAAACCCGTTTTTGTCGGCATACATCTTGTACATGCGGTAGAGCATCTGCGTCCAGTCCTGCGCTTCCGTGCCGCCCGCGCCCGCATGCAACGTGAGAATGGCGTTGTAGTGGTCGTATTCCCCTTTCAAAAGCGTTTTTAGGTGCAACGTTTCCACTTCCGCCTCCGCGTCCGCAAGCGCCGCATTCACTTCTCCCACCAACTCTTCATCGCTCTCGCTTTCCGCCATGGCGATAAAGTCGGAAATGTCCGCAATCTTCTGCCGCTTGTTTTTAAGGTCTTCGAGCAGGGAAGAAATATACTTCGCTTCCGAATTGATACTCTGCGCCCGCTTCAAATCTTTATAAAGTTCGGGGTCTTGCTGTAAAACCGACAACTCGTGCAATTTATCGGCAAGTTCGTTTTCGTTGAACGCCTCGCAACAACCGTCGAATTTTGCTTTGAGCGCCTTTGCGCGCTGTTTCTGTTCGTCTAAAATCAACATAACCGATAAATTATAGCACACGCCGACGCATAAGTCAAGATAATACGCCAACCGCGTCACCCGCTTTTCTCGGCATCGATTTTGCGAAATGCTTGCCAAACCCGAAAAAATGCGATATACTATATAAGTATAACCGCTTATTACAGCGATTTAAGGCAGAGGGTTTTCATGAGCGAACAAACGCAAGACAATCTCATCATGAGCGAAACGAACGAGGTCGTACAAAAGAACCAATCCGAACAAACGGAACAGGTCGCAGAACCCGTCCGCATTCCGTCGCTCACGCGCGAACAGGAAAAGAAGCTCGCATATCGCTATCTGATTTTTGCGGCAATCGCGTTCGCGTGTATCTATTTCGTGCAGATTTTTCACCTGTTCGACCCCCTTTTCGACCGCATATACTACGGAAATCTCACCACCGTCTTTTTCTATATCTGCAACGTGCTCGTGTGGATTCCCGTGCTGATTTTTCTCAATAAGTTTATCGTAAAATATACGGGCTATAAGGTGTTTCACCGCGCCGATTCCGAACTGTCGCTCAAACGCAGTCTGATTATCTACGCTTGCGCCGTCGTGCCCATTTTCATTGTGTCCGCCGCGCTCGGCTTTCAGCTCAAAATCGTATTCGAACTGGGCAAACGCGTCACGGGCATGCAACTTCTTACAAACGCCTGCATGTACGCGCACGGCGCCGTAAAACTTCTTTATGCGGTCGTGATTATCGAACTCGTGCAAGAAGCGGGGCAACTTTTGTATAAAGGCAAATACGCCGACCGTATCCCCTGGGGCGGCATAGCGCTCGCACTCGTATTCGGTTTTACCGATGTAATCGTAGCCTACGCAAGCGGTGCCTACACGCTGTTCGCCTGGCTGTATATCGCATTCGACCTACTGTACGGCGTCATCTATTTATTATGCAAGAAAAACTTTTTCGTAACGTATTTCGTAAGTCTGATTATTTACATTCTTTGACAAAGGAAAAACCATGAAAGAAAAATTTCTCCGATTCGTTCGGGTAAATTTCATCATTTGGGCGTATCTTGCAATCGCCGTGTTCATCGAACTGACGGGCGTGTGCGTAACAAGCGGAAAATTTCTGATTCGCCGACCGTTCATGTTTCTTTCGGCAATCTCCGTTTTCACGTGCGTGCTGTTTACCGTCCGTAACCAAAGAGCGCGCTACTGGTGCGCGTTCTCCTTCCTGCTCGCCCAATTTCTCATTGACCTCGTGTTCATCGTGGTATTCGATATGACGGGCGCCACGTTCGATTATTCCATGCTCAACCTGCGCGGCGACGCCATGGCGATTGTGGAAAGCGTGCCCGTGGATTTCGTGTTCGTGCTTGTTTCGGGCGTTCTTATCAGCATGTACATGTTGCTCGCCCATTATCTGCTCAAATCCACCCCCGCCCCCCAAAAGATTTTGCCGCGCGGCGCCGTTGCCGGCATTATGGCTGCCATTCTCCTTCTCCATGCGGGCGTAGTATACTTTGAAAACCGCAACGAAAATCCCGCCGATTTGAGTTACAAACTCAATTCGGGCTACGACGGCACCTATTACGATAAAGGAATTTTGGGTAATTTCATCGACGAATTGTATAAAGGCGCCTTTTTCGGAAAAGTACCGCTTGTAGACGCAAAAGAACTCGAAGATTTCGTCTACTCTTCGCAAAGCGTCCCCACTTCTCTGTTCGGCAAAGCCGAAGGCTACAACGTGGTAACCGTGCTTGCCGAAAGTTTCGAATGGTTCGGCTTTATGAACGACCTTGTTATAAACGGCAAGGCGCAAAACGCTTTCCCCGAAGGTTTCCGCACCGACGAGAGCACGTTGCGCAAATTATACCCCAATCTCTATCGGCTGTACGACGAAAGCGTGGTATGCCTGAATCACCATGCCCGCGAAAAAACGGATATCTCCGAAAACCAGTCGATTATCGGGTGCTATCCGTCCAACTGCTATATCAACTACGAATATGCGGACAACACCGTGCCGTTTTCCCTGCCCAATATCTTGAAATCGCTGTACGGCGTGCAGTCGTATTCCTTCCATAACGGAAACTATACCTTCTACAACCGCAACGTGCACCACGAACACGCGCTCGGCTTTACCGAATATACGGCGCGCGAACAAATGGACGAAATGGGGTCGGATAAGTTTACCGACTACAAAGCGCGCGATAACGAATACAATCTCGATAGCGAAATGATAGACGTCTGCAAAGAAACAATGTTTCCCGCCGACCGCCGTTTCAACACCTACATCACCACGATTACCATGCACGGACAGTACGAACAGCGCAAAAATCTGCAAACGCATTACAATACGCTTGCCGCTTACGGAATTACCGCGCCGTACACCGACGAAGAAGGCAATCTCGAAGAAAACAAACCGTTCATTCACTACGCTGCCGCCGCGCTCGAATTCGATAAAGCTATGGGCGTCATGCTCGACTATCTCGAAAACACGCGCGATAAAAACGGCGACAGACTGATAGACAAAACAATCATCACCGTATTCGGCGACCACAACGCCTATTACCAGACGTTAAGCCCCGACGTAAAGCAACTTTATCTCGAATCAGGCAAAACGGACGACGAACGGCGCAACTACACCGACCTGTTCCGCGTACCGATGATGATTCGCATAGGAAACGTCAGCCAAACGCTTCCCGACAGCGAGCGTATTATCACCAAATTCACCACCACCACCGACATCGTTCCCACCGTGCTCGACCTTCTCGGCGTGCGCTTTTATAACAGTCTGAATTACGGACGCAGTGTGTTCGACGATACCGAAAGCATTATCTATTCGCGAGCATACAACGTATTCATTACCGACAAGTTGTTCTTTGCCTCACTTAATAACATCAAATATCAGAGCGACGACGTAACCGACGAATACATCGAACTCGTCCGCAAAAAAGCGACCGAACTGCTCGATAAAACCAGCCGCGTCAATCAGATTTTCTACTATAACTTTTTAAGTGACGAACGCGCCAACACCTACTATACCAAATTGCACGAACTGAATAAATCCTGACAACCACAGAAAAACGGCGTTCCGTTCCGAACGCCGTTTTCGATTGTTTACTTTCCCGTCCCCTTTACGCCGCGCTCTCTTCCCGAACGCGGCTTAATTTTTCCAGCTCGCAGAACTTACCGCCCAACGCCATCAGTTCGTCATACGTACCGATTTCCACTGCCTCGCCGTTGTCCATCACTACGATTCGGTCGGCGTTCCGTATGGTGGAAAGTCGGTGCGCCACAATAAACGCGGTGCTCTGTTTTACCATGCGTTCGATTGCCTTCTGCACGTGATACTCCGCCACGTTATCGAGTGCGCTCGTCGCCTCGTCCATAATCAGAATCTTGGGATTGCGTATGAGTGCGCGGGCAATACACACGCGCTGTTTCTGCCCGCCCGAAAGTTTGTCGCCGTGCTCGCCCACCTGCGCGTCCAATCCGCCCGCAAGTATCGGCAAAAACTCGGGAATATCGGCGTCTTCCACCGCTTTAAGGAGTTGCTCTTCGCTGTACGCGGGCAAACCGTAGGTAATGTTATCACGAATACTGCCCGAAAACAGAATGCTGTTCTGCGGTACCACCGAAATAAAATGACGGTACGCCTGTCGCGACATCTCGTTCATCGAAACGTCGTCTATCCGAATATCGCCGCTCGTGGGGTCCAAAAGTCCGATAATCAAATTGATGACCGTGCTTTTGCCCGAACCCGACGAACCCACAAATGCAATGCACTCGCCGGGCGATACGTGTAGGTTAAAATTGCGAATCACGTCTTTATCGGTGCCGGGATAACGGTACGAAACGTTGTTGAAATCGATTTTGCCTTCGATTGCGGGCAACTCTTTGCTCCCGCCCGGATTTTCCACGTCGTCGGCGCGCATCAATTCGGATAGCGATTGCACCGATTCTTTCCCTTGCATCAAGGCGGGATACGCATTGATAAGCGTGATAACCGACCCGTTGATAGACGCAAACAGCGACTGAAAGAGCACCACCTCGCCCACGCTGATAATATCGCGAATTGCCAGAAACACACAGAAAAACAAACACAAACCGCTCAATAGCGTACTGATTACCCAGGTAAGAGAGCCGAACGCCGCATTCACACGGTCCAACCGATTCCCCGCCCTTTTTACGGTATCGATTCGATGTTCCATTTCCGACGTTTCCGCCGTTTCCAACCCGTGCGCTTTGGTAAGCGGCAACATTTGCAGCATTTCGGTCAATTTGGCAGACATCTTCTCGTTTTCTTTGCGATATACCGAATTGGTTTTCCGCATTTTCTTGCGGTACAAAATTGCCGTGAGCATGTTCAGCGGCACCACGACCACAAAAAACAACGTAACAATGGGGCTGCGCAGTAGCGCAATCACCACCGATACTACTACGCCGATTATGCTGGGCACAACAATCTGCACCACGTTTCGGTAGTATACGTCCACCACGTCGATATCGCGCAGGAATTTGGACTGAATCTTGCCGCCTTCCATTTCCCTATGATAGGTAATGGAAAGCCTTTGCAACTTGCGAATTACGCTACACTTGATACCCGCCGTCGTGTTGCGAATCATGCGGTCGGTAATGTGCGCGTACCACATATGCGTAAGCACATTCTGCGCCACAATCACAAAAAAGATAGCCGCATCGATAATCAGACGCACTATGTATCCCGCGGAACGCGCCGTAACCGTATCGATTACGTCGCCCGTCACAAGCGGTATCACCCACACGGGCGATTGCTTTAACAAATACACAAACGTGGAATAAAGAAAACGCCACCGATCTCTGCGAAAATTCTTTCGCACAAATCCGCCGCGTTGCTTGCGTGCCCCGCCGCAATCGTCGCAAAACAACGATTCGTAATCGGGAATTTTGTTTTTCTCGGGACGCACCGACGCTTTCTCGCGCCGCGTCTTTCCGTTCTCTTCGTTACCGCCGATTTGGCTTACCGCCGGAGGTTTCTTCTCTTTTTTCTGCATAATCCGTATGCACCGCTCGTCCGCGCCCGTGCGCAGTCACTTTTATGAAACCCGAGTCCCGTCACCGTGCTTTCGCACCCCAAGGCACACATCTCATAGTGAGATTTCCTGCTCCTAAAACGCAAAAAAAATCATCTTTTCCCGCATTTTATGAAGGCATTATAGCATGTCGTTTGCGGTTCGTCAACCGTTTCACATCAAAAAAATATGCTTTTTTGTATCCGTTTTTTGCGGTTTTCTACCACACGAATTTTTTCGCCGTCATGCCCACACAAAACATTTTTTTCGGTATCAAAAAACGCAACCTTTTCTCAAAAAGATCGCGTTTATATCGGTACGTTTCCGCTTATTCCCACTCTATGGTTGCGGGCGGCTTACTCGTAATGTCGTATACAATGCGGTTGATGTGTTTCACTTCGTTCACAATGCGGGTAGAAATGGTTTCTAACACGTCAAACGGAATGCGCGCCCAGTCCGCCGTCATGCCGTCCACGCTGGTCACGCCGCGTAAGGCAAGCGTGTAGTCGTACGTTCTGCCGTCTCCCATAACGCCCACACTGCGCGACGAAGTAAGCACGGCAAAATACTGCCAGATTTCGCGGTCGAGTTTGGCTTTTGCTATCTCTTCGCGGAAAATATAATCGGCATCGCGCAAAATTTCCAACTTTTCTTGGGTAATGTCGCCTATGATACGTATGGCAAGTCCCGGACCGGGGAACGGCTGACGCATCACAATGGTTTCGGGCAATCCCAACTCGAATCCCACTTTGCGCACTTCGTCTTTGAATAAGTCGCGGAGCGGTTCCACGATTTCCTTAAAGTCCACCACGTCGGGTAATCCGCCCACGTTGTGGTGGCTCTTAATGGTGGCGCTACCACCCAACCCCGACTCAATCACGTCGGGATATATCGTGCCTTGCACCAAATAGTCCACCTTTCCGATTTTCTTGGCTTCCGCCTCGAACACGCGGATAAACTCTTCGCCTATGATTTTCCGCTTGCGCTCGGGTTCGGTAACGCCTTCCAACAGTTTCAAAAACCGCTCGCTCGCGTCCACGCGAATCAAATTCATGCCCTGCTCGTCTTTGAACACGCGCACCACTTCGTCCGATTCGTATTTGCGCAACAACCCGTGGTCTACGAATATGCAAATCAGATTGGGGCACGCTCTGTGTATCAACGTTGCCGCCACCGCGCTGTCCACTCCGCCCGACAGCGCGCACAGCACCTTTTTGTCGCCGATTTTCGCTTTTAAGTCGGCAACCGCCGTTTTCACAAAATCGCTCATCACCCAGTCGCCACTCACGCCGCACACGTTGTATAAAAAGTTGCGCAAAATATCGGTTCCGTATTGCGTGTGCATAACTTCGGGGTGGAATTGCACGCCGTACATGCCCTTGCTTTCATTTTCAAGCGCGACTACGGGACACGTTTCGGTATACGCGCTCGCAATAAAGCCGTCAGGCAACTTTTCCACATAGTCGGTATGACTCATCCAGCAATCGCTTTTCTCGGGTATGCCCGCAAACAGTTTGCCGCCCTTGTGCGTAAACGCCCGCTTTCCGTATTCGCGCGGACCCGTGGCAACCGCGCCGCCGAAATTTTGCGCAATCAGCTGGCAACCGTAGCAAATCCCCAAAACGGGAATGCCCAACGAAAAGATTTTCGTATCGGGACGCGGCGCGTTCTCTGCGTACACGCTGTTCGGTCCGCCTGTAAAGATAATTCCCAAAGGTTGTAAAGCCCGTATTTTTTCAATCGGCGTCGTATACGGCAACAATTCGCAATATACGTTCTGTTCGCGCACTCTGCGCGCAATAAGCTGATTATACTGTCCGCCGAAATCGAGAACAACCACCGTTTGTTTTTTCATGCGTATCTCCTTTCCCGCCCGTATCAGGCGGTATCTTTGCCTGCACACGGCAATATATCACATAGTATACACTATTTCTCCCCGATTTGGCAATTAAAAACAAGCATTTAACTTGACAATATCGGCGCAATCGGGTAAAATATTTGCAACACACGCAAAGACGCGGATAAGGCATTTTTCCGCCGTTTCATGCGGTGAAAATGCTCTCTTATCCTACGCTTTCGGTTCGGGTAAGAGAATTTTTCTATCTTCTGCCCGCAAAAAGCAAAGGAGAATCCCCCCCCCGTGAATATTCAACATAAATACAAACGCAGTTATTTCATGCCGCCCGAGCCTTCGCTGAACTGGACGAAACGCGAATATATCGAGCGCGCGCCCATTTGGTGCAGCGTGGATTTACGCGACGGCAATCAGGCGCTCGTCAACCCCATGAGTTTGGAAGAAAAACTCGAATTTTTCGACTGCCTTGTAAAAACGGGCTTCAAAGAAATCGAAATCGGATTCCCCGCCGCCAGCGAAACGGAATACGCCTTTTGCCGCGCGCTCATCGAACAGAACCGTATCCCCGACGACGTAACCGTGCAGGTGCTCACGCAGGCGCGCGAACACATTATACGCAAAACGTTCGAGGCGCTCAAAGGCGCAAAACGCGCCATCGTACATCTGTATAATTCCACAAGCGTCGCCCAGCGCGAACAGGTATTCCGCAAAAGTAAAGCGGAAATCAAGCAAATTGCCGCCGACGGCGCTCGCCTTCTCCGAAAACTCGCCAACGAAACAAACGGCAATTTCCTGTTTGAATATTCGCCCGAAAGTTTCACGGGCACCGAACCGGAATACGCGCTCGAAGTGTGTAATGCCGTTTTGGAAATTCTCCGCCCGTCACCCGATAAAAAGGTAATCGTCAATCTGCCCGTCACGGTAGAAACCAGTCTGCCCCACGTGTATGCAAGCCAAGTGGAATATCTTTCCGAACACCTTCACTTTCGTGAAAACGTGATTCTATCTCTGCACCCGCACAACGACCGCGGCACGGCGGTTGCCGACACCGAACTCGCCCTGCTTGCGGGCGGCGAACGCGTGGAAGGCACGCTGTTCGGCAACGGCGAACGCACGGGCAACGTGGATATCGTCACGCTGGGCATGAATATGGCAACGCACGGCGTAGACCCCAAACTCGACTTTTCCAACCTGCCCGCACTCGTGCAAACCTACGAAAAACTGTGCGGCATGGCGGTAAGCCCGCGGCAACCGTATGCGGGCGCGCTCGTTTTTACCGCCTTTTCGGGCTCGCACCAAGACGCCATCGCCAAAGGGCTTGCCTGCCGCGAACAAGCGGGCGGCGGCGTGTGGAACGTTCCCTATCTGCCCGTAGACCCCAAAGACGTGGGACGCAATTACGACGGCGACGTAATTCGTATCAACTCGCAGAGCGGTAAAGGGGGTATCGGCTATATTCTCGAACAAAAGTACGGCTACACCCTTCCGCCCGCCATGCGCGAAAACGTGGGCTACGCCGTCAAGCACGTTTCCGATACGCTCCGACGCGAACTCACGCCCAACGAAGTGCGTGATATCTTCACCAAACAGTACGTGAACGTGTGCAGTCCGCTCGAACTTACCGAATACTCTTTTGAAAAGAAAAACGGCAACGTGCTTGTAACCATGCAGCTGTTGCAAAACGGCAATCCGTTCCCCGTAACGGGTTGCGGAAACGGACAGCTTGACGCGGCGGCAAACGCACTCAAAACGGCGCTGGGGCTAAACTTTGCCATTTCGGTATACACCGAACACGCGCTCGACAACGGTTCCGATTCGCGCGCCTGCGCCTATGTGGGGATTTGCAATGCAACAAACGGCAAATCGCACTTCGCCGCAGGAATCGATACCGACATCATGTCCGCCTCTATTAAAGCCCTTATCGGCGCGATAAATCGGTCTGTCTAATAAACCTTGCACCCAAACGCAAGCCCCCTGCGGGTGGGACACACTGAAAAAGAAAACCACCGTTCACGCAATAAAGCGTTCTGCGGTGGTTTTTCCTTTTTCCATTCAACAATTTCATCTATTCACAAATTTTACCGTTTGCTCCCTATCGAACGGATATCGTATCAATAACTGCCCGTCCAGGTCTTCGGCAAACATATCCACGGCGGTAATGTTCCGATTCTCATACGTGGTATAATAGTAGATTCCCTTGTCGACGTTGCAACACGACGTGTATATCGTGGTTTCGTATTGATTTTCGCCCAATACGCAACAACCGCGCTGTTGCCCCACCGAGCCCAAAATCTGAAAGAATTGATTTACGCTTTCCGATTCGCTCTCGCCCGACACCGAGTTTTCGCGCACAAACGCCGCACGCACAAAACGCGACTGCGACGATAAATCGCCGGGGAGTCCTATCGCGCCCATGCCGCGGCTATACGGTTTGAGCGGCAATTTGGCGCAAAAATTATTTTGCGGCTCTCGCGGCGATACCATCATGTAGTTATTCAGATTGCACATCTGTTCGTCAAACGGCGGATTGTTGGTAAGCACACCCACTTCGTTTTCGTATATTCGCATGCCCTCTTTCACGCACTCCACCGTGATTGCCTCGTCCTTGTCGGCGATTATCCAGTGCAACTCGGCTACGGGCAACTGCGCATTGAACGTTTCGGGAATCAGATTGATATTTTCCAGTTGCTTGCGCGCCTGACGAACCGATTCGCACCCGCCCAAAATGTACGCAATAAACTCAAACTGCGCCAAGTTGGTTTTCCCTTCCGCATACGGGTGATAAAACGCGTTCCCCACAAAATTGAGTCCCGCCATGCAAAGCCCTTTTTCATTGATTCCGTCATATAAAAGCGGATAATTGTCCTGCACGAACGCCGTTCCCACAATGGCATAGTGGCGCGAAAGCGCGCCTGCCTTGCGGAAAACGAACGGATAATTGCGCGGAATCACCGTCACTTCTTCCGCATACGAAAAATCGTTGTCGAGCGTCCTGCCGAAATAGAAATCTTTGGTTTTGTACGTTGCCGCAGTGCACATACACCGTCCTCCTTTTCCACCCGCGCTTTTGCGCACGGCGAGTCTTACATAGTATATTCTTACACGCCCCGTTTTACCACAAACAGCCGCCGTGCAACGCAAACCACTCGACTATATGCTTTGCAATAAAGCGGTCACGCCGCGCACGATATCCTGATAACAGGTAGTAAAATCACGCGTATACCACGGGTCGGAAACGTCGTCGTCCGAGTGGCAATATTGCATCAGTTTCACGCATTTGGACGCATTGTGCCCGCCCAGAATCCGCACGGCGCCGCGCAGATTGCTTTCGTCCATGCACACAAACAAATCATACTTATCGGCGTCCGACGCCCGCAGACGCACGGCGCGCTTCCCCGCGCAGTCGATTCCTTTCTCTTTCAACAGTTTTGCCACGGGCGGATATACGGGATTGCCCACACCGCCCCAAATCTCTTCGGCGGATACGGCGCTCGACGCCACCGTTATTTCCCCTTCTCTGCCTTCCTTTCGCAACACGTCTTTGCAAACGAATTCCGCCATAGGACTGCGGCAAATGTTGCCGTGACACACAAACATCAGTTTTTTCGTCATACCCGTTTCCCCTCAACCCGCACCCGTTCGGCGCAGGCGAATTCTTTTGCATTATACGCCGCCGCCCAAAACCTTGTCAAGTAAAAACCGTTTGTCCACAACGCAAAACGCCCGCCCGATTCGGGCGGTACGTCTGCAAAGAATTTTTCAGTTGTAGTACGAAAGCCGCTCGGCGCAGTCGCATAAATCCCACGCACAGTCGGGGCAATAATCGTTGCCGCACGACGGGCAATGCCGCGCATTCTCGGGCGAAACGTATTTTTTGCATTTACAACAAATCATACCGTTATTTTGCCGCACTCGCCGTCCGATTATGTATTCGCTCTTTTTTTGCTTATTCGCACGAGCAGTTTATACAGTTCGTTAAACACGATAATCGAAACGGTAAACGCAATGATTTTAACCCAGGTAACAAAATCGAGCGGCGCCACGTCGAACACGAGCGACCCGAATTGCGTGATAAGAATTTGCAATCCGAAGGTGATTGCCATTACAATCCACATAATCTTATTGCGCTTGATTCCCGAAAACACACTGCGCGTCCCGAGCTCGCGCGCATTCACGGCGTTAAACAACTGAAAGAGCACAAACGCAGTGAACATTACCGATTTTTCCATGCCGCCGGGCACGCGCAGAAAATTCAGATATGCCTGCGCAATCAGCATTCCCGCAACAAACAGTCCGTTTGCGATAATCCGCAACAGCATGGTTCGCGTAACGATTCCGCTGTTTCGCCGAATGGGTTTGCGGTTCATCAGTTCCGCGCCGCCCGCTTCCAGACCCAAACTCAACGCAGGCGGTCCGTCCATAATCAGATTCACCCATAATAGTTCGAGCGCGTTAAAGGGCGCCTCGCCGCCGGGAACAAGCGAGAAAATCACGGTGAGCAGCACGGCGGAAATATTCACGGTAAGCTGAAAGAGAATAAACCGCTGAAAATTCTCGTAAATTCCCCGCCCCCATTGCACGCTTTTCACAATGGTGGAAAAGCTGTCGTCCAACAGCACGATGTCGCTCGCTTCCTTGCTGACTTCGGTGCCCGTGATTCCCATGGCAATGCCGATGTCGGCGTTCTTGATTGCAGGCGCGTCGTTGATTCCGTCGCCCGTAACAGCCACCACTTCGCCCAGCGCCATCAAAGCGTTCACAATGCGCAACTTTGTTTGCGGCGTAGAGCGCGCCACCACACGAATATCGGGCAATCTGCGGTATAACTCGGCGTCGGGCATTTCTTCTATCTGCGCCGCCGTATACACCTGCGCGTCGTCGGTGGCGATTTTCAGTTCGCGCGCAATGGCACGGGCGGTAATCACGTTATCTCCCGTCAGCATTTTAATCCCTACGCCCGCCGCGCGGCACTTTTCCACCGCCTCGTACACTTCTTTGCGCACGGGGTCGCTGATAACCGCAAAGCCATCGAAAATCATGTTCCGCTCTATTTCGGCTCTGCCGTTTTCAAAATCGGGAACGCTTGCCTGCGTGGTATGCGCAAAGGCAATCACACGCTTTGCCTGTTCTTCGTAGGCTTTCAACTCGCTCTCTATGCCGTGCTTTTCCTGCGCCGACATTTCGCACATGGCAAGCACTTTTTCGGGCGCGCCCTTTACAAACGCCACGAATTTGCCTTCCCTGCGCACTACCGTAGTCATTTTCTTTTCTTCGCTCGAAAACGCGTATCGGTAGGCAACGTCCGCCGTCTGTCGCCTGTTTTCGTACGAAATCTCGCAGGCGGACGCATACGCTTTCAGTAGCGCGCACTCGGTGGGATTGCCCACAAACAACTCTTTTCCGTTCTCGTCCGCACCCAGATTGGCGGTGCTGTTTATGCAAAAGTTATCCAAAAGCATTTCGTCGCGCACTTGCTCGGGTCGCAACCGCTTTCCGCTTGCATAAATCTCGCCCACGGTCATTTTGTTTTCGGTAAGCGTGCCCGTTTTGTCCGAACAAATCACGCTGATACACCCCACCGTTTCGCACGCCACCATCTTTTTGACCAACGCGTTCTGCTTCGCCATTTTAATCACGTTGAGCGCGAGCGACACCGCCACAATCGTAGGCAACCCTTCGGGCACCGACGCCACAATCAGCACAATGCTGGTGATAAAAATTTCCTGTATGTTGTCAAACGACACGTTGCCCGTAACAAAAAGCGTAACCAGCCGGATAATAAACACCGTTGCCGCCGCAAGCGCGCCGATTACGGTGATAATCTTGCCCAATTTGTCGAGCTTGTGTTGCAACGGCGTCATCTGGGTTTTCACATCGCCCAACGATTTGGCAATCTGCCCGATTTCGGTGCTGTCGCCCACTGCCACCACCACGGCGCTCGCGTTCCCCGCCGTAACGTAACACCCGCCGTACACCATGTTTTTGCGTTCGGCAAGCGGCACGGGGCGGTCTTTGTATACCTCGTTCGCCTTCTTGCGCACGGGGTGACTTTCGCCCGTGAGCGGCGATTCGTCCACCGAAAAATTCTCGCTCGTCAGTAGACGGCAGTCCACGGGAATTTTGTCGCCCGTTTCAAAAAACACAATATCGCCCGCCACCAACTCGCTTTGCTTGATTTTGTCTGCGTGCCCGCCGCGTCGCACTTTTACCGACACGTCCTCGCCCATGCGCTTCAATGCGTCGAACGCTTTCAAGCTCTTGCCTTCCATAATAATGGTAATCGTTACCGAAATCACGATTGCCGCCACGATTCCCAAACATTCTATGTAATCGAAACGGTCACCGCGCACCGTTTTAATAATATTCACGGTTACGGTTATGGCAAGCGCCACCAAAAGGATAATCATCATCGGCTCGGTAAGCCCGTCTATAATGCGGCGAACAAGCGATTTCTGCTTTACGGGCGTGAGTCTGTTCTCGCCCCATTTTTTCGCGTGTGCGGCAACCTGCGCGGCGTTTAGCCCCGTATCGGGATTGGTGTCCCATTCGCGGACTGCTTCTTGCTGTGTCAGTTTTTCGGCGTTCATACTACTCTCCTCTCTGCAATTTTATGCCGTGCCCGTTTGGCAAATGCTTTTTCGACAATATGGAATAAAAAAAGACTTCCGCCATACAAAATGGCAAAAGTCTCATTACCGTCATATATACGCCACAAGCGCGAACCATACGAGGGCGACGGGTGCCAGTCGCCTTTCGGCAACACGCTGTTGACAATCCGTCCTTGGAATTACTCCCTTTTGACTCGTTTATTCTAACACGGCGACAAAAAACTGTCAACCGTTTTCCCACGCCTTTTCAGCGCTTTTTTCCACGCTATACGAAAAATCCGCGCCGTATCGTAAAAATTTATACGTTCTTCCCCATTTCATACGCCTTTGCGGGAAAATCGGTGGAAAGAATATCGCCTTTGTCGTTCACGCCGATTCCGCGCAAAACGCCTTTCAGAGTCACGCCGTCAAAACAGTCAATCCACCCTTGCACGTCTTTCACACTGCCGTCCATGGCGCTCTCCTCTCCCTCGGCGGACGTGGCAAGCAAATATACTTCCTTAAAATTGTTTTCGCGCGGATAGAGCGGATTGAGCCTGTCCAAAAACGTTTTCAACTGCCCCGACACGGCATAGTAATACACGGGTGTGGCAAACACAAGCACGTCGCTACTTTGCACGGCGGCATACAGTCCGTTCATATCGTCGCGCTGTACGCACCCTTCACGTTGTAAGCACGCAAAACACCCCAAGCAAAATTGCAAGTTCATTTCGCGGATATTCACTTTTTTCACACTGTGCCCCGCCTGCGTTGCGCCGCGCGCAAACTGCTCCGCCAGAATATCCGAATTGCCGTCCTTTCTCGGCGAGGACGACACGATAAAAATTTTCTTTCCCATACGATTGCCTTCTCCTTCGTATATTTTTACTTTTGCCTTATGTAATTCCAAAAAGCAGACCCATTCAGGCAGGTCTGCTTTTTATAGATTTTTTATTTTCGGCTGACGCCGCTCATCGATTTGAGCAGAGCGGCAAGCGCTTTGTTGAGTTTTTGCTGACACTCGGGCGTCTTGTTTTCGGGCTTTGCACGTTCCTTTTGCAACTGCAACGCCACTTCTTTCATCTGCGCAAGCGTAGCCCCTTCTTTGGTAATACGGTCGATACGCGCAATCACTTCGTCGGCGGACGAAAGTCCTGCGGGCGCAGGTTCGGGTTCCGCCTGCGCCGCCGCTTTTGCCTGCGCCGCCTGCTGTTCGGCACGCATGCGCGCCATCGCTTCGGCGCGTGCTCTCGCCTTCATTTCCGCCTCGCTCTCCTGCTGCTCCGCAACAGGCTCGAATACCGTAGCCTGCGGTGCGGATTGCTCGGGCTGTTCCTCTTCTTCGTCGGCAAGTTCTACCGAAATATGCGTAGGCGCGTCGAACGTGGCTTCATACGTGTCCGCATGCACGGGCGTTTCGTCGGGGCGAACAAACGGCACTTCGTCCCGTTGTTCTTCGCGTTGCGGTTGTTCTTCTTCCCGCGCCGCGCCGCCGTGCAGGTTGACGTCTAACGTATCCACGTATTTGGTATATACGCGCACGCCGCTTTTGAGAACGGCGGAAGATATCAATCCCGCAAACAAACGCAACAACATCACGCCCACCGTCACCATGGCGGGAATGAGATAATAGTACATCGTGCCCTTTTCCACGTTCATCATTTTGGTCGGCTTTACGTATGACATCAAAAAGAAAGAAAGCAACGCCGCCAAAATGCCCGCCGCCATTACGGCACCCGGAAAGCGCGCCGCCGCGCTCGAACGAAACGGTCTGTACACACAGGCGTCTACCGTAATTACGTCGCTCGGCTTTTCACCCGACTGCTTTGCCTTTTTATATTGCTTGCGCACGCGCACGGGCATGTCTTTTGCCGTTTGCTGAAAATTTGCCGCCGTAGGTTTGGCAATCGCCTTTTTCGCCAACCGCTTAAACTTGCCGAGTTCGCCGCCGAGCGCCGCAATCAAGCCTATCACAAACACAACCAGCACGATTCCCAACGCAGCCGCAAGGAGTACCAAGCCGTTCATCTTGCCGAGTAAATCGGCGATTTTTTCAAATACTTTCATGATGGTTTCCCCTAAAAATTTTATTCGATACTATGCCGAAGAAATGCGCCGAACAAACAAATCGACACACTCCTTGCATATAGTATACCATATCCGTTGCAAAAACGCTAACCTTTTACACCGTTTTTTCGGTTAAAATTTTTCCAAAACACGCGCAAACGGCAAAAAAAGGGACTCTACGTTCCGATTTCCACCAACTTGCCGCATGAAAAACCGTACAGATAGGTGCCGCGCACCTTCTTATGCAACACGCCTTCCACCGCTTTTTTGTACCAGCCGAGTTGGGCGGCATAGGCGGGCGAAGCAAGACTTTGCTCGCTTCCCGTCTTGTAATCCACAATATCCACACTGCCATCGTCCGACACCACAAGCAAATCCACAACGCCCTGCACAAGCATGCCCGCTCCGTCCGTTCCGCTCTCGTCGAACGTACGGAGCACAAACGCCTTTTCCCTATAAAACTTCCGTCCGCCTATAAACGCGTTCACCACGGCAAACGCCCGTTCCATTTCGGCACGGTCGGTAAGCGCCCCTTCGTCGGGGAAACGGGCGCATAAGCGCGCGTATGCGTCGGGCGCGCCAAAGTCCGCCCACTGCATGAATTTGTGGTACGCGCTCCCCCGCTTTGCCGCACGGTCGTCCTGCGGGAACAGGTCGGCGGACACGTTCTCTTCTTCCCCTTCGTGCACAAGCCCCGAAACCGAGGCTTTCACGGCGCGCGGCACAAAATCGGTGTGTTCCGTTTCTTCAAACCGTTTCGTAAGCAAGCGCACCGTTTCTCGATCGGGCTCACGGCTTTCCCGCGGCTTTGCCGTAATGCGGCGCGGGCGGTATTCGGACGGACGTACCCGTTCGGCACGCGCAATCGATTCGTATATCCATTCTATGTACGCAGTCGATTGTTCTTTGTCCCGCAAACGCATACTATCCGCAGGCGGCACCGTCGCGTACAAACTCAACCGCTTTTGCGCACGGGTCATCGCCACGTAAAGAATGCGGAGTTCTTCTTCGGCAAGCGCACGGCGGCACTTGCGCGCGCATACGGCATACCGCGGATTTTCCACTACGGCGCGTTCGGCAAAGTCAAACGAACGCAACACAACGCCCTCGTCCGCGTCGCAAATCACGCTTGCATACACGTCGCGCATATTAAACTGCTTATGCAATTCGGGCAGAATCACAAACGGAAATTCCAAGCCTTTGGAAGCGTGTACCGTCATAATCCGCACCGCATTGCCGCCCGAAGGCACTTTCAGCACGGGCATGCCCGTGCGCGCAACATGCCGTAAATACTCGTGTAAACGGTTGTATTCGGTCTGCGCCGCCAAGTGCTCCAAAAACGAATCGAGCGCCGCCGCCTCCCGCTCGCCCCCCGTTTTGAGCGCGTGATAAAAACAATCGTATTTCGCGGTGATTTCGCCCGCAAGTTCCGCCACCGTCTGCGTTGCCGCACAATCGCGCAACGCATCTATCTGCGCCAAAAACCGCGCCGTCTTGCTTTCGAGCGCCGTGCCGTTCTCTCTTTGCCCACAGTGCGCCGCGTCTGCCACGCAATCGCAAAACGCGCCGTCTTGCCGCTCGCGTAAGGCAACCAACTCGTCGCCCGTAAACGCGCCGAAGGCAGGCGAACACATCACCGCCGCAAGATTCACGTCGTCGCGCGCGTTGTCGAGCACGGTAAGCATGGATAATACCCCCGCCACCGACACAAACGCCGACGCGGCGGTATCGGACGAAACCACCGAAACGGGCACGGACGCGGCGCGCAACCGCTTTTCGAGCAAATCGGTAAACGCATTGCGCGAACGCACCAACACGGCAATATCGCCGAATCCGCGCTCGCTCCCGTCCTCGTTTTTGCTCTCCGTGTAGGCAAGAATTTCTTCGGTAACCAAATCGGCTTCACATTCGAGTTCGCGGTCACACGGCGTCCGGCGGTCGTTTTGCACCGAATACACGGCGGGCATAAGCGGCTCGCTTTCGTCGGTATTCTCTTTTTCTATCAGCACCGTACGTACCTGCGCGCCTATGCTTTTGCCTGCCACCAATCGCGCGCCGTCGTCGTAATCGGCGCCGCCGAACGCTTTGGTCATCACGCGCGAAAATACGCCGTTCACCGTATCGAGAATGGTGCCGCCGCTGCGGAAATTGCGCGTCAGGTCTACCGTTTCCCCTTCGCCCGCCTTATACCGCGCATACTTTTCGCGGAAAAATTCGGGACTGCACATGCGGAATCCGTAAATAGACTGCTTTACGTCGCCCACAAAAAACATGCGGCAGTCAAAAGCGCACAGAATGGTTTCCTGCAAAGGACTGATATCTTGATATTCGTCCACAAACACATAGTCGTACGCCGAAACGATTTCCTTGCGGTGCGTGCGCAGTATTCCCAAAGCCTCGTGTTCCAAATCGGCATAATCGGCTTTGCCGCGGGCGCGCTTGTGTTGCGTGTATCGGGCGCCCGTCTGTTCGGCAAGAGCGCATAACGCGCGACAATAGCGTAAACTGCCTTCGTGCGAAGGCATGGCTTGCACTTTTTCCCGACGACGGCATAAGTCGGCATAATCGGCTTTGAGTTGCTTAAAACGCTCGTGCAAGTCAATCCATTCGGGTTTTCCGCGCAATACGGGCGTTGCCGCCGTGCATGCCACTTCCCGCCTTACGCAGTCTTTCCACTCCGACAGCGCGCTTTCGTCCGCCGCAAATCCCGCCGCGCATAAATCGGTTTGCAAAATCTCGGCGTCTTGTAACAGCTTGCGCCCTTCTTCCGCCAGAGCGTCCAACAAAACGCGCCTATACTCTCCGTCGGTGCGTTGCGCCGATTTATGTAACCACGCCGCAGGGTCGGGTTGGGCACGCGCATAATCGTATACCGCAACCACCGCTTCTTTCAGCCTGCGGTGCGAGCGACCCGTATAAAACGCCGCGTATAACCCCGCAAAATCTTCGTTCCCCTTTTCCTTCTCTTCCGCAATCACTTCTTCCGCCGCCTCGTTTTCGAGCGCTATCGCCTCGCCTTCTTCCAACACCGTAAACTCGGGGTCGAGGTCGCAGGCAAAAAACAGCGTTTTAATCACGTGCGCGCACCAGGAATGCAACGTGGAAATCTGCGCGCCCGCAAGCCGCGCAACGTGCGCGTTCAGTTTGGGGTCGTCGGCAAGACGCTCGGCAAGTTTGCGCTTCATGTCCGACGCCGCGGTTTTGGTAAACGTGCACACCAGCATGCGCCGCAAATCGGCGCCTTCGGCAAGTAAGGCGCAAATGCGTTCAATCATCACGGCGGTTTTTCCGCTACCCGCGCCCGCCGATACAATCAGATTTTTTCCGCGCGAATCAATCGCTTTTTTCTGTTGTTCCGTCCAATCGTTCATCTGTTCTCCGTTTCTCGCGCGGTGTCATTGCATAACGCCAAAAAATCCGCTTTCACCGCCCGCTTTTTCCGCTCGCGCCGTTCCCCGCCGTACGCGGAGCAAACGGGTTTCATCTCGCAATACCCGCACTCGCCGAACTTTCCGTCGTAAAGCGGCGCGCTCTCGCAATACCCCGACAGCATTTCCCGCGCTCCCACGCAAAGCACCGCCTCGGCATAATCGCACACCGCACGCAACGTATCGCCCGCCACGCCCGCACAACCGCTTTTGTTCAGCACCACTTTCTCGCTCGACGTGGCGGTGGTGGAACGCGCCCGCACCACGTCGCTCGAATATTTGGGTAGCGCAAGCCCGCGGTCCATCTCGTAAGCATACCGCTCGTCGAATATTCCCATCAAGCGGTACGAATTCCTGTCCGCCGCAAATCCCGACGAAAAAGGAAAGTAAAACATGCCCGCAGGCGTATACCCGTTTTCTTCCGCCACTTTCAAATATACGGCAAGTTGCACTTTTCTGCCGTGATAAATGTCCGCAAGCGAAAACTCGGCGTACCCCGTCTTGTAATCGATTACGCGCGCGGCGTTATGTAGCGTGCACACGTCCAATCGGTCGATAATCCCTTCCAGCGTCAGTTCGCCTTCGGGCAGTCGGATTTCGTGTCCTTTGAGCGCCGCCCCCCGCCCGAACTTTTCTTCGAGCAACAGCGGCTTAAACTCTCCTTTTCCAATCTGTTCCGCCACCACCGCAGAAATCCCTATCGACTCTTCGGTCAACTCTTCTATAAATCCGTCGCTCGCACCGCGCAACAGCCGCGGCTCGTCTCGCACAATATCGCGCACTATCGAACGGATTTTTTCGGGCGACGAAACATATTCGTTTTTGTCGCGGCAATCGCGCACAAACAGCTCTATCACTCTGTGCAAAAAAGTCCCCAAATCGAGCGGAGATACCTGCCCGTCGGGACGCGGCGCCAGTTTCAACCCGTACCGCAAAAAACAACGGAACGGACACGCAAAATACTCCTGCACACGACTCACCGAAAGCCGCCCGTGATATAACCGCCCAGCCGACGCCAACACGGGCGAAGGCACTGCGGCGCTTTCTTGCTCTCCCACGGCTTCCCGCAACTCCGATTCGCACCCCAAGCCCCTGCCGCCTGCCGCAAGTTCGCCCGCGCCTATCAAACAGAGTTCGCGCGCGCTCGCCCGCGTGGGGCAAAGCCGCGCCAGGTAATCCCGCCCCGCCTGCGTGCGCTCGTCGCCCGCAAACGCATCGGCAAGCCGTCGGCGCTCCGCCGCAAGCCCCGTTTCTCGCCACCTGCCGAGTGGCAAAAGCTGCTTGCGTATGCGCGCCAACACGGGCGAAGGCGTGCAATCGGTGCAGTACGATAAAAACAAATGTTCGCTCGACGCAAGCACGGCGTCCAATTCGGCTTCGGCACGACGGTTCAGCAGTTCGATTTTAGGCTCGATTACCGCCCCCAGCGTTTGCAACTCGTCCAATTCGTTGTCGGTCAGAATGCCTTCGTCGTGCATAACGGGCGGCAATTCGCCTTCGTGCAAATCGAGTACGAATAAATACGGGTAGCCGCTCGCACGGAACACGGGCACTTCTCCCACTTCCACCGTATCCGACCGATTGGGAATCACCGATACGCAATCGGCGTCGAAACTCTCTTCGAGCGCGTCGGTAAACGTCTTAAAAGACGCCGACGTCGCAAAAGCGTCGCCCAAAGCGGCAATGCACGTTTCTATTTCTTCGCGCGCATGTAAAATCGGCGTTTGTATCCGCGCGGAAATCTCCGCCTCGTCGGACGGCAAAGCACGTAATACGGCGCGGCAGAAATCGGCGCCGCTCGCAATCTCTCTTTTGCGTACCGCCGCCACACGCGCAAAAAGGTGCGCCCGCACTCTCTCCGCACAATCGCGCGCGCCCGTCAGCGCGGGAGTGTCCGGCTCGACGGTAAATTCGTGCGCCACCGCCCCTTCCGAAAAGGCGCAGTAATACATATAATTTTCAAACAGGTCGGCGTCCTCGCGCGCCACGCCCGCATACGGATTTTTAGATAGCTTTATGTAGTTTTCATTGGTGCCCGACCCCGCCGCGGCAAATAAATCGAGCAGGTATCTTGCCAGCGGGTGCGAAGACAGCGGATACTTTCTGTCGGTAAAAAAGGGAATGCCGTATTCGTCGAAAATGCGTTTGAGTCGGTTAAAGTCGGCGTTGGGCGCAATCACCCCCATCTGCTCGTAACGCACGCCACGGCTGTGCAGATTGCGTATCCGCACCGCCGCCGCTTTCAACTCGTCCGCCCGCGAAGGCGCGGCATACGCCACCGCGTCCCCCTTGACAGTATTCGAGCACGCCGACCCGTAAATCGCGGCACAATCGCTCTTGCCGCAAATGCGCCCCACAATGCGGCGCTGTAACGGAGTAAAATCGTCGAAACAGGCAAACGAAACGTCGGCGCCGTCAAAATAATCGGTACTACCGAGCAAGTTGTTCAATAACACCAACCTACCCGTGGCGTCCACGTATTTCCCTTCGGTGGCACGGCGGAACAACGAAAACACCAGTTTCAGGTCGTGTAGCTTGTAGCCCGTGGCGTTGCGCGTACTGTCGGGTAAATCTTCGGGCGTCAGACCGCACGACGCAAGCTGGCAGATGTTATCGTACACCGTTTCGCCGAACCCCGGATAGGCGGCGCTCTTTTGAAAGCAAATCAATTTGTCGGCGTTTTCGGCAAGCAGACGGCGCACCGTTAAAACGGCGGCAAGACGCGACAACGGCTTTTCGGCAAGCGGAACGGGCGAACGCTCCGCCAAACGGTAATATAAACGGTTAAGCGTGAGCACTTCCGCATCGAAAGCACCCCCGTTGCCGTACAGCAATTTTTCGGCAAGCAACGTATACTTGTCGGGTACGAAAAGTATATAGCGGTAGTCAAGACGCACGCCGCGTTCCGCCCGCCTTTTATGAATGCCCGCTATCGCCGCACGCAGAGCGTCGGCAAACGTATCGGGCGCAGGACGAACGGCATACTTTTCTATGCTTTCCGTCCCTTTCACAAGATTTTTGCTTTCCATACGCATATTGTAACGCATTTTAAGTTGATAAATCAAGCGAAACGTGCTATAATAGCTGTATTCTATGTTTGTGTTACGGCTTATGGGGCAACATCTTTCCGTACACACGTTTTCAGTGAGGAAAAAAATGAAAAAAAGACTGATTTGCGGGCTGTTTACGGTGCTGTTCGCCGCAACGGCGTTCGGGTGCAGTGCGTCCGATATCAACGTATCCTTCGACGAAGTGAAACCGTGGCAAAACTCCACGTATGAATATTGCGAATACACGGTGGTAAAAACACACGTGGAAAGCGGCGAAACGGTAGCCACGGGCAAATACACCACCGAACTGTCCACTTTGGGCGACGAAACCACCGTAAAGAACACGTTCACCATCACGTACAACAATCACGAAAAAACCAAAACGGTAGACGAAACGGGCAGATACGTGCTCAACGCGGGCTTAACGGACGGCTACACGAGCACCGTAAAGTTCAACAGTTCCAGCCTTGCGCCCGGCTACGCCGAAAAAAAGTTCACAATCGCCCAGCGCCCGCTTACCGACGGCGAAATGCCCGAGCGCACCGAATCCCCGTCCGAAGGCGTGCTATTCGGCTATACGCTCGATTCGGGCGTAAAATACGGCGACCCGCGCGGTTATTCGTACACCGTGGATTATAGCAACAACACGGCGCAACTTATCACCGAAAAGGGCACCACAACGCAGAGCGGCGGCAAATATATCCGCAGTTACGAACAGGTAAAGCACGACGTTTCGGTTGCCGCCAACACACGGTTCGATAACGAGCAGCTGCCGTTCGTGGTGCGCGCTCTCACGGGCATGCGCAAGGAAGGCTCCGCCACTTTCTATCTTTCCAACATCTACGATTCCTACCTTTCGGGCGAATATAAACGGTACACGATGAGCCTTTCGTGCGAGAAAAAGGGAACCGACTTCACGTTCGGTCCGAGCGCCGAAAAGTTTCTCGTAACCGACGCCGAAGGCGAACGCCCCATAGACGATAACAAAAAATACACCGTTCCGTGCGTAGACGCGCAAGTTATGGTTTCGGCAACCAAATCGGGTCCCCCCATTCGCCTGCTGATTACCGACCCGAGCGTCATCATCTCCCAGCGCGATATGAATCAGCCGGGGCAAGACCCTACCGTTACCACGGGCAAAGTGATTTTGCAAATGGTGTATACCGAATACTCGCTCACGTCGGCAAAAATCAACTACCGCACCGAATACACGCTCACCGACTACCGCTTGAACCGCCCCAACGCAAATTAACGGCGCAAAACAAAAAACGCGCGCAAGAAATAAACGGGCTAAAAAAATCTATTTATAGTTTTTATAGCTGACGGGCGAAACACCCGTCAGTTTTTTGAATTGCACCGAAAAATTTGCGGGGGAATCGAATCCGCACCCGATTGCCGTTTCGGTCACCGACATTCCCTGCCGCAACATCTTCTGCGCCTGGTCTATGCGATAACGCATCAAATACTGCACGGGCGGCAATCCCGTGTACTTGCGAAAAATGGTACTGAACCAATTCCGCCCGAGCCCCACGGCGTCGGCGATTGCCGTCACATTGATATCCGACGAAAAGTTGTTGCGAATATATAAGATAGCCTGATTCACGCAACGCATGGAAACGGTCTGTACGCTTTTGGCGTTCTCTTCTTCAAACGATAAGAGCAATGCGAACAATTTATAAAACTCCCCCATGCCCTCGGTGTAAGACGCAAAATTGTTTTTTTCCAGCGCGGCGCCTATGCGCGCATACGCCTCGGTAATCCTGTCGTCGTACAACGGTTTCACGGGGTTATCGGGCGTAAGTCCCATTCGCTCCACAAATTTCACAGCCGACGCCCCGTCGAATCCCACCCAATAATACACGTACGGGTCGCTTGCGTCCGAATGGTACGAAAGCAGCAGATTTTTGGGCAAATAGAATAAATCCCCCGCCTGCACCGTATACGTGCGGGATTTCACGCATAGAGTGCCCTTTCCTTTGGAAATATACTGCAATACGTGCTCGGCTTTCGTCAGCGGTCCTTGTCGGTGCTTTTCGTCACGGTCCTGAAAACCGAAGTTAATCAGCGAAAGACTGGTGTCGATAGGCACCGAGCCGAAACCGAAATCAAAATGATATGTCGTGTCATTCATCATAAAAAACACCTAACAAAATCTAAAATTCCTTTAACAGATTTTATTGTATCATATTTCTTTTTATGTTACAATGATTTCAGTCCTAAAAAAATTTTGAAGGAGTGTTTTTTATGGTAAAGGTTGCATTTTTGGGGGCAGGCAGCACGGTTTTTGCCAAAAACGTGTTGGGAGATTGTATTCTCACGCCCGAACTGGGGGAATTTGAAATCGCATTGCACGACATCGACCTTGTGCGCATGGAAGATTCGCGTCTTATGCTCGAAAACATCAACAAAAAATACGGCGGAAAAGCGCGCGTAAAAGCATACGCCGACAGAATCGAAGCGTTACGCGGCGCAAACTTCGTGGTAAACGCCATTCAGGTAGGCGGCTACGAGCCGTGCACCGTCACCGACTTCGAAGTACCCAAAAAATACGGCTTGCGGCAGACGATTGCCGACACGTTGGGCATAGGCGGAATTTTCCGCACGTTGCGCACCATTCCCGTGCTCGAAGATTTTGCCGCCGACATGCGCAAGGTTTGCCCCGACGCGCTGTTCATCAACTATACCAACCCCATGGCAATGCTTTCGGGATACATACAACGCTATTCGGGTATCCAATCGGTGGGATTATGCCACAGCGTGCAAGTGTGCGTCCCCGAACTTTTGAAAACGCTCGAAATGAACGAGTACAAGGATAATTGTGTGTGGAAAATTGCGGGAATCAATCATCAGGCATGGTTGCTCGAAATCCGCGATAAAGACGGAAAAGATTTGTACCCCGAAATCAAAAAGCGCTCGCTTTCGGGCAAGTACGCTCAAAAAATGGAATGGGACTTGGTTCGGCACGAAATGATGCACCGTTTCGGCTACTACATCACCGAATCGAGCGAACACACCAGCGAATACACCCCCTATTTCATCAAATCCAAATATCCCGAACTGATTGAGCGTTTCCGCATTCCGCTCGACGAATATCCCCGCAGATGCGTCAGTCAGATTAACGGCTGGAAGGAAATGCGCGCCAAAGTCACAACCAACGATATCGAACATGTAAAAAGCCACGAATTTGCTGCGCCGATTATCAATGCCGTAACGAACGGCGTGCCGTACGAAGTGCACGGCAACGTGCTCAACACGGGGCTCATCACCAACCTGCCGCAAAACGCCTGCGTGGAAGTAAAATGCCTTGTCGACAAAAACGGTATCAACCCCTGCTTTGTGGGCGACCTTCCCGAACAATGCGCCGCGCTCAACCGCACCAACATCAACGTGCAGAACATGACGATTGAAGCGGCACGCCAAAAGAAAAAGGAACTCGTATACATGGCGGCTTATCTCGACCCGCACACCGCCGCCGAACTTTCCATGGACGATATTAAGAACATGTGCGACGACCTTTTTGCCGCGCACAAAGACTGGTTGCCCAAATATAACTAATCCGCGCCCCAAAACCGCACAGAAACAAGAAAACCGCCGCTTACGCACTATACGCGTCCGCGGCGGTTTTTTGCTTTTCCTTGCGCAAACCGAATCGAAATTTTTGTTCTATCGGCGCACTTTTTCCAACGCAACCGCAAGGCGGCGCAAGCTTTCCTTTTTGCCGAACAACGTAGCCATTTCGGTGGCGCCGCCCGGCGTAGACGCTGCGCCCGTCAGCGCTATACGGAAAATCCAGAGTACCTGCCCTTTTTTGTAACCGTTTTGCTCGGCATAAGCGTTAAGCGCGTCGTGCAGCGTATCCCACTCGCTACCTGCAAGGGCAATCAGGTCGGGCAAAAGTTTGGCGGCAAGCGTTGCGTCTGTTTTCCACTTTTGGTTGACAAACAACTCGGTGTCGAACCCGTCGAACTTTGTAATAAATTCGGTGAGTTTTTGCACGTCCGAAAAAACTTCGGTACGACCGTGCAACAACGTACTCAAATAGGCAAGGTCGAATCCTTTCAAATAGGGTAAGCGCTCGTAAAACGGCAACGCGTGCGCATGGTATTCCTGCTCGCTCAATTCTTTCACGTATAGCGAGTTGAGCCATCGCATTTTCTGCTCGTCGAAAATAGACGCCGACTTGCTGATTCCGTCCAACGAAAACATCTCTTCCATTTCGGCAAGCGTCAGTTTTTCGCGGTTGTCTTTGGGACTCCACCCGAGTAGCGCAATATAATTTACAATCGCGTCTTTTAGGTATCCTTTGGCAATAAAATCTTCGTAATTCGCATCTCCGTGCCGTTTAGAAAGTTTTTGGTGCGCGTCGCGCATAATGGGTTGCAGATGAATATACTGCGGGCGCTCGAATCCCAACGCGTCGTATAACAGGTTGTATTTGGGCGTAGACGAAAGATACTCGGTGCCGCGAATCACGTGCGTAATATGCATCAAATGGTCGTCAATCACGTTGGCAAAGTTATAGGTGGGGTATCCGTCCGACTTGATGAGTATGTTATCTTCCAAATCGTTGTAGTCCACCTTGATTTCGCCGAACACAAGGTCGGTGTAGCTCGAAACGCCTTCGGCGGGAATATTCTGCCGAATCACGTACTTTTCGCCCGCCGCGATTCTGCGTTCCGCTTCTTCGCGCGAAACGGTGCGTTGGCAATGTTTATCGTATTTCGTGGCGCCGTCTTTATGAAGTTTATCCAACCGTTCCTTGGAACAAAAGCAGTAATACGCATCGCCGCTTTCAATCAGTTTGCGGGCATAGTCGAGATAGACGTTTTTCCGCTCGGTCTGAATATACGGACCGTATTCCCCGCCCACGTCGGGACCTTCGTCGTAATGCAGTCCCGTTTCGTTCAGCGTGCGGTAAATGAGTTCCACGGCGCCCGGCACGGTACGTTCCAAGTCGGTGTCCTCTATGCGCAAAATAAACTTGCCGCCCGCTTTTTTGGCGTATAAATATGCGTATAACGCGGTGCGCAAACCGCCCACGTGCAAAAATCCCGTCGGACTGGGAGCAAATCTCGTTCTAACCATGTGTCGTACCTCTCTTGACAAACTGCTTGTAAATGGTGTATATTTATTGTATCATTAAAATGCCCCGAACGCAACCGAATCGAAACGGAATTTTGCAAAAGCGGATACGGGCACCCGCCTTTTTCCGCAAGAAAAAAAGCACGGGCAGGAGATACGAAACATGCTAAACGACTTAAAAGAATTGATTGCCGTCCGCTCGGTAATGGGTGAAGCGCAACCGAACGCGCCGTTCGGCGACGGTCCCAAACAGGCGCTCGATACCTTTTTAGCCATCGCCCAAAAATACGGACTGAAAACGCACGACGAAAACGGCTATTGCGGCTGGGCGGAATGGGGCGAAGGCGAACAAATCATCGGAATTTTGGGCCATCTCGACGTGGTGCCCGCAGGCGACGGGTGGAGCCACGACCCCTATTCGCTCATGTGTGAAAACGGGCTTTTGTACGGGCGCGGCGTTGCCGACGACAAAGGTCCCACCGTGGCGGCATTGCACGCAATCAAGCGGCTCAAAGAAAGCGGCTACACGCCCCGCCACCGTATCCGACTCATCGTGGGCTGTAACGAAGAAAACGGCTCGCAGTGTATCGAATACTACCGCAACCATTGCGAAATCCCCGTGGCGAGTTTCGTGCCCGACGCCGACTTCCCCATTATCAACAGCGAAAAAGGAATTCTTCATCTTTCGCTCTCTTTCCTTTCCGACGCCGTACTGACCGAAAACGTAACGTCCGTTACGGCGGGCGTGCGCCCCAATATCGTGCCCGATTCGTGTTCGGCACAAATTCCCAAGGGTTGCCCGCTCTATAATACGGTTGCGCGGCTCGCAAATAACGGCAATCCGTTCTTGCAACCCCAAGCGGCGAAAATCATCGTAGACGCAGGATTCCGCCCCCAAGACTATACGGCGCACTTTTTCGAAAACGAATTATTACTCGAATCCCGCGGCGTGGCGGGACACGCTATGGCGCCCGAAAAGGGCGAAAACGCCGCGGCGAAAATGCTCGTATTGTTAAACGGCCTGCTGGAAGAAAAATCGCCTACGCTTGCCGTTTGCGCCCGCCGTTTGCAAGCGCCCAATCCCGCAACCAATCTCGGCATACAACAGCAAGACGACGTTTCGGGCGCGCTTACCGTAAATCTCGGCATGCTTTCCTATTCGAGCAAATCGGGCAAGCTGTTCGCCACGCTCGATTGCAGATTGCCCGTGTGCGCCAACCACGCCGCCGTCGTGCGCGAAATCGAAAAGAATTTGACGGGAAGCACCGCGCATATTCTCCGCTGGTCGCCCAATCTCTATATTCCCGAATCGGACAAACTGGTACAAGCATTGCTCGACGCCTACACCCAAACAACGGGAAACGAGCGCAAGTGTTTGTATTGCGGCGGCGGCACGTATGCGCGCGAATTGCCCAACGCCGTGGCATTCGGACCCACGTTCGAAGGGTTGGAAACAAACATTCACAACATAGACGAATCGTTCCCCGTGGAATTGTTCGATAAACTGCCCGCCATATACGAAGCGGCAATCCGTAAACTCGACCAAGCATTCTGACCGCTCGCCGTATCATACAGGCAGTAACCCCAAAAGAAAGCCCTATCCGTTACGCCTTACGCACCACGGCAGGGCACGCGCCTTTTGTCGGCATGGCAAATTCGCACTTGCAGGCAAACCGTTCCGAATCAAAACGAATCAAACCGTACATTCTATTAAGGGCACGCAAGCGCCCGTAAAGGAGATAAAAAATGAAAGAATTGAACACGCAGAACTTCAACGAAGAAACAAACGCCGACGTACCCGTGGTGGTAGACTTTTGGGCGCCCTGGTGCGGTCCTTGCCGCAGTCAGACCCCCATACTCGAACAATTCGCGCAAAAGTACGACGGCAAAGTCAAGGTCTGCAAAGTGAACACCGACCAAAACTCCGACCTTGCCATGCGGTTCGGCATTATGAGTATTCCCACCATTATGGTGTTCCGCGGCGGCGAAATCGCCAACAAAGCGGTGGGCGTGCAGTCTATCGACAATCTGGCAAAACTCGCAGGCATATAATCTCCCGCAAGAATTTCAACTGACCGTTATATCCCCTATGAAAGCCCCGCGATTGCGGGGTTTTTTTATGCCCGAAACAGGTTGCCCGCCGTAGGGGAAAGAGAAAGAGTGAAAAAGAAACACAAAAGAAAAAAGGCAAACGTTCGGTAACGCATGCCTTTTAGTTAACACAATTATCAGAGAAACAGAATGCAAAATTCAAATCTTCCCACAGGCTCGGGTTCCAACTCTCCCTGCCCACTTTGTGAAGTATACTCGCTCTTGTTGCGAGTTCCTTAAAAGGAGGTGATCCAGCCGCACCTTCCGATACGGCTACCTTGTTACGACTTCACCCCAGTCATCGGTTTTACCTTAGGCGGTTGCCTCCTTGCGGTTAGCCCACCGACTTCGGGTACCCC
>JAAWAB010000014.1 GCA_022791915.1 Clostridia bacterium
AGAAGGGACTTGAACCTTCAACCTACTGATTACAAGTCAGTTGCTCTACCGATTGAGCTACTCCGGCATACAAAAAAAGGAATGAATCCTTTTAATGGTGCCTCGAGACGGAATCGAACCATCGACACGAGGATTTTCAGTCCTCTGCTCTACCGACTGAGCTATCGAGGCAAAGTAATGGCGACCTGGAAGGGACTTGAACCCTCGACCTCTAGCGTGACAGGCTAGCGTTCTAACCAACTGAACTACCAGGCCAAATAAAATAATGGTGGGCCTTCAGGGACTTGAACCCCGGACAGGTCGGTTATGAGCCGACTGCTCTAACCAACTGAGCTAAAGGCCCGAAAGCTCGGTTTTGCGCCACAAAACGCAGTCAGCAAAACTGACTTATTTACTATACTACAAAGCGCAAAATCTGTCAAGGAAAATCGACATCTTTTTTGTGAAATGTTTTGTTTTTTTCTGTTAGGGCAAAACAGTTGCCGCCGTCAATACAACTTAATCACGAACGTAGTACCCAATCCTACGTCGCTTGTTACGTCAATCTTGCCGCCCATGGTTTCCACAATACTTTTGGCAATGGAAAGTCCCAGTCCACTCGAACCTTTCTCTCTCCCCCGCGCTTTATCGCACCGATAAAACCGTTCGAAGATATGCGGAAGGTCTTCCTGCTTGATTCCTATGCCCGTATCCGACACGGTAATTTCGGCATGGTCGTCGCGCATGCCGCACGAAACGGTGATTTTGCCGCCGCTCGGCGTGTATTTGATTGCATTGTCCACCAAGGTGCGCACACACTCGGTCAACAGGTTTTTGTCCGTTTCCACCGTGATGGCGTCCTGCAAACGTTTGAACCCGATTGCATGCGAAAAATCTACCATTTTATAGCTTTCGGCGATTTCGGCTACCACTTCCACCAAGTTGAAACGCGTATTCGTGAGACTGAAATTACCCAAACGCGCCAGTAGCAAAAGTTGTTCGACCAACTTCTTCATGTTTTCGCTCTCGCGCGCAATGGCTTCGATTCCTTCGTCTAAAATTTTGGGGTCGCTTTTCCCCCAGCGGTTGAGCATGTTGGCGTAACCCTGAATAACGGCAATAGGCGTTTTTAATTCGTGACTGGCGTCGGCTACAAAATTCTGTTGCCGCACAAACGACTGTTCGAGATTATCGAGCATTTCGTTGATTCGGTTGGTAAGTTCCATCAACTCGTCTTGGCTGTCTACCTGGTCGAGCCGAGCCGAAAGATTGTCGCCCGTCACGTCGTCGATTTTATCGGTAATACTGCGAATGGGTTTGAGCATGAACTGACCCGTAACCCACACCATAGCGGCATACAACGCGCTCACCAACAGCACCAGAATAGAGGTGGTAACGGCGAGCACGCGTAAGTATTCATTTGTACTTCCGATTTCTTTGCGCAAACTGACCATGAAAAATACGGTAAACGCAGCCAACACCAACAGGAAAATGGCGGCGTAAATTATCGTCATTTTGGCAACGAGCGGCAAGTTGATTTTACGCAACAACTTACGCATACCCAAAACGATTCCCGTTATGGGAAAAAATACAATCATGAGCACGGTGAGAAAGAGATTGCGCTTTTTCTTTACCGTATTCGCCGACGAAAGTTTTTCTTTTTGTAAGTCGGACAGCGTGCGCGCCACGTCGGAACGGTCGTCGTCTTTCTCCAACGGAAAAACGGACGCTCCCTGCCGCACGGAAAGAGACGCCGTGTTTTCGCTTTCTCCCGGAGTTTTACCTTGTTCTTCCATTTCTCTCGTTTTTTGTCCGTCAGTCACGGATTACATACCCTGCGCCGCGCACCGTCTGAATCATCTGGCATCCGTACACGTCGTCTATTTTACTGCGCAGATACCGTATGTACACGTCTACCACGTTGGTGTTGCCGTAGAAATCAAATCCCCACACGGCGTCAAGCGCCTGCTCGCGCGAAATCACCACATTTCGGTTGGTAAGCAAATACACCAGCAAATCAAACTCTTTTTTGGTTAAATCGATGATATCCGAACCGTAAGTGACCACGTGCGAATCAATGTCTACTTTCAACTTGCCGCATACAAGCGCATTGCTCTCCCGCCCCACGCTTTTTTTGATGTTGGCACGGATTCGGGCGAGCAACTCTTCGATTGCAAACGGCTTGGTCATATAATCGTTTGCACCCAAATCGAGCCCTGCCACTTTATCCATAATCTGGTCGCGCGCCGTAAGAATAATCACGGGCGTTTGCTTGTTCTGACGCAATCTGCGCAATACTTCTATTCCGTTGAGCGACGGCAACATGACGTCGAGCACAATGAGATCGTAATCGTTTGCGAGCGCCTCGTCGAGCGCTTCTCTGCCGTCGGCAACGCTCTTGGTTTCATACCCTTCGTGTTCCAATTCGAGCTGTACGAAACGCGCGATATTCGCCTCGTCTTCCACAATCAGAATTTTCACGATATTTCCTCCGTTCTTTGCGATTTTACTGTTCGTCGCCCACGATTTCTATGCGCATGGTGTTGGTGTTGCCCGCAATCCCCACAGGTACGCCGCCCGTAATGACGACGAGGTCTCCTTTCTTGATGAGTCCCGTTCCGCGCGCCCATTCCACCGAATTGTTGAACAGTTCGTTTGAATTAGGCTGCGGCGACCCCAAAACGGGCACCACGCCCCAATTCATTGCCAGTTGATAATATGCCTTGCGCGAAATCGTTGCCGCTATAATCACGCAATCGGGGCGAAAACGCGACACTTTGCGCGCCGTAAATCCGGTATGCGACAACGCGATAATCGCTTTTGCGTTCAGGTCGAACGACGCTTCTACCGTAGCGTGGCTTATGGCGTCGGTAATGGTTTTGATAACGGGGTCGAGATTACGGAAACGCTTGCGGAAATGAATGGAACTTTCCGTTTTCTCGGCGATTTTCGCCATGGTTTTCACCGTTTCCACGCAGTACTTGCCCATTGCCGTTTCGCCCGAAAGCATGATTGCCGACGTGCCGTCGTAAATCGCGTTTGCCACGTCGCTGATTTCCGCACGGGTAGGACGCGGATTGGTAATCATGCTTTCCAACATCTGCGTGGCGGTAATTACTTTTTTGCCCTGTTTATAGCAGAGTGAAATCATGTCTTTCTGAATGGCAGGCAATTCTTCAAACGGAATTTCCACGCCCATGTCGCCGCGGGCAACCATCACGCCGTCGCACTCGTCGATGATTTCGCGGATATTGTTCACGCCTTCGCGATTCTCTATTTTGGAAATAATCTGCACGTCTTTTCCGTTGCACGAATCGAGCAGTTCTTTCACCTGCCGCACGTCGTCCGCTTTGCGCACGAAACTGATGGCGAGATAATCGATATCCTGTTTGATGCCGAACAGAATATCTTTTTTATCCACTTCGGAAAGATAGGGCATGTCAATGGTAATACCGGGCAGGTTGATACTTTTGCGGTTGCTCAACTCGCCGCCGTGCGTAACAACGCAAACCACTTCTTTTTCCGACACCGAATCCACTTTCAGTTCAATCAGTCCGTCGTTGAGTAAAATGATATCTCCTTCCTTTACGCAAGCGGGCAAACGGGGATACGTTACCGAAACGCGGGCGTTATTTCCTTCGCACTCTTCGGTGGTAAGCGTAAAATAATTGCCTTCCGACAACAGGGCTTTTCCGTTCTCGAACGTGCGGATTCGGATTTCGGGTCCTTTGGTATCCAGCATGATTGCCACCGATTGATTGAGTTCTTCGCGGGCGCGCTTTACCATATCGATACGCGCGGCATGCTCGTCGTATGTACCGTGCGACATATTGAGTCGCGCCACGTTCATGCCCGCCTTTATCAGACGTTTCATAGTTTGGTAGTTGTCGGTAGCAGGTCCCAGTGTGCAGACGATTTTTGTTTTTCTCATTTTATATACCTCTTGAATGAATAGGCTTATGCTATAAAGCAATTTCAGATTTAACCGAACGGAATTTATCGAATACGTTCTATATCGTACGGCGTAGACTGATACACGCAGTAGTTGAGCCAATTGGAAATGAGTAACGATTCATGTGCGCGCCAATGCAGTTTAGGTAACTTCCCCACTACGTCGTTTTCATAATAATGAACGGGCGGCAATACTTTTCTTCCGCTTTGCACATCTCGCATATATTCGTTATGCAGAGTATCGGCGTCGTATTCGCCGTGTCCGAACACAAACACTTTGCGCAGCGTTTTGTCGGCGGCAAGGTAGATGCCCGCTTCTTTCGATTCGGCAAGAATATCCACTTGACGACAAGCGCGTATTTTATCGGCGTCTATCTGTGTGTGGCGCGAATGGGGCGCCGCAAACGTATCGTCGAATCCCCGCACAAGCGGATTGCGTTTATCGGGCACTTCGTGCTCGAACACGCCGAAAATCTTCTGCGGCATTACCGTTTTTTCGATTCCGTACAGATAGAACATTGCCGCCTGCGCCGCCCAACAGATGTACATGGCGGAATACACGTTGTGTTCCGCCCAGTCCATAATGCGTTTGAGCTCTTCCCAGTACGCCACGTCTTCATACGCCATTTTTTCCACCGGCGCACCCGTAACAATCAAACCGTCGAATTTTGCCCCGCCCCGCACTTCTTCTTCAAACGTGCGGTAAAACGTTTCGAGATGTTCGCGCGTGGTGCTTTTGGGCGCATACGACGCCGTTGTGAGCAACGTGACTTCCACCTGCAACGGGTTGTTGGAGAGAAGGCGCAACAGTTGCGTTTCGGTGTCGATTTTATTGGGCATTAAATTGAGCACCGCAATTTTAAGCGGGCGGATTTCCTGCCCAGTAGCGCGCACGGTATCCATGATGAAAATGTTTTCGCCGATTAGCGTTTGCGCAGACGGCAGAGAACGCGGCACTTTTACGGGCACGGAAACACCTCCTAAAATCTTGCGCTTTCACTATACCACGAGTTTACCGTTTTGTCAATCGTTATCCATTGTCTGCAAGGCAAAAGACGCCGCAAGCCGAAAGCCGAAAGAATTTTCTTTCGTTTTTACGTGTCCGACGCCCGATTTTTGGTTGCAAACCGCACTTTTACAAAGAAATCGACAAAAATCACGCCCAAAATGTTGGCAAAAAAGCGAAACCGTGATATAATACATACAAATACGGTATATGTATAATACAAAGGAGAATGCCGCGAAATGAATCCCAAACAGCTCAAATACCATTCGTTATTCGAACAGATGGCGCAGTCCGACCCGATGACCGAAGCGAGTGCAAAGAAATTTCTGCCGCAATTCATGACGCTCGATTTTCAGTTGGCACTCGACGTGTGGGATTATTTGTGCACCACACGCGAAGAGTTGCTCATGAAAGACAAAAACGCGGGGCTACTGCTCGGCGACAAAGCGCTCGATTTGTATTTCCGCAAATCGGCGCCCAAAACGGTGAAATGCCTGTTTGAAACGCCCGCCGTGCGCAGAGCGGTTTTTCAATACTCTCCCACGGCAAACGACGGCATTGCGTTCAACGCATTGGTAGACGTGTTGGTGGCAAACAAAACCGCTTATGCCGAAGAGGCGTTCAAATGTTTGGTAAAAAACGAACGGATTGCTTACGGACCTTTTATGAAAGCACTGCTCGAACGCGTATTCATTGAGATTCTGAAAAAAAGCACTTCGAAAAAATTGGAGATGAACCGCAAACTTGCCGCTCTTTTACTCACCTACATCGGCAAAATCAAAACGGACGAACGCGCCATGCTCGAACAGCGTATCCGCGAAACTATGTAAAAAACAAAAATCGCATACAAAAAAGTCTTTCTTTCGCTTGAAAAGAAAGACTTTTTTCTTATCTTGTTTTTCTCTTATTCGTATAATTTGCTGACGGGTAGGTCGGCGTAAATCGCTTCGATTGCTTCCGCAAAAATAGGCGCCACCGTCACTTCTTTAATCTTTCCGATACGCTTTTCGGGCGGAAGTTCTATGGTATCGAGCACGAACAACTGCTCAATCACCGAATTTTCCAACCGCTCCATGGCGGGACCGGACAGCACGGCATGCGTACAGCACGCATACACTTCGGTTGCGCCGCCTACTTCGATGAGCGCCTTGGCGCCCTGCGTAATGGTGCCTGCGGTATCAATCATATCGTCCACCAACAAACACTTTTTGCCGCGAACATCACCCACAATGTTCATTACTTCCATTACGTTGGCTTTGGGTCTGCGCTTGTCCACAATGGCAAGATTGAGATTGAGTTTTTGCGCCATCTGACGCGCTCTGCCCACGCTACCCACGTCGGGCGAAACCACAATCATTTCTTCCTTATCTTTCATAAAGTCTTGCTTTAAGAGCGCTTTGGTAAGAACGGGAATCCCCAAAAGGTGGTCTACGGGAATATCGAAAAAGCCCTGAATCTGCGCCGCATGCAAGTCCATGGTGAGCACACGGTCGGCACCCGCACTCGTTATCAGGTCGGCAACCAACTTCGCAGTGATAGGGTCGCGCGCGCGTGCCTTTCTATCTTGCCGCGCATATCCGAAATACGGAATAACCGCCGTGATTCTGCCCGCGCTCGCTCTGCGCAATGCGTCAATCATCACAAGCAATTCCATAAGATTGTCATTTACGGGATATGCCGTAGACTGAATCACAAACACGTCGCATCCGCGCACCGTTTCGCCGATATGCACTGCGCATTCGCCGTCGCTGAACGTGCCCACTTCCGCATCGGCAAGTTGCATTTTGAGTTTGTCGGCAATTGCCTGCGCGAGTTTTCTGCTACCGTTGCCCGCAAACAGTTTTATCCTGTTACCGTGTGCTATCATTTTGTCTGTATGTACTCCTTCTTGGGTTATTATACGTTTTCGTTTTTGGGCGCGAACTTATTGCCCTTCCACTCCGTTTTATTCACCTGACGGGCGCGCGCAATGGCGAGCGCACCTGCGGGAACGTTTTCGTTCAGCGTACTGCCCGCCGCTATAAAAGCGCCGTCTTCAATCACCATGGGTGCAATGATATTGCTGTTACTGCCCACAAACACGCGGTTGCCCACTTTGGTACGGAATTTGTTTTTGCCGTCGTAGTTCACAAACACGACACCGCAACCGACGTTGCACATGTCGCCCATTTCGCAATCGCCCACATACGAAAGATGCGAAACTTTGCAACCTGCGCCGATAATGCTCTTTTTAATCTCCACAAAATCGCCGATTCGGCAATCGGGTCCGATAATGCTGTCGGGACGGATATAGGCAAACGGACCCACTTTGGTGCGCTCGCCGATATAGCTGTGATAAATACGGCTACTGTTCAGTTCCGCGCCTTCGCCGATGATACCGTCTTCCACCACGTTGGCATACAGCAACTTTGCACCCGCATTTATCACCGTTTTGCCTTTGAGAATATTTTGCGGTCCGATTTCCACACCGGGCGCAATCACTACGTCGCCTTCCACCACCGTGGTTCCCAAATCGGTGAACCGCACGCCGCGTTCGCAATGATACCGCAAAATACGGTTACGCATTACGTCGGTGATAAGCGCAAGATTGTGCGGCGAATCGGCGGTAAGAAAATCTTCTTCCAAAAAATAATAGGTGTTGTCTAAATACAGCTTTTCACAGGAAAGCAAAAACGACGTTCGGAACACATACCCGCGCGTCATTTTTACCACGTTCAGGTTGCCGTTCTCCGCCACTGCCACCGCGTCGGTCACCGTTTTTTTGGTGATGAGCGGCGTATCGGAATACAGCACTACCGTATATTTTTCAGTTGCGTCCGCCACGGAACGAAGTTGCCCGAGCCACTCGGCGTCGTCCGGTCGGTCGATTGCAATCGCAGACGTTTCGCCCAGCGATAAAGTTACCCAATCCAGCATAGTTTTGCCCAAAAGCACCGTTTGGGACGTATCTCCCACGGAATCGTGATGCACTTTGAGAATAATACCGAAAACGCTGTCCATAACGAAATCATTATATATCGTGCGGCGATTCTTGTCAAGTCAATTCGGTCTAAAAACACAAATCGATACGCTATGCCCGCTCGGATTTTAATGCAACTTTAATCCGACTTTTATCTTCCTGTTATTGAGTTTTACAAAAAAATATTGTATACTATCGGTATTGAAACAAAAGGAGATTTTTTTGAAATGAAATTGGGTGAAAAGTTGGAAAAAATCGTGGACGTAATCGGAGAAGTATTCGCGTTTTTAACCGTAGCGTTGTTGGTTTTCGTATTTGTGAATCGTTGGCAGGGATTCTTGCCCGAAAACGTAGCGAATATACTCGAAAGCGTGCTCACGATTGCCGTGCTCGTTGTTGTTGCGCTCGCGGGGCTGGAATTTGCGCTCAAACGCGGACTTGTGGTGTTTATTATTTACGGAGTGCTGGTAGCCGCCGCCGTTATCTTCTTGTTCTTCCCCGGCGTATTGCCCGCAAGCAAATCGGCGCTTACCATGCTTGTCCTGTAAAATCGCTTTTCATTCCCCAAACCGCCGCTATATACGGCGGTTTTTCTTATCCGTAAACGAACTACATATACGATTGACAAAATAAAACGTATATTGTAAACTATACAAAACAAACGAAACACCGAGGAGAACGGAATGAGAAAGCAAATTGCATATCAAACATACGACGGCGAGCGGGCGCTCTATCATCTTACCGAAACGGACGTTATCGGTTGCGTATTCGATGGTCCCGCCGACGGAGAATCGGCGCTCAAAGAATGCAACGATATCTGCGTGAAAGACTGTTCGTTTTCTCTGCGGTATCCGCTGTGGCATACGCAAAAATTTACGCTGTGCAACAGTTATTTAGACGCAAAAACGCGGGCGCCGCTGTGGTATTGCCGCGACGGAATCCTTTCGGACTGCACAATCGACGGTATCAAAACGGTGCGGGAGTGCGAAAACATGGAGATTTCGCGCTGTTCCGTCCACTCCCCCGAATTCGGTTGGCGCAGTAAACATATGCGCATATGCGACAGCGTAATCGAATCGGAATATTTTTTATTTGAATGTTCCGATTTGCATATTTCCCGCCTACGCATGTCGGGCAAATATTCGTTTCAGTATGTGGAAAACGCCACAATCGAAGACAGTTTGTTCGACACGAAAGACGCCTTTTGGCACTGCAAAAATATGACGGTGAAAAACACCACGCTCAAAGGAGAATATCTCGGTTGGTATTCGGAAAACCTGACGTTAATCAATTGTCATATAATCGGCACGCAACCGCTATGCTACTGCAAAAATCTCAAACTGATTGACTGCACCACGCAAGGGTGCGACCGTGCGTTTGAGTATTCGGATATAAACGCCGCAATCAAAGGGCACATTCATTCGGTGGAAAATCCCAAATCGGGCAAAATCGTTGCCGACAGTATCGGCGAAATCATACGCGGCAACGAGGCAACCGACTGCAACGCACAAATCATTTCCCTATCCGAAAAGTAAAATCGAGTTTACGCCATAAAAAAAAGGCTCTTCCGCAGGAGAGCCTTTTTTTCTATTCTTTTACTGTATTGCTTTGTTGAGCGTGCTCTGTGCCAAGCAGTAATTAACAATGCCCAGACCGAACAAGCCCAGAAGCAAGTAAACAATACCCATCGACTTGTCGCCGCCGATATTGCCTGCTTTGACGCCCAGCTTGTAGTTCCAGTAAATACCGTAAATGCCGAACGTAACAAGACTTACGAAAAACGCAGCTACGCCGCCCATCGTCTTATGCTCGGGATCGAGTTCATTGGTGTCGTTCGTAAGTTTAACGAACCAATAAATTGCGTAGATACCGAACGTGATGATGCTGAACAGAATCGCAAGTCCAATGCTTCTTTTTTTCACAGTTAAATCCTCCTTAAACTTACTAATAATAGTATAAACCCACCCCCCCCCGATTTGTCAAGCGAATTTCACGCCTTTTTCACCCTTTTTCATCAATTCGACTTGTTTCGCCCAGATTATTCGGAGCAAACGGCTTGTATAAAAAAGATTTTAACCCTTTACGGCGCCGCCCGTAATGCCTTCCACATAGTAGCGTTGCAACCATAAAAAGAGCGCCACGATAGGCAACGAAACGCACACGCACCCCGTTGCAAACAGCGTGAATACCGACGGGTCGGCGTCTTTGCGAAACATCATGTTGTATAACCCCACCGCTACGGTGAATTTATCGCTCGCATCTCCCATAATAACGCGGGCGAGAATAAAATCCATCCAGGGCGCCGTGAACGCCATGAGCGCGGTATACACGATAATCGGCTTACTCAACGGCAGAATAATGCGGAAAAAAATCTGCGACCCCATAGCGCCGTCGATTTTCGCCGCTTCGTTGAGCTGATTGGGAATGGTATCGAAAAAGCCTTTGGCAATATAGAAATTCAGACCCGCGCCTGCCGAATACACAAACACAAGCGCCACAAGGCTCTGCGTTAGGTCGACTGCCCGCAATATATAATAAATGGCAATCATGCTCATAAATCCGGGAAACATGCCCAAAACGAGCGCCGCATTCATCAGCCCTTTGCGCGCCCCGAAACGAATTTTGCTGATTACGTAAGCGGTGGCAAGCGTGAGCAGCGTAGTCAGCACGCACGAAAACACCGCCACGATAAACGTGTTGAGAAACCACCGCGGAAACAAATAGACCGACGTATCCGTCCACAGTTTAACATAGTTGATAAAGCCGTAGCTTTTGGGAAAGAAATAGGGCGTAATAATACCCGATTCGGTACGAAAAGAGGACAGCACCACCCACAGAATGGGAATCAGCCATACAATTGCCAAAACGGATAGCACAATATATACGACGGCATTCGACGCAATCCGCGCGCGTTTCATACTTTTCATATCGTTCTCCTTTGCGGCGTATTACCGCGGTTTTTACGCTTTTCCCTTTTAGCCGCCTACTGGAAAGTATCTTCTTTTTTGTAGCTTGCCGTATTGCGGTACGTAACGAGCGAGAGCACCGCGCAGACGATAAACGTTAAAATGCCCACCACGGCGCCTTTGTTGAAGTCCGAATTTTCAATGGTAAGTTTGAAGAGCCAGGTCACCAGTAAATCGGTTTCGCCCGCCACCGTTCCTTTGGGGGTGTTGGGCATGCCCCCGCTTAACAGATAAATAACGTTAAAATTGTTGATGTTTCCGATAAACTGCGTAATGAGATAGGGCGACGTAACAAACAGAATATACGGCATGGTGATTTTGAAAAAGGTTTTCATCACACCCGCCCCGTCCATTCGCGCCGCTTCGTAAAGTTCGGCGGGAATATTGAGAAGAATGCCCGACGTAATCAACATAGTATACGGAATCCCCACCCACAGATTCACGGCAATCACGGCAACGCGCGCCACCCAAGCTTTCCCGTCGAAAAAGTGTACGGGTAATTGCGCAAGCCCTGTTCGCAACAGAAAATTATTTACCGGTCCCGAATACGAAAGCATGGCGCGCATGGTAAGAAGGCTGACAAACTGCGGCACGGCAATGGTAAGTACAAACACCGTGCGGAACAGCCACTTAAAACGAATTCCCTTTTTGTTGATGAGCAGTGCTACGATAATGCCCGCAAAATAGTTGAGAAATGTGGCGAAAAACGCCCACACAAGCGTCCATAGCAGTACGGGAAAGAACATGCGCCCCACTTCGCCCACGCCCGTAAAAACGTCCTTAAAGCCCGCAAATCCTATCCAATCGAACAGCGTTACTCCCGCGGGGTGCGCGCTGTCGAAATCGGTAAAGGCAATGCACACCATATACACAATGGGCAACGCGGTAAACACCAGCACCCCGAGCACGGCGGGCGTGAGCATGGTAACGTGAAATTTTTCGTCTAAAAGAGCGCGCACATCGTCCGAAAAACGGGACGGCTTTTTTCCCGCGTGCACCATACAGTCGGCGCGGTACGAACTTGCCACCGACACCGACCACAGCGCAATAAATCCCGCAATGAGCGCAAACGTAAGCACGCCGTACAGGAGAAACAACATGGAATTATCGCCTGCCACGTTCACGGGAAAACCGTCTATAATTTCCACATGCGCCACGCGCGTGCCCAGCGTGAAAAAACCCGCCACCGCACGACCGCCGCGCAAAATCATAAACACCGTAAACAACGCTTGCGCCGCCAAAAACAGCAATCCTTTTACAATCTGACCGCGTGCAAGATTGCCGAATCCCATAATGAAATGCGCGATTTTGGTATACACGCTGCCGTGCGTAAACCGCCCGCATACGCTTTTTGCCGTATCGCGCACCCGCCGTCCGCCGCGCACGAACGCGTTTTTCTTTCCGATTGCCTGCGCGTTCATTCAGTATGCCCCGTTTTGCTTGCCTTACAGGGATTGAGACGACGCCGCGGCGTCGCCCTCTTTTCCCGTTTTCAGATACGATTCCATTTCGGTCAGGATAGCACGGATTTTTGCGGCGTCGCTTGCCACGCCGTCTTTATTATCGAAAATCACTTTGAACTTGCCCTGTCCTGCCTGCGGTTTATACCAACGGTTGCCCATTTCGGCAATGTTGGGTTGCGGAATGGCGTTCTGCATCTGCCCCAACACCGCTTGCACGAATCCATCCTGCGCAATGGCGGGGTCGTCGGCAAGTTCGGCATTTACGGGCAAATACCCTTTTTGCGCATAGCGCGAAAGTTGAACTTCTTTGCTCGAAAGATACTGCGCGAGTTTTATGGCGGCGCGGCTGTCTTTTGTCGCCTTGTTCACCACATACAGCTTTGCGTTGAGAAAGGCTTTGGGCGAAAAGGTTTTTTGCTCGCCGTTCACCGTAACGGTAAACGTGGGAAGCGCAGCAACCGCAAAATTATCGCCGAGCGCTTCTTCAAAGGCATTTTTATCCCACGGACCGCTTACAAACGAGCCGAGCGAGCCCGCCTTGAACTGTGTGGCGGCATCCGAACTCGTGGCAACGTGGCGAGCACGTTTGACTCCGTTCATATCGCGGATAAATTCCGCCGCCGCAACGCCTTCGTCGGTGGCAAACGACACGTTTTGCACGTTGTTGTCTTTATATAAATAGTTATCGGTAGCAAGATTGAACATGCCCGCATAGAAACCGTCGTCGTATTTGAGTCCGAACGCGGCAAAATCGTTGCCCACGTTCAACGTGAGAGCTTTTTCGAACATCTTTTCAAAACTCTTTACGTCGTCGGCGTCGAACATCGACTTATTGTAATACAACAGATACGTTTCGGTCATCGTGGGAAAGCCGTACAGCTTGCCGTCTTTACCCGCAACGTCGATTACCGATTGGGTGTTTTCCGCCATAATCTGCTTATAGGCATCGCTCTCGGCGGGAATTTCGTGAATGAATCCCGTACCCTGTGTTAAAATGCCGATTTGGTCGTGCGGAATGTGTACTACGTCGGCGGCATCATCGGGCGCGTTTTTGAGCGTAGTTGCCGCTTCGTTCTCGCCCTGCGTGGCAACCGTGATACGATAGCCGAAGTCGGGATTTTTATCCAAAAAATCCTTTACGAATCCTTTGGTCATTTCCACGTCTACGTTTGCCGCCCAAACTTTCAGCGTGGGCTTTTTGTCGTCGCAACCGTGCATCATGCCGATTGCACTCATTAAAAGCACACCGCATAACAGAGCAGCAATTACTCTTGCGATTTTTTTCATGTTTTTTCTCCTCCGAAAAATGGTTTTCAGTACGGTTACTTTACCCTTTTCCCGTAGGAAGTATGCAAATAAGAATCAGCCGACATCATACGACAAAAAACGGGCTTTGCCGCGCTTTCGCGCCTGCCAACCCGTTTGTAGTCATGTGATTATTTTGTCTTATATGGGATTCCCGAACTTTTCTTTGCGCTCTGCTTTGAGCGCGGCAATCTGACTGCGGATTTGTGCGCCCGTATCGGTATCTGCCACTTTCAACCTACTCCCCACCGTATCGAACACGGTGATATCCGACACAATATCGCGATTGCTTTCGATTGCCTCGCGCACGCCGCAAAACGGACTGTGCGCGGCAAGTCGCATGCCGTACGAATTGTAAATGAGCGTATACCCCGCAATCCCCGTGCGCTCATGATAGGCACGGCAGAATCCGCCGTCTATCACAATGAGTTTGCCGTCCGCCTTCACGGGATTTTCCCCTTCTTTGCAATGCACGGGAATATGCCCGTTTATGATGTGGCAATGCTCGCCCGTCAGTCCGAATTCGGCAAGAATTTTTTCGGCAACCGCACGCTTATGCGCCAACGTATAATAGGGGTTTTTTTCTTCCGCCGTCAGTCCGCTGCCGCGCGCGTATATGCATTCAAATGCCGCCAGCTTTTTCCGCCCGAAAAGCGGACTGCCTTTGCCGCACCAAAGATACCAGAATATATCGGTATCGCATTCTTTTCGCGTTACAGCCGCCGCTTTTACAAGTCGGGTAAACGAATCCATGCACGCTTTTCCGCTCTTGCCGCCGCATGCCGCCACGGGCAGAAAGTTTCCGTTTTCGTCCAGCGGAATACACCCGTGAAAAATTAGATTTCCGTTAAACACCGAATACATAGCGCCGCGCCCCGTTAAAAACTTCACGTGGCGGGCAAGTTTTTCGCTTGCGGTAAACGCTTCCCGCAAAAATTCGAGCACACTTTCTTCTTCGGGCGTTAAGCGGAACGGGTCACGAAAATCGAGCGACGAAAAGTCGGACGTTTTTATCGGCACCGACATACCGTCGATTTCCGCCGTACCGCCGCGCACGTCTATTTTGCGCAACAGCGCCCTGTCGTCCATTTCGTATTCGGGATGCCGCCCGATAGCTTGTCCTTCGAGTTTGAGCATCATGAGAAAAACGGCTTTACGCATTTTAGCGGCAATGCGCGAATCGGACTCGCTTATCTTTTTTCCCGCCGCGTTTATGGCAAACTTTGGGTCGAACTTCAAACGGTCGGCATAAAAGGCAAGGTCGCGGAGAGAAATCCCATAGCCGCGTTCGAGCAATTCGAGATTGCCGTATTTTAAGCAAAGTTCTATTACCGTGGCAATGCAGACGCGCGACCCGTATGCCGCGCCCATCCACAGAATATCGTGATTGCCCCACTGAAAATCGATACTGTGATACGACTGCAAAATATCGAGTATCTTATCGGGATTTTCGCCGCGGTCGAATACGTCGCCCACAATATGTAATCTGTCTACGGCAAGTCTTTTTACAAGCGCCGCAATGGCAATCATGAACGCGTCGGCACACCCGAGTTGCAAAATTTCGGTGAAAATTTCGTCGTAGTATGCGTCGCGGTCGCCGTCGTCCGTGCTCGAATGAAGCATTTCGTCTATTATGTACGCAAATTCTTTGGGCATACTTTTGCGTACTTTACTGCGCGTGTATTTTTTGCCGCACTCGCGCGCAAGCAGTGTTAACCGTTTGAGCATGGTTTTGTACCACGTTTCGGTGTTTTTACCTTCCTGTTTCGCCCGTTCGATTTTTTCGGCGGTATAGTATACCGTTGTTGCCAAATCGCTCCTTTCCGACGAGGAAAGGCTCGCGCCGAATAGCTCGTTGATTTTGGTGCGTATCACACCGCTGCAACTGTTGATTAAATGGCAAAAAGCGCCGTACTCGCCGTGCAGGTCGCTCAAAAAATGTTCGGTGCCCTTGGGCAACCGCAAAATCGCTTCGAGATTGATAATCTCGCTAACCGTATCTTGTTCCGTGGGGAATCGTTCCGCAAACAGTTTTTCGCTCAATCCGTCCATAACACCTTTATACACCGTTTCCGCACCGAATGCAAGATAACGAGCGGTTTTTCGCCGCAATCTATATTTTTATTCGTCTGTTCGTTCTCTGCCGTATTCGTTTGCCATGGTAAGCATTTCTCCCTGCAAACGGCTGTCGGGGATTCGGATTAAACGATACCGCCAGTTGCCCGACGGCGTACCCGGCACGTTCATTCGCGCTTCGCTACCCTGCCGCAACCAATCCTGCATGGGCACGATTGCGGTACGCACGCGGGACGCATACAGTGCGCGAATTGCCGCAAGCGGAATTTCCCTGCCCGTACTTTTCAGCCGACTGCGCACACGTTTGCGCATATTAGCAGGTAACGACGTATACCACCCCAAAAACGTATCGTTATCGTGCGTACCCGTGTAACCGATACAATTTTCCGTAAAATTCCGCACGGCATGCGCGTTTGCGGCGGCGCTGCCGTCGAATCCGAACTGCACCACTTTCATGCCGGGATACCCGCAATCGCGCAAAAGCTCGCGCAATTCGGGCGAATCCACCCCCAAATCTTCGGCGATGATGTCCGTTTTTCCCAACGCGCTTTCGATTGCATCGAACAAATCTTTTCCCGGACCTTCTTTCCATTCCCCTTCGCGCGCCGTGGTACTGCCTGCCGCAATCGAATAATAGGCGCAGAATCCGCGAAAGTGGTCTATGCGCAACAAGTCGAACAGTTCAAACGAGCGCCGCACGCGGTTCACCCAAAAATCGTAGTCGTGCGCGCGCAGGTAATCCCAATCATACAGCGGATTTCCCCACAACTGTCCGTCGGCGGAAAAATAATCGGGCGGCACGCCTGCCACGTCGGTCACTTTTCCTTGGTCGTCCACCGCAAAACATTGCGGACATTCCCAGAAATCGGCGCTGTCGTATGCCGCATAAATGGGCGCGTCGCCTATGATTTTGATTCCCAACGAGTTGACGTACTGTTTCCACTTGCGCCACTGCTTATCGAATGTATATTGCAAAAATCGCACAAAATCCATGTCGGCGGTGTGTGTGCGCGCAAACGCAACCACTTCGTCGGTGTGCGGATTACGATAAGCGCTCTCCCATTCCCAATGCGGACAAAGAGAAAATTTTTCTTTGATGGTTTGAAAAAGCGCGTAGGAATCCAACCAGTACGCATTTTTCCTGCAAAATTCCACGTAATCGGGATTGTTTTTTTCCGTAAAACGCTCGTATGCCTTACGTAGCAACGGCACGCGGTGGGTAAATATGCGCCCGTAATCCACATCACCGCTCGGCATGCGCGCTTCCCGTTCTTCCGTTTCGGTTAACAGCCCCTCTTTTTTCAATGCCGCAAGGTCGATAAAATACGGATTTCCCGCAAACGCCGACGGCGACTGATACGGAGAATCCCCGTAAGACGTAGGTCCCACAGGCAATACCTGCCAATACGACTGACCCGCGCCCGCCAGAAAATCGGCAAACGCATACGCCGTTTCGCCCAAATCCCCGATTCCGTACGGAGAGGGCAACGACGAAATATGTAGCAACACGCCGCAATCTTTCATCTTTTTTCCTCCTCCTTTGTATTATTATATCCTACGTGCCCGCACTTCTATGCCACGCACCGCATGTTTATAAAAGATATTCGGGCAACGTATCGCCTACGGCAAACGCCTTTTTTGCCGTTTCCGCTTTTTTTGCGGGTGCTTTTTTCGGCTTATTCTCGGCGATTGTTTCCTTTTGTACAGGAACTGCCGTTGCCGTAATTTCTTCTTGCGCGGGCGACGGCACAGCCGCCTTTGCCACCCGTTCCAGACTTCCTTTTCCGATTGCCATTGTTTCTTTCCTCCGCTTTTATTTCCGTTTCGTATGCACGCATGCGCAACCGAATGCTTTATACCGTTATTTTTTCGTTACATGCGCACACATACATGCGTTTATTTACGATTTTCGATTATCAGACGGTCTATCTCCCCCGCTACCGCTTCAAACGACTTGCTTGCGCGCGACGATGGGCGGAAGTATACGACTGGCTTGGAATTATCCTGCGCCCATTCGATAGCGCTGTCCAGCCGAATCACTTCTTCGAACACGTGCACGTTTTCCAACTTGCCGAGCGATTCGAGCGTCTGCTTAAAATAATTTTTGCGCGTATCCGCTTTGGTAACGAGCACGCCCAACAGTCGTAGTGCGGGATTGATTTTTTTCACGTTTTCCACAAAATCAAACATATTGGCAAGCCCGAACAATCCCCACGGGCTGGCTTCGAGCGGAATAATCAACCAATCGGCGCACACCAGAATATTGAGCACCAAACACCCGAGCATGGGCGGCGCGTCTATGAGTATGTAGTCGTATGTACCTTCTTTGCGGAGCGCGTCGAGAGCATTTCGCAAAACAGACTCCCGCTGCCACTTGGTAAACAATTCGTATTCCACGCCCGACATCAGTGCGGACGAAGGCAGCACGTCTATATTTTCGTACGGCGTTTTGCGGATACACTCCGTGACGGGAGCGTCTTTCACCAGCAACGTATAGGTATTGTATTCGCTGCGGTTAAACGAAAACGCCTGTTCTTCATCAAAAAAGGAAAGCGTCAAATTCATCTGCATATCGCCGTCGATACACAGAACACGCTTTCCCTGTTTGGCAAGTGCCGCCGCCACGGACGAGCAACTCGTGCTCTTTCCGCTTCCGCCCTTATTGTTCGCAAATGCGATGATTTGGGTACTCATATGGGTATTATACTCCGTTTTTGGGATAAACGCAAGCAATATGACGTTCCGACAAATATTGCAACCATTCGTCCGAAGGTTTTACGTCGGTAACAACATGCGTGATTTCATCGATATTACAGATATGCACCAATGCTTTTTTATCGAATTTCGTGTGGTCTACCGCCAAAATCCGCCGTTCCGCCGCCGAAACAAGCGTTTGTTTAATGCACGCATTGGTAGGATTGGAATCGCTCACACCCGCCGCGCGGTCGATTCCCTTTGCCGAAAAGATTGCCGTATCCACGTGGTAGGACGCAAACGCTTTATCCACCTGCATGCCCGTGAGCGCAAGCGTGCCTTCTTTGAGAACGCCGCCCGTGCAAATCACGTTGAAACCCGTTGTTTCGGAAAGTTCGATAAGCACTTCCACCGAATTGGTAATCACCGTAAGCCCGCGCCGCTCTTTGAGATACTGCGTGGCAAGCACCGCCGTGGAAGAAAAATCGAGCATAATATGCTCGCCGTCGCGAATGAGCGACGCAATCAATTTACCTATAATCTGCTTTTCGGTAACGTTGGTATTTTTCCGCACGGCAAACGGCATATCCACATAGTTGTTTTCGTTGAGCACGGCGCCGCCGTATGTTTTGACAACGAATCCTTCTTCGGCAAGTTTTTCCAGGTCGCGCCGAATGGTTTCTTCGCTCACTTCGAATTGCGCGCTCAATTCGCTCACCACTACGTGTTTATCCCGTTGCAATTTTTCGAGCGTCAGATTTCTTCTTTCAATCGCCAGCATCTTTTACTCCTCTACATTTTTCGTTTACTTTCCACTAAAAAATAGTTACGGAAAACGTGGACAAGCTCTTTTTGTTACAATACCCGTTTACCTTTTTTATTCTTTAATTCGGGTGCAGGGTGTCCCTGCTCGTTGCGTGGAGGTTTCCAAAGGGGGAACACAGTCGAAAGTGTTCCCCCTTGGTGCCTTTTTCCCGCACCTTTTTGGGCACTTCAAAAAGGTGCAACAAATGTGCATTATAAAGGACATCAAAAGGAAACAGAAAGTATAAAAATAGAATTAAGTGCGTTTGCCGAACGCTACGGCACAAAAATTATAGGATAGACGAAAACAATTTTTTATCGGGGCGAGCAATCACACTGCTATCGAGATACATGCCCTCGTTTTCCGCCGTACGTTTTGCACGGTCGATTGCCGCCTGCACCGCCGCCACTTCACCCGTAAGCATTAAATAACTCTTGCCGCACATGCCGCGCGCAAGCCGCAATTCCACCAACTCCACTTCCGCCGTTTTTGCCGCATTGTCCGCCGCAACAAGCATACTCGCCACGTCGAACGTTTCCAGAATGCCCAACGCCCGCAACTCGTGCACTTCCACCGTGCCGTATATGGCGGCAAAAAGCCCTTCGTGCGGATTTCCGAGTACAAAACTCCCGATGTGCTGTTCGGGATAACTTGTCTTTGCCGCATCGGTTGCCGCGCGCACCGCGCTCAATTCGCCCGTTACGATAATAATATATTTGCCCGGGCAGACCGTAGCGGCTTCCACGATATCGACGTCCGCCGCTTTTACCATGGCGTCCGCCGCCGTTACGCCTGCCGAAACGGTTTTATATTCCGCTACCGCTATTGCTTTTGCCATTCCGACCTCCGTTTAGTTCTCTATTACAATCTCGTTTGCCACAAGTTTCACTCTGCCGCTTATAGGCGAATGCAACGCCACGCTCAATCCCTTGCCCGCCTGCGCAACCGTTTGCCCTGCCACAACCGTATCGCCCGCTTTCACAACGGGAACACTCGGCGCGCCGATATGCATGGAAAGCGGAAGCCGAACGCGCCGTGTCGTAAAGTCTTCGCCGCGCGGCACTTTTTTATCGTACTTTTCCAGCCCCAACCGCGCCGCAAGCCGTGCCATCGGCACTCTTCTGGCGTCGCGCGTTGCCGCAATGGGCGCGGGCTCGCACACTTCGGGCTTGATTCCGCCCGCACGCAACTGCCGTTTTGCCACGTCCAGCAACAATCGGGGCGATAATCCTTGCATACACGAATACGCCTCGCATACGCCGCAACCCGAACAATACAACGCGTTCACATAGGCTTGCGTATCGCGTCCGTCTTTATTGGACACGGCGCGCATGAATCGCGCGGGGTCAATCGGATATCCCAACAGATGACGGGGGCACAAATCGGTGCACATGCGGCATTGGCAACAGGCGCTTGCCGCTCGGCGTGCGTCGATTTTCGCATTGCGCAATTTTGATTTAACCACGGCGTGGTTTTGCGGTAAAACAAGCAACGCATTGGTTGTTTTGGTTACTACGTCCGAAACGGAAACGATTTTGCCCATCATGGCGCCGCCCGACACAATCGCAAAATCATCCGTAAGCGTTCCGCCGCAACGGGCAATCACTTCGCCCGTTTCCATACCCAGCGGCACGCGCACCGTTCGCGGATTTTTTACTTCGCCCGTAACGATTACCAGTTTTGTTGTAACGGGCGTATCTTCGTGCAAGGCGAGATATGCGTTGTACACCGTTTCCACGTTGTATACAATCACACCCGCCGATATAGGCAATGCGCCCGGCGATACCACCCGACCCGTTGTCTGATAAATCAGTACGATTTCATCTCCTGCGGGATACACTTCGCGCAGAAGTTTGATTTCCACATTATCGAAATTTTTCACTACGGGCGTTATGGCGTCCAACGTGCTTTTATATGCCCGTTTGATACCGATAATACATTTTTTTACGCCCAACGCCTTTCCGATTTCCGAAAATGCGGTGATAATTTCCAAACTCTTTTCGGCGAGCAAGCCGCGATGCAACGACAAAAGCGGCTCGCATTCGGCACAATTAAGAAGCAGGGTGTCGGCGCCGCACGCAAGTTTTGCATACGACGGAAACCCCGCGCCGCCTGCGCCCACGATTCCGCATGCCTGTAATTTACTTTTGATTGCATCCAAATCCATGATTCACGTTTTTTCGTATTCCGATACGAAGCTATCCGCCGAACGCGCGGCGAAACTTTTTACAGATTGTTGCCGTCGTCGATAATACCCACGATTGCCGCATCTACGGGCACCGTAGGGTCGCTGACGCGCGCCGCACTGCCGAGCGTTACAAGCACGTATTCTCCGATACCCGCGCCCACACGGTCGACAGCCACAATCCTACCGTCCTCTTTTTTATCCGCAACGGGTTGCACAATCATAAATTTGCTACCCGTCAGATTTTCGCATTTACGAGTGGAAACAATACTTCCCACCACCTTTCCGATTATCATATGGCACTCCTGTCCCGAATAATTACCGCAAGCGTCCCGCACGAAATTTTGGACGCATTGGCTTCGTCGGTGTCGATATGCATTTCAAGCGTGAAACTGTCGTCCACGCGAATCTGCACGTTATGAAAGATTGTGCCGCGTTCGTTATCCACACTCACCGACACGATATCGCCGTCTTTTACCCCCGCGGCATTTGCGTCCGAAGGCGACATATGTATGTGCCGTTTTGCCACAATACAGCCTTCATTCAAATACACCACGCCTTTGGGACCCACCACTGCAATGGGCGCACTGCCTTTGAGATTGCCAGATTCGCGAATAGGCGCCTTAATGCCCAGCTTTACGGTATCGGTTGCCGACACTTCTACCTGACTCTGCTTGCGCACAGGTCCCAAAACGCGCACGTTTTCAATCGCGCGCAATTTCAGTCCCACAATCGTCACCGTTTCGTTTGCGGCAAACTGTCCGCCCATCAAATCTTTCTTTTTGGTGAGCGTATACCCCTTGCCGAACAACGTTTCCACGTCGGCTTGCGACAAATGCACATGACGGGCACTCACGCCGATAGGCACGGCATAACCTTTCGTCGTCTTTTTTTCCAACGCCTCAATCACAAGTTTTGTGATTTTTTCTACTTCGGATTGTTCCATGCTACTCTTCTCACTACGCTGAATTACTGCCTTACACTATACCGAAATTCCACCCCGCACGACGCAACATCATGCAAGACGGATTTCAAAAAACACACTATCGCCCAAAGGAGTCCTTTTGCGGCACATGTCCGCAAAAGTCGAATTTGAGAATTCTTTTGCCTTAATTCGGGTGCAGGGTGTACCTGCTCGTTGCGAGGGGATTTCAAGGGGGAACACAGTCGAAAGTGTTCCCCTTGACGCCTTTTTCGCTCACCTTTTTGGGCGCTCCAAAAAGGTGAATCCGAACTTTACTTCAAGGTCGGCAGAATTTTCTCCACATCATTATGCGGACGAGGAATCACGTGCGTTGCAACAAGCTCGCCCAAACTGCTTGCGTTGTTTGCGCCCGCTTCCACCGCAGCTTTTACCGCGCCTACGTCGCCGCGCACCATCACGCTCACGAGTCCGCTACCGATTTTCTCGGTGCCTACAAGCACGACGTTCGCCGCTTTGAGCATGGAGTCCGCCGCTTCGATTGCCGCCACCAAACCTCTGGTTTCCACCATTCCGAGTGCTTCCTGTGCCATTTTTCTTTACCTCCGAAAAATAATTGTTTTTTATTTGTTGTTACCAACGGATTACCGTCGGGTAAACACAATAGTATGTTTGCGACGTTTTGTCGCAGAACACGGCGTATTCGGTTTTACCACCCCGTTATTTGCCGTATGTCGGTTTGCGCATATGCGCTTACTTCTTTTTCTTTTCGCCGAGCGGCTCGCTTTGGCGCATATCGGGCGCCAAAACGGTCGTATCGTCAGGTGCGTTCTTGCGCGACAACCGCGCCGCACTGATTTGCACCATCTTTTCTGTTTCGGAATGCGGATTGGGAATCACCACGCTCGCCACGGGCGGGCGCAGACAGTTTTTCTTTACCGCCTCCACCGCGTCGGTAACGGCGGACACTTCGCCCCGCACAATCACCGTAACGAGTCTGCCGCCCAATTTGCGTTCCCAGGTAACAAGCTCTACGTTTGCCGTCTTGCACATAATGTCAAGCGCATCCACAGCCGCCGTCACGCCGGATATTTCGATAAATCCCAATGCGTTATACATTCCCTTCCGTTCCTTTTCTTATGCCTTTTAATCAGTTGCCGAATTTGGGCAGTATAAGCTCCACGTCGGCATGAGGCGACGGAATCACGTGCGCCGAAACAAGTTCGCCCAGACGGCTTGCCGATGCGCTTCCCACGTCTACCGCAGCTTTCACCGCGCCCACGTCGCCGCGCACCATCACGGTAACGAGTCCGCTGCCGATTTTTTCGGTGCCGATAAGCGTTACTTCCGCCGCTTTGGTCATTGCGTCCGCCGCTTCGATTGCCGCCGTAAGCCCTCTGGTTTCTACCAGTCCGAGTGCCAATTTAGCCATATTTGTATACCTCCGTATTGTTTACCGTTTTCGTATGTGCGATTCTAACGCACCACTGCGTTCAATTTTTATCAAACGCGCAAAGTTTAGCCATTTTTTCCGTGTCGACTTCGGGTTTAGCAATAATGTGTTTGGTCACCACGCCCGATATCTTTTTTGCCGCTTCTTCGCCCGCTTCTACCGCCGCACGCACGTCTGCCACGCTACCGCGATATTTTACGGTAATCAGAAGGGGAACGGGCAACTTGTCGGCATTTGCCGGCTTATTGCGGTCAAACGGTTCTAACGTGACGTTTGCCGCTTTCGCGCCTGCGTCGCCTGCCGCGAACGCCGCAACTAGTCCGTATACTTCGAGTAATCCGAGTGCCTGATTCATATTCGGAACATTCTCCTATTGCCGTGCTTATTTGTTGATGACGGCGATTTTCAGCCCTTCCATGCGAATGTTGGTTTTGAAAGCCTCGTCGATTTCTTCAAGCGGGAAGGCATGCGTCACCAGTTTATTGAGCGGAATCCCGATTCCCTTGGCGCGCTTGATAAAATCGAACGTTGTGGCGTAATCGCGGAGCGTATATACCCACGACCCCACCAACGTGATTTCTTTGGCGCACAAATCGAAGTGCGGATTGATTGTCGCATCGCCGCCGTTGATAAAGAATCCGAGTTCGCACAATCCGCCGCCGTTGCGAATGAATTTATAGATATTCGCATGTGCCGCGGGACTGCCCGTGCACTGAAACGCGAAGTCGGCTTCGTAACCGCCGAACGCATTTTTCACGGCGCCGGCAAGCGCTTCGATTCCCTTGTGTTCCTTAAAGTTTACGGTTGCACCCGCGCCCATCTCTTTGGCAAACGCAAGACGTTTTTCTTCCCCGTCTACCGCCACAATGTTTTCGATTCCCATTGTGCGCAATACCGCAATGCAAATGAGCCCAATAGGTCCGCACCCTTGCACCACAACGCGCGAGTTAAACCGAAGGATTCCCGTCGTTTTGGCACGCTCTACGGCATGCACGAGCACGGCGCACGGCTCAATCAGCACACGGGAATACAAGTCGAGGTCGGACACGTTGAACACGGTAGACCCGCCGCGCACCAGAATATAGTCGGCAAACCAACCGTTCAGGTGTACGTTGTCGTCGGGCAACAGTCCGTATACGTCCGCGCCACCCACGTTCTGCTTATTCAGGTCGAACATGGTAATCGCGGGATTGTCTTTGAAAATCATGCAGGTAACGATTTTATCGCCCAATTTGAGCGGCTTGCCCGCACTGTCCGTTTTCACGTTTTTACCCATCTTCACGATTTCGCCCGTGCCTTCGTGCCCCAATGCCACGGGAATCAATCCGAACGGGTCTTTTCTGTATTCGTGCGCGTCGGTGCCGCAAATGCCGCAACCTTCCACCTTTACGAGAATATCGTCGTCGCCCACCGCAGGCATGGGAAATTCTTTGATTTCCATTTTCTCGATGCCCGTAAGCATGGCAACGTGCGCCGTTTGCGGAATGACACCGCTACCCGCGCCGCCTGTTTTGCCCGACGCGCTTTCGGCGCCCAACTCACCCAGCACTTTTTTAACGATTTCTTCTATCTTGCTCTGTTCCATATTCTCTCGCCCTCTGTATCGAGTTTTTTTGTTGTTTTTTATAGCGGGTTTGACATCGCAGTTTGCGATGATTGCGCGTTCAAACTATCGGATACACAAGCTGTCGCTCATGGTACACCGCCTGCGCTTGGTGAACGTTGCCGCGCTTGTAAGACCTTCGCCCGTGCGGCTTGCTATGGTAAAGGTGCAGAACCCTTCGCCGCCGAATCCGATTGCCGCATAACTGGGCGCGTTCTTCACAAGAATCGCCGTGTCAATCGCTTTGGCATACGTGGTTATGTTATCCACGTTTTTGCTGTGAATGTGCGCCGAATGACGGTTTCCGTGTTCCAGCCATACCGCCGTTTTCACGCCTTCATCAAAGTCTTTCACGCGAACGATTCCCAAAATGGGCATCATCAGTTCTTCGGTAATAAGCGGGTGTTCCTTGGGTCCTTCGAAAATAATGCAACGAATATTGCTCGGCACTTCCACGCCCACCATGGAAAGGAGCGTTTTGGCGTCCCGTCCCACGCATTTGCGATTGAGCCCTTTGGGCGTAAGCACGCAATCAATCAACTTTTGCTGAATCTCCGCGCTTGCCAGATAGCACCCCTGCTCATCGAGCATATATTTTATCAATCGGTCGCACACCGCGTCTACCGCCACCACTTCTTTCTCGGCAATGCACGGCAAGTTGTTATCAAACGTACAACCGTTTACAATGTCGCGCGCCGCCTTCTGAATATCGGCTGTTTCGTCCACAAGAGCGGGAGGATTACCCGCGCCTGCGCCGATTCCGCGCTTGCCGCTGCTCAATACCGCGGTTACCACGCCCGGACCGCCCGTTGCTACCAAAAGCGGAATATCTTTATGTTTCATCATTATCGCGCTCGAATCCATAGTAGGTTTTACCATGGAACAAGCCACGTTTACCGGACCGCCCGCTTCGAGCGACGCTTCGTTCACGAGATTGACGGCAAAGTTGGAACATTTTACCGCCGCGGGGTGTGGATTGAATACAACGGTATTGCCGCCCGCAATCATACCCATAGCGTTGCACAACACCGTTTCGGTGGGATTGGTGCACGGGGTAATTGCACCGATTACACCGAACGGTCCCATTTCCACAAGTGTGAGTCCGCGGTCGCCGCTCCACGCCACGGTGGTAATATCTTCGGTGCCGGGCGTCTTTTCGGCAACAAGACGGTTTTTGAGAATCTTGTGCCCCACGTTGCCCATACCCGTTTCTTCCACAGCCATACGCGCCATAATTTCGGCATTTTCCACCGCTTTTCTGCGAATATTGGAAATGATTTTTTCGCGTTGGTCCATGGTCATTTTTTTAACGACCTGTTGCGCCTTTTTAGCCGCCGCAATCGCCTCGTTCATATCGGTGAACACGCCGCGCAAAGGAGCGTTTTGCCCTTCGCTCATGCCGATGCGCGCCATTACTTCTTTTACGATATCCGAAACCATATTTTCGTTTACCGACATAGAATATCCTCCCAAACCTTTTTGCCCTCTTCGGCAAGCTCGGTATCCTGTTTGAGCGTGCCGCCCGATACGCCGAGCGCACCCACTACTTCGCCGCCGAACAGCAGGGGTTCGCCCCCGCCGAACACAACGATTTTGCCGCCGTTCGTATGCTGAATTCCGTACAGTTCGCCGCCGGGCGCCGCCAGCTTGCTCAATTTCGCGGTAGACATTTTGAGCGCCGCCGACGTATACGCTTTGTTGAGCGCAATGTCGTAACTCGCCACATACGCTCCGTCCATACGGCGCACCGCAACGGGATTTCCACCCGCATCGGCTACCGCCGCCACTATCCGCATACCCCGCTCTTTTGCCGCTTGCGTAACCTTTTCAATCAGCACGTCGGCAGCTTTGAGCGAAACGACTTTTTCGTTGCGTATACTCGATTCCGCCAGCGCTTGCCGCACGGAAACGCGTACGATTTTTTCGACGTCTTCGGCGTTCATCTTACAGCCCGAGTTCTTTGAGAACTTTCGCCGTGATGTTTTTTACCAGGTCTTCGTTTGCGTTCGCCGCACCCTTGCTTGCGCAAGTGCCGCCGCAACCGCCGCAGTTATGGCACGAAGGCTTTCCGTCTTTGTTGTTTATGCACACGTTGGCGGGATGTTTCCCCGTCATGCCGAATTGGCGACGGATTTCATACAGGCGTTGCACCTGCGCTTCGCTCAATTCCTTGGGACCGCCGAGTTGTTTGCTGATGTATAACAACTGCGCATAAAATTCCACCGACTCCATTTTGTTGTACGCCGACAAAAGACTGTCCGAGAACGTGAGCGCACCGTGATTTTCCAACAACACGGCGTCGAAATACTGCAAGTATTCGCTAACCGCGTCGGGAATTTCGTTGGTGGAAGGCGTGCCGTATTTGGCAATGGGCACGCAACCGAGTGCGATAACCGCTTCGGGCATAATGGGTTGCGTTAACGGAATCCCCGCAATGGCAAAGCCCGTGGCATACATCGGGTGCGCATGCACTACCGATTTTACGTCGGGGCGTTCTTTATATACGCGCATATGCATTTTGATTTCGCTCGAAGGTTTGAATCCCGCATTGGCATGAATCACCTTACCGTCGCGATCCACTTTGCAGATATATTCGGGCGTCATAAAACCTTTGCTCACACCCGTGGGCGTGCAGAGAAATTCGTTCTCCCCTATCTTTACCGAGATATTGCCGTCGTTATTGGCAACCATGCCGCGGTTGTAAATGCGTTTGCCGATATCGCAAATCTGCTTTTTGATTTCGAATTCGTTTACCATCTTTGATTTCTCCTTGTTTTTGTGTGGTTTTATTTTGTTTTGTTGTTGTTTTTCTATATTATATCGCAAATCGGGCGACATGTCAATACTTTTTATGTGGTTTTTTGTGTGTTTTAGCTGTATTTTTATGGTTTTCGGACACGCACAAGCCCAAACTCACGTTTTGGTGATTTCACACACCGAAAATTCCGCGCGCCCCTTACAATAATCCAGAATCGCCGTAAGAGCCGATTGCATTTGGCTGACCGTACCCGTCATGATAAGCGTACCGCCGTCATGATAATCGATATGCGCGATTTTCGCACCCGACGCCTTCACCCCCACATCGCCCGCAATCAGAGCGAACTCGGCAGGAGAAGTATTCACGATTCCTATTGCGTCGCCGTCTTCCTTGCGTAAACCCGCCGCCGCATAAAAACTTTCGTCCGGATTTGCGATGACGTGCGCCAACGTAATCTGTTTGCCGGGCACAAGTTCCTGTACGATACGCAATTTTTCTTCGTTGGTGAAATTGTGTTTTTCCATAGTTCTATCCTCCGATTTGGCACGGAATTTTGCAATTTTTGCGGGCGGCTTGCAACAACCGCGTCATATATTCGTTGTCGGGCGGCACGATATCCGCCAAAGTATACGTTCGCCCCAATCCTTCGTATTTGTCCTGCCCCAGTCTGTGATACGGCAACAGGTGCAACCCTCTCACTTGCGGCAACGAATCGGCAAACCGCGCAATCGCCGCGATTTCTTCTTCGGTGGCATTAAACGTAGGCACAACGGGCACACGGACGGTAAGTTCGGTTTGCCCGCTCGCCGCAATTTTTCGCGCGTTTTCCAACATCAACTCGTTGCTTTTACCTGTGAACTGCTTATGTTTTTCGGGGTCGGTGTGCTTGACATCCAAAAGATACTGGTCGATATACGGCAACAGTTTTTCTATGGTGAGCCACTCGGCGCACCCCATACTCTCCACGGCGGTGCTTATGCCGCGTGCCTTGCTTTCACGCAAAAGCGCCAACGCAAAATCGGGCTGACACAACATCTCCCCGCCCGACAGCGTGAGTCCGCCGCCGCTCCTGCGATAATACCCGCGGTCGCGTTCCACTACCGCAAGCACTTCTTCCACCGTTACGTCACGCCCGATTACCTTCTCGCCGTCTTGCGTGCGCATGGTTTCTATTTCATACCGTTGGGATTCGGGATTGCAACACCACCGACAGCGCAAAACACACCCCTTCAAAAACACAATGGTACGAATGCCCCGCCCGTCGTGAATGGAGTAGCGCTGAATATCGAATATTCTGCCTGTGGTCTGATTGTCTGTCATAACTTCCTTTTTTGCCGTAGCGTTCGGCAACATTAGAGAGGAAACACAAAGTATTAAAATAAAATAGAAAAAGTATCTACCCGTTCCACGCCTGCTCGGTGCGGTTAATGATATCGTCTTGCAACGAACGCGACAACGTGGTAAACAATGCGCTGTATCCAGCCACGCGTACAACAAGGTGCTTGTAATTTTCGGGGTGCTTTTGGGCATCGAGCAATGTTTCGCGGCTCACTACGTTGAACTGCATATGACTGCCCTTTTGGTCGAAATAGGTACGGATAAGCGCAACGAATTTCTCCAATCCTTCTCTGCCCGCAAGCGCCGACGGATGAAACTTCTGATTAAACAGCGTGCCGTTGCTGGCAATGTAGTGGTCGAGTTTGGAAACGGAGTTTGCCGTTGCGGTAGGTCCGCAAATATCCCGCCCCGCCGAAGGACTTACGCCGTCGGCAACGGGCGTATAAGCATACCGTCCGTCGGGCGTCGCGCCCGTCTGTGCGCCGAGCGGCACGTTTGCCGACACGGGATACAACCCCGCCTGAAACATTCCGCCGCGCGGATTGCGATACGTTTCGAGCGGACGGGTATACATATACGCCGCCTCGCGCGCAAACGCGTCTGCCGTATCGTCGTCGTTGCCGAAATGCGTTACGCCGTCTATCAGTTTTTTGATGTTTTCGTACTTCTTTTTGTCCGAATCGGAAAGCGACGAAAGCACGCCTTTAAGCACAACGGGCACGTCTTTTTCGGAAACGTTCTTTCCTTCCGACCGCATGGCGCGCAACACGTCGGCGGTAATATCCGCCGCACGCTGTTCGGTCATGTTCCCGAAGTTATAGTAAAGCGCGCGTTTGAGTTCGTCGAGCGTAAACTTTTTTTGGTCGTACACAAGCGTTTTTACCGCATACAACGCGTCGCCCATGTTGGCTACGCCGAATCCCTGCGGACCCGTAAAATTATAATGCGCACCACCTTCCTGCACACTCTTTCCGAGCGCAATACAATCGTCCACCAAACAACTTTCAAAGGCAAGCGGCGCCCGTTCGGCATGCGCGCAATCGATTGCGTTGTCGGCGTTTACCAACAACTCGATTGCATAGCCGATTTGTTTCACATATGCGTCGCGGAATTTTTCGTAAGTGTCCAGTTCTGTCACGTCGCCCGTATCCAATCCCACCTGTTCGCCTTTATCGATTCCGCGCGAAAATACCATTTCGAGCGGACGGCACATGTTGAAAAACGCGGCGTCATGCCAGCCGTCCGTTTTGCCGGGGCACTGCGGTTCCACACAACCGATAATGTTGTAACTGCGCGCGTCCGCCATGGTAAGCCCCCTACTGACGAGCGCGGGAATAATCACTTCGTCGTTGTAATAAGCGGGCAAGCCCACACCCGTGCGGGTGAGTTCCGCCGCCTTTATCAACAATTCGTGCGGGCTTCCGTTCCATACGCGTATGGAAAGAGAAGGTTGCGGCAACATAACGTGTTTACTTGCCACAATGCACATCACCGAAAGGTCGTTGGTCACGTCTATTCCGTCGGCGTTCTGCCCGCCCACAATCATATTCTGGAACAGACTGTATCCCGCAAAGCCTTCGGCAGACGCGGCGTCGCGCACCTTGTTGAGGTCGTTGAGTTTTACGAAAATGCAGTCAATCAGTTCTTGCGCTTTCTCGCGCGTCAGTTTGCCGCTTGCCATATCGGCGGCATAATACGGATACATATACTGGTCGAACCGACCGGGACTGATACTGTGTCCGCTCGATTCAAGTTGCAACAGCTGCTGCACAAACCAAAAGGACTGACACGCCTCGTAAAAATCGCGCGCGGGTTTTGCGGGAACGCGGGCGCAACTTTCGGCAATCTTGTATAGTTCCGCTTTGCGTGCCGAATCGCGTTCTTGTTCCGCCGTTTTCTCGGCAAGTTCGGCATAACGCGCGGCATACGCTTTCACCGCCTCGCACGCCACAATCACCGCTTTGAGAAAAGCCGAACGGCGCGCATAGTCGGCGTCGCCGAATTTGGCTTTTTCCAATTCGGCGGCGGCTTTGCCGATAATGAAATCCAATCCCTTTTCGATTACCGTGTCGTATTGCACCGTAACGTGTCCTACGCCGTTGTAAAAGTAATTGCCGGGCGTAAACATGTTATGCGCAAACGCTCTGCGCGCTTCGGGCGCCATGTACGATTCGGCAAGTTCGCTCGTGGTTTTGCCGCGCCAATATTTGTGCACTTCGCGGAGTGCCGCCTTGCTCTCTTCCGAAATCTCGAACGGGTCGGCACTGCGGGTTGCCACCGTGTCGAACTCCGATTCGAGCCACTCGAAGGAAAATTCGGGGAACGTAGGGCAGGAACGCGGATTCACCGAGTTGGCGCCCACAATCAATTCCCCTTCACGGATTACAATGGGAATGTGCTTACATACGTTGTAAAACGCTTTTGCTTTCCGCAACACAATCGGTTGCCCTTCGGTCTGACGGAACGATTCGGTATACAGTACGGCGCGGTAATGCTCGATTTGCGGCATTTTGCGGAACAAATCGTCCACAAGTTTGCTTATTCTCGGCGTTTTCGCGCATTCGCTGATTTCGAATTTCATGTGCACTCTCCTAATTTACGGCTATCTCGCGGCATTTTGCCCGATTTTTACCGTTTTATTGAATACAAACACAGTATACCACACAAAACCACACTTGTCAACCGTTGAATTACATAAAAAACCACACAAACAGCTTTTTGTTCATGTGGTTTTGTGCGCATATATAGGGATTTCGTACTTTTTAACGCAATTTACGCGGTTTGCGCACCCCTTGTGTTTTCTTTTCGGATACGGGCATTTCCGTTTCGGATTCCCGTTCTTTTGTATCGACTTTTTCGCTCTCCCGATTTTCCGTTTCGCTTTCTTCCCGCACAGGCTCCCTTGCCTGTTCGTCCGCCTGCTCGGAATCTTCTATCTCCCGTGCTTGTTCGTCGGCAAGTAAGGCTTTTCTTTTTTCCAACCGTTCGCGCATACGCAAGATAACTTCTCTGCCTTCGGGAGATATACGCGTCGACTCCCCCAATTCCGCCAATCTTTCTTGAACGTCGAACGGTTCCTCGGGCTTGTCGATAATCGAAACCGGATTTTTCCGTTTTTTATGCGACAAAACGAATATCTCGTCGCCTTGGTTATAGTACTCCCACGAATACGCGATTTTTTCTTCGCCGTCCACGTCTATCCGCACTTTGTACACCGTAGACGTAATTCTGTCGTTCACACTACTCTGCCCCGATAGCGTGCAGGCAATCACCCTTCCTTTTTTTGCCGAAAGCGGGTCGTACCCTTTGCCCGACATGGAAATCCGTTGCCGTACGGTCACTATAACCATAGCAAGTATAATAATTCCCGCAAATCCGCCCAAGCAAACAAATCCCAAAACGATATGTCCCGTTGACATAGAAATGGGAACGCCCGCAAAAAGAGCAAGCAATACGCCTACAAGTAAAAAGCCCAAAATCTTTTCTTTACGGTTAGACAATCGATACGCATTTGATGCATGTTTTATGTGATACCGCGCCGTTTCATATTGATTTTCGGCGCCGTATGTGGAATTGATTTTTTCAATCTGTTTTTCTTCTTCGTCGCGGGCATCCGTCTGATTTTCTTGTCCGTCCGTATGCTCGCCGTATTCCTCAAACACGGATATCGGCGATTCCACCCCGCCCGTTTCCGTATCTTCTTGCTCGGCGGTATTCGGTTCCGCGGTATAAGACGACTTTAATCCTTTTCTCATTTGCAAAGCGATTCGCACAACGATGCCGATAGCCAACAAAAAACCGCCGCCGAACAGCGCCACAATACTGCCGATAATCATCCAAGTTTTTCCCGCCAACATTCCCGCAAACAAAAACGCCACGCAGGCAAAAAACGCCGCAAACACTATTATGGGCGCCTTTTGAATCGCAACGTCTTTCCCGCTTGCGCGCAACCGTCTTCTTTCCCGAATCATCAACCCCACAAGCACGGCAATCACCGTCCAACAAATCGCAATCACCGAGGCACCCACGATTCCCATAGTAAGCACGCCGGTCTGGGGCTCGTAATCGGCACGCATGCTTTTGCCGTTCCCGTCGATTACAATGGTGATTTTTTCACCGAGTCTGCTCTCCGCATCCGACAACCGCCGATACAGTTTCCCCGTACCGCCCATGTAGATTCTTCCGTTTCTGTCCTCGTAGCGATATCGGCACCCCCAATCTTCGTTTAAGGGATACACTTCGAAAATTTCGGCTTGCACCCGCGTCCCGTTTTTGAGAAATTCGGTTTCGGCAATCGCCGTCCGATACCCCCGAAAACCCAACACGGTAAGCACAACGAAAAAAAGTGAAATAAATGCCAACATCAGCACCACTCCTTTTTTATCCGCTCTCCGTGCCATATTATTTCCTCCGTGCGTCATGCCCGACGCACTTTCGCCTTTTTACCGCAATTCTTATCGGCAGATATATGCAACGCCCAAAGCGCCTTCTCCCACGTGCACGGTGAGTACCGGACCTACGGTGCGCAAATGTATTTTCACATACGGAAACCGCGCCGATAAAGCAGATTCCAGAGCCGACGTATCCGCGCCTTCCGACTTCATCAGAAATATACGACGCGTTGTGTCGGGCAAATACGAAACGAGCGCCTGCACGCGCGGCTTGATTCCCCGCACATTGTGTAAAAACGTTAAACTGCCGTCCAGTGTGAGAATGGGACGGGTATTGAGCGTAGTGTTTGCCGACCCCGCCGCCACCAATCTGCCGCCGCGTTTGAGCGGTTCAAGCGACTCCACCGAAAACACAAGCCCTATCTTCTTTTTCAGTTCGAGCAGATTCTTGCAGATTCCGTCCAGCGTTAGTCCGCCCACAACCATGTTTACCGCCTCGTCTACAAGCAAGTGCAAACCGCCGTCCGTAGTGCCCGAATCGACTACGCGCACCGACTTCCCGAACGGTTCGGCGGCACGCACCGCGCTCGAAAAGGTGCCGCTCAATGCGCCCGAAAGCGTTATGCACAGCACTTCTCCGCCGTTCTGCGTAAGTTCTTCAAACAGTTTGGAAAAGGCAAACGGCGCAGGCTGACTGGTTTTCAGTAACTTTCCGCCCCGCATCTTGGCAATAAAATCGCCGTTTTCTCCGCGCGGCTGTTCGCTGTGCGGAATTCCGCTGATTAAATATGCCAAACTCACCAGACGGACGCCGCGACTCTCCGTTTCGGCACGCGAATAGCCCACCGACGTATCGGTAACAATGGTTATCATAGGTTGATACTCTCTCCTTTGCCGCAAATTCCCGAAAAGCGTTCTTTTTCCCGCTTTTCACTTCTTCCTTTTTTTCGTTCCCTGTTTGTATATGCGGTTTCCCGTTAAAATGCGCGGAATCGCGCGTATCTCGCCTGCGTGCGTTCTTCTTTCGCAATGCCGTTCTTTTCTCGGAAAAACGCCGCTATATCTTGTTTTAACTGCGCAAAGAACGCATCGCCGAATTCTTTTTCTTCTATCACGCGCTCTACCGCTCCGCGCTTGTAAAGTTCGGGTGCCGTAAGCCGCAATGCGTCCGCCGCCTCTTTTACCTTGGACGGGTCTTTATACAAAATAGACGCGCAACCTTCGGGCGAAATCACCGAATACGTACTTGTTTCGGTTATCCACACTTCGTCGGCTACGGCAAGCCCCAACGCGCCGCCGCTGCCGCCTTCGCCTATAAATATACTCAATATCGGCACGCCCAACTGTGCCATTTCGCGCAGATTGACGGCAATCGCTTCCGCCTCGCCGCGTTCTTCCGCACCGATTCCGCACGCCGCACCCGACGTATCCACAAAATTGAGTACGGGACGCCCGAATTTTTCCGCCTGCCGCATGAGTCGCAACGCTTTACGGTATCCTTCGGGTGACGTGCACCCGAAATTATGCTGTAATTTATCCGCCGTGTCCACACCCTTTTCGATACCGATTACGGTAACGGGCATGCCGTCGATTCTGCCGATACCCCCTACAATTGCGGGGTCGTCGGCAAATCCGCGATCGCCTTTCAATTCGATAAAACCTTCCACAATCCGCTCGATGTATTTCACTGCCGTAGGGCGGTTTTTATCACGGCTCATGAGCACAATATCATACGGGGTACGTTCTTTTTCCGTTGCCTTTTTTGCCACCGCTTGCTTTGCCGCCGCCTGTTTTGCGGGAGCCGTTTTCTTATTATCTGCTTTTGCCGCCATCAGTTGTTTCCTCCCGCATGCAACGCCACCAACTCGGAAAGCCGCATTTTCATATCGGTGCGCTTAACGATTATATCCACATACCCTTTCTGTTGCAAAAATTCGGCGCGCTGAAATCCCGCGGGCAATTTCTGCCGCGTGGTCTGCTCGATTACGCGCGGACCCGCAAACCCGATTAACGCATCGGGTTCGGACACAATGATATCGCCCAAAAAAGCGAACGACGCCGACACGCCGCCCGTTGTGGGGTTGGTGAGCACGGGAATATACAATAATCCCGCACTGCCGTGCCTGCCTACCGCCGCACTCGTTTTTGCCATTTGCATCAACGAGGTAATTCCTTCCTGCATACGGGCGCCGCCCGAAAGAACGAATCCGATTACGGGGTAACGGTGCAACGTAGCATATTCAAACAGACGGGTAATCCGCTCGCCCACGGCATATCCCATGCTACCCATCATAAAACGGTAGTCCATGGCAAACGCCGCCACGTACGTTCCCGACATTTTGAGCACGCCCGTTACAACGCCTTCGCTCTCGCCGCTTTCTTCCCGCGCCTTTTCCAGTTTCTTATCGTAACCGGGAAAGTCCGCGTCGGACGGCGTGGTAACGTCCGAAAACATCTCCACGAATTCGCCGTCGTCGGCAAGCGCAAGCAACCGGTCGCGCGCACCCATTTTGAAATGATATCCGCATTTGGGGCACACTTTCAGATTCGCGTCCAACTCGCCCGTTAATAATACACTGCGGCACTTTTCGCACCGCACCGACACTTTTTCGGGCACGACGGGCTTATTGCCGTCGGCGCCCCCTTCCAATTCGTTTTTGGGTTTTCGGAAAAATATCTTCCGTATGGTTTCTTCAAATCCCATAACTTTTCAACCTCGTTCTTCATTCAAAAGTGCCGATTGCACTTATGCGCATATGTCCGCTTTCGGGTAATTTCCGAAAGTTGTAGCCCCACACGCACGACGTTATGGCAACGTAAACGCAAAACGGCAAAACCAATCTTAAAACGTATGCTTTGCCATAAAATCGGTGCAATACGTTCCGTCCTGAAACTCGGGCGATTCGAGTATATCGCACCCCAGTTCGGCATTATAATTGATTCCTTCCACCACCAACTCGCACAGCGCCGCATTGAGTTTGCGAATCGCTTCTTTGCGGTCGCGCGCATGCACGATAAGTTTTCCTATCATCGAATCGTAATACGGCGGAATGGTGTAATCCTGATAAATAGCGGTATCGAACCGCACCCACGGTCCGCCCGGAATATGCAACAACGTGATTTTGCCGCACGACGGACGGAAATTGTTTTTCACGTCTTCGCTGTTTATGCGGCATTCGATTGCACAACCCGACAACAAAACGTCTTTTTGCGTAAAACCCAGTTCGAGTCCCGCCGCAATACGGATTTGCCATTTCACAAGGTCGATTCCCGAAACGTATTCGGTAACGGGGTGTTCCACCTGCAAACGGGTGTTCATCTCCATAAAATAAAAATCTTTTTTGCCGTCGAATAAAAATTCTATCGTGCCCGCATTGGTGTATCCCACCGCCGCCGCCGCCGTGCGTGCCGCCGCAAACATTTTTTCGCGTACTTCACCCGAAAGCGTAGGGCACGGGCTTTCTTCAATCAGTTTCTGATTTTTGCGCTGCACCGAGCAATCCCGCTCGCCGAGCGTTACGATATTCCCGTGCTCGTCGCACAACAACTGCACTTCCACATGCTTGACGTTCGTGAGATATTTTTCGAGATACACTTCGCCGTTTCCGAACGCGCCCGCCGCTTCGCCCGACGCCAGTTTGATTGCCTTGGGTAAATCGGATTCGTTTTCCACAATGCGGATTCCCCTGCCGCCGCCGCCCGCGCTCGCCTTCACAATCACGGGATATCCGATTTTTGCCGCCACGCGCTTGGCTTCTTCCACGTCGGTAATGGCGTCCATACCCGGCACAACGGGTACGCCCGCTTTTTTCATTGTGCGACGCGCTTCGTCTTTATTACCCATCGAATCGATTACCTTGTAATCGGGTCCGATAAACTTAATGCCGCACTGCGAACACAATTCGGCAAACCGCGCATTTTCGCTCAATAATCCGTAGCCGGGGTGCACCGCCTGCGCGCCCGTGGATACGGCAACGTCTATCATGGCAGTCATATTGAGATAACTGTCTTTCAAAAATGCGGGACCTACGCAATACGCCTCGTCGGCAAGCGACACCCAAAGACCTTCGCGGTCGGCTTCACTGAACACCGCGACGGTGGAAATGCCCATTTCCTTGCATGCCCGTATAATACGAACCGCCACTTCTCCGCGATTCGCTACCAGTATTTTCGTAAACATGGATTTACCCTCTTATGTTGCCTGCGTGCGTCCGCCCCGTCGGGAAAACCGCAAATCGTTTCGGGGGTCAGAAAATGCGGAACAGCACCTGCCCGAATTCCACCAACTCGCCCGATTTGGGGAGTACTTCCACGATTTCGCCGTCACGCTCGGCAATCACTTCGTTCATCAACTTCATAGCTTCTATAATGCAGAGCGTATCGCCCTTTTTCACCTTACTGCCCCGCGACACAAACGGTTCCGATTCGGGGGAAGGCGCACTGTAAAACACGCCCACCATAGGCGACTTGATGTCCGACACGAGATTGTAATCGAGCACGCCTTCGTTGGGTCCCGTTTCCGCTTTGAGCTTTTCGCCTGCAACCGTATCCGCCACAACGGGTTGCGGCACGGGAGCAACCGCCACGGCGGGCGCCGAATTTCTGCGTAACGACACGCGCAATCCGTCCCCCTTTTCGGTAGACTCCACTTCCAATTCGTCGAGATCGGAATTTTCAAACAGATTGATCAGATTTTTAACAATCTTTACGTCCATACTTCACTCCCCGCCTACTCCGCTTTTTTGAAAGCCACGCAGGCATTGTGTCCGCCGAATCCCAGACTGGTAGACAGTGCAAATCGCAAATCCGCCTTTACCGCCTTGTTGGGCGTTATAAACAGGTCGCAATCGGGGTCGGGTTCGCGATAGTTGATTGTGGGAGGCACGATTCCGTCGCGTAACGCCAAAACGGATACAAGCGCTTCTACGGCGCCTGCCGCACCCAACATGTGTCCCGTCATCGATTTGGTGGAACTCACTTTCACTTTCGCCGCTTCCGTTTCGCCGAACGCTCTTTTGATTGCCGCCGTTTCCGTTTTATCGTTGAGCGGCGTGCCCGTGCCGTGCGCATTGATATATACGCCGTCACCGCCTTTTATTCCGCTCTCTGCCATAGCAATCGAAATGGCGCGCGCCGACTGCGTTGCCTGCGGGTCGGGCGCAGTGATGTGATATGCGTCGCACGTATTGCCGTAGCCCGTCATTTCGGCGTAAATTTCGGCGCCGCGTTTTATTGCATGCTCGTATTCTTCCAACACGAGTATAGCGCCGCCTTCGCCCATAACGAATCCCGCTCTGCGTTTATCAAACGGAATACTTGCCGCATCGGGGTCGGTTGCCTGGCTTAACGCCATACAGTTGATAAAGCCGCCGTACGCAAGCGGATTGATTGCCGCCTCGCTGCCGCCCGCAATCACTGCGTCGGCATAGCCGTGTTTTACGGCGCGGTACGCCTCGCCGATTGCATTACTGCTCGTGGCGCACGCCGTAACAATGGGAAGCGTGGCGCCGTACGCTTTGTATTTGATAGCGATAGTGCCCGCCGCCATGTTGGAAATCATCATTGGCACGAAAAAAGGGCTGACTTTGCGATAGCCGCCTTCCAGCAACTTACTGTGTTCGGTCATCATGGTGGAAATGCCGCCGATACCGCTTCCCACGTACACACCCAACCGTTCGCCGTCGATTTTCCCTTCGATTCCACTGTCCTCTACCGCCTGCGTTGCCGCCGCAAGCGCATATTGCGTATATAAATCGTTTTTGCGCAAATCGGCTTTGGGCATATAGAGAAGGGGGTCGAAATCTTTTACTTCGGCGGCAAGCGTCGCCTTAAAATCGGTGACGTCGAATTTCGTCACCCGCGCAATTCCGTTTTTTCCTTGCTTGATTGCGTTCCAGGTAGTTTCCACGTCCGCTCCCAGCGGCGAAATCACACCCAAGCCCGTCACGGCCACACGTCTTTCCATACTAAATATACATGCCTCCGTCTACTTTGATTACTTCGCCCGTCACATAACGGTTTTCCAAAAAGAACGCCACCGCACGGGCAACGTCGTCCGCCTGACCAATCATTCCCAACGGAATCTGTTTTTTTATCGCGTCCTGCTGTTCGGGCGTGAGCGCCGCCGTCATGGCGGTATCGATAAATCCGGGCGCAACGGCATTACAGGTGACGCCTCTGCCCGCAAGTTCGCGCGCCACCGTTTTGGTAAGACCAATCAAGCCCGCTTTGCTTGCCGAATAATTGGCTTGCCCCGCGTTGCCCATAAGTCCCACCACGCTGCTGATATTCACGATTGCGCCGCCCCGTCTGCGCATGAAATTCTGCGTCAGATGCTTTATCATATGAAAAGCGCCTTTGAGATTGACGGCAATCACCTTATCGAAATCTTCTTCGGTCATGCGAAGAATGAGCTTGTCCGCCGTAATTCCCGCATTGTTGACAAGCGCGTCCACTTCGCCGAAATCGGCAAGGATTTTATCGCACGTTTCTTTTGTTGCGGCAAAATCGGAAACGTCACACAAATACGCTTCCGCTTTTACGCCGTAACTTCTGTATAATTCGAGCGCGGGCGCGGGGTCGGGTCCTACATACGGAACAGCGATATTCGCCCCTTTGCTTGCACAGAGCGCGGCAATCGCCTGACCGATACCGCGCACGGCACCCGTAACAACAACAGTTTTTCCTTTCATCATGATGCAATACCTCTTTTCGATGTATGCGGATTGTGTTTCGCCTTTTCGCCGCAAAACTACGGCATTACTCTTGCAAAACACTCCTTTTCCGCAAAAACTAAAAAACTAAATTTTCGCCACTAATCCCGTAAGAACCTTCCCGGGTCCCACTTCGGCAAATTCTTCCACTCCCGCCGCACGCATATGCAGAACCGTATCCGAAAACCGCACGGGCGAGCACATCTGCGCGGAAAGCGTCTGCCGCATTTCGTCGGCATTCGACGCATACGGCAAAGCCGTTAGATTGGCATACACGGGCAAAGCGGGCGCCCCGAACGGAATCTCACGCAAAAAGGCGTCGAATTGTTCCGACGCATGCGCAAGCAACGGGCAGTGGAATGCGCCCGATACTTTCAGTTTGATTGCTCTGCCGCCCATTTCCGATATGATTTCGGTAAGCCGCGCTTCCTTTTCGGAAGTAACGGCAATCACCGTTTGCGCGGGCGAGTTATAGTTCGCCGCCCAGGCGTTTCCGCACTCGCGTGCGGCACATTCGGCTTGTTCGGGCGTAAGACGAAGCGCCGCAATCATGGCGCCGCCCGTCTTGTTACATGCCTCTTCCATCAGTTCGGCACGCTTGCAGATAATCCGCATGCCGTTCTCGGGCGAAAACACGCCCGCATACGTAAGCGCGGGAATTTCTCCCACCGAAAATCCGCATACCGCCGTCGGCTTTCCGCTCTTTTCTTCTTCGGCATACGCGTATGCCAAATCCGCCACAAACATGCACGGTTGCGTGTTTACGGTTCGGGCGAGTTCTTCGGGCGTTCCGTTCTTCATCAGTTCGGTAATACCCGGGCGAACGCTTTCGGCTACGGCAAAAAGGTCCTTCACGCGCGGGGAAGTCAGTTCGCACGCCATACCCGGCGTTTGCGCACCCTGCCCCGCAAATAAGAACGCTCTGCTCATTTATTTTTTCAACTCGTCGATTTTTGCGGCAAGTTCGCCCACCGTGGTTGCCACAACGTCGTCGCCGAGCGTAATATCGAATTTTTCTTCCACCTGCATCATAAGGTCCACTTTATCAAGCGAATCGAAGCCCAAATCTTCAAATGTGGTGTCTGCGGTGATATCGGTGGTCGTACCCTTGTAGTCGTTTACGATTTCGCCCAAAGTTTTCAAAGTTTCCATTTTGTTCTCCTTTTGTGCCGTAGCACGTCTTTTTTATTGTTCTATAACAAAAACCGAAAATCGGCTATTTGTTCCAAGTTAAAATAGCGGCGGCGGCGGTCATACCCGCACCGAACGCCACAAACAAGAGTTTGTCCCCTTTTTTGAATCTGCCGGCGCGTGCCGCCTCGTCGAGCAACACGGGGATAGACGTTGCCGACATATTGCCGTACGCATCTATATTCACCAATACTTTCTCGTCGGGAATCTTAAAACGCTTTGCCGCCGCCTCGATTATCCGTTTGTTCGCCTGGTGCGGCAAAACAAAATCGATATCTTCGGCGCATAATCCCGCGCGGGCAAGCACCGTTTCCATTTGCGCAATCATCACGTTCACGGCAAATTTGTATGTTTCCTGCCCGTCCATATGCAACGCCACTTTCTGTTTTTCGCGCGTGGAAAAAATGCTTTCCCCTTCATATGCGGGCGTGTAAATCGTTTTGCCGTTGGGAAAGCACGCTACGCTGTGCCCCAACAATCCTTCTCCCTTACGCAGAACAACCGCCGCCGCTCCGTCACCGAACAGCACGCAAGTGCTCCTGTCCGACCAATCGATTTGTTTGCTCATTGCCTCGCAAGCAAGCACAAGCACCGTTTCCGCCTTACCCGTTCCGATAAACGAATCGGCAATCTCAAAACAATACAACATGGCGCTGCATGCGGCATTCACGTCGAAACACGGAGCCGTAATTCCCAACTCCGCGGCAGTCAAACAAGCTTGCGAAGGCGTAATCGTATCGCCGCGCAACGTAGCGCAAAGCACAAGGTCTACCTTTTCGGGTGCAACCGCCGCGTCGGCAAGCGCGTTTTTCGCCGCCTCGGTCGATAATTGCGTGAGCGTTTCGTCGGTAAGTACTCTTCGGTTGCGGATACCGGTGCGGGTGCGAATCCACTCGTCGTTCGTTTCCACGATTTTGCTCAAATCGTCGTTGGATACAACCTTTTTGGGAAGTGCGCTTCCCGTGCCGGCAATATAAAAACTCATTATTTTTTCATTCTGTTCCTTGCTGGAATTAAGTGCCGACAATACCCGAAAGTGTATACAGTCGTCACTTATTATATTATATCTATACTACCGCCTTATGTCAACCGTATGAAAGAAATTTACCGCATTTCTCCGCCGATTTACCCCAAAAACCCCTGCTTTTTCGCCCAAAACTCCCGTTTTCGGCAAATCGGCTACCCGATAGCGCTTATGTAATTTAATCGTTTTTTAATTTATGCGGTTTTTCCCGTCAGGCAGTTGCCCAAACCGAAAAAATACGGTATACTATATTTTGTAAACGGTAAAAATACCGTTGTATCATTACGGGAGAATATGCACATGAAAAACCAACAAGCCATTCAGATTGCCGAAGGCATTTATTGCGTGGGCGCAATCGATAAAGACGCGCCCCGCTTTCACGGCTATCACGTGAGCCACGGCGTAACTTTCAATGCCTATCTCGTCCGCGGCACGGACGGAAAATATACGCTTATCGACACGGTTCACCGCGATAAAACCGACGAATTGCTCGGTCGTATCGCTTCCGTCACCGAACCGAAAAATATTACCGCACTCATTATCAATCACACCGAACCCGACCACAGCGGCGCCGTGCCCGCCATTTTGCAGACGGCAAAACCCGTTGTTTATGCCACCGTTGCCGCCGCGAAATTTTTACAGGCAATGTACGGCACCGAAAACGTTCAAACGGTAAAAAGCGGTGATACCAGAGAAATAGGCGGCAGAACGTACTCCTTTCTCGCCACTCCCATGGTGCACTGGCCGGATAATATGGTCACCTATCTGCCCAACGAAAAAATCCTGTTTTCCAACGACGCTTTCGGGCAACACTTCGCTACAAACCAACCGCTCGACACGCAAAACAATATCAATACAGCGCTAACCGAAGCGCAACACTATTTCGCAAATATCGTTATGCCGTATCGCGCGCAAGCCGCCAAAGCGGTAGACGCGGCGCTTTCGTTGCCGCTCGATATGATTGCCCCTTCGCACGGCGTTGTATGGACGAAAAACATCGACCGTATCGGAAAGTTATATCAATCTCTTTGCACGGGCGAATCGGTTGCCGCAACGCTCGTATTCGACTCTTTATGGGGCGGAACGGCAGAACGGGCACAAGAAGCCTGTGACGAACTGCGCAAAACATACGAAAAAATTACCGTATTCGACTTACGTACCGACCACATGAGCGACGTAATGGCGGCACTTGCCGCAAGCAAACACCTGTGTATCGGTTCGCCCACCTATAACGGCTATCCCACACCCCGTATCGGCACGCTTGTTGCCGAAGTGGAAGCGCTTCGCCCGCCCGTTACCGAATATTCGCTGTTCGGCACGTTTGCCTGGGGCGGCGGCGCAAGCAAACATCTCACCCAAAAATTAGATGCACTGGGATTGCAAAAAACTTTCGATTTAACCCGCGCGTGATTTTCCCGACACAATATCAAATCCCCTACTATGAAAAAAGACTTCTCGCAAATGCGCACTTCCCATAGGGAATTAAATACTAAATTTTTAAGAGTTGTACTTTCAAACGAGGACAAAAGCTCTCGAACGATATGTTCGAGAGCTTTTTACTACAAACTATTTGGAAGGATAAATTGAAATTTATCGTTACTATGATAATTTGTTATTCAAGCACTGAATGTATTGTGCGACTAAAAAATAATTTTTTATATCTGTTTCGTCTAATCCTCTGAACA
>JAAWAB010000015.1 GCA_022791915.1 Clostridia bacterium
AAACCTAAAAGCCCGCAGAAGCGAAAATACGGGCTTCTACGGGCATATTTTAGTCAACAAAGGAAACTACAGCGGAGGAATAATCCATGGCGAAGATTGCATCGCGTGAAAATTCCGTGCGTAAGCAAACAAATAGGAGAGGATTTAGTTATTGGCTTTTTTCTTGTAGGTTTCCAGACGCGCTTTTGCTTCTACTTCGGCACGTTCAAAAAGCTGTTGTGCGATTTCGGGGTGCGTTTTCACAAGACTCTTGTACCGCGTTTCGCCCGCAATGAATTCCTGATAGTTGCCGGTAGGGTCTTTACTATCAAGCGAGAACGGATTTTTGCCTTGGTCGGCAAGGTCGGGATTGTAGCGATACAACTGCCAGTAGCCCGCTTCCACCGCTTTTTTCATTTCCGCCTGACCGTTGGACATGTCGATACCGTGGTTGATACAGGTGGCATATGCGATGATAAGGCTGGGACCGTGGTACGCTTCCGCTTCGGAAATCGCTTTGATAACCTGGCTTTGGTTGGCGCCCATGGCTACCTGTGCCACATAAACGTAGCCGTAGCTCATTGCCATCATGCCCAAATCCTTTTTCTTGGTGCGTTTGCCGCTTGCCGCAAACTTGGCAACCGAACCCGTGGGGGTGGATTTACTTGACTGTCCGCCCGTGTTGGAATACACTTCGGTGTCTACCACGAGCACGTTCACGTCTTCGCCCGACGCGAGAACGTGGTCTAATCCGCCGTAGCCGATATCGTACGCCCAACCGTCGCCGCCGAAAATCCATACCGATTTTTTAACGAGTACGTCTTCGGCGTCTTTAACTGCCGTAAGAGCCGTTTTGAGTTCGCCTTTTGCCGCTTTGAGCGCCGCGGGCAATGCCGCTTTTACTTCCGCCGCCGCTTTCTTGCTGCCTTCGGCGTCGTTGTTGTTTGCCAGCCAGTTTTCGAGCGCTTCTTTTATGGCGCCGTCCGCACCCGCGGCGATTGCCGCTTTCGCGTCCGATTCCAACTTGGCTTTACGCGCTTTATAGGCAAGATTCATGCCGTAACCGAATTCGGCGTTATCTTCGAACAAGCTGTTTGCCCAGGCGGGTCCGTGCCCTTCCGCATTGGTGGTGTACGGGCAGGTGGGAGCGCTACCGCCGTAAATCGACGAGCAACCCGTGGCGTTTGCCACAATCATGCGGTCGCCGAATAACTGGGTGATGAGTTTGACGTAAGGCGTTTCGCCGCAACCTGCGCAGGCGCCCGAGAATTCAAACAACGGTTGTTTGAACTGGCTGCCTTTAACCGATTCGGGTTTGAATTTGGCGGACACGTCGCGTACGGGAAGTTTTTCGGTATATTCCCAGTTGGCTTCTTCGGTTTTTACGCTGTCTTCCAGCGGCACCATTTTGAGCGCCTTTTCTTTGGCGGGGCAGACGTTTGCACAGCTCGAACAGCCCGTGCAGTCGAGCGGCGAAACCTGAATACGGAAGTTAAGACCTTCCAGTCCCGTGGCGGGTTTGGTGATAAACGCCTTGCCGCCTTTGTTTGCCTGCTTTTCGTCGCACAGCACGGGGCGGATGCACGCGTGCGGGCAAACGAGCGAGCATTGGTTGCACTGAATGCAGTTTTCGGCAATCCAGGCGGGAACCATGGGCGCAATGCCGCGTTTTTCGTATTTGGTAGTGCCCGTGGGAACGGTGCCGTCCGGCTCGAACGCCGACACGGGAAGTTTATCGCCTTCCTGTGCGATGATGGGTTTAACGAACGCGTTGAAATATTTGTTGTCGGTGGTTTGTACCGCCTGTGCGCCGCTTGTTGCGTTTGCCCAAGCCGCGGGTACTTTTACTTCGATAAGTCCCGCAATCGCGTTATCGATAGCCTCGCAGTTTTTGCGAACGATTTCGTCGCCCTTTTTGCCGTAAGACTTTTTCACCATTTGTTTCATGTATTCGCTTGCTTGGTCGTAGGGGATAACGTCGGCAAGTTTGAAGAACGCCGCCTGCATAACGCCGTTGGTGCGTTTGCCGAGCCCCGCCGCGCCCGCGATTTTGAGTGCGTCGATGGTGTAGAATTTCAGTTTTTTCTGCGCGATGGCGCGTTTCATGGAGGCGGGCAGTTCGTGTTCGAGCTGTTCTGCCGTCCAGTGGCAACCGAGCAGGAATGTACCGCCTTCGCGGATATCGCTTACCATATCGTAGCGCGTCACGTAGGAAGGATTGGAGCAGGCAACAAAATCCGCCTGGTCGATGAGATAGGTGCTCTTAATGGGCGATTTGCCGAAACGAAGGTGCGAAATCGTGATGCCGCCGCTCTTTTTGGAGTCGTAGCTGAAATAGCCCTGCGCGTACATATCGGTGTGGTCGCCGATGATTTTGATACTGTTTTTGTTGGCGCCCACCGTGCCGTCGCTGCCCAAGCCGTAGAACTTGCAACGAATCGTGCCTTCGGGCGATGCGTTGATAAAGTCTTTGACTGCGAGCGAAGTGCCCGTAACGTCGTCTTCGATACCCACGGTGAAGTGGTTTTTGGGTTGCGCCTGCGCAAGATTTTCGTATACGGCGTTCACCATGCTGGGATTGAATTCTTTGCTACCCAGTCCGTATCTGCCGCCCACAACGGTGATATCTTTCTTGCCGTTTTCATACAGCGCCGAGCACACGTCGAGATAGAGCGGCTCGCCGAGAGCGCCTGCTTCTTTGGTGCGGTCGAGCACGGCGATTTTTTTGACCGATGCTGGGATTGCGTTCAGGAAATCTTTTACCGAGAAGGGACGATACAAGCGGATTTTGAGCAAGCCCACTTTTTTGCCTTTTGCGGTGAGATAGTCTACCGTTTCTTCCGCCGCTTCGCAACCGCTACCCATCATGATGATGATTTCTTCCGCGTCGGGTGCGCCGTAATATTGATACAGTTCGTACTTTCTGCCCGTGAGTTTATACACTTTTTCCATCATCGTTTTCACGATTTCGGGGGTGGCGTCGTAGTACTTGTTTGCCGCCTCGCGGTTCTGGAAATAGATGTCGGGATTCTGTGCCGTACCTTTTTGCACGGGGTGCTCGGGATTGAGCGCGCGCGCCTTAAAGTCTTTGATGTCGTTCATATCCACAAGGGGCAGAATTTCATCGTATTCGATTCCGTCGATTTTGCTGATTTCGTGACTGGTACGGAATCCGTCGAAGAAATGCAGGAAGGGAACTTTGGCTTTGAGTGTGGCAAGGTGCGACACGAGCGCCAAATCCATAGCTTCTTGCACGGAGTTGCTGGCAAGCATGGCAAAACCCGTCTGGCGGCAAGCCATTACGTCGGCATGGTCGCCGAAGATAGAGAGAGCATGTGCGGCAAGCGCGCGTGCCGAAACGTGGAACACACACGGGAGCATTTCGCCCGCAATCTTGTACATATTGGGAATCATGAGAAGCAGACCCTGACTGGCGGTGTAGGTGGTGGTGAGCGCACCTGCGGCAAGACTGCCGTGCACCGCGCCCGCGGCGCCCGCTTCGCTCTGCATTTCGGCAAGACGCAACGGTTGTCCGAACATGTTTACCCGTCCCGATGCCGCCCACTCGTCGGCGTATTCCGCCATGGGGGACGAGGGAGTGATCGGATAGATGGCGGCAACTTCGCTGAACGCATACGCGATATGCGACGCGGCGGTATTACCGTCGATGGTCATTTTTTTCATACATACCTCCGTTTTGATAAATGGGTTTATTTCGTTTTAGACCAAACGTATATATTATAAAACTTACAAGGCAAATAGTCAAGGAAAAACGCGGACACTTTTCTTGTGCGCTCCGATACAATAAGCGCGGACAAATGCGCTACGGAAGTGAAACGGTGCGATTGTGTTGACAGGCGGCGAAAAAAGATAGTATACTGAAATGAAATACATTCGGGAACGGTGTGGGTATGCAAGGGGATGAAAAGAAAAACACGATAGAGAAATGGTATAACGCGTTGCGGTTTCCGCCTCAAAGCGGGGCGGCTTTTCGTGCGGCGCTTGAACGGGAAGACCTTTCCGATTTGGATATGGTGGAAACGTATTCTTTCGGAAAGCATTCGCCGCAAAAGGATTGGCTTGCCTGTTTATTCTTTTGCGACGAATCGGAAAGAAATTATTGCGAAAAAAGAATCCCGCGGCAAATTCTATTAGACACGTTTTCCGATTTGGCAGTGTGGTGCGATACCTATTACAACACGTTCGGAGAGTGGGGAATTGCGGAGTTCCCCTGGCTGTTGCACCATTACCGATTGGAACTGTTTCGGTTGGGGCGTTTGCAATTTTGCATGGGGCGGGCGGAACGGGACGCGCCGCAGGCAGGACTGAAAGAAGGCGACCCCGTGCTCGAAGTACATATTCCCGCAGGCGGACGGCTTACCGAAACGGCGTGCGACGATTCGCTTGCCTTGGCGCGGGAATTTTTCGGAAAGTTTTTTCCCGACTTTCGGTATACGTGTTTTACCTGTCATTCCTGGCTATTAGACGAAGGGCTACGCAATTTGCTGCCTTGTGATTCGCATATTTTAGCGTTTGGCAATCGTTTTTTGCGGTTACACGGTGAAAAGTCGGACGCGATTTTGCGGTATTTGTTTAAGTGGAATACCACGCGGCAGACGCTTACAGGCGAAACGCCCGTTTCGTCGTTTGCGGCAAAAGTGAAAAATTACGCGCTGTCGGGTGGGGATTTTTACGAAGTATGGGGTGTGTTACGGGCGGACGGATAAGGTGATTTTGTTGTGCGGGGTTGGGCGCCTACGGGGGCAATATACAGTGTTGACTGCCCTCAGAAAAAAGGATAAAAAGAATGACAAAAGCGGTTCCGAAGGGAATCGCTTTTTGCGAAAAAATAAGATTAAATTTTTCCAAACCCTATTGACAAATAATGGAAACGGGTTTACAATAAAAGTATACAAGTGTTGGCAATATAAACGGAAAGGAGGGGATTGGAAATCGAATGACGAAAAAACGGAAAATTGCGGTATGTGTATGGTTAATGTTAGCGGTGGCGTTTTCCATGTGGCTGGGGTTTACTGTACACGGACAAAGGGATTCCACATACACCCAAGAACAACACATTGCTCGGATTTCCAAACGGGTGGAAAAACGGTATATGGGGGAAGGCAGTAAGTATACGGATTTCAAGGTGTATCCTTTATACAACCAAAACGATTGTTTCAGCTACTACTGTTTGGTGGAGTTTGAGCCGTACGGGTATATGTATGTGGAGATACGGGATGTGAACTGGGCGAGAGTGCTCGGCTTATACGGAATGTATTCCAAAGACAGTACTAGTAAAGATCCCACTATTGAATGGGTACGGTACAAAATCGACGAGAGCGGAAAAGAATTTTACTATGAGATGGACGAAACTGGGAAACCGATTGAGTACTCGGTGAGTCATTTCAAAGCGGCGGGTATCAAAAACGAAACTCGGTATGTGTTACGTGTCGGAAAACGTCATATGTATATTCCTGCGGTAAAAAGGGGAGACAAATATCTCAATCTTATATCTATGGAAGAATTTGTTTACGGCACGCAACTTTCGGAAGATAATCATGCATGTGTTGGGTTGAGTGTTCCACCTCACAAAGAATTTGATTTATAATAGGAGGAAATAGAAAATGAACATGAGAAAAGGCATGACAGTGTTGGCAACGGGGCTTGCCGTTTTGGTATCGGCAATGATTTTTTGCATGACGCCCGCAGTTGCGTCGGCGGAAACAAACGGCGCGCACGTTTCGGTTGCGAATTCTGCGTTTGTAACATACAGCGATGCGTCGGACTACGAAATCAATTTGAACACAACGCCCATAGAGAATTTTACCAACGTGCAGTTTATTGAGAATCGGAATTATTTTTATTTGAACCCAAAACATCGTGATAATGACAGTAGCGATAATCCCTTGGGCATGTGCACAACCGTTGCCATGCAAATGCTATTGGGGTATCACAATTACTATTCGGACAGACGGTTGATTCCCGCAACGACTGCGGACGGAACGCGCTTTTTAAGCGACGATTACGGGAATTTAGCGCAACACCCTGTTGTGCTATCGGCACGGCATTACAAACCAGGTTATTCGAGCTTGGGAACGGAGGACAGCGTTTATCGGGCGATATTCGATATGGAATTTTGGGGTTCGCTTGTAGGACAAATGTTTCCGTTTGTGAGCAGTGCGGGGAAAAAGTTTGTGGAAACATATGCGGCGGATATTCAAGACGAAGTTTCGATCGATTGGGCAATTTTTTCGCAGGCGGAGGCAATGGCGGAAATCCGCGCAGGCAGACCGATTATGGTGGGAATCAATCCCGCCAAACTAACGGGTGCAAGTTTGGACAATTGGCATGTTATGGTGGCATACGGATATGCCGAATATGCAGGACAATTGGGGTTTGTTGTACATAAAGGGTGGGAAGGTGATGATACGCAAGTATGGTACCCCGCCGATTGGTTGGGGTTTCAGTTAACAATGGCGGTGGAACATACGCATACTTTTGAAGATTTAGGCGTGAATATAGAAGGACAATACCGTGGAATCAAATGCAACGTATGCGGGTGCGAAACGTTGGAAAGTATTTATACTTTGAATACACGGGGCGATCGGATTGAAGGGATAAAAGAAGAGTATACCGATATAAAAGAGATTAAAATTCCCGATCGGATTAACGGACAAATCCGCATTCTTTCGGTTGCGGACGGCGCTTTTGCTAATATGGGAATCACCGCTGTGACGTTTTTAGGCGATACGACTTCTATCGGTAAATCGGCGTTTAAGAACTGTGTGCAATTAACGCAGGCAAGGTTGCCGGGTCAACTGATGGAAATCGGCGACGAAACGTTTTACGGTTGTAAGTCTTTGGGGGATATGTCGCTTCCTTCCACTGTCAAAAAAATCGGCAATTCTGCATTCGAAAATTGTTCCAAACTGACGATATCGAGTTGGGCGAGCGAGTTGACGACAATCGGCGAACGGGCTTTTTACGGTTGCGCGCTTTTGGATAGAATCAACCTATCGCCGTTAGTGGATTCTATCGGTTCGGCGGCTTTCCTATACTGTACCAACCTATCGTATGCGGATATTCCCGATGCGATAACCGAAATTAAAGACAACACGTTTGCTTTTTGCTCGAGTTTGCGGAGTGTTGTACTTCCGAAAGCTTTAACACATATAGGTTGGGCGGCTTTTATCGGTACGGCAATTGATGAGATTGCTATTCCCGACACGGTGAAATCGATCGGTTCGTCTGCATTCGGTTTTTGCTCTAATTTAACAAGCATTACGATTCCCGATTCGGTTACGGAATTGGGAAATAATGCGTTTAACGGGTGCCGTAAGTTATCGAGCGTTTCGCTTTCAAACAGTTTAACTGCAATAAACGAAGGGGTATTCTTATCATGCGAGAGTTTATTGTCTATCGATATTCCCGAAGGCATAACTTCGATTGGTAATCAGGCGTTCCGAGCAAGCGGGTTAAACAGTATCACGTTTCCCTATTCAACGAAAGTGTTGGGAAACGGTGTTTTCCAGGATTGTCCGAATCTATCCGAAGTCGATTTTTATTATGGAATAGAAACAATCGGTAAAGAAGTGTTTATGAATTGTTCGAGTTTGACAACACTTTCCATACCGTTTAACATTACTACTATTGGTGAAGGGGCTTTTCGCGAATGTACGGCATTGACCGATGTAAATCTTTCTTATACATTAGAACGAATTCCCGATTATATGTTTTATAACTGCACTGCGTTACAAAACGTGAATATTTTGAACAACATTACGCAAATCGGTGCATACGCATTCTACGGTTGCGGTTTACAAAATTTGGTCATATCGGATAACGTGGCAACTATCGGAGAAAGAGCGTTTGATAATTCACGGTTGGAAACAATTGCCGTATCGCCGAACAATTCGACTTTTTCAACGCAAGACGGAATTTTGTATAATAAAGCAAAAACGGAAATCGTTTATGTTCCCAATCGAATCGGCGGGGGTGTAATTGTTCCGCGCACGGTAAAAACGATTGCAGGAGATAGTTTTAACGGTCGAGTACAATTACATAGCGTTACGATACCGCGAGAAGTGGGTACGATTCAAAGTTCCGCTTTCAACGGCTGTACAAATTTAACCATATACGTTGAAACACATAGTACTGCGCCGAACGATTGGGATACGTCTTGGAATGCTTCCAATCGACCCGTAATATGGAGATGTACTTTGAGCACGAGCGGATATATAACATCGGTTTATAAAACAGCTGACGGGATTTCCAACGCCGAAACGATTGGCGGAATAAAAGCCCCTTATTGCGACGGTTCCGAATTTACGGGATGGGCGACTACGCAAACCGGTGCGCCCGCATATTCGGCAACGGACATTATAAATGCGCCTAACAACACAACTTTATATGCAATTTGGAAAAGTTTGTTTGCAGATGATTTTGAATTTGTGTTAATCGATTCGGGAAAATCATATGAAGTGAAAGTGAAAAAGGGTGCAACGCTTACGGGAGACGTGACCATTCCCGCTACATATCGCGGTTTACCTGTAACAAAAATAGCGGATAGGGGTTTTGCTCATAACACAAATGCGAATGCATATGCCAAAACGGACGCAATAACATCGATATCTTTGCCTGACACGCTTTTGGAAATCGGTATAAGCGGATTTGCAAATTGTGTGGGGGTGGAATCCGTTCATATTTCCGAATCTTCTTCTTTGAAAGCAATAGGGGATCAGGCATTTGCGGAATGTATAGAACTGAAAGAGTTTTATTTACCCAAACATGTGAATCGGATTGGAGTATTAAGTTTTTACAAGTGTTTTGCGATGACTCGTTTCGTGTTTGCAGACGAAAGCGAGATACAAACAATAGAAAACAATGCATTTGACATGTGCAGTGTGATGACAGACATACTGCTTCCCGACACCCTGAAAAATATCGGTACCTATGTATTTGATAGTTGCGGGAGATTGGCAACGGTGAAATTGCCTGTGGGGATAACGTCAATTCCCGAAGGGATGTTTATGGGATGTGGATCGTTACAGAATATATCGATTCCCGCCACGGTTAAAGTTATAGGAAAAAATGCTTTTGGCTATTGTGCTATTAAAAATATTTATATACCTGCTTCGGTAACGGATATAGGTGAATTCGCATTCAGAAATTGTAAGCCCGATAATATAACGGTAGAAATGGGAAACGCATTCTATACCGCAAAGGGAAATTGCCTGATTCAAATCAATAATAACGCATTGATTGTAGGGGCAAATAATAGCACGATTCCCGCTACCGTAACATCGATAGGGCGTTATGCCTTTTATGGATGCGATATTACATCTGTAACGATTCCCAAATCTGTTACAGTTATAGACGCGAACGCGTTTGGATTTTGTAAAAACCTGAAAACGGTAGTGATTCCTTCGGATAGTAATCTGACAAGTATCGGCGACTCTGCATTTGCCTATACTGCTATTACCGAAATCTTTATTCCGGCTAAAGTGACCTTTATAAACAGTGCTTTTTATGCTTGTAAGGAATTAAAAAACGCATATTTTGCAAATCCGAACGGTTGGTGGTATTGTTATCCGAGTTCTTCGACAAGTGGAACGAGTTTAGCTACGTCCGATATTGTCAATGCGACAACTGCGGCTACATATTTAACAAAAACATATAGTTCTTATACTTGGAAACGCGGTTAATTTCTACATGAACTAGTGTAGGGTTATCGAGATTTTTACGAAGTGTGGGGTGTGTTACGGGCGTAGAAAAAGAGATAGCCATACAAAAAGCGGTTCCGAAGGGAATCGCTTTTACTTTCGCAGAAGGGGAAGAAATTCGCCGTACAGCATTTGAATGAAATCGCCCATGTTGTCGTAGCGCTTTTCGGGAAGAATTTGCAATGCTTTCATGATTGCGTTTTCCACGGCAACGGGAACGACTGCGCCGAGTTGCGACGGGCGGGGGAGTCTATCTTGCTGTACGCGCGATTGCGCGTCGGCGGGAATGTAGCCCGTGATTGCGTTGTATATGGTGGCGCCTACCTGATATACGTCCGACCACGGACCTTGTTTGCATTCTGCGGGGCGATAGAATTCAATGGGCGAGAAGCCTGCTTTGAGCACCATGAACGGCTTTTCGTTCCGAGGGTCGTTATATAATGCCGCCGCGCCGAAGTCGATGAGTTTTACGTATTTATTCTGTACGATTATGATGTTTTCGGGGCTGATATCTTTGTGAATCACGCCGTATTGGTGCAAAATGACCAACGATTCGAGTATGGGGCGCATGATATCCAGCGTTTCTTTAACCGTAACTTTATAGCCGCGTGCCGAAAGGTAATCGCGAAGTGTTTGTCCTTCGAGATAGTCCATAACGATGTAGGCGGTGTTGTTTTCTTCAAAAAAGTCGAGCAGTTTTGCAATGCCGTGCAGATGATTGATGCGTATGAGTATTTGTGCTTCGTGCACGAACGCCCGCCGCCAGTGATTGAACGCAACGATATGTTCGGGGCTGCTCACGCGCACCTGCCCCGTGTGCGGTTCGCGCGCCGTGTAGTTTTTGGGAAAGAACTCTTTGATTGCCACGCGTTTGCTTGTGTATAAATCCCAGGCAAGATAGGTAATGCCGAATCCGCCCGCGCCTAACTGCCGCGCAATCAGATAGCGTCCGTTGAGCAGTGTGCGCAAAGAAAGCGCGGAAGGCGGGTTGGCGTCGTCGTCCTTCCGTGTGCGGCAGTGAAAGCAAAAACCGCTTTTGTCCAGAGTGGCAAAGCAATTTAAGCAAACGGTTCGTATGTCGCGCGTATCGGCATGCATTATAAATAAGTGTAGCATATAATCCGACAAAATGCAATTCTTTTTGTTATGTGAAAATTTGCCTGTATTCTGTTTGACATAGCGGCAAGTGGGCATACAAAACGGAAAAAAGAAAAAAGTTTTTTTGTTCCGAGCGGCAGTTTTTGCGGAATTTAATTGACACGGGCGGTTCTTACGGGTTATAATAAAAACAAGAGACGCGGGGTCTTGCTTTTTATAAGCGGGGCGTCGCCTGTTTCGACGGTAGTACCGCTCGGTAAAAAAGCACCGTGCGGTTTTTCACAGGTTGCGGCGCTTTTGCTTGCGTCGTATTCGGGAAATTTATATAAAGGAAAACTCTTTATGTATAAGAAAGCAGACCCCAACAGAGATTTCACCGCATGCGAAAAAGAAACGATTGCCTTTTGGAAAGAGCACGGCGTATTCGAGCAGTCGCTTGATGCTACGCAAAAGGGCAAAGAATTTTCTTTTTACGACGGTCCGCCTACGGCGAACGGAAAACCGCATATCGGGCATATTCTCACGCGTGTGATGAAAGACATCATTCCGCGGTATAAAACAATGAAGGGGTATCACGTTCGCAGAAAAGCGGGCTGGGATACGCACGGATTGCCCGTGGAACTCGAAGTGGAAAAACAACTGGGATTCGACGGCAAGGGCGACATTGAAAAATTCGGAATAGAGCCGTTTATCGGCAAGTGCAAAGAAAGCGTTTGGAAGTACAAAGGCGAATGGGAAAAGATGAGCGACCGCGTGGGATATTGGGTGGATATGGACAACCCCTATATTACCTACGATGATAACTATATCGAATCGGTATGGTGGGCGCTCAAAGAAATCGACAAAAAAGGGCTTATATACAAAGGACATAAAATCGTGCCGTATTGCCCGCGTTGCGGCACCGCGCTTTCCAGTCACGAAGTGGCGCAGGGCTACAAAGACGTGGAAGAAAAGACATGTGTCGTGAAGTTCAAGGTGGCGGATAAGGAGAATACGTACATTCTCGCCTGGACGACAACGCCCTGGACGTTGCCTTCCAACGTGGCGCTGTGCATGCACGCCGATTACGATTATGCCACTGTGGAAAAGGACGGCGTGCGGTATATTCTGGCGTCCGAACTTGTGAGCAAGCATTTTGACGGCGACTACACCGTGGTGGAAACCAAAAAGGGCAAAGAATACGAATATACGCGTTACGAACCGCTGTTCCCGTATTATAAAAAGGACAAGCAGGATTGTTTTTACGTGGTATGCGACGCATACGTTACGCTGACCGACGGCACGGGCGTGGTGCACATTGCGCCTGCGTTCGGCGAGGACGATGCCAACGTGGGGCGCAAGTACGATTTGCCGTTTGTGATGATGGTAGACGAACGCGGCAAGTTCAAGCAAGAAGCAACCGAATTGGTGGGCATTTTCTGCAAGACCGCCGATAAAAACATATTGCGCATGCTCAAAGAAAAGGGACTGTTGTTCCGTGAAATGCTGTTCACGCACAGCTATCCGTTCTGTTGGCGGTGCGATACGCCGCTCCTGTATTATGCGCGCAGTACCTGGTTTATACGAATGACCGAATTGCGCGAAAAGCTGGTAAAGAATAACGCGACGGTCAACTGGATGCCCGAGAGCATAGGCAGCGGGCGTATGGGGAACTTTTTGGAAAACGTAATCGACTGGGGGCTTTCGCGCGACCGATACTGGGGCACGCCGTTGCCTATTTGGGTGTGCGACAAATGCGGCAAAACGCATGTAGTAGGCAGCAAAGAAGAACTCAAAAAGTTGGGCAACTTACAGGGCGATATCGAATTACACAAGCCGTATGTAGACGCGGTTACGTTTGATTGCGGTTGCGGCGGAACCATGCGTCGCACGCCCGAAGTGATTGACTGTTGGTTCGATTCGGGCAGCATGCCGTTTGCGCAGTATCATTATCCGTTTGAAAACAAAGATATTTTTGAAAAGACCTTTCCCGCCGACTTTATTTCCGAGGCGGTGGACCAAACGCGCGGATGGTTTTACACGCTTCTTGCCATTTCCACTTTGTTGTTTGATAAAGCGCCGTTTAAGAATTGCATTGTGCTCGGGCACGTATGCGACAAAAACGGTTTGAAAATGTCTAAACACAAAGGGAATGTGGTAGACCCGTGGTCGGTGCTCGATAAGCAAGGCGCCGACGCAGTGCGGTGGTATTTTTACACGGCAAGCGCGCCCTATCTGCCCAGCAGGTTCTATCCCGAAGCGGTGAGCGAGGCGCAACGCAAATTTTTGGGTACGTTGTGGAACACCTATTGTTTTTACGTGCTCTATGCCGACATCGACGGCTTTGACCCTACCGAATATAAGTTGAAAGATTGCAAACTGTCGGTGATGGATAAGTGGGTATTGAGTGCACTGAATTCGCTGGTTCAAACGGTGGACGAACATCTGAATTCGTATCGCATTACCGAATCGGCGCGTGCAATCGCCGACTTTACCGACGCTTTGAGCAACTGGTATGTGCGCAGGTGCAGAGAGCGTTATTGGGGCAGCGAGCAGACGGACGACAAGACGGCGGCATACATGACGTTGTATACCGTGCTCGAAACGCTTGTGCGCTTGGCGGCACCGTTTGTGCCGTTTATCTCGGAAGACATTTATCGGAATATCGTGCGCAGTGTAAATAAGAGTGCGCCCGTATCGGTGCATTTGTGCGAATTTCCGCATTGCGAGAAAAAGTATATCGACCGACGGTTGGAAGACTTTATGTCGATTGTGTTGGAAGCCACAACGCTGGGGCGGAGTGCGCGCAACGGCAGCGGTATCAAAAACCGTCAGCCGCTCGGAAGATTGTTACTTGCGGGCGGGGTTGCGGCACAACTGGACGACGGCATGAAAGCCGTGATTGCCGAAGAACTGAACGTGAAACATGTGGAGATTATCGACGGTGCGGCGGAATATATCACCTATGAAGTGAAACCGCAGTTGCGCACGCTCGGTCCCAAATACGGAAAGTTAATCGGCAAGATACGCGAATATCTGGCGGCAAACGGCGAAGCGGTGGCAAAAGGCGTACACGGCGGCGCTGCGGTAAAAGCGGTAATAGAAGGCGAAACGGTGGAATTTACCGCCGCCGACGTATTGGTGCGAGCGGTGAGCAAAGAAGGTTTCGTTGCCGAAGGAAACGACCGTATTACGTGTATTTTAGATACCGCGCTCACTCCCGAACTGATACGCGAAGGATATATGCGCGAACTTGTGAGCAAAATTCAGGCAATGCGCAAAGACGCGGGATACGAAGTGACCGACCATATTGCGGTTACGCTGGGCGGCGATGTGGAAGTAACCGACGCCGCAAAAGCGTTTGAAAAAGAAATTCGCGCCGCCGTGTTGTGCGACGAACTCACGTTTGCGCAGGGCGGAGAAAAAGCGGACGTAAACGGCAAAACCGCTTATATTGGCGTGCGCAGAATATGACGGCGAACGATACAACACCCGTTAAAAGCAGGTGGCGGGATTACGAAGTGCTTGCTACGGGCGGCGGCGAAAAATTGGAGCGGTGGGGCAACGTGCTGTTGTTGCGTCCCGACCCGCAGGTGATATGGAAACCGCAATTCGAACTCGGCAAGTATAAAGGTTTGCATGCCCGTTATGTGCGTAGCAGTTCGGGCGGCGGCTATTGGGAAAAATACCGCTCTTACCCCGACGAATGGCAAATCACATATAACGACCTTACGTTTGCCGTGAAACCCATGGGATTCAAGCATACGGGGCTGTTTCCCGAACAGGCAACAAACTGGGACGCCGTGCGCGCGCTCATTGCGGGTGCGAAACGGGAAATCCGTGTGCTTAATCTGTTTGCCTATACGGGCGGCGCTACCGTGGCGTGTGCCAAAGAAGGCGCGTTCGTCACCCATGTAGATGCCGCGCGCGGCATGGTAGACCGTGCCAAAGTAAACTGCGCGTTATCCCGTATTCCGTCCGACCGCGTGCGATACATTGTGGACGATTGCGCCAAATTTGTTTCGCGGGAAATCAAGCGGGGCAAAACGTATGACGCCGTGATTATGGACCCGCCGTCTTACGGAAGGGGTCCGGGCGGCGAAATGTGGAAACTGGAAGATAGCATTTACGACCTTGTGAAATTGACCGCAAACGTGTTGAGCGAAAATCCGCTGTTTTATCTTATAAACAGCTATACTACGGGATTGAGCGCGCGCGTCATGCAGAACATTCTCACGCTTACCCTGCCCGAAGGACGCACCGACGGTTACGAATTGTGCCTTCCTACGGCGGAAAAGGGAATCGTGTTGCCTTGCGGCAATTCCGCGCAAAAGATTTTCGCCCAAACGCAAGTCGGCGCTACTCCGTGCTGACGCTTGCTTAATCCGACTTGGGCGAACAGAAAAAGTCGGAAGTATACACACGAAGCCTTGCGCTAAATAGCGCGCAAAGAGGAAAAAATGGAAAACACCCAACCGATTATACTCTATGAGGACAATCAGATTGTTGTGGCGGTTAAGCCGCAGAACGTGCCCACGCAGAGCGACAGCAGCGGCGACGCGGATTTTTTGAGCATTATCAAAGAGTATATCAAAGTAAAATACAACAAGCAGGGCAACGCGTTTATCGGAATGGTGCACAGGCTGGACCGACCGACGGGCGGCGTGATGGTGTTTGCCCGCAACAGTAAAGCGGCGGAACGTTTGTGCAAGCAGATTGCGCAGGGCGAATTCGATAAAAAATATCTTGCCGTTACGGTGAGCACGCCGCGCGACCGCAGAGCCAAACTTGTGAATTGGCTGGTGAAAGACGAGAAAGAGAACAAAGTGCGTGTGGTGCTTGCCAAAACCGAAGGCGCCAAAAACGCCGAACTCGATTACCGCGTATTGGAAGCGAACGAGAAGATTGCTTTGCTGGACGTGAATCTGTATACGGGACGCAGTCATCAGATTCGTGCGCAGTTGTCGCATATGGGTAACCCCGTGTTCGGCGACGCGAAATACGGCGGCGACGTACTTGCCAAAGGGCATAATCTTGCGCTCTGGGCGTATCAGCTCACCTTTATGCACCCTACAACCAAACAGACAATGGTTTTCAAAGTGTTTCCGCCGCTTGAAAAGACTCCGTGGAAGTATTTTCAGGTGGAGAAATATATCAATACGGTTAAACCCGAATAAAAAAACGGCTCCGCGAGCGGGGCAAAAAGGAGAATGTAAAAATGTTGATTTATCCCTCTGTCGAAAGCCTGCTGTATTATGCGCAGGCGCACCTGTTGCTCGATGATTTAGACGTAATCTGGGCGCGTAATCTGTTGCTCGACGAATTGAAATTGCATGACTATGTGCAATACGAGGTAGACTACGACGCAATCGAAGCGCTCGACCGCCCCGACACCGTGCTCGAACCGCTTGTGTCGTATGCCGTAGATAACGGAATCATTACCGACGACAAGCGCGAGTATTTTGCGGGTAAGCTCATGAACATCGTGTGCAAACGTCCTGCCGAAATCACCGATATTTTCAACGACCTGCACCGCAAGAGCGCCGTAAAAGCGTTTGACTGGTTGTATGATTACGGTATTAAGAGCGACTACGTAAAACTTACCAAAATAGGCGAAAACGTTAAGTGGGACGCAAAGGGCACCAAAGGCAAACTGGAAATCACCGTGAATGTGTGCCGTCCCGAGAAGAATAACAAAGACACGGCGGACGCACTCAAAAACAAATCGGAAAGTTATCCCGCGTGCACAATCTGCAAGGAAAACGAAGGCTATGCGTTCGGCGGACAGATTCGTCAGACGCTTCGCACCGTGCCGCTTACGTTGGGCGGAGAAGATTGGTTCTGGCAGTTTTCACCGTATGCCTACTTTAATCAGCACGGCATTGCGGTGAACAGCGAGCACGTTCCCATGGCGGTGAACGACGCCACAATCGAGAAACTGTTCGACTTTATCGATTATATGCCCAACTATTTCATCGGTTGTAACGCCGCGCTTCCGCGCATAGGCGGCAGTGTGCTCACACACGACCATTTTCAGGGCGGCGGCAAAATGATGCCCATGCATAAAGCGGGCGCGCTCATCAAACTGAAAAACAAAGAATACCCGTATATTGATATGTGCGTGGTGGATTGGTACAATTCGGTATTGCGGCTTGCTTGTTCCAACCGCGAAAAACTGATTGAGTTTGCGCAGAAAGTGAATGCCGCGTGGGAAGTTTACAGCGACGAAAGCGTGGAGATTATTGCCAAAACGGACGAACAGCACAACGCAATCACGCCCATTGTGCGTAAGGCAGACGATAAATACGTGATTGACATCATCTTCCGCAACAACCGCACGAGCGCGCAGTATCCCGACGGTATTTTCCACGCACATCCCGAGTATCAGAACATAAAGAGCGAGAGTATCGGTTTGATTGAAGCGATGGGCTTGTTTGTTCTGCCCGGAAGATTGGCGCGTCAGACTGCCGAAATCGAAAAATATCTCACCAAAGAAGAAAAGTATTCGGAAGCCAAACTTGCGCCCGATATGGTGTGTCATAAGGCGATGATTGAAAAACTTCTCAAAGAAGCGGGTTCGTCCAAAATCAGCGCCGTGGAAGCCAAACTCAATATAAAAGACGAAATCAACCGCATTTGCGAGGCGATTCTTGTGAATACCGCCGTGTTTAAGCCCGACGAACAGGGCAAAGCGGCATTCCTTAAATTCCTTGCTACGTTGGGAATCGAGAGCGCCAAATAACGATCAAGTAGCAAAACGTTTCGAAATAAAGGGTGTATTTCCATAAATTACCGACGGCAATACGCCCTTTTTTCTATTGACGAAACAGGCAACGCACGATATAATTTCGGTACAAAAAAATTTATCGGAGTACATATCGAAATGAATAAAAAACATTTATTACTTGCACTTTGCTTGGCATTATCGTTGAGCATGTCGGCTTGCGGAGAAAAACAGACGGTGCCGTCCGATTCGGCGCCGCCGCCCGTAACGGACATGCCGTCGGACGGAAATCCGCCTGCGGAAGAACAACCCGAAATTCCCGAGTTGCCCGAAGAACCTTCGGACGACCAGACGCCGTCCGAGCCGAGCGACCCGGGTGAAGAACAACCCGAAGAGCCTTCCGACCCCGAACCGCCCGTGGTTGCGCCGCCCGTAACACAACCCCCTGTAACGCAACCGCCCGCCACCGAGCAACCCAAGCCTCCTGCGGTTACGCCACCCCAACAGGAATACGACGTATTACTGGCGTCTACAACCAACGGATTGCAGGTGCGCACGGGTGCGGGAACCAAATACGCGTCTATGGGGTCGCTCGACCAATCCGACATGGTTGCGGCAGTTCGCAAATCGGACGGTTGGTACGAAGTGTACTATAAAAACACGCGCGGATTCGTTTCGTCGGCGTACGTGAAATCGGTGCAGTTTGCCAAAGGGTCGAATCAGGTGGAAAACGTGATTTCCGAGGGCAAAAAATTGCTCGGTATTCCCTACGAGTTGGGTGCGCAGCGTTACCACTGGGGCAACGGCGTAAAGAATACCGACTTCACGGGCAAGACGTACGACTGCTCGTCGCTCATGCAATACATATTTAAGGTGGGGGCGGGCGTCAATCTGGATATGACGTCGCGCAGTCAGAGTTTGCAAGGCACATATGTGGCAAGAAAAAATATCCGCAGAGGCGACCTGTTGTTTTTTACCAACTCGTCCCGCGTGAACAAAACGGGGTTGGAACGAATCGGACACGTGGCGCTCTATTTGGGCGATAACATGATTCTGCATACCGCGTCCGACCACGCCGTTATCGAACCGATTTCGGCGCAACGTAGCAGCTATTATATTACGGCGCGTCGTTTCCTGTAATGAGAACGATTGCTTACAGGCGAAAATAAAAAAGGAAATCCGCAATAAATCGATTGACATTTGCTACCTGTATGTTTTATAATATATAGGCTGTCGGTCGATATGCGCCATTAGCTCAACTGGATAGAGCGTTGGTCTACGGAACCAAAGGTTGGGGATTCGAACTCCTCATGGCGCGCCAAAAACGGAATATTCTCGGAATGTTCCGTTTTTTATATTCTCATAAAGTAATGTTAGCGTCAACGTTCGCTCGCGTGTGCGGCTTTGTTAAGGGCGCGCCAAACGGAAAAATATAGGTACCGTTTTCCGTTTACGGTGTGCTGTTGTATTTTTTGTTTTGTGGAGTTGTTGCGCTATGGAGATGCGTTTGCGAAAATATAAACCGTCCGATTTCGATACGGTGTCAAAATTGTTTTACGATACGATTCATGCGGTGAACGGGAAAGATTATACGCAAGAGCAATGTAACGCCTGGACGGCAAAGTCGGATTGTCTGAAAAAGAAACGTGGTGCACTGAAAAAACAACATACCGTGCTTGCCGAACAGGACGGCATGATTGTGGGGTTTGGAAGTGTTGACGATACGGGCTGTTTGGATTTGTTGTACGTACATAAAGACTATCAAAAGCAGGGAATAGCAACTGCTTTGTGTAAAGAGTTGGAAAAAGATTTTACCGTTATGAAAACGCATGCGTCCTTAACGGCAAAGCCGTTTTTTGAAGCATGCGGATATGTGGCAATACAAGCGCAGGAAGTGGATTGTTTGGGCATAAAATTGAAAAATTATGTAATGGAAAAGCATCGTTCCATAACGGATTGCCAAGATATTTGAATCGGACTGCCGAATAAGGGCAAGTACGGATTGTGGTTGTTTGAATTTTGCGTAGGAAACGAGTGCGTTTTTTTCTTTTCGCGTTGAAACGGGTGACTTTCGCGCGATATATGTGATATAATGACTATATGTATTATCTCTTTTTGGGGATTTCGGTGGTGTGTTTCGGTTTTCAGTTTGTGTTTAGCAAATTGTTCCAGACGCATACGGAAAAACGTGTTTTTGCGGCAATACTGTTTAACACGGGCGCCGGCGCCGTATCTTGTATCCTTTTTCTGATTTTGAATCGATTCCGTTTTGAGCGGAATACGCTTACGATTTGTTTGGCGCTGGGTGTTGCCGCCATGATGACGGCGAATAACTTTGCGGGAATCCGTGCGATGTCGTGCGGTAAAGTGTCGGTATACACCATGTTTTATACGCTCGGCGGTATGCTGTTGCCGTTTGTGTACGGAATTGCATTTTTGAACGAAAAAGCCAATGTGTTCCGATTTATAGCCGTTGTACTTTTGATTGTTGCCATGATTCTGCCGTGTATCGGGAAATCGGACGTAAGGTCGTCCAAGTCGTTTTATGTGTGGTGCGTGCTTTCGTTTCTGTTTAACGGCGCCGCCAATATCGGGTCGAAAGAACATCAGGTAAATGCGCATGCGGGGTCAACCTACGGCTTTCTGACCTGGACATATTTTTTCATGTTTGCATTGAGCGGTATTGTGTATTTGTGTTGTATGTTGTACGCTTATTTGCATAAGCGGTCTGCAAAGGCACACGACGTCGAGCCGCGGAACGAAGTTCCGTTGCCCATATCCGAAACCGCCGCCACGGATTCGGTTGCGCGCGCAAGGTGGCTGTGCGTTCTGTTTATGGCGGCATACGGGCTGATGAACGGAGTGGGGAACATGTTGCAACTTTGGAGTGCCCAAAAACTGCCCGCCGTTTTGATGTATCCCGCGATTACGGGCGGACTGCTTATTTTAACGGCGATATTCGGCAGACTGTTTTTCAAAGAAAAAATCACCAAGTTGATTGTTGCATCGGTTTCGGTGGCGTTTGTTGCCACATTACTGTTTCTGTTTTGACGGATAAAGAATAGAGAAAGGAAATGCGTACAGAAACAAGGAGAATAGCATGAAAGAGTGGGAACCGTATCGTTTTGCGTGCCCCGATTGCGGAGAACGGTTGCGGCGCGACAAAGAAAAATGGTTTATTTGTCCGCGTTGCAAGCGGATATACGAAGTAGGCACAAATGCGCAACTTGCGGCGGAAGCCAAAATCTTTTCGCATGCGTTCCGCAAAATTGCGATGAACGTTTATGCGCATTCCCTGCGTAAAATAGCGGTGCCGCAAAAGATTGCGGCGCGTGATTGTTCCGTAGCTTTGCTTTCCCGAGCAAACGGGGAACGGACCGCAAACGGTTTCCGCAGTCGCTTGTGTGTGGAAAAGGATAGCGCGGCGTGGCAAGAAAAAAACGCCGCATGCGAAGCATACGGACGCTTGCGGGCGTTTGACAGTGCGGTAGACGTACGAAAACAGAGCGGGTTATCCGACCGTTATGCGGTATATGCCGACGCATATACCGAGAACTGTTCGATACGTGCCGTAACCGAATCGGCGGACGTATACTATGCCAAAGGGACAGCCTTATACGAAGAAAAACAGTATGCCGCGGCGGTGGCGCAATTCCGCTCGGCGGCTACGGTGGAACACGTGGGCGCGCAATATATGATGGGGGTATGTTCCGAAAAAGGACGGGGCGTCATGCAAAATTATCCCGAGGCGGTACGGTGGTATAATCTTGCCGCCGAGCAAGGAAACCCCGACGCACAGAGAAGATTGGGGGTGTGTTACGAAGAAGGGCGCGGCGTGGCACGCGATGCCCGAAAAGCTACGGAATGGTATCGTAAGGCTGCCGAACGGGGCGACCCCGACGCGCAATGTTTATTGGGCGTATGCTATCAGGCGGGACGCGGCGTTCCGTGCGACAACGACGTTGCGTTATCCTGGGTGCGCAAGTCCGCGGCAAAAGACTGCCTTTCGGGGCAGACGTGTTTGGGCATTTTTTACGAGCGCGGCGTGGGTGTGGCGCAAGACGATAACGAGGCAATGCGCTGGTACAGTCGTGCCGCCGACCGAGGCAGTGCGGACGCTCGCCGCAGACTAACCGCCTTGCAAGCAAAAACGATGCGCAATACGCGCAGAACCGACGGCAGTAGAGCGGTAAGCAAACCGTATGCCGCTACAACGCAATCGGGGCGCACGTCGTTGCAACCGCAAAAGAAAAGCGATATCAACTGGGTAGTGTTTATCTTGCTGTTGTTTTTCTTTCCGATAGGCGCGCTCATCTATGCGCTTGTGGCAGGCTCGCCGCGCACGCGTTCGTGTATATGGATAGTGCTCGGTATTCTTATACTGTTTGTTATCGTGCTTGTTGTTACCGTTGTTTCCTGTTCGGCGTCTGCAATTCAATGAAACGGCAAGTGCCGTTTACTGACGTCCGACAAGATAATCGATTGTAACGCCGAAATAGTCGGCGAGCACATCCAACGAGTGTAAAGAGGGAACGCGCTTTTCAAGTAACCAGTAAGATATCACTTGGTTGGACAATCCCGTAACTTCTTCCAGTTTGCGGCGGGACAAGTTTTTTTCTTCCATCAGCTTTTTAAGCCGTTCGCAAAAGCGTACTTTGTGTTCCATATGGATAGTAACTCCTTTTTTCGTATGATTTTCGTAAGTGAAAACAAAAATACTATGTTGTGGCGGCGTGTGCCCGTTCTTCGTATACGGCGAAAAACATTTTTTGCACACTCGAATACGTTACCGCATATATAATCTCGCCGGTATCGGGATGTGTTTCTCCCGTATCGGTAATACTGCCGTCGGTTACTTTGTCCGAATAACTGCCGTTGCCGTTTTGGGCGCCGTTGCTTTTGAGAAAGACGTCGTTCATAAAATCGCCCACTTTTTCAAAGACGCGGTTGAGTAGTCCCGCCAACCCCGGCTGTTTGGATTTTTCCGTCCAGAAAGCGCTTGCATTTGCAAGTTCTTTGCCGATTAACGGACTCATGTTGCGGCGGATTTCCAGATAGTCCGCTTTGTTGCTTGTGCCTGCATTTACGGCGGGCAACAGCGCGTGAAACACGGCAAAGTAGCCGCAGTAGCGCAGATAGTCGTCCGACGAAGAGAGTAGCAGATAGTACGAAACGAAGTTGGCTTCTCCTTCCCGCATAACGCCTTTTGTGTGCGCCATTTCGTGCGCCATGGTTTGCGCAAGGTCGCTCGACGGAATATTGCGGTTTACGGTGGGCTCGCCGAGCGGCACGAACGTGATTCCCGAAATATTGTTGAGCGTTAAAAACCAGCTGTTGTAAATTTGCGTGGCGGGCGGTGTGTAGGCATAGTAATAGTTGCCGCCCAATCGCCGAAATTCGTTTTGCAATTTGTTGCTCAATTCACGCGGCGAGTAAGGGGAAATCACGTTGCCCGCTTCGTCGCGGTCGAACGATTGGGCGAGCCGGTTGTAGTCGTCGGCAAAATCGCGCACCATGGCGGTTACCTGGTCGGCGGTATATTCTTTTTCGCTCTGCGGTACGGGCGCGGCGGGGCGATAGTAAGAAAAGCCGACGAGCAACGTATAGAGATTAAAAGCCGACAGAATGCAGATAACCGTGGTTGCCACGCCTTTGAGCACGGCGGCGCCGCGTTTTTGGGTGAGCGCCACAATCATGAGCATCAATAGATGTACGGCAACCACTATCAGCGTAACGACGCATATTTCAAAGACCGAAAAGGGAAAAATAGAATTGATATGCCCGACCACGTAAATCCACGGACGGGAAACAAAGCGGCAGACAAATTCCGAAAAGGCGGGCGAGAGTGTACGAATCCATAGGAGAAAGAACAGCAAACCCGTAAGACCCGCCGCGACGCAAGCCAAAACGATAAGATGTTTTTTCTTTCTCGCTTCCATATCGCTATTATAGCGTATTCGGCGGGGGTTGTAAAGGGGTATCATGAAAATAATATGAAAAATACGTCGATTGTATTGCCAAGTCGGATAAAAAGTGTTAGAATAAGTCTATATGCGCAAAATGAGCGTACCGACAGACCACCATGCAGAGGAAATATGAGAAAAACGACGGACGGGCAGTTGCAGCAAACGCCCAAGCAAGAAGAATACGTGTGTAAGTTGCGCAGTAAACAGAGCAAAATCGATTACACGACGTATAAATTCTACAACAAGGGAAAACGATTCCGTTTTCTTAAATTTTTGCACCGCAGCGTGTCGAACGTATTTTTGCGCGCTTATCTGAAAGCGGTGCACCGCGTAAAAGTAATCGGCAAAGAAAACGTTGCGGGATTGCGCGGCAAGGGCGCGGTGATTGTGTCTAACCACATTCATCCGCTCGATATTCAGATGATAGATACGTTTGTGTTCGGCATGCGCTCCGTGCATTGGCTTACGTTGCAACGCAATATGGATTTGAGTGTACATGCGCTTATACGAAACAGCGGCGGCGTGCCTATTCCCGAAGACCATGAGGCGAAAAAACGCTGTCTGCAAGAGATGAACGACGTTCTGCGCGACGGGGGATTGTTGCACATCTGTCCCGAAGGCAGTTTGGTGGAATTGTGCGACGATATCCGTCCGTTCAAAGACGGCGCGTTCCGTTTTGCGTTTTACAACCGCGTTCCGCTTGTGCCCGTAACGTTGCGTTTTGCCGAGTGCAACGCGCGCGGTAAAAAATATCGGCACCCGCATTTTGTAATAGACGTTGCCGAACCGATTTATCCCGTTGTTCCGCAAGATAAAATCAAGGAGAAAGCGGAACGTATCATGAAAAACAGGTGTAATAAAACGGTGAAGAATTACACGCCGTAAATCGGTATATATTCTACTTGCTTGACGCCTTGCATACTTCGGTGGTATACTGATTGTATACAAATGGGGAGTAACGGTGGAAGAAGTCGAGCGCAAACGAATCAATAAGCTCATTCGGCAGATTGCGTCGGGCAACGACGCGGCGCTTACCGAGCTGTATACTGCCATCGGCGGGCGAATGCTGTCGGTGGCGCTTTCGATTGTGGGCGACCGTCCTTGTGCCGAAGACGTTTTGCAGGACGCCTTTCTTGCCATTGTAAAGAATGCGGAAAAATTCCGTTTTTATCAGAACGGTTACGGGTGGGCTTGCACCATTGTGCGCAACACTGCCATCAATTATATGAAAGCACGCCACCGCCGTAGATGCGATAACATCGACGACATGGTTTTCTTGTGCGACGGAGGGTCGCTCGAAGAAGAATCCGCTACGCGCGTTACGGTGCGAGAGGCGGTTAAAAAGCTGGACGCGAAAGAGCGTGCGGCTGTTTACTATAAGTACTATGAAGATTTGACTTTGCGCGAAATTGCCGACCGTTTGGGGATTTCCAAATCGCAGGCAGACAGATTGGTGCGGTCGGGAGAAGAAAATCTGCGTGTGCGGATTGCGTCTCCGCCCCGAGAGAGCGGGTAGTGCCAAAATAAAACGGAAAAAATCGCTAAAAGAAGGGACAAAACCGCTCGCAAAATTGTTATATAGGTAAAGGAGAAATTTTGCAGAACAAAGACCCGAAAATCGAATACGAATTGAAATCGCTGTCGGACAGAGCGTTGCCCGATGCCGATAAGATTCTTTCCAAAGCACGCGCCGAAATGCGCCGCGAAAAACCCGCGAAAAAACGTGTATTTACGGCGGGGCGGTTTTTTGTTGCCGCGGCGGCGGTAGCGGCGGTGATTCTGGCGATTGTTTTGGGAAGCGGAATTGCGGGATTGTTCTTGCCGAATAAGACACAGCCCGGTGGTGCGCCTTCGGGTATAACGTATGCCGCAACCGATTTGTATGCGCGCCCCGTAGACTATTCCGATGCCGAACGATTGTTTGTCGAAACGTACGGCGCCGACGCGGTGTTCCCCGTGCCCGTGCCCGACGGTGAAACCGAAGAAGGGAATCCCGCGGTGGCAAGTCTGCGGTTGTATGTGTGTAAGAATACGCGTATCGACCGCGACGTGGCAATCATTGCCCGTCTGCGCTTTTCGGGCGGAGAATACGGAAACGACGAACTTACGATGTATTTCGAGCTGACGAACGACACGCTCGAAGAAAACGGATTCTATTTGCGGTTGCCTTCTTCGGAATACGGTGTGGCGCTCAAAGAGAGTTACGAGGACGGCGAATACGTTACGTATGCGTATATAGAAAACAAATACAGATGTATGTTGTCGGTTATGAACGGTAACGAGTACCGCACCGAATACTATTTGCGTACATTGTTCGGAATTACGGCGGATTGAGCGATAATCGGGAGGACGTATGGCAAGAAAAATAAAACGGTTTGCGATAACGGCGATTGCGTTTGTTTGGGCATGTCTTTTTTTGGCTGCTTGCGGTATGGCGGACGGCTCGTATGACGGGAACGAATCCCCTGCGGATATACCCGAGTTTGTTGGTGCGGGCGATACGTTTTCGGAAATCGAAGAACGCGATTTCGTATCGGCGACGGAATCGCCGCAATCGGCGTTTGCGGTATCCACATTCAGTTCGTCGTACACATACATGCGCCGCGCCGTAGAAGAAGGGCGCTTACCTGCGGCAAATTCGGTGCGTATAGAAGAATATATCAACTATTTCGATTACGACGTGGCGCCACCCGAAGAAGGGGACTTTTCGTATGCGTCCAATGTGTTCGATTGCCCGTGGAACGGCGCGCACAAATTGATGCGTGTTACGTTCCGCGCCCGCGACGTTGTGCGGGAGAGCGCGGCAAACAACCTTGTATTTTTGGCAGACGTTTCGGCGTCTATGTACGGTGCCGACCGAATCGGGTTGTTGCAAAAAGCGGTTTCGGTTATAACGGACGGTTTGGGAGAAAACGACGTGGTGTCGCTTGTTACTTATGCGGGCGAGAGCAAAACGGTGTTCGAGGGAAAAACAGCTGCCGACCGAACGGATATTTTGCAAGAGATAAACGCATTGACGGTGGGCGGCAAGACGGCGGGGCAGAACGCGATTTCGCGTGCCTATGCGGTGGCGCGTCGGTATTTTATACCGGGCGGAAATAACCGCATTATACTGTTTACCGACGGCGATTTTAACGTGGGCGCTACCGATACCGACGCACTGCGCGCGTTGGTGGAACAGAACGCCCAAAGCGGTATTATGCTCTCGTGTGCAGGTGTGGGCTACGGCAACTATAAAGATAAAACGCTGGAAGCGATTGCCACGGCGGGAAACGGAGAGGCGTACTATTTCGACGGCGAAAGCGAGGTGCGCAGAGTGTTCGGCGAAAAGCTGACGGGTACTTTGTTTACCGTTGCGCGCGACGGCAAAGCGCAGATTTCGTTTGATTCGTCGCAGGTTCAACAATACCGTCTGCTCGGTTATGATAATCGTATGCTGACGGGAATTCAATTTGAAGACCCCGCGACCGATGCGGGTGAAATCGGCTCGGGCAAACAGATTACGGCGCTCTATGAGATTGTGCCTGCGGTATCGTATGAAGAAAACATGCCTGTGGCGCGGGCGGAACTTCGCTACAAGTCGGCGCAAAGCAACGCCGCCTGCGCGGTGGACGTTCTGATATCGGCGGCACAGGAAAGCGATGACGACGCGTTTATTGCCTGTGTTGCCGAATACGGATTGTTGTTGCGCCGCTCCCGTTATGCGCAGGGCGCAAGTTTCGGCTCTTTGCGTGTGCGGTTGAACGCAATGCAATTATCGGATTCTTACAAGCAAGAATTCCGTGGGCTTGTCAATCTTGCGGCTTAAATAAAAAGGAGAAAGGCGTATGACTATATTGATTTTGGGAGCGCTCGAAGAAGAAGTGCAAGGAATCCGCTCCGCAATGGAAAACGTGACCGAAGAAAAAGTGGGTGCGTTTGTCGTGTGGCGCGGCAAACTGAATAAAAAGTCGCTTTTGTTGTGTCGGTGCGGTATCGGCAAAGTGAATGCGTCGGCGGCTGCGTCGGCAATTCTTACATGCAATCCCGACGTGGCGGGCGTTATCAACACGGGTGTTGCGGGCGGCGTGGGCAAAGGATTGCGGCGCGGCGACGTGGTGTTGGGAACAAAGACGGTGCAACACGACGTGGACTCCACGCCCGACGGATTGCGCAAAGGACAGATAGACGGATTCGAGAGCGAGTTTTTCGACGCCGACCCCGCGCTTTCGGCACAACTTATCCGGGCGCTTACAAGAGAAGGAATCCCTTATCGGGAAGGGGTGATTGCCAGCGGCGACCAGTTTATTGCCAGCGACGAAAAGGCAAACGCCATTGCCTGCGAATTCGGCGCGCTTGCGTGCGAAATGGAAAGCGCCGCCATTGCGCAGGTGTGCGCTTTGTACAAAGTGCCGTTTGTTGCGTTGCGCGCCATATCGGATAACGGCGGCGATAACGCCATAGGCAGCTTTTACGAGTTTTTACATACGGCGGCGGAAAAAAACGTGCGGGCAATCAAGCGCTTTACGTCTGACATAGAAACGGTAATCGGGTGAAACGAAACGGTAATCGGGTGAAACGTTATATGAGTAAAGAGAAAATGCGTAAGATACTGCTTTGCATTCTCCTGGTTGCATGGGGAACGAGTTGTTTGCTTGTGCTGGGTTCCTGTTCTTTTTTGCGTCCTTCGATAGGATTTACTTTGAATGACGACAGAGAGAGTTACAGCGTCAGTTGGGTATCGTCATCCGCTTCGGTGGTGGAAATCCCGTCGGAGTATAATGGAAAGCCCGTAACGGGTATTGCAAGCGGAGCGTTTACCGTACAGCTGTTTATGTCGAATTATAAAAACGGTATGTTTTTGCGGGAGCTGCATATTCCGTCGTCGATAACGGAAATTGCATCGGACGCATTTATAGACGAGAACAAAGAGCACATTGCGGTGGGCAGTGTGGAAAAAGTTTTTTACGGCGGAACGGCAGAGCAGTGGTTACGTATCTCTTTCGGTTCGTCGCCGCTTACAAGCGAAACGGAATTGTATTTTTCGGGCATATTGCTCGAAGAACTGACGGTGCCCGAAGGGGTAACGGAAATCCCCGCGCGAGCGTTTAAGTCGTACCGAAGATTGCGGAAAGTACAACTATCCGATACCGTTACGGAAATAGGCGCAAGCGCGTTTTCGGGGTGCGGCATTACTTCGTTGACGCTTCCCGACAGTGTACGTACAGTGGGGGCAAGCGCGTTTTTCGGTTGTACGTCTTTGGAAAAAGCCGATTTGGGGCGTGTGGAAAAGATTGGTTCGAGCGTATTCGCCGCGTGCACTTCTCTTTCGGAAGCGGAGTTAAAGAATACGCGGATATCCGCATTGCCGTATGGGGCGTTTGAGAATTGCTATAATCTGTTGTCGGTGGTGATTCCGAGCATCGTTACGCAAATACACGAAGATGCGTTCACGGGATGTGCAAAACTGGTGGAAGTGTATAATCTGTCTGCCGTTCCGTATGTGGGTACGCAAACAGTGCATACTTCCTTGGAAGAAAAAAGCATAATTTACGCAAACGGGGATTTTGTGTTTTCGGACGGAAAAACAACCGATTGTCTGTTAAGTTATTACGGCGATTCGACTGCCGTGACGCTTCCCGCGAGCAAAAGCGGTAAACCGTATTCAGTTTGCGAAAAGGCTTTTTACCGAAACGACGGGATTGTTTCGTTGACGATTCCCGACGGTGTGTCTGCCGTGGGAGTGTCGGCGTTTGAAGGGTGTATCGCTTTGCAAAGCGTTTGCATGGGAAACGATGTGGAAACAATCGGAAAGCAAGCGTTTGCCGATTGCGATAATCTGCAAACCGTAACATTGAGCAACAGTCTTGCCACATTGGAAGAGCGCTCTTTTTATGATTGCACGTTGCTGGAAGATATGGATTTGCCGCAGTCGCTTGACTTTATCGGAGCGCAAGCATTCTATAATTGCCGAACACTGAAACACGTTGTCGTTTCTCCGCGCGTGGTTTCTTTGGGAAAGTACGCTTTTGCCGATTGTTCCGCTCTCGAAAGTGCGGAACTTTCCGAAGGGTTGCGGGAAGTAGGGGACTATGCGTTTACGCATTGCGTTGCTCTCAAAAACATAACGTTGCCCGAAAGCGTAACCGATTTGGGGCGTTTCGTGTTTTCCGGTTGTGCGTCGCTTGAAACGGTTGTGCTACCGCAGAATATCGATAGCATTCCCGATTATGCGTTCGAGGAGTGCTCGGCGCTTAAAAACATAAATTTTCCGAGAGGATTGAAATATATAGGTGATTTTTCGTTTAGGCGTTGCCGTTCGTTGGAAAGCGTAGTGTTGCCCGAGGGAGTTCTCCGTTTATCCTGGCGGACGTTCGAGGAGTGTTCGGCGCTTACTTACGTGTTTCTGCCGCAATCTCTGATGTCGTTGGGGTATCAAGGAATCGCGTTTTCCGTTTGCAATCAGTTGGAAACCGTTGGGTACGGCGGTACCGTGGAGCAGTGGCAAAACGTATCCGGCAGAGAAAAATTGGAGAGATATTGCGATATTGTCTGCACCGACGGAACGATTTCCCGTAATAGGTAAACGATTGTGTACGTCGCCCGTTTCGGGCGACTACTTTTTTTACGGGAAAGGCGAAAATGTTTGACCGTTCGGCGGGAAAATGATATAATAAAAAAGTATTTATTTCCGTACGGGAGGTCGTTGTATATTTCTATGAAAGCAGCCGTTGTAATGGGTAGCAAATCGGATTTCGAGGTGGTAAAACCGTGTCTTGCCGCGCTTACAAAATTCGGCGTACAAGCCGAAGTGCGGGTAATCAGCGCGCACCGAACGCCCGAACAGGCGCATGCGTTTGCCGCAAACGCCCAACAGAACGGAATCGAAGTGCTTATCGGTGTGGCGGGGAAGGCGGCGCACCTTGCGGGTGTGCTCGCGGCGAGCACCGTGTTGCCCGTAATCGCACTTCCCGTACAAACTTCCATGATGGGCGGACTGGATAGTCTTTTGAGCATGGTGCAGATGCCGAGCGGTATTCCCGTGGCAACGGTGGGCGTGAATGCGGGTGAAAACGCAGGACTTTTGGCGGTGCAGATACTCTCGCTCAAATATCCCGCGCTTGCCGAAAAAATGAAAGCGTACAAAGAAGAAATGCGTTGTAAAATCGAAAAAGACGACGCCGAACTGCAAAAACAAATTTAATAAAGTAACGGCGCGCTTATGATATAGGGCGCGGCGCAAAGGAGAAACAGACATGAAGGTAACCAAAGGCGAACAGCTGTACGAAGGCAAGGCGAAAAAGGTTTTTGCCACGAGCGACCCCGACATTGTGCTGGTGGCGTATAAAGACGACGCCACGGCGTTCAACGGACTCAAAAAGGGCACCATTTTGGGCAAAGGCGTGGTGAATAACCGCATGAGCAATCACATGTTCCGTCGGCTCGAACAGGCGGGCGTGCCCACGCACTACGTGGAAGAATTATCCGAACGCGAAACGCTTGTCAAAAAAGTGGAAATCGTTCCGCTGGAAGTGATTATCCGCAATATTGCGGCGGGCAGTATGAGCAAGCGATTGGGAATCGAAGAAGGCACGGCGCTTAAATGCCCCGTGCTCGAATTCTCATATAAAAACGACGAACTGGGCGACCCGATGATTAACGATTATCATGCTATCGGTATGGGAATTGCCACACGCGAAGATATTGATACCATTTCCGACCTTGCTTTCAAAGTAAACGCTTTTATGATTGACTATTTCCGCAAGCTGAACATCGACCTTGTGGACTTTAAGTTGGAATTCGGCAGATATCACGGCAAGATTATTCTCGCCGACGAAATCAGCCCCGATACCTGCCGTTTTTGGGACAGTACTACCAAAGAAAAATTGGACAAAGACCGTTTTCGCAGAGATATGGGCGGCGTAGAAGAAGCGTACGCCGAAATGATGCGCAGATTGGGATTGAACTGATTTTACAACAGAGATATATCCGAGAGGTAAAAAATGGATTATAAAGAAGCGGGCGTAGACGTAACGGCAGGCTATAAAGCCGTGGAACTGATGAAAAAGCACGTGAAATCGACTTTCGATAAAAACGTGATAGGCGATTTGGGGTCGTTCGGCGGATTCTATTCCGTGGGCGATTATATGAGCGGCGAGCCTGTTTTAGTGGCGGGCACCGACGGCGTGGGCACCAAACTCAAATATGCGTTTATTGCCGATAAGCACAATACCGTGGGTATCGACTGCGTGGCAATGTGCGTGAACGACGTGGTGTGCCAGGGTGCCAAACCGCTGTTGTTTCTCGACTATATGGCGGTGGGAAAATTGTTTCCCGAGCAGGCGGAGCAGATTGTATCGGGTGTGGCGGAAGGTTGCCGAATGGCGGGTTGCGCGCTCATAGGCGGCGAAACCGCCGAAATGCCCGGCTTTTATTCGGTGGGCGAATACGACCTTGCCGGTTTCTCGGTGGGGATTGTGGATAAGAATAAAGCAATTACGGGTGCGAATATCCAAGCGGGCGACGCGCTTATAGGGCTACGCAGCAGCGGCATACACAGCAACGGATTTTCGTTGGTGCGCAAATTGTTCGGCGAAGAGAAAGAAAAACTCACTTCGTTTGTGCCCGCGCTCGGCAAAACGCTTTTGGAAGAAGTGCTTACGCCCACGCGTATTTATGTGAAAACGGCGCTTTCGCTCATTGCGGAGTATCCCGTAAAGGGAATCGCGCACATCACGGGCGGCGGCTTTATAGAAAACGTGCCGCGCATGTTCCCCAAAGGAATCGGGTGCGAAATCGATTGCAAAGCCTACGACCGTTTGCCTGTGTTCGATATGCTCAAAGAAAAATCGGGACTACCCGACAGCAAGCTGTACAACACGTTCAATATGGGTATCGGCATGGTGTTATGCGTGCCCGAGTCGGCGGCTGCGAATGTGATGAAAGCGGCGGAAGCGTTGGGAGAGAAGGCGTACCGCATAGGTAAAACCGTAGAAGGAGAAGGCGTAAAACTTCTCGGAATCGATAAGTAAATGACGGCACGGAACAGAAAAAAGAATCTGGTTGTGCTCGTATCGGGCGGCGGCAGTAATTTTGCCGCCATATTGGAGAGCATAGACCGCGGCGAAATTAACGGCGAAGTGAAAGCGGTGATTTCTTCCAACGCACAGGCTTACGCGCTTACGCGTGCGCGGGAGCGCGGAATTCCCGCCTACGTATGCGCCCGTAAAGATTACGAAAGCGGCGAGGCGCGCGACAGAGAAATTTTGCGCCTTTTGCGCGAATACAATACAGACTATTGCCTGTTTGCGGGTTATCTCGGTATTGTGTCCTCTTTTCTCATCGACGCGTATCCGTATCGGCTTATCAATATTCACCCTGCGCTTTTGCCCAAATTCGGCGGCAAAGGCTTTTTCGGCATACACGTGCACGAGGCGGTGCTTGCGGCGGGAGAGCGCGAGAGCGGCGCCACGGTACACTATGTAGACCACGGAACCGATACGGGGCTGATTATCGCACAGCGCAAAACGGAAGTTTTGCCGTCCGATACGCCGCAGTCGTTGCAACAACGGATTCTCGATACAATCGAACATAAACTGTTTCCCGAAGTGGTGGCGCTGTTGTGCGACGACAGGGTGGTTGTGTCCGACGGTAAAGTACTGATAAAATAACTCGTGCCGATGCGGCATAAAAGGAGAAAAACGATATGAAGAAAAGAGCGCTAATCAGTGTGAGCGACAAAACGGGCGTGGTGGAATTTGCCCGTGATTTGACCAATCTCGGCTATGAGATTATTTCTACGGGCGGTACCGCAAAGGCGCTTACCGACGCGGGAATAAAGAATATCGGTATCAGCGATATCACGGGATTCCCCGAGTGCTTGGACGGCAGAGTAAAAACGCTTCACCCCGCAGTACATGCGGGACTTCTTGCGCGCAGAGATAAGCGCGAGCACATGCAGCAGTTGCAAGAGCTGAACATCAACACAATCGACGTGGTGGCAGTGAATTTGTATCCTTTTAAGCAGACGATTCTAAAAGAAGGCACCACGCTGGAAGAAGCGATTGAAAACATAGACATCGGCGGACCCACCATGTTGCGGAGTGCGGCGAAGAATTACCGGGACGTTTGCGTTGTGGTAGACCCTGCCGACTATGCGGGCGTAATCGAACGCATGAAAGCGGGCACGTTGGACACCGACTATAAGTTCGGACTGATGTACAAAGTGTTTCAGCACACCGCCGTATACGATACCATGATTTCCACCTATATGCGCGAAAAACTGGGAATCCGTTTCCCCGAACAAATCACGTTTGCCTACGAGAAAAAGCAGAATATGCGCTACGGCGAAAATCCTCAACAGGGTGCCGCTTTCTATGCCGAAGCGTTGCCCGTTACGGGTTCGTTGCCGCAAGCACAGCAGTATCAGGGCAAGGAGTTGAGCTACAACAACATAAACGACACCAACGGCGCGCTCGATTTGTTGCATGAATTTTCCGAGATTGCGGTGGTGGCGTGCAAGCATGCCAATCCGTGCGGCGTGGGTACGGGCAAAACGGTGCTCGAAGCATATAAAACGGCATACGAGTGCGACCCCGTAAGTATTTTCGGCGGCATTGTGGCGGTCAATCGCCCCGTAGACGCGCAAACGGCGCAGGAAATGGTTAAAATCTTTTTGGAGATTGTGATTGCGCCCGATTTCACGCCCGAAGCGCTCGAAGTGTTTAAGGCAAAACCCAATCTGCGCGTACTCAAACTCGAAAATATCTGCGCTCCGTTTAACCGCAACGCATACGACATGAAAAAAGTATACGGCGGTTTACTTATTCAGGACAAAGACCTTTCGCTTTACGAACAAGCGGACGTAAAAGTTGTAACCAAGCGCGAACCCACAAAAGAAGAATACAAACAACTCGAATTTGCCTATAAGGTGGTAAAGCACGCAAAAAGTAATGCCATAGCGCTTGCCAAAGGGAATGCGGCAATCGGCGTGGGCGGCGGACAGACCAATCGAATCTGGGCGGCGCAACAGGCAATCGAACATGCGGGCGAGAGAGCAAACGGCGCGGTTATGGCGTCCGACGCGTTTTTCCCGTTCCCCGATTGCGTGGAAGCGGCGGCAAAAGCGGGCATTACCGCCATTATTCAGCCGGGCGGCTCGGTGCGCGATAACGAGAGCATTGAAGCGTGCGACAAAGCGGGCATTGCCATGCTGTTTGTGGGGCAGCGCCACTTTAAGCACTAAAAACACAAATTGCGAAATATACAAATAGGTTGCGCAGCAAACCAAATCAGGAGAAAAACGGTATGTCGGAAAATCGGCAAAACGACAAACAGAACGTGCTCGTTGTGGGCGGTGGCGGGAGAGAACACGCTATTGTTTATGCGCTGAAAAAAAGCGTGCGGGTAGGTAAACTTTATTGTATTCCCGGCAATGCGGGCATTGCGGCGGTGGCGGAATGTCACCCGGAAATCAAGGCGACGGAAATAGAAAAAATCGTACAATTTGTGTGCGCGCACGAAGATATTGCGCTCACGGTGGTAGCGCCCGACGACCCGCTCGCGCTGGGGTTGGTAGACCGATTGGAAAGCGTGGGCAAACGGGCGTTCGGTCCGCATGCGAATGCCGCAATCATAGAGGCGAGCAAGGTGTTTTCCAAAAATCTGATGCGCAAATATTCTATTCCTACGGCGGCTTACGAAACGTTTTCTTCGTACGAACAAGCGGCGGAATACGTGAAAACCTGCCCGATACCCACCGTTATCAAAGCGGACGGATTGGCGCTTGGCAAAGGCGTGATTATTGCGTCTACGCGCGAAGAAGCGCAGGCGGGGCTTAAAGAGATTATGCTGGATAAAGCGTTCGGCTCTGCGGGCGCAAACGTGGTGATAGAAGAATTTCTCACGGGATTTGAAGTGAGCGTGCTTGCGTTTACCGACGGCAAAACCATACTGCCCATGGCGTCCAGTCAGGACCACAAGCGGGCGCTTGACGGCGACAAGGGACTCAATACGGGCGGTATGGGAACGTTCAGTCCGCAAAACAAGTACACGCCCGAAATGGCGGAACGCGCCATGCAAACGGTGTTTGTTCCCACAATCCGCGCGCTGGAAAAAGAAGGGCGCACCTTTAAGGGGGTGCTGTATTTCGGACTCATGGTGTCGGATACGGGGGATATTAAAGTGCTCGAATACAACGCACGGTTCGGCGACCCCGAAGCGCAGGTGATTTTGCCGCGACTGAAAAACGATATTTTAGACGTGTTCGACGCCTGCATATACGGAACGCTGGATAAAGTGACGCTTAATTGGGACGAGCGCGCCGCAGTGTGTGTGGTGGCGGCGAGCGGCGGATACCCGCTTGCATACGAGAAGGGCAAAAAAATCACGTTCGGCAATTTGGATTCGGATGTTATCGTCTTTCATGCAGGCACGGCGTTTTGCCCCGATTGCGGCGAAATCGTCACGGTGGGCGGCAGAGTGTTGGGTGTTACGGCATTGGGCGCTACGCTTTCCGACGCCAAACAAAAGGCGTATGAAAATATCAAAAAGATTTCCTTTGACGGCATGTTTTACCGCAAAGATATTTGCAAAGACGCATAATAAGTAAAAGAGAAAGAGCATAAAAGGAATCGGAGTATGATAAAGAGAATTTTTGTTGAAAAGAAGAAAGGACTGCGCCACAGCGCCGACAAAATCAAGTCGGACGTGAAAGGCGTTCTCGGCATTCAGGCGACGTTTGTGCGCGTGTTTTTGCGCTACGACGTGGAAGGACTGGAAGGAGAAGATTTTGACCGCGCCGTTATGTCGGTATTTTCCGAGCCGCCCGTAGACAACGTATATTTCGAGTCGTTGCCGCCCGTAGACGCCGAATGGATTTATTCCGAATATCTGCCGGGGCAATACGATCAGCGCGCCGACAGCGCGGCGCAATGCGTGCAAATGCTCACATTGGGCGCCCGTCCGCTTATTCGTTGCGCCACGGTGTATGCGTTCGGCGGTATTACGGCGGTGCAGAGAGAAAAAATTTCTTCTTATTTGATAAACCCCGTGGAAGCGCGTCCCGCGTCGGCGGAAAAGCCCGAAACGCTCCGTCAGGTGTACGACGAGCCGCAACCGCCCCGCATGGTGGAAGGCTTTGTGGATTTCGACGAGGACCGCATGAAAAAGTTTCATGCCGAAAACGGGTTTGCCATGAGCGTTGCCGATTTGCTGTTCGTGCAGGCGCATTTTCGCTCGCAACTGCGCAATCCCACCGAAACCGAACTGAAAGTAATCGACACGTATTGGTCGGACCACTGCCGACACACTACGTTTTTAACGGCGTTGCAATCGGTGAAAATTAAGAGCGACAATCCCGCTATCGAAAAGGCGTATAACACGTATCTGCAACTTTTCAACGAACATCACAAGGGGCGTCCAGATAAATATCCGTCGCTTATGGATATTGCTACCATAGGCGTGCGCGAACTCAAAAAGCAGGGCAAACTCGACAATCTCGACGCATCCGAAGAAATCAACGCCTGTTCCATCAAGGTGACTGCCGAAGTAGACGGAAAGCCCGAACAGTGGTTGGTGATGTTCAAAAACGAAACGCACAATCATCCTACCGAAATCGAACCGTTCGGCGGCGCGGCAACCTGTTTGGGCGGCGCTATCCGCGACCCGCTTTCGGGCAGAGTATATGTGTATCAGGCAATGCGCGTTACGGGTGCGGCGGATATCACCGAGTCGTATGAAAAAACGTTGAAAGGCAAATTGCCGCAACGCGTGATTTCCAAAACGGCGGCGGCAGGTTTTTCGAGCTACGGAAACCAAATCGGACTTGCTACGGGCGGCGTGCACGAGGTGTATCACCCCGGCTATGTGGCAAAGCGACTGGAAACGGGATTTGTGGTGGGTGCGGCGCCCGCCGAAAACGTGGTGCGTTCGGTGCCCGAAAAAGGGGACGTTGTTTTACTGATAGGCGGTGCTACGGGCAGGGACGGTTGCGGCGGCGCTACGGGTTCGAGTAAGGCGCACACCGAAAAAAGTTTGGATACTTGCGGCGCCGAAGTGCAGAAAGGCAATCCGCTTACCGAGCGCAAAATTCAGCGTTTATTCCGTAACGGCGAAGTTACGCGGCTGATTAAGCGTTGCAACGATTTCGGCGCGGGCGGCGTGAGCGTGGCAATCGGCGAATTGAGTCCCGGGCTGGATATCGATTTGGACGCGGTTCCCAAAAAGTATTACGGCTTGACTGCCACCGAACTTGCCATAAGCGAGAGCCAAGAGCGCATGGCGGTGGTGGTACGCGCCGAAGACGAACAAAAAATGGCAGAGTTGTGTGACCGCGAAAATCTTACGGCAACCCGTGTGGCAACGGTAACCGACCTTGCGCGCATGCGCATGTTCTGCGGCGGCAATCTTGTGGTGGATTTACCGCGCAAATTTTTAGACAGCAACGGTGTGCGGCAACAGACCGACGTTGTTATCAAAGACGACAACGTGAAATTTTTTGATACGCTGCCCAAAGAAATCGAAACGGCAATCAAAAAGGGGGACATGGCGGCGGCGGTTAAAGCTACGCTTTCCGAACTCAACGTGTGCTCGCAAAAAGGCTTGGGCGAAATCTTCGATTCCACCATCGGCGCGGGGTCGGTGCTTATGCCGTTCGGAGGCAAGTATCAGCTTACGCCTTCGGTTGCTATGGCGGCGTTGTTGCCTACAAGCGGCATTACCGATACCGCAACGGTATGCGCCTACGGGTTCGACCCCTATTTAATGAGCGAATCTCCGTTTGTAGGCGCCGTATATTCGGTGCTCACAAGCGTGGTGAAGGCGGTGTGTGCGGGTGCGCCCGTAGGGAGTATCCGCCTTACGTTGCAGGAATTTTTTGAAAGAGTGAACGCCGACCCCGTGCGGTGGGGCAAACCTACGGCGGCGCTTTTGGGCGCGCTTACTGCGCAACTCGGGCTGGGGCTGGGCGCAATCGGCGGAAAAGATTCCATGAGCGGCAGTTTTGAGAAAATCGACGTACCGCCTACGCTTATATCGTTTGCGTTGGGCGTAACCAAAGCGCAGAACGTAATAGACAACGTGTTGCGCGGCGGAGAAAAGGTGTACCGCTTGCGTCTGAAAACGGATAAATTCGGTATGCCCGATTTTGAGCACACGCTCGAACTTCTTAAATTGTTGTCGGGTGAAATCGCACGCGGCAGAGTGAAATTCGCCACGGTTGCCGAACAAGGCGGTGCGGCGGCGGCAATCATTAAGAGCGCGCTCGGAAACAAAATGGGCTTCCGCTTTGCGCATAAAGACACGCGCAATCTGTTTTTGCCCCGTCTGGGCGATATTTTGGTGGCGCTTTCTTCTCCCGACGATTTTGTGGGATACGACCCCGAATATATAGGAGAAACGACGGACGACGGCAAGATTGTGTTTGCCGCGCAAGAGAATGCCGAACTGACCGCAGATATGGCGGCAGAGGCTTTTCTCGGTAAGTTGGACGGGGTGTATCCCGTTACCGCACAGGCGTTCGGCAAAGCCGAAAACGTGACGTATACGGGCGGTATTACGGCAAAACCCGCCAAACATAAAAAGAAAGTAAAGGTATTTATTCCCGTGTTTCCGGGCACCAACTGCGAATACGACACGGCAAAGCGTTTCGCGCTTGCGGGTGCCGAACCGATTGTGCGCGTTATCCGCAATCGCTCGGCGGAAGAGCTCAATGATTCGCTGGACGAAATGGCAAAGTGTATCACAGAGAGTCAGATTATCGCGTTTCCGGGCGGATTCTCGGGCGGCGACGAGCCGGACGGCAGCGGCAAATTTATAGCCACGGCGTTCCGTTGCGGCAAGATAACCGACGCAATCGACGCATTGCTGTATAAACGCGACGGACTTATTCTGGGTATATGCAACGGATTTCAGGCGCTCGTAAAACTGGGGTTGTTGCCCGAAGGTAAGATTTGCGAACTGACGGACGACGCGCCCACGCTTACGTTCAATAACATTGCCCGTCACGTTTCCACGGCAGTGAACGTGCGGGTGGCAAGCAATCTTTCCCCGTGGCTTGCAGCAACAAAACCGGGCGACGTGTTCAAAGTGGCAGTCAGCCACGGCGAAGGTAAATTTGTGGCAAACGACGAAAAGGTAGCCGAACTCATTCGCAACGGACAGATTGCCACACAATATTGCGATATGCTCGGTAATGCTACCATGACGGGACCGTATAATCCCAACGGTTCGGTAATGGCAATCGAAGGGATTACCAGCCGCGACGGACGGGTATTCGGAAAAATGGGGCACAGCGAACGAATCGGCGATATGCTGATGAAAAACGTGCCCGGCGATGCCGATATGAAGTTATTCGAGAGCGGTGTAAAATACTTTACGGGCAAAGCGTGAAGGAAAAAGTAACGGAATACGGAAGCGGCAGGCGACATAAATCGATGAACGTCTGCCGCTTTGCTTTGTAGCGCGTGCATAAAAAACTTGCCAACTGTGGAAAAATGTGCTATAATCGTGACGATGTTTGCAGGCGTAAGTAAAATCATCGTAAAAATCGAGCCGTACGTATTGCCCGTGTTCGTGGGGGCAATATGTCTTCTTGTGGGCGCCGTGCTCGTTACGGCAACGGTGCGGCAAATCGGGCGACAGATTAAACTGTATAATTCGATTACGCTTGTGGAACTCAAAAATTTCAAGTGGCACTATCTGGTTTTTATATGCGTGATTGCTTTTTTCATCTTTTACGACGTCACGCAAATGGCGGACCCTTTTGCCCCCGAAATCGTGCTATTGCGCGAATCGCTCAACATGAAACGATGGCAGTGTAATATTGTGCTCGGTTTTGTGCTCGGATTGTTATTCTGCGTCGAATTTTTTCTTGTGGTGCTGGTGCGCAGTAAGAGTGCGGTAGTCGACCGCGGCGTCTATTCGGGCATGCGGTATCTGGACTGGTATCACGTGCACGACTACATGATTGACGAAGAACGCGGGCAAGTGATACTTTCGTCGCACAAATACACGTTTTTCACGTTGCGCGGCACCACGCCGCCCCTTAAAGTGGCAAAAAACGATATTCCCAAACTCAAATTTATTCTCAACAAAAACAAGAATAAATTTTCGGGTATGTAATGTGCTTTTAACGGAATCCGTTCCGATTTTTGTGCGGAAGGGAATCCGAGCGGATAAAAGGAGAAAACCGTGCAGGAAAGAAAGAACAGAACGGGCGCAAGCAAATTGCGGAAAAATGCGGAGAATGAACCGCATTTGGTGGGTGACAACGAAGATTTGTTGCCGTTTGCCTGGCGTACGCCTATGATTGTAGACGAACGCAAATGCAGTAAAGTTTTGCGCGAGCTGACGCAGGAAGAGCAAATCCGCATGCGTCCGCCTGCCGCGCCCAAAACAACCTATCATATCTGACAGGTGATTGTTACGGTAAAAATAATGCCCGAACGGTTGCGCTTATGGCGTTACGGTCGGGCTTTTTCTTATTGCTACTCGGTTTTGTGCAACTGCGGTGCACTTATGCGTTTAACGGTATTTTTCCCACCCATACGTCGCCGCCGCCAAAGAGAGCAGGGCAATCCTGCGTTACGCCGTGTGTGTCTGCCGCAAAGAGCAGATGGTCGGCGCCCGCATAGAGCACCGCGTTGGTGCAACCCACCGTTTGAAACGGGAGAATTTTACTTTTATCTTTGCCCAACAACGCCACCGACATTTTTCCGTTTTGCACACCCGCCGCAAATGCCGCCGCTCCGTTGGCGCAGAATGAGAGTATCGATTCGGGAGCGTAGTCGAGCGTGCCCACGCTTCGTCCGTCGTCGGAGAGTTGGTGCAATTTTTCGCCTGTGTAGAGATAGGTTGCGCCTGCAAAGAAGATAGTCTTTTTGTTGGCGTTGGGCGTTTTGGTTAAAAAGCGAACGTCCGTTTTGGTTAAGTCGTGCCCGAGCAAAAGCAGTTCGCAGTTGCCCCCGTTGTCGCATGCGGCGGCAAAGCCGTCCCCAAGCGGCAAAAACGCGGTGGGCGTGTATTTGTATCCTAAATTGCAATCGGTGTACGCAGGTTCGGTCAGCGTGTCAAACCGCGCTACGGTAAGACATCCGCGGTCTTGAAAAGATGCGTCTGCCGCAAGGATATACCCGTTTTCATACGGCATTACGTCTAATAACTTTAACCCGTAGGTATGCGAAAATGTTTTTTCGCGTTCCAGTGTTAAGCCCGTGGTATAAATATGTAACAACAGCGTGGTTGTACCGGTAATCTCGTTGCGCGCTTCGGCGAACAGAAAATAGCGGTTGTCGAATATGTAAAGTCCGCATGCCGTGAGCGCCTGCGACGGCACCATGCTCGTTTTTCCCGTAACCGTAAGCGTGTCGGAAAGAAGATACAGCCCCGCGGCGGAACCTTCGTTTCCCGCAACCGCGAATCCCGCAAGTGTGGGAATTGCTTTCGCCACCGTAAAATCAAACACGGTAAACGAAAGCGTGCGACCCGTAGCGCTCAACCGTGCGCCGAATCCGCGCGTTTTACCCGCTTCCAATCCCGAAAAGTCGTAGTCGGACGACGAGGTATTGCCGAATATGTAGATTTCGTTGTTTTTGGTCAGCACGGACACGGGGGATTCGTCACTGCTTCCGCCGACGTTTGTTTCCCAATCGACGTTTGCGTTGGCGCTCACGCGCGCGTCGCGTAACATGGTGTAGGCGGGCTTGTCGGGGTTGGTCGGCACAGTGTTCGCCGTGGTTGTGCGCGTGGAAACGGTGTAGGCTACGCCGCACAACAAAATAAAGATAACCGCCGAAAGCAACATTACGGTTTGCAACTGTTTTTTGTTCAAAATCGCTTTCATGTCCGCAGTATAGCACATCTATTTGCGTCGCGGGGCATGCGGGCAAATTCGGTCATTTTTCGCAAGGGACGAAAAACGTCGTGTTTTGTAAGATTTTGTCGGAAAATATCGCTTTTCCGTTTGTCTGTATTATCAGACAAATCATTCTTTTCGGAGTCGGATAATCGGGCAAAAATCGTTTGACTAATCAACAAAATATTTTTGCTAAAATTCTTGACAAACGCCAAAGCCATGTTATATACTATTAATAATAAGACAACTTAACTATATAAGTACGAGGCACCGAGGTTTGCAGTCGAAAAACCGCACATAGCCGAAAAAGGCGTTCAGGGAAAGAAGAGAGGTTCAGATTTTCATAGTCCGACGGATTGCGTAAATCTTTTTCGGTATGGTCTTGTCCCGAAAAAGGCGGCAGAGAATCCGAAAACATATCCGACTATTCACCACAAACAGACAAAAAGGAAGAGGGAGAAAACATGAAAAAGTTTTTGACAACCGTTTCTTTGTTGCTTACCGTTCTGTTGTTGCTCTGCTCATGCGGTTCCAATCGCGGCGGCGGAGAGAAACCGCCCGAAGAATACGGACTTCCCATCGGGGAAGGCGAAAGGTAGCTTACCATTTATTACAATCGTTCGCTCGGCTACGACGATTGCGACGTGTGGCTGTGGTACGGTTCGGTGGCAGGGCGCGGCTATCTGTTTTATGAATGCGGTTACGGCGCCAAAATGGTGGTAAACGTGCCCGAGAGTATCGAAGAAGTGGGGTTTATTATTCGCACGGGATGTTCCGACCCCGGCGGTACGTCGTGGGGCACCTGCAATAAAGACGGTACCGATTCGGACAGGTCGGTAAAACTTACGGGGCGCGAAACGGTAATCTATACCAAAGCGGGCGACGGAAAATCGTATATCAGTAACGACGGGGGTGTAACGTTGGAAGAAATGCGGTCTATTTCGCTGGCGGATATGCTGAATCCCACAACGGTGCGGTATGTGTTGAGTTCGGGTTTGAAATTGTCCGAACAGGACGTAAAACTGACCGACGCCGCGGGTAATGCGGTGGCAATCGAAACGTTTTCGCATAACTATTCCAACGGAAGGATTACAACCGCGCAACCGCTTGACCTTACGAAAAGCTATACGCTTTCGGTAACGGGTATGGAATCGGTGACGGTGGTTCCTCGCTCCTATTTTGCAAGCGAAGAATTTGCGGCTACATACGGATACGACGGACCTTTGGGAGTGGAACTTACGGCAACGAGTACGGTGTTCCGCCTTTGGGCGCCCACTGCGTCTGCCGTGAAACTCAATCTTTATGCGAGCGGTAACGGCGGCAGCGCCGAAAAAACGGCGGAACTCGTGAAAGGCGAAAAAGGCGTCTGGACGCACACCGAGCCCGAATCGCTTGCGGGAAAATATTATACATATACCGTTACCACGGCGTTGGGCAGGCAGGTTGCCGTAGACCCGTATGCGGTGTCGGCAGGCGTGAACGGCAACCGCGGCATGATTCTCGATTTGGATACCACCGACCCGCAGGGTTGGACGAGTGCGCCGTATGTTCCCGCAGGTGTGGAAAATTATACCGACGCTCAAATCTGGGAAGTGCAAATTCGCGATTTTTCCAATACGATATCGGCGTCGAACTACAAGGGAAAATATCTTGCGTTTACCGAAACGGGACTGAAAAACGAGGCGGGCATGTCGGTAGGCGTGGATTATCTCAAAGAACTGGGAATCACGCACGTACACCTTATGCCTGCGTTCGACTATGCGTCGGTTGACGAAAGCAAACCGTCGGGCTATAATTGGGGATACGACCCCAAAAACTACAACGTGCCCGAAGGAAGTTACGCAACCGACCCTACCGACGGCGCGGTGCGTGTGCGCGAGTTCAAACAAATGGTACAATCGCTGCACGAAAACGGTATCGGCGTAATTATGGACGTGGTATACAATCATACGTACGATGGCAATTCCAACTTAAACAAAATCGTGCCTTATTATTACTATCGGTATCAGAGCAACGGTACCATGTCTAACGGTTCGGGGTGCGGGAACGAAACGGCGTCCGAGCACTCCATGTTCCGCAGATACATGATAGATTCGCTTACGTATTGGCAGAAAGAGTATAATGTAGACGGTTTCCGTTTCGACCTTATGGCTTTACACGACGTGGAAACCATGCGGGCAATCGAGAAGGCTGTGCATGCAATCAATCCCCATGCGTTACTGTACGGAGAAGGTTGGACGGGCGGAACGTCCGAACTTGCGGCGGATAAACAGAGCAAACTTTCCAACATCAAAAACGTGAATAAAAACACGCAGACCAACGGCATTGCCATGTTCAACGATGTGATACGCGATGCTATCAAAGGCTCGGTGTTCGATGCGAATGATACGGGGTTCGCTACGGGCGCCAAAGCCGAATATTCGGAGAAAATCCGTTTCGGCGTGAACGGGGGCGTGCTTGACACGGCGTTCGGCACCGATTCAACCTGGGAAGCATACAATCCCACGAACGTAGTCAACTATGCGTCGGCGCACGATAATCACACCTTATGGGACCGTATTTGCCACGTATACGGCGAAAAAGCCGAAACGCTTTCCGACCGTATGCGGCGCAATTATCTTGCGGCGGCAATCGTGCAGACTTCGCTGGGCATGCCGTTCATGCAGGCGGGAGAAGAAATGCTGCGCACCAAGAAGAACGCCGACGGTACGTATAACGAAAACAGTTACAATGCGTCCGATGCGGTCAACAATCTGGATTGGAGTGCGTTGACCGATACGTCGCCGCAAATGCAGACGGTGCGCTATTACCGCGGTTTGATTGCGTTCCGCAAAGCGCACAAAGTATTGCGCCTTCCGTCGAGTGAGAACGTGTGTTCGCTCGTAAAAGCAGACGGCGCACTATTGGTTTTCACCATGACCGATTCCGCTACGGGCGAAACGCTTTGCGTGGTGTATAACGCCGAAGAAAAAGAAAAAAACGTCACGCTTCCTGCGGGCAGTTGGGATTTATACGTAAATGCGGTGCGTGCCGGCGTAACCCCGATTGAAACCGAATTGTCGGGCGCGCAGACGGTGGAAAAAATCGCTTGTTACGTGTACAAATTGCGTGCATAATACGTGGGCGGGTTGTCCGCCCGAACAGGGGCGCCCCTGTTCTTATGTGTGCGTGTGCACACATAAATAAAAAAATCTTAACTCGGTTTGATTGTCCGAAAGGGCGTTCAAATAAAAATACATATCGGAGGAGAAAAAATGAAAGCAAAAAAGTGGTTGTGTGTTGTGACGGCGCTCGTTATGCTTTTGGGCATTACGACGTTTGCCACGGCGTGTTCGGATAAGAACACGGTGGAAGTTACTTGGTATAACGGCAGAAAAGAACTTCGGGTAGATAAGGTGAAAATCGGCGAAAAGGTGACGAGTTGGACGCCGACGCGTGAAAATTACATTTTTAACGGCTGGTTTTCCGACCAAACTTGCGACACTCCGTTTGATTTTACCAAAGCGATTGAAGAAGACACGGCAATTTATGCGGGCTGGCGCAATGCCGTTGTAGCGGACGACACACGTATATGGTATGCAATCGGCGGCGGTTCGGGCACGTTGCAAATTTGCAGCGGCGGCGCGGCATGGGAGTTTGCCACCGAAGCCGAAAAGAACGGCAACGGCGAAGTGATTTACGATGCCGACGGCTACGCTACTTTCAAGGTGAAAGAAGGCTTTGAAGATTTGATATTCGAGGCGATTGAAGGAGAAAAGAACGTATACACGCTCGAATTGACGCTGTATGCGGGCGATAAATTCCGTATTCTTACGGGTGCAATCGGTTCCGACTGGTCGGGTGATAAGAGCAAAGCCGAAATCGGATTGGGCAATTTTGAAGGCTTCGACTATGCCGACGGAACGAATCCGAACGGTAATGCCGAAGTGACTGCCGACGAGAAAACATACGGTGAAGTGAAAAACGAAGACGACGAAGTGGTATTCTACGGCGGTATGGAAAACGGAAACATGGATACCGCTATGTGGAACGCTTGGCTTGCCGAAGGAAAAGACGGAAAATACCGTTTTACGATTACAACTTTTCCGGGTGACGATAAAAATAATACCGTAATGTGGGAACTTGTGGAACCGATTGAAGCACTTGAAGAAACCCACAAAATGTTTTTTACGGGTTCTATTTACGAAAAAGACAAATTTGAAAATGCGCCGACCGAGCCTATATATTTGACGCAGGATAAAAATAACAAAGATTTGTGGACGGCTTTTCTTACCATTGATGACAACGACCTGTTGACGGCGGGCGCTTGGGGTGCGGATAATCCACAGATAGACGGAACGGTTGCGGCTGTCAAAGTGAAAAACGAAATCGGCGGTGCCGATTACGGTGTGGGAGCGGAAAGCGGCACGGCGGGTACCGGAAACCTTTTGCTTACGAAAGGCACCTGGTGTATTACGTATGTTGCCAAAACCAATATCGTATCGTATGAGAAGTGCGACTATTATGTTGTGGGTACTTTCCTGGACGGAACCGAAAAAGTGGAATTTGCCGTGAAAGGAGACATTACGCCCAAAATGACCACAACGGACGACGGAGTGACCTACACTGCGGAAGTCGAAGTGACCGACGTGACTGCCAATCCGAATTATTCGTGGATAAAGAAAGAGGGCGGTGAGGATAAAATCTTTGCGCTTCAAGTGGTGTTCGGAACGAGCCTCGGCGTGAAAGATTGGTATGGCGGCGGAAATCATTATCTGACCGAGGCGGGAACATATACCGTCACGTTTACGGTAAACGGCGGAACCGTTACCGAAGTGAAAAAAGCATAAATCGTATTATTTTGAAAAGAGCAACGGGAATCTCTCCCGTACATGCGGGAGAGAATGCTCCGTTTTATCGCAAAAAACAAGGAGGAGTAAAAACGATGAAAAAGTTCGGAAAAATTTTATGTGCCATTCTCGGAATATGCTTTGCGTTTTCCATGGCTTGCGCCTGCGATACCGATAAGAAAGGCGGCAGTGCGATAACGCTTGTTGTGTGGGCACCCACCGAAGATATGGCGTTTGCCAAATCGGTCGCAAATGATTTTCAGACGGCAAATCCCGATAAAAAATTCAAATTCCAGTGGGCGGAACAGAGCGAAAAAGACGCCGCAACCAAGTTATTGAACGACGTGGAAAACGGCGCCGACGTGTTCTCGTTTGCCAACGACCAATTGAACCGTCTGATTGTGGGCGACGGAATTGCGCAGATTGCGGGTTCGCGTTTGGAACGCATGAAAGCCGCCAACACGGTCGATTCGATAGACGCCGCTACCGTAACGGTTAAAGGAGAAGACAAAACGTTTGCGTATCCGTATACCGATAACACTTTCTTTTTGTATTACAACAAGAGCGTGTTCAACGAAACGGATATTCAGACGCTTGACGGAATTTTGGCGAAATGCGACGCAGAACATCAGTTTGCCTATCCCATTAACGACGGTTGGTACGGCACAGCGTTCTTCTTCGGCAAGGAGTTGGGCTACGAGGTGACGTACAGCGATAAACTTGCCGAAACCAAAGTGACGATTGATTTCGGAAACGAAGTGGGGCTGAACGTAGCGAAATCGATGTTCAAATACGTGCAAAACCCAGGATTCAAGGGCGATTCCGACGATTCCAAAATCACGGCGGGATTCAACAGCGGTTCGGTGGTTGCGGGCGTAACGGGAATCTGGAATAAGAGCAAGATTCAAGAATATCTGGGCGATAATTTCGGCGTGGCGAAATTGCCTACGTATACGTATTACGATGCCAACAACACTTCCGAGCAGGTTCAGCTTGTGTCGTTTGCGGGCTATAAATTGCTCGGCGTGCGCAAAGGCGCGCCCGTGGAAGCGTACGACTTTGCCGAGTTCTACACTAACAAGCAGAACCAACTCAAACATTTTGAGGCGCGCGGCTTTTTGCCTACCAATAAAGAAGCGCAAACCGATTCGCGTATTGTTGCCGACGATTGCGCAAAAGCGATTGCCGCACAGTTGCAACACAGCAAAACGCAGAAAGGCGTACCTACTGCCATTTATTCGGCTTGGGAAGGCGTGGGCAATAATATGATTAACAATAAAGCGGGCACGTTCGACGCCGAACAACAGATGGCTGCCTTTATTAAGGCTGTGGCAAAAGAATAATAAACAATTACGGCTGTATCGGGGCGCACCCGCGCCCCGACACATCTATGGGAGGATTGCAATGAATAAACTCACGTCTGCCTTCCGCCGTTTCGGACATAACGTTAAGCAAGGGGTACTCGCCGTAGTGCACGGGTCTGTTGCCGTAAAACTTTCCTGTCTGTTCATGGGGATAGGACAGATTATGCGCAAGCAGATTGTGAAGGGGATTTTGTACTTTTTGCTTGAAGTGCTGTTCGTTTTGTTTATGGTTTTTTTCGGCGGGAAATATCTGGCATATTTCTTTTCGGGTAATTTGGGTACCAACGTCGGCGACGAAATATGGAACGACGCGCTTGGTGTGTTTGAGTACACGCGCGGAGATAACAGCTTTTTAATTCTTCTTTACGGTGTGGTATCGTTTATTGTACTGATTGTGTTTGCCGTGGTTTGGGGCTTGAACATACACGGCAATATAGCGAACGACCGTGCGGTTGCGGCGGGAAAGCGCGTAACTACGTTCCGTCAGGATTGCTCTGCGCTTATCAACAGAAAATTTTATTTGCTGTTGCTCATTCCGCCGTTTGCGGGGTTGCTGGTCTTTACGGTTATGCCGCTTGTATTCATGATTCTGATTGCGTTCACGAATTATGACTTCGAGCATATGCCGCCCGGGCAGTTGTTCGGTTGGGTGGGCTTTGAAACGTTTGGCAAACTATTCGGGTTGAGTAGCGGTTCGGGCTTTTTACTCGTGTTTTTGCGCGTGCTCGCCTGGACTTTTGTGTGGGCGGTGTTTGCCACTTTCACCAACTACTTTCTGGGCATGATTATCGCGCTCATGATAAACAAAAAGGGGATTAAGCTTAAATCGCTGTGGCGCACGTTGTTTGTGATTGCGATTGCCGTGCCGCAGTTCGTAACGTTACTGCTCATGCAGAAAATATTAGACGGCGACGGGATTCTCAACGTAATTTTGGGGACTAACATCCGTTGGCTTGCCGATACGCGTTGGGCGTCGCTTATTCCGCGTATTGCCATTATTGTGGTGAACATGTGGATAGGTATTCCGTATACCATTCTGATGTGTTCGGGTATTCTGATGAATATTCCTGCCGAAATGTACGAGGCGGGTAAGTTAGACGGTGCCAATCCAGTGCAACTGTTCCGAAAAATCGTGTTGCCGTATATGTTGCATGCCACGGGACCGTATCTGATTACTCAATTTGTGGGTAACATTAACAACTTTAACGTTATCTGGCTACTTACGGGCGGGGGACCCGTTGACAATATTTTGTACGGCGGCGGTTCCAAAGCGCAGGCAACCGACTTGCTTGTTACCTGGCTGTACCGTCTTACTACCGACGTCAGCCCGCAATATAACGTGGCGTCGGTTATCGGCATTATCATATTCGTAATCTGTGCGGTGTTGTCGCTCGTTACCTACAATCGGTCGAGCTCGGCGAAGAACGAGGAGGACTATCAATAATGAACGGGGGAGTATATCAGATTCAAACGGCGAAAAAGCGCATGGGCATGAAAACCAAAAATGCGATTTTCAATTCGATTATTTATTTCGTGCTCGCCGTTCTGGGAATTTTGTGGGTGTTGCCCATTGTGTATCTTTTATATACGGCATTCCGTGTAACGCCCGATACGGGTATCATTTTCAAACTGTTTCCCGACGACCTTCGTTTGGGCGGCGGAAACTTTGCGCGGCTGTTCCGAGAAACGATGTTTTTGCGTTGGTTGGGCAACACTTGTTTGGTTGCCGTTTGCTCGTGCGTGATTACTACGCTGTTCATTCTTATGGTGAGTTATGCGCTTTCCCGCATGCGGTTTAAGGCGCGCAAACCCATTATGAACGTAATGCTTGTGCTGGGTATGTTTCCCGGCTTTATGAGCATGATTGCGGTGTATTTCATTCTCAAAGCGATGAATCTTACCAACTCGCTCTTTGCGCTTATACTGGTGTATTCGAGCGGCGCTGCGCTGTCGTATTATATCTGCAAGGGATTTTTCGATACCATTCCGCGGTCGTTGGAAGAGGCGGCAATTCTCGACGGCGCCAATCAGGTATCCATTCTGTTTCGGGTCACGTTGCCGTTGGCAAAGCCCGTGATTGTGTATACCGTACTCACGTCGTTCATATCGCCGTGGTGCGACTTTATTTTCGTGAATACAATCATCAACGACGCAACCAAATACACGGTGGCGCTCGGCTTGTATCGGTTAATCAATTCGCAGAACAGTTCGTTCAACGAGTTCTTTACCGTTTTCTGCGCGGGTGCGGTGATTGTGGGACTGATTGTGGGCGCTTTGTTTATGAGCATGCAGCGCTATTATGTGGAAGGCGTTACGAGCGGCTCGGTGAAATAGAATAGGAATCGGTTTTAAGCGGGAGGACAGAACAGATTATGAAAAAGCGGTGGGCATGCGTTTTATGCGCATTGTTGCTTACCTTTGCCACATTGGCGGGGTGCGGTAGCGTTGATAAAAAGTTCCGCGACGACGGAAAAATGGATATCGTGGACGATAACTGCCGCAACTGGTACGAAGTGTTCGTGCGGTCGTTTTACGATTCGGGTGACGACGGTATCGGCGACTTAAAAGGCGTTGCGCACAAACTCGACTACATTGCGGACATGGGGTTCAACGGAATCTGGCTGATGCCCATTTGCGAATCCAACACCTATCACGGCTACGACGTGGTAGACTATATGACGGTGGAAAAGGACTACGGCACCAACGACGATTTCAAGGCGCTCGTACAAGCCGCGCATGAAAAGGGAATCAACATAATCGTGGATATGGTGTTCAATCACACCTCTATCACGCACATATGGTTTCAACGCGCCACGGCGGCGCTCAAAGGCACGTCGTCCGAAACCAAATATGCGGAATACTATAATTTTTCGGATATCGCGCAGAGCGGTTATGCGCAAGTTCCCGGTGTGAGCGGCAAATATTACGAATGCCGTTTCGATACAGCCATGCCCGACCTGAATCTCGATAATCCCGAAGTGCAAAGAGAATTGCGCGAAATCATGCGCTTTTGGTTGCAGGATATGGGAGTGGACGGATTCCGTCTGGACGCTTGCACCAGCTACTATACGGGCAACGTGCAGAAGAACGTAGAGTTTCTGTCGTTTATAAACGAAACGGCAAAGGGGTATAAGTCGGATGCGTATATCGTGGGCGAAGTCTGGGAGGGTACGGACGCGCAGATACGGGAATACTACAACAGCGGGATAGACAGTTGCTTTCTCTTTACGGTAAGCGCGGGCGCGGCGTCGGGCAGTACGATTAAGCAGGCGTTTTCGTCGCTGGAAGATAAGCCGGGCGAATACTATACCGATTTATTGCTTGATTATCAGAAAAAGTACGATGTCGGCTCGCAAGCGCCTTTTTTGTGCAATCACGATACGTCGCGTGCCGCAAACATGTTTTCGGGTATCAAGCAACTGAAAATGGGTACGGGGCTTTTCGCGCTTATGAACGGCAACGTGTTCACGTATTACGGAGATGAAATCGGCATGATTTGCGCCGATGCCAAATCCGACCCCACCAAGCGGATTCCCATGCTGTGGGAAGATTCGCATGTGTACGAAGGACAGGTGTTCGTTCCGCCCGCAAACGGCGTAGACATCAGCAAAAAGGCGTATAAGTATCCATCGGTGAAGGAACAGCAGGCAGACGAAGAATCTCTGCTCAACTACTATAAGGGTGCAATGCGTATCCGCAACCGCCACCGCGAAATCGCTCGCGGCACGGTGGAAAAACTGGATTCGGTCAGCCCCTACGTGAGCGCGTTCGCAAAAACGTATGAAGGCAAGTCGGTGGTGGTACTCGTTAATCTTTCGGATAGCGAAGCGTTCACCGTAGATATTGCCGCATACGGAAATTACAAACTCTCCGATTTGCTGGATACGGAAGGCGACAGCAGTATATCGGGAAATACACTTAAAATGCAACCGTTCTCCATTGCGGTGCTTGCATAGGAACAGAAAACAAAAGGAGACAATATGAACGAATTTTTGAATCGGTTGAAAGAACTGGACGTAACGGGAAAAGACGTGGTTACGCTCTACAACGAAATTTCCGCGCTTGCCATGGAGCAGGCGGAAAAGCGCATTGCGCCCCATGCAAAACGCAACGCTTACTATTTGTCGATAGAATATCTGTTGGGACGCGCGTTTTTCAACAATCTGATGGAGTTGGGCGTTTTGGACGAAGTATCGCGTATTCTTTCCGAAAAGGGCGTGGATATCCGCAACTTCGAAGAGATAGAAGACGCGGCGCTCGGCAACGGCGGACTGGGACGGCTTGCTGCTTGTTTTCTCGATTCGGCGGCGGCGCTCGGCTTACCGTTGTACGGCTACGGAATCCGCTATAAATACGGTTTGTTCAAACAGGCGTTTCAAGACGGCAGACAAACCGAAATGCCCGACGACTGGCAGAAGTTCGGCGACCCGTGGAGTTTGCGCAGGGAAGGCGAGAAACGCGAAATTGCGTTTGCCGACTATACGGTAACCGCCGTGCCGTACGATATTCCCATTATCGGCGAGCGTGTCAATGTGTTGCGTCTTTTTCAGGCGGAAGGCAGTCCGCAGGCGGAAAAAATCAGCGAATATCTGTATCCCGCCGACGATACCGAAGAAGGAAAGCTGTTGCGGCTTCGTCAGGAGTATTTCTTTTCGGCTGCGGCAATCGGCGAACTTACCGAGCGGTACGCAAAAGAACACGGCAAAAAGTTTGATGATTTCGGCGCTTGCAACGTGATTCAGCTTAACGATACGCACCCCGTAATTGCGGTTGCCGAGTTGATTCGCGTGCTTACCGTTCAATATAAGGTGTCGTTTGACCGTGCCGCGGCAATCGCCAAAGCAACGTTCAACTATACCAACCACACCGTTTTACCCGAAGCGCTCGAATGCTGGCGAGAAGAACTTGTGCGCAAAATTCTTCCCGATATTGCCGATATTCTCGTGCGTTTGCAACGTATGCAAACCAAAGAACTGAAAGCGCGCGGCTGTTCGGCAAAGGAAATCGCCGATATGGCAATTTATCGCGACGGTATTTTTTATATGGCAAATCTTGCCGTGTATATGGGGACGGCTGTCAACGGCGTGGCGGCACTCCATACAGAGATTCTCAAAAATACACTGTTTGCTACGGCGTATCGGATTTTTCCCGAAAAATTCCGAAACAAGACCAACGGCGTAACCAAACGGCGGTGGCTTATGCTTGCCAATCCCGAGTTATCGGGTGCGATAGACGGCGTTATCGGCACGGCATGGCGTGACCCGCGCGAAGGATTCGGAGCGCTCAAAGAGCACATCGACGCCCTTACAGACGATTTTATTGCGGTAAAAGAAACCAAAAAGCGGCAACTGTTTGATTATATAGAGCAAAAGGAAGGCGTTCGCATTCCCGACAGATTCCTTGTGTACGCGCAAGTTAAGCGTCTGCACGAATACAAACGCCAACTCATGACGGCGTTCGCCGTTTTGGAATTGTATCACGCAATCAAAGACGGCGCTTTGTCCGATTTCCATCCGTCCGTCTTTTTGTTCGGTGCAAAAAGCGCGCCGTCGTACCGCCGCGCCAAAGCGATTATCAAATTCATCAACGATATTTCGGCGCTTGTAAATAACGACCCTGCTACCAAAGACGTTTTGCGTGTGGTGTTTGTGCAAAATTACAATGTTTCTTATGCCGAGAAAATCGTTGCGGGCACCGACGTTTCGTTGCAGGTGTCTACGGCGGGACTGGAAGCATCGGGTACCGGCAACATGAAATTCATGATGAACGGCGCGGTAACGTGCGGCACCATGGACGGCGCCAATATCGAAATCGTGGAGCACGCAGGTAAAGAAAACAATTATATTTTCGGTGCAACGGTGGAAGAAATCGACGCACTTAAAGCGTCGGGTTACGACCCCAATGCCGTTCTGGCGCAAAATTCCGCGCATAACAGGGCGGTATCGGCTTTAATCGACGGCACGTTTTCGGACGGCGGCACGGGTGAATACCGCGAACTGTACGACGCTCTCACCGTGGGGGCAAGTTGGCACGCGCCCGACCACTATTTCATTTTACACGACCTATCGTCGTATGTGCACGCGCTTGTGCAAATTAACCGCGACTATGGGAACCGTGCAATGTTTGCTCGCAAGCAGTTGCAGAATGTGGCAAATTCGTCGTTCTTCTCGTCCGACCGCACAATCGCCGAATATGCTGCCGATATTTGGCATATCTGAAAACGCTGCGCGGACGCCGTGTCTGTGCCTGTGGCGGCATAGCACGGTTGACTTTCTTCCGCGTATCGCTTATAATAATACAAGCGACACGACGGGAGAAATCGTCTGATGAACAATTCAACGTTTTTCGATAGAATTTATACATGCGTTAAAGCTATTCCCAAAGGAATGGTGGCGTCCTACGGCACAATCGCCGCGCTCGCGGGCAATCCCCGCGCGGCGCGGGTTGTGGGGTGGGCGTTACATGTCAACCCCGACCCCGACGCAATTCCGTGCTATCGCGTTGTAACCAAAGACGGCAGAGTGAGCGTAGCCTTTGCGTTCGGCGGCGAAAACGTGCAACGTGCCATGTTGCAGGCAGACGGAGTGGCGTTTGATAAAGCGGGCAGAGTAAAGCCCGAATTTTTTTACTACGGATAGCCGCTCGAAATTTTTTTCGTATTCGGCAGTAAATCGTTTGATTTTTATGTGCCGATAGTGTATAATATCTCTTGCCGTGAAGGTGGCAATATTTTTCGTCGCCGAAATTCGTGTGCTGTTATGGCTCAGCAGGTAGAGCACGTCCTTGGTAAGGACGAGGTCCCGGGTTCAAATCCCGGTAACAGCTCCAATAATTGCAAATGCGGCTTAAAATAAAAGCGGTTTTATTAACCGCTTTTATTTTAACCGATATCGGCAAAATAAAGTAGTTCATTGTGATATTCTATTGATTTTTTGCCGATAGTGCGATATAATGCGTAAGCGGGTGTGGTATAGTGCGGTTTTTGTCGGTCGTGCAAACGGCGAAAAAGTGGAATTTGTCCGAGCGCAGCGTTCGGAACTATTGCGCTATGGGAAAAGTGGAAGGAGCGTTTTTAACGGGTAAAACGTGGAATATTCCCGAAGATGCGCAAAAGCCGGATAGAGCAAATAAGAGAATAGAATTGCCTACTACACTTTTAGAAGTGCTTACAGCGGAGAAGAAAGCGAAATTATCGGGCGGTATTTATCATAAAGTACAAATTGACTTGACGTATAATTCCAACCATATGGAAGGGAGCCGATTAACGCATGACCAAACGCGTTATATCTTTGAAACAAACACTGTAAGTATGGAGAGCGGGGCGGTAAAGGTAGACGATATTGTGGAAACGGCAAATCACTTTGCATGTATCGATTTGATTATCGAAAATGCCAAACGTCCGATTACCGAATCGCTTATAAAAGAATTACATCGAATGTTAAAGAACGGCACAACGGATGCGCGGCAGGATTGGTTTGCGGTAGGGAATTATAAGAAGTTGCCGAGTACCGTGGGCAATAGGTGCACGGTTAAGCCCGAAGAAGTTGCCCGAAAAATGAAAAGTTTGCTTTTTGCATACAATGCCGAGAAAGATAAATCGTTTGACGACCTTTTGGATTTTCACTATGCGTTTGAATGGATTCATCCGTTTCAGGACGGAAACGGCAGAATCGGCAGATTGCTTCTGTTTAAGGAATGTTTGAAACACAATATCGTGCCTTTTATCATCGACGAAGAATTGAAAATGTTTTACTATCGCGGGCTGAAAGAATGGAAAAGCGAGCGCGGCTATCTGCGTGACACTTGCCTTGCGGCACAGGACAAATTCAAAAAGATGCTCGACTATTTCAGAATTCCGTATTGATTCGGGTGCGGAACAAAAGCTTTTTCGTTAATCGAAGTGAATATAGAAGGAGAAATGAAGTATGCCGTTTTCCGAAATGTGTATCTATCAGGTTAAACCCCAAAAAGCGGAAGAATTCGAAATGCTCATGCGCGAAGCCGAAAGTTTTCTGAAAGAGCAAAAGGGGCTGCTTTTCTTGCGGTTTGTAAAAAGGGGATACCGTATCGATATGGAACAGATTAAAGAAGGTTCGCCGCCTCTTGCGATTTCGCGCGTGGTAAAAAGCGTAAAGTATTTGCTGTATTGGGAATTCGATACAAAAGAGAACTACGGCGCCGCCCAAAAAAATCTTTACGAGAGTTATTGGAAGTCTGTGGAAAAGTGTCTTGTTGTTCCGCACGATAAATATCTGGGAGAGCGGATATTTTAGTGGGCTGTATGTTGCCTGATTCTTTCACAAAGGGGAGAAGAGCGGCATTTGCATCTACATATGTGCATATAAGTGAAAAAGCTATAAAAATACAGAAAAAATCGGATAAAAACGCTTGACAGCTCGGGGGGGGGTCATGCTATACTATTTTTAGTAAAAAGAAGCAAAAGTTTTTTTGTTTTCCAAAATTTACCCGAGTAAATTTCGGAAGCCCCCGACAGTTAAGAAGCAAAAGGAGTAGAAAATGAAAAAGTTTGTCAAAGTGTGCACAACGGTGTTGGCGATGATTTTGGCGATGTCGCTTATGGGTTGTACCATAAAAAACACCCATAAAGAGAATGATTTCATAGAGGGCGATACCAACGAAAACGCGCCCATTCAGCTCACCGTGGCAACGCATCTCGATTCGCAGGAACAGTCGCTTATGAATTCCTGGATTCGTGCGTATAAAGACGTAAACAAAGATGTGGGTATCCGTATTTCTCAAACATTGATTGGCATGGATGATTTGGATACAATGAAAGTGGCAAAAACGTTGCCCGATATCGTATGGACAACGGGCGACGCCCACCAACTCTATTCCGAAAAGGGATTTTTCCGCGATTTGTCCGATAAAAATATGTTTGAAGGCACCGACGAATTTTTCGGCGGCATGTACGAATCGCTGGTGCGTACTACACATTACAACAATTTCGAAAACGGCAAGTGGTTTGTCCCGCGCGATTATAACCGTCTTACCATTATTTACAACAAGACATTGTTTGAACTGATGGGAATCGACTTGCCGCAGGACGGCTGGACGTGGGAGCAGTTTATGGATACCTGTCAAAAGTTGCAAAGCGACCCCAACAAGAGCGGCTACAAGTGTGCCAAAGCGATTTCGTGGGGCAACTGGGCGCCCATTCATCTGACCATGATGAAGAACTTCGGCGCGCGTTATGTAGACGAAGAAGGGTATTTTGCGCTCGACGACGAGAAGGGCGAAGCGGTATACGATTGGTCGAAGAACTTTGAAAAAACGTACTCTACGCCCGATTTGGACGGCACGAGTTTTACGTCCTGGAACCCTACCCGTAAAAAAGCGGGCACGGGCATGTTCTTAAAGCAGTATGCGGGGTTGGGCAGTTGCGTGCGCGCGGCTGACGCCAACCAATGGGAAGTAGACGCCGTATCGTTCCCGCAATACACTGCCGCCGATAACGGTAAAGGATACGTGGGTGCAGGGTGCAGCGGATATGCAATCACAACCGCATGCACCGATGAAACCAAGATAAAAGCCGCATGGGAATTCCTGAAATTCTGTATGTCGCGCGAGGGATACGATGCCGTGGCGTCGGTGGGTATTCTTTGCCCTGCTCTCCAATCGATGGCGGACGAAGGCGAATGGACCAATTATTCGCAGGGCGAGCGCAAAATCAATTACAAAGCGTTCGTAGATAAGCACACCGAAGATATCGACGTGAACTATGCGGGCGTTGTGGCGGAAACCGCGAAACAGAAGGTAATTGTGGATGCCGCTCTTAAATTCTGGACGAACATGGGCGACCAGGGCTTTTCCACGGCGGTTGCCGCATTCAAAGAATCGTATGAAAGTCAGGTAAAAAAGCGGCTGTAAGAGTTTATACGCACACAGGCAAACTTCGGGAAAAGGAGAGAATGGGCATTTTTATATGAACAATTTGTCGCTGACCCCTAAATTCAAGAAAAAAATTAAGTGGAAGGAAGAACTGAAAGGCTGGCTTTGCATTTCTCCCGTGGTACTCGGCGTGCTGATATTTACCGCCGTACCCATTGTATACGCGTTTATTACGAGTTTTTACGAAACGGGTTTGCATGGTCTTACGTTCAGCGAAATGGGCACCTTTGTGGGGTTGAAAAACTACACCAAGAATTTTATGGATAAATTCTATGCGCAACAGTTCTGGCAATCCATGAAAGTCACCTTTACATATGCGCTCATCAATATTCCCATTCAGATGGTGTTGGGCTTTTTGATTGCGCTTTTTCTCAATCGGGAAGTAAAGGGAATCAAGATAATCCGCGTGCTGTTTTATCTGCCTTGCTTGATTCCCGGCGTGTGCAGCGGCGTATTGTGGCGGCAACTCACCGATCCCGATTACGGCGTAATTAACGGTATGCTTTCCAAAATCGGACTGGGCGGGTGGCAGTGGTACAACTCCGCAAAAACGAGTATGCCTTCGTTTATCATGACGGGTTTATTCGGAATCGGCGGCGGAATGATTCTCTGGTTGGCGCAACTCAAAAATATTCCCCGCTCGTATTACGAAAGCGCGGAAATAGACGGCGCGGGAAAACTTCGTCAACTTCTTGCCATTACCATACCTATGGTGACGCCCATGATTCTTTATAACGTGATTATGAGCTTAATCGGCACGTTGCAGACCTACGACTCGGTTGTCGGCTTGGTGGATAACGGCGGCAAAGGCGACTCTATGTTGTTTTATGTGATTCTTGCGTATTCCAGCCGACAGCATAACTACGGCTATTCGTGCGCATTGAGTTTTATTCTGTTTTTTATTACCGCCGTATTGAGTGTGATTGCCATGATAACGAGTAATCGCTGGGTGTATTACACGGAGGAAACGTAAAGATGAACCAAACAACCGTATCGCTTCCTACCAAACTGCACGGCGTGAAAAAGCAGGACGCAAAAACGTGCGCCAAACGCGTGAGTAAAAAAGCGGGATACTATGTTGCCGCCGCCGCTCTTGCCGTGTTCTTTCTGTTTCCTTTTTTCGTAATGATATGTATCAGTCTGTTGCAGGATTCCGACGTGTATCTGTGCGTGTTGTTTTCGCCCGAGCACGTAATCGATTTCGGCAACTATCTGTCTATTTTTACGTATAACTCCAACTATTTGCGCTATCTCGGCAATACCATGTTCGTGGCGCTCATCAGTGCGGTAGGTATTCCGTTTATGGCGTCGCTGTGCGCCTACGGCTTTGCCAAGTGCCGCTTTCACGGCAGAGAAATCATGTTCTCTATTGTGCTCGGAACACTCATGATTCCCGGCGTGGCAACCATGTTGCCGCTGTTTTCCGTTTATGTGGAACTGGGGTGGCTCAACACGTTATATCCGCTTTTCGTGCCCGCTTTGTTCGGCGGCGGCGCTACCAATATCTTTCTCGTTCGGCAATTCATGCGCGGTGTGCCCGACGACATGCTCGACGCGGCTCGTATAGACGGCGCGGGCGTGTTCCGTTTGTATCTGCAATTCTGCTTGCCGTTGTGCGTGCCCGTGCTGTTATTTGTGGCATATCAGTCGTTTTCGGGCGCATGGAGCAATTTTGCGGCGCCCATGCTCTATATCGGTCAGCGTTCCCGTTGGGTGACGTTGGCACTCGGCATTTATTACGACTACGGTCCGCCCAGTCGTTCGCTTGCCAATGCGGCAATGGCGGCAGGCACTGTAATGACCATTCCGTGCATTATCATGTTCGTGATTTTCCAACGGTATTTGATTGAAGGCGTTTCCATAACGGGACTGAAAGGATAGAAACTTTTCGGGAACGGATAAAAATTTACGAGATAGGAGAATGGGAAATGAAAAAGAAAATCTTCTGTGTGCTCACAAGCTGTTTGCTGGCGTTCTCGGCGGCGGCGTGCAGTGGCGACAACAAGGACGACTACAAAGATATCGACTACACGCCCGCGCATACGTCTACTACGCGGTTCGTCAATTTTGCCAGCTCGGACAGCGGACTGGACGCGTTTCTCAATGAATACACCGAACGGCACATGCGCGACAGCGGTATTGCCGTAGGGTCGCAAAAAGTGGGGCAATCCACCCGCACCGCCTGGCGCGAATGGGATACCATGATTGGGTCGTGGTGGGACGCGTCGAGTGCCAACGGCGCTATGTCGTATGCGGGCGCCACCAACGACCAAGTGAACGATTGGCTCAAAACAATCCGCATAGACAGAACGGGATACGTTTGGTGCGATAACGACGCAAGTATCGGCAGTTGGGGCATGGGCTGGGCGTTTCCCGATTATACCAAAGGCGGCAAAGGTTGGGTGTTCGATAAACAATCCGATTTCGATGCCTGGACGCTTTCCGACCCCGAAAAATATACGGCGTCGCTTAAAAGTTCGTGCTACGTGGTGAACGCCAAATCCCGCGTAGACAAAATCGAATTGACAAGCACGTTCGACCTTTCCACGCGTGTTTCTCCTATGTTGCGTTTGGGATTCGGTTGGACGCCGAACAGCGGAAGCGGAGCGGTGGAAGAATTATATATTTACTATACAACCGACGACGAACCCGAATTTTCGGAAGATAAAAAAGTTTCGTTTTCCGAATACTGTCTGAACGGTTTTGCCATCGAGCGCAATAAAGTTATGCGCGCCAACTACTATTTCCCTATGTACTTACAGGAAAAGTGGGGCAACTTCTACGATTACGAGTCGGGGAGTGCGGCGCCGCGTCAGATTGAGAAAATCAAGATTGTACTCAAAGCAAAAACAACGTTCACGGGCACGCTTTCCATAGATTTTGTTACGTCCGAATTCGACGACCGTCAGATTATCAATCCGTGCAACTACATTATAGCCGCCAAGAACAACACCGAATTCACGCGTGATAAAGCGTTGGTGTCGGCTTTTTTACCGCGAGCGCGCGCGGCAATGAATTTCCTGCTCAATCAGGGTAACGGAACTACGGGGCTCATTTCCACCGAATATCTGGTAGGACATCTCAATAACGGTCGGCATGAAACGGGTACGGGAATCGGCAACGGATATTGGGACGTAGACGCATTTCCCAACGTGAATCTGTATTGCAATACGTCGTACTACAATGCGCTCACGTCTATGGCGTATCTGGAAAATCTGGCAAAAACGTTGGGCGTGGCGGAGTATGACGAGAGCGTAACCACGGTAGGGAAAGACATGAAAACGCCGTGCGCTTACACGAAGGAAACGGCGGAATCGCTTTCCGCTCTTGCCGAAACGTGCAAAGAGAGAATCCAAACCGAATTCTGGAACGAAGAAACGGGGCGTTTTCACGTGGGGTATTACGATAACTTCGACGAAGAAGTGCAAGACCACGGCTATACCATGTTCAATCAGCAGGTAATCACGAGCGGTATTGCCACGCCCGAACAGACAAAATCCATACTCGATTGGATTAACGGCAACCGCACCGTAAAGGGCGATAACAGCACGGGCGCCGATATTTACAAATACGAAATTGCGCCGCGTTTTAACACGCACAACATCGGAAACGACTTTTTGTGGCTGTATGGCGTGAGTTTTGACGGCAACGTACAAAACGGCGGCACCGCGCTCCATTTGAGCTATTACGACGTGACGTCGCAGTCGTATATAAGCGCCGATTCGTCGTTTGCCAAACTGAAAAAGTTGCAAGCCTGGTACGAGAAAGTGAAGGCGGCGGGTGGCGAAGGCATGCAATTCTACCGCGAGTATTATAAAAATACCGACATCAAGTTGCAGGGGAACGGCAACGGATTGGTGGGCGTAGACGTGGAGTTTTTGGAGGCGGCGCTGTTGTTTACCGCCGTGCCCGATTCCTATTTCGGACTGGACACCAACTATGACGGTACGCTGTGCTTTACGCCAAATATACCCGACGGAATCGACTGGTGGCGCATGGAAAATCTGGTGTACGACGGACACTATTACGACGTAACGGCGGGAAAGAACTGTCTGTGGCTTTCGGGCACGTGCGACTATTCGACAGGTAGCGGCTCGCCCGATACCAAAGTGCAGGTTACGTTCCGTAAGCCGAAGGGTAAATATAACGTGCTCGTAAACGGCACCGTATCGAATAGCTATCGGGAAAATGGCGAGAACGTGGTGGTTACCGTTCCGTTCGGCGACGTGAAAGTGCAGATAAAACTCAAATAACCGTTGGGCGTCTTATTCCGCAAAAGGCGTAAGTGTAAATTTTATACGCGGGTAAATATTCGGCAAATGCGGCATGCTCGTAAGGAGCGGTCGGTTGCAAATAAAAATACTTTTTAGGAGGAAAAGAGTTTATGACAACAGCAAAAAGAAATTTTTGCAAAGCGCTGACGGCAACGTTTGTTTGTTTGGCGCTGCTACTGTCGCTGTTCGCGGGGCTGGTTGCCGTCCGAGCGTCGGCAGATGTGACGGAGGAAGTTACTTCGTTTATGACCGGAAACATTGTAAGTGCAAATTCCAATACGGCGCGCTTTCAAGTTCCCGGTAGTGCAAACTATAAGCCGAAAGCGGAAAACAAAAGCGGTATTCACGTAACGGGTACCATGACGGGTCCTATCGAAGGGACAACAGACGGAGAAGTTCGCTGGAATATCGACCGTCCTACAACGGTAGACGATTTTTTGGATAACATTTTATACAACGGGCATACCGTAAAAGAATGGTGGGCAGGTGTTGACGCTTCCGAAGGGGCGAAAGATTACCGAATGATTGTTATCAACGTCAGTAATTCGGAAGACAGTAGTTTTGATATTGCCCGTCATAGTCTTACAACACTCAATCCGAACAATGGAAAACCCGCGGTTTATTTTGACGACGGCGATACGATAGTATTGAAAAAAGGTCTTACGCTGGTTTCGAGTGACGGTTCCAATACGCTCAATAAAGACGCTTGGGAATATTACACGAAAAACGACAAAAAAATTGTTCTCGGCAGAACTTTGGCGTTTCGGTATACCGATAGTGCGACGGAGCCGGGTGCAGGAAAAGGGTCGTGGTCGGAAGATTACACGGGAATGGAGCAGTATGCTACGGCGGCAGGTGTAACGAGCGTTTCCAAAATTTTACCGCATATGGCTGATGTTGTAATCAGTGGCGGATATACGCCTCGTGCACATGGAGGAGCAGATGCAAATTTCCATCACAACAGAAAAATTGTAAAGTTCAAAAGTTTTTACGATAATTTGTTATTTAACGGACACACGGCAGGCGAATGGGAAGACGGTGTGACCGTAGACGGAGAAACACTGTATTTCGATTACGGTGTGCATGTAAGTAACGATGCGGGATACGGTGTGCAAGGCGACCAATATTTGCGTCTGAACAAAGTGCAGTACACCGATAGTACGAAAACCGGCGTAAAAGAAGTGCCGTATACGGAAGGGGATACAATCACGTTTAAGGCGGGTTGCACATTGCCCGAAAAGCGTAACGGAGCTTGGGAATACTATGCCACAGATGACGGGAAACCGCTGATGTTCAAAGAAACCGTTGCGTATCAGTTCCGTGGCGGCAAATGGGTGCGCATAGACTGGGAAGCAATTCAGAATGCCAACGAAGCATTGATTGAACTGAAAATACCCGAAACAAACAAAATGCACAATTTGTATCTCGGGGTTTCCAACAACACGACGGATGCGCCTGTATTCACGCCCAAAGCCGATAATATGACGGGAACGGGTGCGCAAGCCGCCGCTGCCGAACTGATTGATTTCTTCGATTTCCTGCTCATTAACGGGCACACTATTCCCGAGTGGGCAAAAGGCGTAGACGGCACCGTAATCAACTATAACGTGCACGTCAACAACAAAACGGGTACCGAAGGCGAAGCGAGCGCCGTGTGGAATAACGACGGTTATATTACCATTGTAAAGAACGACGCAAGCAATACTGTTGCGGCGTTTGAAAACGGCGATATTGTTACTATTAAAAAAGGTTTTTCGTTCATCGGTAAAAAAGCGGGCGAACAGGGCGAGTGGACGTATTACACCAATAAAGACGGAAAACGCGCCATAGTAAAAGCAGACATCGGATTGCGCTATAATGCCACCAACAATACATGGAAGAAATTCGTGGGCGGTGTGACGGCAATCTCGTTTGCCGATGCGTCTTACACCGTAGATTTGAACGCTACCAGAAAAATCGAACCCAATGTAACGGTAGCAGACCCCGAGGACGAATACACGCTCACTTGGTCGTCGTCTGTACCCGCGGTAGCAACCGTGTCGGCAGACGGAACCGTTAAGGGATTAAAACGCGGCAAAACCACCATTACCGCCACGAGCGACAACGGCGGCAAAAAAGCGTCGTACACGCTGGTGGTAAAAGACCCCAACTCCACGCCTGCGTCCGCCATGGTGACCGACGGCACACTGTTCCTGTTTGAAGAAGACGGCATCATAGTAGACCCTATCGACGAAGTGCTCGAATCTACGGGGTACACGTTGGAAGTGGGTGACGGAACCGAATATAACTACAAGCTGGTTGTCAATTCTTTACTCTACAAGGGGAAACGCGACCTTGTGTTGCCCATAAATTACGGTACGCAAGACGACGCACGTGTTGACTTTTCCACTGCCGAAGAAGACAGCGGCTATATGCTTTCGGCGGGCGACGTAGAAGCAAGCATGTCGGCGGCAAACGTAATCAAGTGGAAGACGGCGGAAAAGATGATACTCGAAGTGTGCGCGCTTGAAGGGTCGGCAACGGTTACGCTTACGGCATGGTTGCCTGCCGCCGATAACGGCGTGTTCGGCGACGTGAGTGCAAAAGACAATACCTACAAACTCGGCACGATTACAATTCTTATCGAACTCGAAGCCGAAGATTTGAGCGAACGCGGCAGATTCCGTGAAGCCCGCGCCAACGAAGTGGGACAGGTGCTCGTGGATTACGATTGGTTCAACGGAATTACCTGGGCGCCCTACACCGTGGTAGGTGCGCAAGCTACGCCCAACGGAAGTCTGGCGGCAGGTTGGAATAACTTCCAGCATTTGCCCGCCGCCGATAAAGAGAGATTGCCCGACTTCTTCGGTAAAATTTTAGTAAACGGCACCACGCACGACGTGTATTCCCAAACCGAGGGTGTAGACCTGAACTTGCATTTGCGCGAGCAATATATCGAGGTCCGTCAGTACGGCGCAATCGGGCAGACCGACGCGCAGAAAATGCGGCAGTGGAAAGACGGCACCGTGCTCGAATTCAAGAAAGGTTTCCGCTTGATTCAGAAAGTCCGTCTGGGCGGCACCAACGATGCGCCCGTGTGCGAAGTGAACTATCTCCATGACGAAATCGGACAGTACTGGGTACTCGATTACGATCAGAAATTCGTATACGACGCCGAAACGAACAGCTGGTCGAAAGATTACAGCGCTATCGACAAAGTAACAATCAATCAGGCAACCGCAACGGTGAAACCCAACACCACGTTGCAACTTGTGGCGGCGGTGGTGCCCGCAGCGGATAAGCCGGATAACACCATGGTAAACAGAACGCTCACCTGGTCGAGCAGTAACACCGCGGTTGCTACCGTAGACGAAAACGGTCTGGTTACAATCGGTGCGCAGGAAGGAACCGTTGTTATCACCGCAAAAGCGGCGGACGGCAGCGCGGCAATATGCACGATTACCGTTTCCGCCACTGCCAAAGACGACGACACCGGCGAAGGTGACGGCGGCGATAAAAAGGGTTGCGGTTGCGGCGGCAACGTAGTTGCGTCTGCGGCGCTCATGGGCGGCGTCATGCTGCTTGCGGCAGGACTTTTGATTGCCAAACGCAGAAAGAGCAAAGTATAATTTCTCCTCCGACGGCAGAAAGCAAAGGCGTATGCGGCACAGTCGCTGCGCCTTTCTGCCATGTTCGGAAAAACGCAACGCATTATTTGATAACAAACGGAGTTACATCATGAATCCTTATTTTTTTGACGATGCAAAGGGTACGTTCACGTTCACCGACCCCGAAACGGGAAAGGATTGGAGTAATCACCTATGGAACGACCGCGGCTATATTCTCACGGTAACGCATATGGGAACTACGTTTTCGCGCTACGTAGACGAAAACAATGTGCAGGTGAATCTTAACTGTCCGCACAGCGGTGCGCTTTACGTGCGCGACGAAGAGAGCAAACGGTATTGGAATATTGCGGGTTATCCGTCGCTTGTCGAAATTACCGACTATACGTGCGAGCACGGGCACGGGCAAGGGCATACGCGCATTTCATCGCGTTTCGGCGGTATAGAAGGGAGTATTGCGTATGCGGTGGCGGAAAGCGATACGGCGGAAGTTTGGGAAGTTACGCTCACCAATCGCGATACAAGAACGCGCACATTAAGTCTGTTTGCGGCAACGATGTTCGAGCTCAACGGATACAGCCAACCCGTGTATTACAGCGCGGGCACTACGTCCGACACCCGATACAATCAAGACGCACATGCGGTGTGTTGTGTGTTGCAGAATCCGTTTATGCCGCATGCGCGGTGTTGCGGATATATTTCGTCGTCCGAACCTGTTTTTTCTTATGACGGCAACTACGAAAAATTCATCGGCACTATGGGCACGCCCACCAAGCCGCGTTTGTTGGAAAACGGCGGAGATTGCACTCGCTCGCTTGCCACGGTGCGCGCCCGCGGCGGCGTGTTGCAGAATCGGATAACGTTGCGTCCCGACGAGAGCAAAACGGTATATTATGTTTTGGGGCTTTGCAACGGGGAAGAAGAATTGCTTGCGGGATATAAAGAGCGTATGGCGTGGGCAAAAGAACGCGTTACGGCGGCAGAACAAACGGCTGCCCAAAAATACGCCGCATTGCGCACGCATTGCTCCGACGCCCGTATCAACGGTATCATGAATTATTGGGCGGTCGTATTGTACTATCGGAAAAAAGGCGGTGCGCGACAACGCCCAGCTTGCGATGGCGGTACTTGATTTCGACGCCGCGTTTGCCGTGAAAATAGCCGAAGAGTGTGTGGCACATCAGTATGCCGACGGGCACGCGGTACTTACCTGGTATCCTTATCTTGAACCGAATATTTATTCCGACCCTTCCGCATGGCTCATTCTATGCGTGTGCGAAACGGTGAAAGAAACGGGAGATTTCGACTGGTTGCGGAAAGAGATTCCCTATCTCGACGGCGGCTCCGATACGGTCTACAAACACGTTGTACGCGCGGCAGAATGGTTTATGCGGGCGGATAATCTGGGAGCGCACGGCTTGCCGCGTATTCACCATGCCGACTGAAACGACGCGCTCAATATTCCCGACGAACAGGCGGAATCCGTGTGGCTTGCCATGGCAGTGTGCTACGCTTATCGCGAGCTTGCCGCTTTGGCGGAAATGTGCGACAACGCTATGTTTGCCCAAACTCTTCTTGCCGAACGCAATCGGCTTGCCGACGCCGTGAACGCTACGGCGTATAACGGCGAGTATTACGTGCGCGCGTTTTCGCAGTTCGGAACGGTGGGTGACAAAGGCGACCCCAACGGCGGCAATATTTATATCAATCCGCAGGTGTGGGCGATTCTGGCGGATATTGTGCCGCCTGACCGATTGAAAAGCGTCACGGCGGCAATCGACGGCATGGAAACGGACGAGGGGATTCCGCTGTGCGCGCCGCCGTATCGGACATACGATGTGCATGTGGGCAGAATGAGCGGCATGTTGCCGGGCGTATACGAAAACGGCGGAATCTATAATCATGCCGCCTGTTTCAAAATTATGGCGGACTGCATGCTCGGCAGGGGCGACCGGGCACTCAAAACATTTTTGTCGGTTATACCCGACGGTTCACATAATCCGAGTGCGGTAACAACCACCGAACCGTATGTGTTCACCAACTGCTATCTGCAACATCCGTCGGTACGTATGCAGGTGGGATTTTCCTGGCAGACGGGTACTTCGGCATGGGCGCTACGGTGCTACTACGAAGGGATTTTGGGGCTGATTCGCACGTACGACGGCTTGCGTATTCGTCCGTGTTTGCCGCGTGAGTGGAATAGGGTGACGGCAATGCGTCGTTATCGCGGCGCCGAACTGCATTTTTGTTTTGAGCGGCGCGGGCACGCACAGCCGCGAATTTTTGTAGACGGCAAACCGCTTTCGGGCGATGTTTTGCCGCCGCTTTCGGGCAGGCACGATATTGCGGTGGAATTCTGAATGATGTACCGTAAAACAGTTTGAAAAAAAAGAGAGTCGTGGTATAATAACAGGCAGAAAAGATTTCGGATGGGAGAGTATGCCGCGATGAACAGGAGAAAAGACGTGATTACCAGAAAAGATGTTGCAATCAAAGCGGGCGTATCTGTGGCAACGGTTTCCAATGTATTTTCGGGCAAGGATATCGTTTCGCCGCGTTCGGTAGAGCGTGTTTTGCAAGCCGCCAAAGAATTGCGCTACGTACCCAACAGTACGGCGCGCAGTCTTTCGCTCGGAAGGAGCAATCATATCGGCATTGCCATCAACGAAGCAATTAACCCGTTCCATATGGAAATCGTCAAATACGTGGAAGACTACGCCATAAAAAACGGCTTTCTCGTAACCATTTTCGATATTTCCGACAGTTTGAAAGGCAAAATATCGTTTATCGAAAAATTCAGCCTTGACGCGCTCATCAATTTCACTACCGTACAGTTTTACGACGAGTTCTGCGAGATTCTGCAATCCAAAAACACCGTTATGGTCAATTTCGGATTGGATAAAGGTCCGTCGTTCGGGCGTCGGGACGAAGACGCCATGATTGCTTTTATGGAAAAACTGCGCGAGTTGGGGCACACACGCGTAGGATTCGTGAGCACAATCGACGAATCGGTACTTCGGCGTGACGAGCGCGGAAAAACGTTTTTTGCCAACCGCGAAAAAATGGGATTTGCCGCAAACGATTCTTATATCGTGTGCGCCAAAGGTTCGGCGTTCGATTCGTTGCGGTTCGGTTACACGGGCGCAAAAGAATTGCTGTCTCGCTGTCCCGAAATTACCGCGCTGTTTGCATTGAACGACCTTGCGGCAATCGGAACCATACGTGCCGCCAAAGAATTGGGTTACGATTGCCCCCGCGATATTTCGGTTATCGGGTTTGATAACATTGCGCTCACCGAATCGTATATTCCTTCCGTTTCCACCGTGGGATTCGATAAAAAGGAATACGGACAGAATATGGCGAAAAAGACCATAGAGTGTATCTTGGAAAAATCCACGGGAAAAGGATACGATTTCAAAGTGAAGAGCGTGCCGTATTTCCGCGAGTCTATCGGCGTCGCCAAATACAGATAAAAGAACGTGAAAGATAACAAAAAAGGCAATCCGAATTTTCATCGGGTTGCCTTTTGCGATTAAGAAATTTTTTTACTTTCTGTTTTTCATATAGTCGCACAATGCGTCTTTACATTCTTCGCAACTTTGCAATTTTTCGGTGCAGTCGCAACCTTCTTTGCAAAGGCAAGCGTATTCTTTGCAGATTTCGTCCAGTTCGTATATTACGTCGTTGGCGATTTCCGCGTCGGTAAGACGCACGCTGTCACGCGCTTCGGGCGTGCAACCGCATGCGCAGTCGCTCGTTTCTTCGTCTTTACAATTGCTGTTGCAACCGCAACGGTTTTTTTCGTTTTTGTTAAAGAAATTGAATTTCATTGTTTTTCTCCTTTCAGTCGTTTTTCAGCTCTTCGCTCGGGATTCCCATGCGCACGCGGCTTTGGTTTGCCACTTCGCCCAAAATTTTGCGCAGGTTGTCGCAGTTGCATTCGCATGCATAGTTGCAGCATTTCTTATACACGAGTTTTTCTTTTTCCAGTACGGAATTTTCCGATGCCATATTTTTTGCCTCCTTTTCGGTCATCGCGGTTATTGTGCGTAATATTTGCCCGATTTATGCGGCAAAGTAGCGGGGCGGAGCAGAAGATTTTTCAAAGGGTTTGTGTGTTGGGGTAAGAGTGTATTTTTTTGTCGGTTTGTAGCATAATAGGTTTAGAATCCCGAAAAGGCGGTATAATTGATGAAAGTATATCAGATAGAAGTGGATGACACTCTCAATCACATCTTGGAGGAGGCGGCACGGATTATGGACGTTAATATCGAAAGTTTTATCACCGAAATTCTGAACAGGTATGCGCTTGACCCGCATATTATGGAAAAGGAAGACGTGAAAGACGGCTACGAAAAGATGGGCGATATCAACCTCGAAATCAGCAATCGATAAAAGGTGAAAAGCGGTGGAAATCAGACGCGGTGATATATTTTATGCCGATTTGAGTCCGGTGGTCGGCAGTGAGCAGGGCGGCGTGCGTCCCGTGCTCATTATACAGAATAATGTGGGCAATCGGTACTCGCCTACAATCATTGCGGGCGCAATTACCAGTCAGATGACCAAAGCAAAGTTGCCCACGCACATCGAAGTGGCAAGCGGCAAATTCGGACTCCCCAAAGATTCGGTGATTCTTTTGGAGCAACTGCGCACGCTCGACAAACGGCGTCTGCGCGAAAAACTGGGCACGCTCGACCGTGACACCCAGCGCAAAGTAGACAAAGCTATTTTGATTTCGCTCGGTTTTGCCGAAAGCTATTAAAAAAAGCCGCAACCCAAGCGGTACATAAAATCGGCAGCGGACGCAATGCGTCCGTTTTTTGTGTGGTAAAACCGTCGGTATCAGCGCTTAAAAGGCAGAAAATCTTCGTCGTCGTTTTTGTCGTAAATAAAATCGGCGCCCGGAATTCCCGCACGGAAGATAGCGTCCTCGCCGTATTTTTTTCGTATGGCATCGATTGCTTTTTCCAACGATTCCGATTTTGCCGATTTTTCGCTGTCGAACATGCTCGTTTGTACAGCGTCGTTTCGGTTTAAGTCGAACACGCTCACCGTAACGGTGCGCAGTGGCACGTTTTCATGCCAATGCGCGTGTAACAACTCGAATGCGGCGGCACAGATGTCGGCGCTTGCGCAGGTTGCCACGGGTAATTTTTTGCGGCGTGTAAAATGCTTTAAGTCGAAACTGCGCAACCCGATTGCCACGCCGCTACCGCGTACGCCCCCTTTGCGCAGACGGTATGCCACCTTATCGGCAAGATAGGTGATAAGTGCTTCGGCGTCGGCATAGGTGAGTAGGTCGCGCGTTGCCGTCATTCCGTGTCCCATCGATTTCTCTTCGCGGTGCGCCACGTATTCGCGCACGGGGTCGCAATCGTCTCCGTTTGCGTAATCGTGCAGTTTTTCCCCCACGATTCCAAAGTGTGATTTCAAAAGCGCGCGGTTTGTGTTTGCCAAATCGCCTACGGTAAACACGTTGAGTTTGTGCAATTTTTCTTCCGTTTTTTTACCCACCGTCAGCATGGCGGAAACGGGGAGAGGCCAAAGAATTTTACGGTACGACGTGCGCATAACCACCGTTGTGGCGTTCGGTTTTTTCAAGTCGCTTGCCATTTTGGCAAAAACTTTATTAAAACTCACGCCCGCACTGCACGTCAGACCCGTTTCGTTGTAGATTGTTTCACGGATTTTGTCGGCAATCTGTTTGCCCGTGCCGAACAGGTCGGTAGACGCCGTAACGTCCAACCAACATTCGTCGGGTCCGAACGGTTCCACCTGACTCGTGAAACGTGTGTAAATTTCAAATGCCTTTCGCGAAAACCGCATGTATTCCGAAAAGTGGGGCGGTACGCATTTGAGCGCAGGCTCTTTTTGTTTTGCTTCCCATATTGTGTCGCCCGTTTTGATTCCTTTGCTTTTGGCAAGTTCGTTTTTTGCCAAAATCACTCCATGACGCTGTTCGGGATTGCCCGCCACCGCCAAGGGGAGATTGCGCCATTCGGGGTGTTCTACGCATTCCACCGACGCATAGAAGTTATTGAGGTCGCAATGCAGAATCAATCTGTCCGAAAAGGGTTCCATACGCTGTATAGTATATCACAAAAGCAAAAAGGATTTCAATCGCAAACTTACGTTTAATAAGATTATTTTCTGAATCGGTTTCCCGTATTGCAGTATATGGCGGCAAACACAATCAATCCGATTGTTTCTGCCACAAAGAGAATGTTGAGCCAGGTCAGCCCATAAATCGCACCGATTGCAATACATGGGCAGGTAAGAGCTATTGGCAACAGAATTTTTCCCAGAAATTTTGCCAGTGCAGGCGCGTCGAAGGTGGCTTTTTCTTCGTCGGGCAGTGTGTTGTATCCCGCAATCAGTCCCGTGCCGTGTCCCGTAAGAAGTATCACAGCCAACGTAAGAAGAACGGCGCTCAAAATTCCGATAACGATAATAGCAACAACGGCTTTCGACATTCCCACACTCCGTAATTCGTATATTGTAAGTATATCGCTTTTTTGCTCGAAAAGCAAATGTTTTATGTTGTATCGCTTGTTCGGGATTGGCGTATAAGAAAAAGCTTTTGGTATACAATTATTGTTTTTTCCGTTCTATCGCAAAGAATATGTTCATATACTGAAATGTACTACCGAAAATACGGTCGGAATATAAACAATCGGGAAAAATTTCCGATTTTCGACACATTCGGTCAGATTATTTTCACTCCGATAGTGTAGTATAAAGGAGATGCGTGCGTATGAGATTTTTGGTTGTAAAAAAATCGGGTATCATCAAAACAACGGTGATTGCGGCGGTGTTGGCGCTTTTGTTGTGTGCCGTAGGGCTGACGGGCGCGGCAACGGTATACAGTAGCGGCAAGACGGTGCGCAAATTGCCTATCTATGCGGTGGAAACCGAAGAGAAGGCGGTGGCGCTGTCGTTCGACGCCAGCTGGGGCGCCGATAAAACGCAAGCCATACTCGATACGCTCACGCGTTACGATATCAAAGCCAACTATTTCGTCGTCAGTTTCTGGGCGGAGAAATACCCCGACATGCTTAAAAAGTTGCAGGAAAGCGGTCGAGTGGAAATCGGAACGCACAGCAACACGCACCCGCATATGAGCAAGCTCTCGCGTAATCAGATTGAATTGGAACTTTCCACGTCGGTGGACGTAATCGAGAACATTACGGGCAAGAAACCCGACCTGTTCCGTCCGCCTTTCGGCGATTACAGCGACGCGCTTTTGGAAGAAGCGGAAAAACAGGGACTGTATACCATTCAATGGGACGTAGACAGTCTGGACTGGAAAGACCTGTCGGCAACGGCAATGGCGGAACGGGTTTTGAAAGGTGTGAAAAACGGAAGCATAGTGCTCATGCATAATGACGGCAAACATACGCCCGAGGCATTGCCGCTCATTATAGAAGGTTTGAAAAACAAAGGCTACTCGTTCAAAACGATCGGAGAACTTATCTATCGGGATAACTACGAGATCGACCACACGGGACGCCAAATAAGGAGATGATTTACGTATGAATCCCGAAACAACGTACTTGAAAAACAACAAAGTGTATCTGTGCGGAACGGTCAGTTCGGTGCCCAAATACAGCCACGAGCTGTATGGCGAAGGCTTTTACGAGTTTACGCTCAAAGTACCCCGATTGTCCGAGCAGTGCGACTATATTCCCGTCACCGTTTCGGAACGGTTGATGAGCGGCGTGGATTTGAACGAAGGCGCCACCGTGGCGCTTAACGGACAATTCCGCAGTTATAACAAAATGGAAAACGCCAAAAGCAAGTTAATGCTAACGGTGTTCGTACGCGACTTTACCGAGCCGCAGGAAGGGCAGAATCCCAATACGGTGGAACTTTCGGGATACATTTGTAAAGACCCGGTGTACCGAACCACACCGTTCAACCGCGAAATTTGCGATATTCTGCTTGCCGTAAACCGCGCCTACAATAAGTCCGATTATATCCCCTGTATCGCCTGGGGAAGGAATGCGCGGTTTGTGCGCGATATCGAGGTGGGGCAGCGCGTGTCGGTGTTCGGTCGGATTCAGAGCCGCGAATATACCAAAATTCTTTCCGACGTGCAGTCGGAAGTGCGCACGGCGTACGAATTGAGCGTGGGTAGAATCGTGTGCGGCGATGCCGAACCCGCCGAAGAATAAAATGCAAAATAAAAAGCCGTCGGAACGAACGACTCCGTTCCGACGGCTTTTTATTTGTTCTTTTACGGGTGCACGCTGTCGCGCAGTCTGCGCGTGCGCTTTACGTGTAAAAAGCGCAATAACAGTATAATGCCCAATATTACGGTGAGAATCACAATCACAATGGCAATTATCGTCACTTTGTTGATTCCGTCGTATTTTAAGTTGGCAGTTTCCACATAAAACGGCAACGTGCCGTTTCCTTCTATATAACAGCGTATCGGCGTATATTTTTCGGACGAATCGAAAGCACCCACCACTTCCACGCGGGTGCCCACGGCAAGCGGGGCATAGGCGGGGTCGGCTACGGCAACAAACGCGCCGCTTTCGTCCCGTTCGTATAGTGCGGCAGGCAGATTTTTGCCTTTTACTTTGGAAATGACGGTGGCGTTGTGACGCGGATAGATATTGCGGTCGTCGGGATTCTCGTCACGCATAGACATAAAATCGCCTATAACGTACCCTTCGCATTCCACGTCGTTCTGCGTGAACGTTATGCGGTACCAGATTGTGTTCACGTTGTCGGTATAGCCGTATAACGTGTCGGTATAAACAAAATCCAATCGCTTGATTTTTTCGCCTTTGTGCACCGACGCGATTTCTGGCAAGTTGCGCGTGGGATATTTATATACCGAAACGGCGGGGAAGTGCGGATAACAGACTTCGGAAGGCGGCGTTTCGTAGGCAAGTGTTTCGCGCACGTTTTTGGTGTAAATATATCCCGTTATCGGTGATGCGTCCGTGCCGCCCGATATGTTGTCGGCGATAATGAAATTGAATTTTGCGTCGGGTGCATAATGCGGAATAATCACGCGCATGCCTTCCCGCAAGCTCGCCACGGCATTCAGTTCCGCCGCGCGGGCGTACACGTCACACCCGTGTACGGTATAAATAATTTTCCGGTCGCTCACCACATTGGGTACGTCGGGGTCGGAAACGGGGGGCGGAGTGTCGTCGGTAGAAAAGTTTTCGTTCACGTTCAACTTGAAACCGTCCAACACCTTCACCGCATGCGCGCCCGTGTCGGAAATAAGCAGGTCGCCGTAGGATAGCGGCATGTCGGAATCGTTTTCCTTAAATACCGCGGTATTCATCGCAATCCGCGTAGCGCCCGCAAACAAATCGCTTGTCTGATACGTTACGGGCGCACCGTAGCCGCTTTGCGTGTGCGGATACCGAACAATATCGCCCGTTACGGTAAGCAGATAAAACGAATCGTCGTGGTCGGTGCACAAGTCAACCGATGCGGGTACGGACGCCAACACTTCGGTTTGCGTCTTGTCGGTAATCCGCACAATGCGGTTGTCGTCTGTAAGAGCGTATAAGCCGTCGTCGCTTTGCGCGAGCGTCATGGCAACGGCGTTGCTCTCGGTGCAAACAGGCTCGAACGTGACCGCACCTGCCGCCGCCGCGTAAATCTGTCCGTCTGCGCTTTTTGCATATAATGCGTCCGACGAATCTATGGCAAGGTCGGTAACCGTTATGCCCGAACCTGCCGATATTACGGTGTATTCCGTTCCCGTGTATGCGTAGTCGGCGCCGTATACCGAAATCTTGTTCGACGAATGCGCCGCATAAAATTTGCCTGTCGAATCCACCGCCACCGCTTTGGGTCTGTCCATCGTTCCCGCCAGCGTTTGCGTGCCTTTTTGGGTGAGAACTTGTACGCGGTTGTTGAGTTCATCGGCTACAACAATGGTCTGCTTGCGGGACGACAACCCTGCGTTTGCCCGATAGAATCCGCTTGCTCCGTGTGCCGAAGCGAGCAGTTCGGTGCGCGCCGTAAAGTCTGCCGACAGCATAAATATGTTTTTGTCGTCGCCGATTCCGTAAACCGTATCGCCGTTTGCGGCGATTGCCACGGCATCGGCGCAGGCGTATTCTTTCGTTTTAACAAGCGCTTGTCCCGCAGGGGAATAGGCGGTAATGCCGCCGCGCGTCAGGCAGATGACGCCGCTGTCCCGTCCTTCCAGCGAAAGAATTTCGGTTGTCACGGTGAGATACGATTTTGCCTGTCCGAGCGTTGCGCCGTCGGTAAGCGGAAGGTAAAACACATCGTTCCACCGTTTGTTCAGAGAAGATTGCGCGGTGAAATAAACGCCCGTACGGTCGGCTGCGAGTTTCAGAATGGGTTTGCCGCACACGGTTGCCGTTATCTTGCCGTCTGTGGCAATACCGTCTTTGAGCGGATAGGCGAAAATTTCACCCGCGTTTTCGCCGTCTGCGGCATATAACGTGTTGTCGAGTATAGTAAAATCGGAATACGCGCCGATTGCGTCAAACGTGCCGTTTCCGTTTTCGGCATACAACGTGTTGTTGGCGAGCGCCAGATATTTTCCGCCGAATTGCATGAATTTCCGGGTGTCGGCGGGAAGATTGCGCGCCGTTTTTTCTTCGATACCCGCCGCGTCGTGCAAAAACGGATACGCTTTGTTTCCGTCGGCTACGGCAAACATTCCGTCGTATATACTCACAGACAGGGGATTATCGAAATAACGGTACCGACAGGCGGTATCGTGTTTTACGATTCGTGCCGTCAGTCCTTCGGGCGGCGTTTCGTCTGCGTTCGCGCGCACGCCCCATGCGAAAAAAGCCGTAAAACACAGCAAAAGTCCCGTTAAAACGGCAAGAGCGGTTTTTCTGCCCGTATTCGGTTGATGTTTGCGGATTCCCATAACAATATCAATATACCACAGTTGTGCAAAAAAGTAAATAATTTGACCGTATTTTTCCCGATTTGTCGGTTCTTTGCGGGAACATTGTCGGCAAAAAAGTCGGTTTTATCACATTTGCACGAAAACGGCACGGTAAATTTAGTTAAATTATTTCAAAAAAGGGTCTATACAAGCGGAAAGAAATATGGTATACTTTATAAGGAAGGAAATACGGTGCAAGTGTGTTATTTCGGGCATGCCTCCGTACGAATCTGCAACCCCAAATCTCTGCCAATAGTGAGGTTCTCGAAGTGGAAAGAATAGCGGTCATCGACCTGGGCAGTAACTCCGCCCGCCTTGTGATAGCGAATATTTTGCCCAACGGGCATTATGTGGTGTTCGACGAATTGAAGGAATCCGTCAGGCTCGGTCAGGATATGGAGCGTGACGGATTTTTGAAACCTTCGCGCGTGGCGCAGGCGGTTAAAACGTTGAAAATGTTCCGTAAGCTGTGTGACAGTTACGGGGTGGATAAGGTATATGCGTTTGCCACCAACGCCGTGCGCAGAGCGAAAAACCAAAAGAGTTTTTTGGAAGAAATCAATTCGGTATGCGGTTTCAAGTTCAAGGTATTAACCGAAGAAGAAGAGGCGATACATATCTATCAGGGCGTCATCAATTCGTTAGACGTGCCCAAGGCGGTTATTGTGGATATAAGCGGCAGCAGTACGCAGATTATCCAATACAATCGGCGCAACGTACTCAACCGTGAAAACTTGCCTTTCGGCACCATTACGTTGAGCGACCTTTTCAACGACCCCAATTTAACGCCGACGCAACAGTCGGAAATGATTGAAACGTATGTTCTCGACCAGTTTTCGCAGATTGCCTGGCTTAAAGATATCGACCCCGACGTGCAATTCGTGGGCGTGGGCGGGTCGTTCCGCAATCTTGCCAAAATATGCAAGCGTATGAAACGGTATCCGCTCGATATGGTGCACAACTATAATATCAGCGTAACCGATTTCAATTCCATATACGATATGGTAAAAGTGCTCGATGCGGACAAGCGTACCAAAATCAAAGGATTAAGCGTAGAACGTGCCGACATATTCAGTTCGGCGCTTGCCTGCATAAAAGGATTTTTCCGTTATACGGGCTTTCAGAATCTCGTTGTGTCGGGTTCGGGAATCCGCGACGGCATTATGTTCAACCACGCCGTTCCGACCACGGTGGAAAAGCCTATTTCCGACGTGCTGGAGCACTCGGTATATACCATGATGCACTATTTCGACGTGAATATTCCGCATGCCGAACATGTGTGCAATCTTGCCATACAACTGTATAAACAACTGCGCGTGTTGCACAAGTTGCCGCGTCAGTACGTGAAGGTGTTGCGTGTTGCGGCTCTGTTGCACGACGCGGGTATGCGTATCAAGTACTACGACCACCCCAAACATTCGTTCTATTTTATACTCAACAGCAATCTCTACGGAATTTCGCACCGCGATTTGGTGCTTGCGGCGTTTGTTGCATACGGGCATCGCATGGATGAATTTCCGCTTGCCGAATGGAATAAATATAAAGACGTTCTGCGGGAAGAAGACCTGGTTGCCGTAATGAAATTAAGCGTGATACTCCGCATTGCCGAAAGTTTGGACAGACCGATGTCGGGTGCGGTGAAAACGCTTAACTGCGACGTGCTCGGCGATAGCGTGATAATGAAAACGGAAGTGGAAGGCGATTGCTCGCTGGAAATCAAAGACGCGCTCACCGCAGGCGCCGAGTTTGCCCGCGCCTACAAGAAAAATCTTGAAATTCTGTAACGTTTATCTGGCTTCCGCTTCTCCGAGAAGGGCGGAACTGATTCGAAAAATACCGTGGCTTCGTGCCGCGGTTTTTCCGTCGGACGTGACGGAGCCGCCCTTTTCGGGCGGTAACGCTGCGGAATATGCCCGCTCTCTGGCAACGGCAAAAGCGTTTAATGTGCTCGGTAAAACGGGCGGAACGGTAATCGGTGCCGATACCGTAGTGACGATAGACGGCATTGTGCTGGGTAAACCGACCGACGCCGTCGACGCCGAACGGATGTTTCGATTGCTTTGCGGGCGCACGCACGAAGTGATTACGGGCTATTGTGTGGCAAACGAGAAAAAAATTATTGCGGATTATGAAAAAACATACGTTACTTTTCGTGCATTTATCGACAAAATAGTGTATAATTATATAAAATCGGGCGCGCCGATGGATAAAGCGGGCGGCTACGGACTGCAAGATTCGCCGCTTTTGCCTTTAATCGAAGAAGTGCGGGGCGATAGGGACAACGTAATCGGATTGCCCGTCGCGGCGTTGGAAAAAACGTTGAAGGAGTTTACTGCATGGCTGTAATGGAAATAGCTGTCGAAATCGGAACGGGATATACGTCTATATACGTCCCGGGGAACGGTATCGTTTTGCGGGAACCGACAATCATTGCCTTTATCGGCGACCCCAAGAACAAACGAATACACGCCGTGGGAATTCAGGCGGAAAAAATGCTGGGTAAAACTCCCGACCGCACTACCATTGTCGAGCCTGTAACCGAAGGCGTGATTTCCGATGCCGAAGCGTGCGGCATGCTCTTAAAAGAATTTATCGGAAAAATTTTGCCCGACAACTATATCTTCTATCCGAAAATTCGTGCCATTTTAGGGGTGCCCACGGGGCTGACGCCCGCCGAACGAACCGTTTACGAAGACGTGTGCGCGCTTGCGGGAATCGACGAAGTGACGATGGTGGAAAATATTTTGCTTTCGGGAATCGGACTCGATATTCCTATCGACGTAGCGGGCGGCGGCGTTGTGGTGAACATCGGCGCGGGCATTACCGAAATCGCCGCCATGAGTCTGGCGGGCGTGGTGTCCGGTTGCGGTGTGACAATCGGCGGCAAGATGATGGACAAGGCAATCATGGATTACGTGGCGGGAAAGTACGATCTGAAAGTGGGAATCACCACGGCGCGTAAACTCAAAAACGAAATCGGCAGTCTGTACGAAAACGATACGTCCGAGATGTCGGTTTCGGGCAGAAACGTGCGAACCAAAAACACGGGTAGCGCATATGTGACGGCGGCGGATATTTGCGGTGTGGTCAAGCCATACTACATGCGGATTGCCGACGCAACGGAAAGCATTATCAATATGTGTCCGCCCGAAATCGTGGGAGAAATCAACCGCAAGGGGATTCACGTTGTGGGCGGCGGCAGTAAGATTCTGGGTATAGAAAAACTGTTTTCCGAGCGATTGGGCGTGAACGTTTACACGGTGGAAGAACCGTCGTATTGCGCAATTTTGGGCGCGGGAAAACTGTTGGGCGATAAACAGTTGCTGAAAAGCATTCTGGTGCAGAAATAGAAAAATCAGCCGTTGTCGGTTTGCGCTACGTCCAGCCCCATCAAGAGTCCGAATCGGAAACCTTCCGAAAAATGATTCTGTGCCGATTCTATATTCACCTGTTCGAGCGCTTCTTTGGCTTTATCGTACAGCGTTACCGTTTCGGGCGACGACGCGATTGCATTGTATAAAAGCCGTTCGCTGTCGAGAAAATCGTCTAAAAGATTGCGGTATTTCATGCTTTGCGGTATTTGTTCGCAATTTCCTCTTTCACCGAAATACATTTGCAGAATGGCGGACTTAATCATGGGTATAACCTCCCCGAAAAATTATCTTCGTAACAGTAGTATACTACCCGATTTGGGTACTTGTCAACCCATTTTGGGTAGTTTATGAAATCAATCAAGGGTTTTTTATGAAAAAATTCAACGACAAACTGAAAGAAGTGCGCAGAGGCAAGCGATTCACGCAGAAAGACGTCTATACCAAAATGGGCGTTTCGGCTAACTGTTACGCGTCGTGGGAACAGGGAAGAACGGAGCCGAATATTACCAACATAAAAAAACTTTGCGACCTTCTCGAAGTTTCCGCAGACGACTTACTCTGTATAGAAGACGACGGGAATACGCCTGCGGACAAATGAACGCCGTCCGGCATATGATGTAATACGAAAAGCGCCCGTAGGCAATGGGCGCACGGCAGAAAAAGGAGAAAGCTATGGGTAAATATTTCGGAACGGACGGATTCCGCGGTGAAGCCAACCGCACGCTTACGGCGGATCACGCTTATAAAGTGGGGCGTTTTCTCGGGTGGTACTACGGCGAACGGAAACGGCGCGCGGGCGACGAATCGGCGCCGCGTATCGTAATCGGAAAAGATACGCGTCGGTCGAGTTACATGTTCGAGTATACGCTGATTGCGGGGCTTACCGCCTCGGGCGCCGACGCATACATGATGCACGTTACCACCACGCCGTCGGTGGCGTATCTGACGCGTGTAGACGCCTTTGATTGCGGCATTATGATTTCGGCAAGTCACAATCCCTATTATGACAACGGTATCAAACTCATCAATTCGCGCGGTGAAAAGCTGGAAGAAGAAACCATTCTGTTAATCGAAGATTATATCGACGGCAAGCTGGAAGTGTTCGGGAAAAAGCAATCCGAATTGCCGTATGCCACGCGCGATAAAATCGGCAAAACGGTAGACTATGCGTCGGGCAGAAACAGGTATATCGGCTACCTTATTTCGCTCGGCATGTATTCGTTTCGCGGCATGAAAGTGGGGCTTGATTGCGCAAACGGCAGTGCCTGGAATATTGCAAAATCGGTGTTCGAGGCGTTGGGCGCCACCACATACGTGATAAACGCCGACCCCGACGGACTGAATATCAATGCCGACGCGGGGTCTACGCACATAGAAGGGTTGCAAAAATTGGTACGCGAGAAAGGCTTGGACGTGGGCTTTGCCTACGACGGCGATGCCGACCGCTGTTTGTGTGTGGACGAAAACGGCAACGTGGTGAGCGGAGATCTCATTCTGTACATTTACGGACTGTACATGAAAGAGCGCGGCAAACTAATCAGCAATACGGTTGTAACCACCGTAATGTCTAACTACGGATTGTATAAAGCGTTCGATAAAGCGGATATCGGATATGTGAAAACGCCTGTGGGCGATAAATACGTGTATGAGCAAATGGCGGCAAACGGATACCGTTTGGGCGGCGAAGAATCGGGACATATCATTTTTTCCAAATATGCAACGACGGGCGACGGAATTCTTACCAGCCTGAAAATCATGGAAGTGATTATGGCAAAAAAGACGACGCTCGGCAAGTTGTGCGAGCCCGTAACCGTTTATCCGCAAGTGCTTGTCAATCTGCGGGTTGCCGACAAAGAAGCGGCGCTTACCGATTCCGACGTGAAAGCGGCGGTACGCAAAGCGGAAAAGGCGCTCGAAGGGAGCGGACGGATTCTGTTCCGTGCGTCGGGCACCGAGCCTGTTGTGCGCGTGATGGTGGAAGCGGAAACGGACGAAATCTGCCGTATCCGTGCCGACGAAGTGGTACAGGTGCTTCGCAAAAAAGGACATGTGGTGTCGTAAAAGCGATAACGGCAAAAGAACTGCCGTTTCGGCAAATAAATGCATAATGTAACGCAAAGCGTGTACTATACTGGGGGTACACGCTTTTTTTTACGGGCGGAGTATTTTGTCGTGCGGGAGATAGAAAAACCATGGCGAGAGTAATAGTGGTAACGTCGGGCAAAGGCGGGGTGGGCAAGACTACCGTAACGGCGGGATTGGGACGTGCTCTTGCAAAACGGGGCAAACGGGTTGTGCTCATGGACGCCGACCTCGGACTCAACAATCTCGACGTTGTGCTGGACGCCGAAAGCCGCGTGGTATACGATATTCTCGACGTGGTGGAAAACCGTTGCCGTCCCCGACAGGCGCTTGTGGAGGATTTGCTTGTATCGGGATTGTATATTCTGCCCGGTGCAAGTTACGACGACGGCGAAAAAATCGGCGGGCAGAATCTGCGCGCCGTGATTCACGCGCTTATTCCTTCGTTCGATTTCATTTTCATTGATTGTCCTGCGGGAATCGAAGCGGGTTTTCACCGTGCCGTTGCCGCCGCAGACGAGGCGCTCATTGTTACCACACCGCACGTTTCGGCGTTGCGCGATGCCGATAAAGTAGTGGCAATCGTAAAGAGTTACGGCATAAAAGCGGGGCTTGTGATAAACCGCGCGCGCGGCGATATGATTTTGGGACAGGAGCAACTCGGTTGCGAAGATATTTCCGAGTTGTTGCAGCTTGTGCCTGTGGGCGTATTGCCCGAAGACGATGCAATCAATACATATAACTGTTTTTTAACCGAGGAGAACGGGCGTTCGGAAGGGGACGAAGCTATCGGTATGCTTGCCGATAATCTTTTGAACGGAACGACGAAATTGTACGACGTAACAAAAAAATACCGCGGTTTTCTGGGCGGAATCAAGCGTTCGCTCAAAAGAATCGTGTAATTCGCACGGGGAAGTTCAATGGCACATACAGACGGAATCAAAGGCAGACTGGGCAACATGTTCCTAAAAGATCGCGGTAACGTAGACGAACAGACCGCCGCGTTGGTAAAGAATGATTTGGAAAGCGTGTTGGGGCAGTTTTTTCTGTTGCGCGACGTGTCGGTAGAACTTGCGCCCGTGCCCGACGGAACGGTGGAAATTTCCGTTCATGCGGTGGGCAGACGCTTGCGGCGCGAAAAGAGTTAGCCTTCCGTTTCTATTTCGGTTGTCCGCGTCATATACATAGAGCGAGGTGAACAACGTGGACAAATACAGCGGACTCAATAAAGTGGAAACAAACGTCGTTCAAAACGACCAGATTGTGCGCAAAGAAAAGAAGGCGCGCGGCGGCTATTTTAAGATTCTGTGCGTGCAGACGGCGGTTGCCGTTCTGTTGGGCGGTGCGCTTTTTGCGGGCAGATTGTTTTCGTTTCGTCCGTATGAAAAAGTGACCGACACGGTGAAAGACGCCGTTTGTTTCGATGCGGTTTCGTTTATAACCGACACGGTGCAAGGGGACGAACAAAAGGAGTCGTGACCAGATTCAGAATCTCGCCGCTCGTATTCGTTTTTGCGGCGGTTATGATTTATTTCGGCAACGCATTGTATCTCGTCGGCTATTCGGTTGCCGTTGTCATGCACGAAATGGCGCATGCCGAAGTGGCGCGGCGGCGTGGTTACGTTCTCGATTCCATTAAAATCATGCCGTACGGTGCCTCGCTTACGGGCAGTTTCGAAGGCGTTACGCCCAAAGACGAATTTCTGATAGCGGTGGCGGGTCCTTTGTGCAACGTAGGGCTTGCCGTTTTGTGTATCGCCGTCTGGTGGCTGGCACCCGCCGCGTATTTTTTCACCGAAACGTTTGTTCTTTGCAACGTGTTTACCGCGCTTACCAACCTGTTGCCCATATTTCCGCTGGACGGCGGGAGGGCTATTCTTGCCATGCTTTCCAAAAGATTGCCGCGGCAGAAAGCGTACGGCATCGTGCGTTGGTTCGGGTGCGCCGCCTGTGCGTTCTTTTTGTTTCTGTTTGTGTTATCGCTTTTCCGCGGTGTGAATTTCACGTTTGCGCTTATGGCGCTGTTCGTATTGTCGGGCACGTTGTTTTCCGATAAAAATTCCAAATATCAGAGGCTGTACAGTATGGCATACCGAAGCGAAAAAATCAAACACGGTCTGGCGGTGAAGGAAATCATGGTAGCGGACACGTGTACGCTGTATGCGCTCGGTAAAATGCTGAACGGTAGCTATTATCACCGTTTTACGGTAGTAAACGACCGACTCGAAACGGTGGCTACGCTCACCGAAACGGCGCTTGAAAACTGTTTGATTCGTTTTCCGCCCGATACCGCGCTGTGCGCATTGCCGCCCGACGTTTTCGACAAGAGGTAGCTGCGGAATGCCTGTCCGCAAATTCGCCCGAAAAATCACTTGAAAACTTTTTGCAGGTATGGTATACTGTATTCGTATGTTTTGTTGCCGTAAGATTGCGGCGTACCGAGGAGAAGTTTTCCATGACGTTTTTACAGATGACGGAGGCGTTGCCCGATAAAGATTCGCCCGCAGATGCGGTGGGACGCGAATTTTTTTCTCCGCAGACGTCGGAGAGCGACCGAAAAAAACTGTTGGAGTTTTTGCTCAAAGACGAGCGCTATGAGCAACTGTTCCGATTGATTTGTTGCGGGCACATCAACGGCACAATCAATATGAAGAGCTCGGGGGCGGATTATGCCGCAATGACGGGCGAAACGTCTACCATATATATGCGCTATTTCAGTCTGTTCGTGCGCACGGCACTCGATTGCGGCGTGCGGGAAGAACAGTTTTTGCCGTTGCTTTTTGCGGCAGTCACGTCGGGAAAAAAGAATGTGTTGCGTGTTTGGAAAGCGCCGAGCGAACAGTATCTGATTAAAAGAGCCAAAGACGATTACGAACGGACGCGCAAATATCTTGCCGAACACGACCCCGATTTCAAATCGATTCATATTCTTTTGCGTGCGGACGAAGAACGCACCGTTGCCGATTTAACGGAACTTGCCGTTTTGGGCAGGGGCATAAACAAAGTTGCAATCCGAAACGTATTGCGCCCGTATAAGAAAGAAGTGTTTACGTACGTGCGCCCGCTTTACGGTACGCTCAAAAACGACGATAAACTTTCCGCTCTCCGCCTGTTATTGCTTTTTAAGAACGACCCCGAAGTGGGGGCGTATCTGCGCGCGCTTGCCTCTACCGAAAAATCCAAGTCTGTGTGCAAGCTGTTGGGCGGAAAAGCGGGTACGTTGCCCAAAGAACCGCGCAAAACCGACCGTAAGCAACTGATTGCGTATTTTCAGGACGCAATGGTTTTCGGCACGTCGGTATCGGCGGAACGTTTTATAAGCGAATGGATTCGCCCGCCGTATGCCGAAATTGCCGATTCGTTGTTCTTTTCGGTGTATGTAAGCGGACGCTTGCAGGATATCGTTATCGTAGACGCCGAACGGGTGTTGGATATAGAGAACCGTCCGTATACGTTCCCCGCCGATTGCGAAATAAAGGTGTTGCACCCCGTGGAATTAACGGCGAAAACGGAATTTCTTACACGACTCAATATCACCCAACCGTTTGCGCAGATTAAGCGGAAAGTATATTTGCCCAATGCGGAAGATAAGCGTAGCAACGCCTGTTTGGGCGTATCGGGCACCGTTGTTACGGCAGGCGCGTTTACGGCAGGCATGCGCAAAATCGGATTCCGCATTCTTAACCGCGACCGCGACGGCGTGTGCAGTCAGTTAGGGTTGCGGCGCGACGGCGTGTTGTGCGTGCTCAACGTGGCGCCCATCGATTTTGCGTCGGCAAGCGCCGATCGGGCGGTGCAGGCGCAGTGCGTGCGTTTCTATGCCGAGAAAGACGCCGTGCGTTTGGGTGGACAGACGTATGTACAGGGCGTTGCTCCTCTTTCGGTGGCGAGTATGGACGCGCGTATGTTCAGCGAATTCATGTATTCGGTTTACGAACTGACGGGGTGCCGATGAAAGAGGAAATCAAAGATTTATTACTCGGTGTAGACAAGCCCGCGCGTTATTGCGGCGGAGAATTCAATACGCCCGAAATCAAGCGGGACGCGGCATTGCGCTTTTTAATGTGTTTTCCCGACGTTTACGAAGTGGCGCACAGCAATTTGGGCATTAAAATTCTGTATTATATGCTCAACGCGCGGGCAGATACGGCTTGCGAAAGTTGTTATATGCCGTGGGCGGATATGGCGGAACAACTGCGCAAGCGCGGTATGCCGCTGTTCAGCCAGGAAACAAACTCGCCCGTACGTTCGTTTGACGCAGTGGGTTTTTCTCTCCAATACGAAATGTCGTATACCAACGTGCTTGCCATGCTTGAATTAGGCGGCGTGCCGCTGTTGCGTGTCGAGCGGGGAGAAGACGACCCGATTATCGTGGCGGGCGGTCCGTGCGTCATCAATCCCATGCCGCTCACCGATTTTATCGACGTGTTCAGTATCGGAGACGGAGAAGAAGCAATATCGTCGCTTGCCGACGTGCTGATTGCAAGCAAGCGCGAAGGGATTTCGCGCCGCGATACGTTGGAACGAATTGCAGCAATAGACGGAATGTTCGTTCCGGGCGTGAGTAAAGGCAAAGTGCGTCGCGCCGTGATAGACAGTCTGGAAACGGCGTTTTTTCCCACCAAGGTGCAAGTTCCCAATATAGAAGCGGTGTTTCAGCGCGCGGTGCTCGAAATCTTCCGCGGGTGCACGCGGGGGTGCCGATTCTGTCAGGCGGGCATGATTTATCGCCCCGTGCGCGAGCGCACGCCCGCAACGCTTGAAAAGTACACGCGGGAACTGATTGAAAATAACGGATTCGAAGAAATCACGCTTTCCAGCCTTTCCACCTGCGACTATCCCTGTTTGCGCGAACTGCTTGCAAAAATCAAGCCGATTTGCGATGAACGCAAAGTAAATATTTCGTTACCGTCTACACGCGTGGATAGTTTCGAGGCGGAGTTTGTTGCGTCGGGGCGTTTGGGGTCCATGACGTTTGCGCCCGAAGCGGGCACGCAGCGCTTGCGCGACGTAATCAACAAAAACGTAACCGAAACGGATATACTCACTTCGTGCAAATATGCGTTTGAGAAAGGGTTCCATTCGGTAAAACTGTATTTTATGATTGGATTGCCCACCGAAACGGACGAAGACCTTGCGGGCATTGCCGACATCGTGAAAAAAATAAAATACTGTTACCGCACGCACGCCGTTTCGCGTAAACAACTTTCGTTGAGCGTGTCTACGTCTACGTTTGTGCCCAAGCCGTTTACGCCCTTTCAGTGGGAAGCGCAGATTTCGCTCGAAGAAATCGAACGGCGGCAGAATTTTCTCAAATCCATACTCAAACCGTTGGGGATTCGGTATAATTATCACGACGGAAAAACGTCGCGTATCGAAACAACGCTTGCACGCGGCGACGAGCGCATGAACAAGGTGATTCTTGCCGCTTATCGGGCGGGGTGCGTGTTCGACAGTTGGACGGAATTTTTCGATTACGAAAAATGGGCGAATGCGTTCCGTGCGTGCGGGGTGGACCCCGAAGCGTATTGCGGTGAGCAGGATGAAACAACGCCGCTTGCCTGGGAGAGAATCGAAGCGGGAATTTCGCGGGAATTTCTGGTGCGCGAACGCGAAAAATCGCGCAGGGGAGAATTGACGCACGACTGCCGAAAAGGGTGTAACGCATGCGGAATTCAGTGTGAATATCCGTCGGCGTTTCGGGCGAATTGCGCGGGAGAAAAGAAATGCTGATTTGTAAATACACGCGCAAAGAAAACGCCGTATTCGTGCCGCATCTCGACACATTGCGCGCCGTTACTATGGCAATTCGTCGTATAGGTGCCCGTGCGGAGTACAGTGCGGGGTTTAATCCGCATATGAAAATATTTTTCGGACAGCCCATTCCCATCGGCACCGAAAGCGATTGTGAATATTTTTGCGTGTATGCAAAAGAAAGCCCGAGCGATTTCATGCGTCGGCTCAACGAGTCGTTGCCGTTTGGCTTGTGCATAACGGCGGCGGCGGAAATACAGAAAGACCCCAACGTTGCCAATCTGATGTATTATGCCGATTATACCGTTACAATGCGGCGTGAAGAAAGCAATCTGCTTGCGGCGGAGAAGTTCGCGGCGGGTCGGCAGTGTGAAATCTCCTATATCGTCAAAGGAGAAAGGGTGCATAAAGACGTGAAAGAGCTGATTTGTTCGGTGCAAGCAGAAAATCCGCGCACGCTCCGTTTGCGTCTTCGTTGCGGAAACCGCAATCTGCGCGCCGACCGACTGATGCGTTTTTGGGCGGATTCGTTCGGTTGGGGTAGCTACGACGTCGTAAAAACAAACACGTATGACGAAAACGGTGTGAACTTGGATAAAATATTATTCGGGAGTGACAAGTGAAGCGATCTATCCTCATCGATGTGGAATCGGATATGTGTTCCGTGGCATTGCTCGAAGACGGGCGACTGATTGAATTTCACATCGAATACAAAGAGAATAACCGCCTAACGGGCAATATTTACAAAGGCAAAGTGGAAAACGTTTTGCAAGGTTTGGAGTCTGCTTTTGTGAATATCGGTTTGGGGCGCAACGGCTTTTTGTACGTGGGAGAAACGCTGGACGACCGTGCCGACCTGCAACGAGTGGTGCCCCGTTCGCTCAACGTGAAAACGGGCGATTACATGATGGTGCAGGTTACCAAAGAGGCGGTGGGGCAAAAGGGCGCCCGCCTTACGTCCAATATTTCCATACCGGGCAGATACGTGGTGTTTTTACCCAATATCGATTTTGTGGGAATTTCCAACAAAATCACCGACCCCGACCGCAGAGAAAAACTCACGGGACTACTCAAAAAACATAAACCGACGGGGGGCGGATTGATTGCCCGCACAGCGTCCATAGACGCAAAAAAGAAGGATATTCTGGCGGAAATCAATCGCATGCAAGCGCTGTATGAAAAGATTGCCGCGGGGTATGCGCAGCATGACGGCGTGTGTCTTTTGCACAGCGAAGGCAATCTTGTGCATCGTGCGGTGCGCGATATGCTTAATAACGACGTAGAGCACATTATTTGCAACGACCTTGTAGCGGTGCGGGAATTAAAAGAACTGCTCAAAAACATGAATTCCGATTTCCGGCACCGCGTGGAGTATTTTGAAAGCGCTTATGATATCTGGGATGTATTCGGAATCGGGGACGAAGTGGATAAACTTCTCAACCGAAGAGTCCCGTTGCCGAGCGGCGGCAGTCTGGTAATCGACCACACCGAGGCGCTCACGGCAATCGACGTCAATTCGGGTAGTTCGGGCGGAGCCGACCACGAAGAAACGGTATATTTTGCCAATATGGAAGCGGCAAAAGAAATCGCCCGACAGTTGCGTCTGCGCAACATAGGCGGCATTATTGTTGTGGATTTTATCGATATGTTGAACGAAGCGCATAAAATCGACGTGGTGGAAATGCTGCGAAACGAAGTGATACGCGATCGGATTAAAACGCGCGTACAGGATATGACGGCGTTGGGGCTGGTGGAAATTACGCGCAAGAAAGTGGGAAAAGAACTCTCGTCCAAATTGCTCACTCCGTGCGAGCATTGCAACGGCTCGGGGTATATGCCGAACGGGGCGTATGCGGCGCGCAAGCTCAAAACGGCAATCAAAAGGTTATTTGCCGAACACGATTTCGCCAATGCGATTGTATCGTTGCATGCGGGTATGTCGGACGGCATTTTAACGGGCGGATTTTTCTCGTCGATGTGCGCAAACGAGTGGAAAAACAAGCGCATTTATCTCATTCCCGATACTCGCCGCAAACCGCTCGAATTTATTGTGACGGGCAATAACGATTTGTCGCTCGACTTGCCCGCGTCGGCACGTTTGTTGTATTGAACAGGAGATACGCATGCGATATATAAACAAAGAATACGGGTTTGCTTTCCGTCCGCCGTTTAACGATAAGTTTTACGAAGAAAAGCCGGACGGGCCCCCAATCACTTCCCATAATTATCCGGGCAGATACGTGCAGGGCGTGGGCTACGACTATGCCGCGATTAACGGCGCCATGCTGGTGGGAAAATATGGGTCTATGTGGGGCATTAAAGTATGTTGTTTCGAGAAAAACCGTTGGCTCGATAACAACGATTTTGTGCGTTCCATGCGCGCGGCGTGCGCCAATACCGCCGACGGCAGTTTTGCGCATTTTGCCAGCGGAGCGTTGAGCGTAAAATGGGTAAAACACAACGAGCAAAGTATCATTTTGCAGGTTGCCGCGCATAAAAAATTGCGGGTGCGGGTTATTTTTTATCCGCTCTATCCCGCATTCAGCGAATTGAGCATAGAAGAATCGTATGTGCAGGGCAGGTGCCCGTATGTGGCGGTGGTGCCCGGCAATATCACGATAGGCGATGCAAACGCCGTATTCACCGACCGCTATCTGGCGGTATCGGAAGACGAATCGGAACGCGAGTATTTTATGGCGCAGAGTTTCAATAAGCCGAGCGACAGCGCCAACGGCGCTTTTAACGAAGCGATTATGGAATTCGTAATCAACAAAAATCAGCCGAGCGTTACGGTATATGCTACGGTAGGCGACGAAAAAATCTTTTCCACCGACGTGCCGCGCCCCGATAAAATTCTCAAACAGATTGAAACGGCGGAACTTCGCTACGGCGTCAACCGAACGATGGGCACGGGGGTTTTGGGTGCGCCTGCCGAGCGCATGCTCAATTCGGTATTGTGGTCGCGAATTTATTATCCGTATTTGTTTACCGAAATCTATTCGCCGCAACGTTCGGTGCTCACGCCGCATTTTGATATCCGCGGGCTGGAAGAAAACTGTTGCGCCATTTTGGGGTGTTTAACGGGTATCGATAAAGCAACCAATCAGCTCAACTATACGGTGGAAGATAAGGTGCTGGCAGTGCTTGCCGTGTGGCATGTGTTCGCCCATTCCGCCGAAAAGACGGATATGTACGCGCTGTATAAAAAGCTGACAAAGCTGTATCCGCCCGAACCCAAACCCATTGTGTGCGGGTCGGATAAAAAGGAAATCGCCTACAAATGGCACGATTCCCCGCTCAAAGAAAAATACAACACCATGCAGATGTACAGCCTTGACCTTACCTGTTTGAAACTGTTGGCGTTTGATATTTTGGAACGGATTGCCGCTTTGTTTTCGTTATCCGACGAGCAAAAATATGCGCGCGCCCGCAGAGATTTGGTGCAGGTAATCGGCGATATCTTCTGGAACGAAGAAGAAGGTCTGTACATGGAACGCTACGTAACGGGGCAGTGGGCAAACGGCTACGGTGCCAACAGCTTTTATCCGTTGATTGCGGGTGCGGTAGACACGCCGCAGAAGTTGGGCGCGCTCGTCAATAATCTGACCGACCCGACCCGTTTTTGGGGCAACTATATTGTTCCCACGCTTTCCGTCAACAACCGCGAATACGGGCAAAAGGGAAAACCCACCAACAACGGACACCGCAATCCGCCGTACTTGCAATACCGCGGCAGTATTGTGCCGTATGTCAATTATATTATCTATCACGGGTTATGTCGCTATGGGCTGGACGAAATCGCCGCCATGGTGGCATATAAGTCGGCGCGTCTGTGGCAGAACAACGAAAGCGATAATGTGGAAAATTATTCGCTCTATCTACCCAACGGCAAACGGTATAAATCCAAAGAGTATCTGTCGGCATACGGCAATATGCTTGCCATGATTGGATTGCAAGAGTTGATTGATTTGGAATATTTCCGCTCCGATTTGAAAACCGAATCGTTGCGGTTCGGCACGTTTGCGGCAGGCAATCACTCGCTCACCAATCTCAAAATGCTGGGGCACGCATACAGTATCGAAGTAAACGACCTTGCCACCACGCTCATCATAGACGATGTGAACGTATTCCGCGGCGAAGGCGGAAAATTCGTGGTGCGCAACTTTCTCGAATCGGGCGGCGGTTGTCGGTTTATGATAGACGCCCACGCCAACATCACGGTGCACCTTTGTATAGCGGGTACTGCCAAAAAGGACGTAACAAAATACTTTTTCATTGTGCCCGTGGGCAAATCGCAAGTGGTGGCGGAAGAAGGTATGGTGAACATACAACCCGTAACGCCGTAATGCGGTACAAAAAAGACTCCCATAAGAATCCTTACGGGAGTCTTTTCATATTTATGCAAGGCGCCGATTTGTCACGGAAAAGTTTTCGGTCGGCGCCTTTTTGTCTGATATCGGAAAGGGAATCGAAGAGAAATCACGATTGGTCCGTAAATCAAGGTGCCTGTATTTATCGGTCGTAAAAAGAAAAATTTGCGAGAAATCGTTGCCTTGTACGGTTAGCATGCTCGGCATAGGCGGAGATTATACGTTTTTCTCGTTTTTTGTTCCGATTTTTATACAATCAGATTGAGCAGTCTGCCGCGGATATAGATTGCCTTTTTCACGGTACCGCCCGCAAGCGCGGCAATCACCGATTGATTTGCAAGCGCTACGCTTTTCACCGTTTCTTCGTCGGCATCGCTCGGAATTTCGATGCGGCATTTGAGCTTGCTGTTGATTTGTACCGCAATTTCCGTCCGGTCTTTTACAAGCGCTTTTTCGTCGCATACGGGATAGCTTTGCGCAAAAACGGAGCCTTTGCCGCCCGACAGTTCGTGCAATTCTTCGGCAACGTGCGGGCAAAAGGGCGCAATCAGTTTTACCAGCTCGCCCGAAACATGGCGAAGGTAGGCGTAGTCGCACGCTTTATCGGATTCGTATTTGTACATGGCGTTCACAAGTTCCATAAGCCGCGCAATGGCAGTGTTGAACGAGAACGTTTCAAAATCCGTCGTAACCGCTTTAATACAGTAATGGAGCGCGTAGGCAAGTTCTTTGTCGGCGGCGTTTTGCGCCGTTTTGCGGCTCTTGGGCGCTTCTGCGTGCGATTTTAACACGATTCGTTCGATTCGGTCGAGAAATCTGGCAATCGGCTTTATGCCGTCGTCACTCCATGCGCCGCCCTCGGTAAAGGCAAAGCGGAACATAAGAAACATGCGGAACACGTCCGAACCGTATTCGGATACGTATACGTCGGGGTTAATCACGTTGCCGCGGTTTTTACTCATCTTGAATCCGTCGGGACCCAGAATAAGACCTTGGTGCACGAGCGACGTAAACGGTTCGTCAAAGTGCAGATAGCCCATATCGCGCAACGCTTTGGTGATAAAACGGGCGTAAAGCAGGTGCATGCACGCGTGTTCTGCGCCGCCGATATATTTGTCTACGGGCAACATCTTGTCAATCATGGCGGTATCAAACGCCGCTTTTTCGTTTTTGTTGTCGGGGTAGCGCAAGAAATACCAACTCGAACATACGAACGTGTCGAGCGTGTCGGGGTCGCGCTGTGCGGGTTTGCCGCAAATGGGGCATACCGTTTGCATGTACGTTTGGCTTTTGCGCAACGGCGACGCGCCGTCGGGCGTAAAGTTCACGTCGTCGGGTAACGTTACGGGCAAATCTTTTTCGGGAACGGGCACGGCGCCGTGTTCGGGGCAGTAGATAATGGGAATAGGCGTGCCCCAGTAACGTTGACGGGATACCGACCAATCGCGCAGGCGATAGTTTACTTTCACGCCGCCTTTGCCGATTTTTTTCAGATGTTGTTGCACCGCCTTGATTGCCCGATCGGTTTCCAATCCGTCGAATTGTCCGCTTGCGGTGGTTACGCCGTGTTCGCAGTAGGGGAGTTCGTCGCTTTCGCCGTTTGCCGAGCGGATAACGCGGGTTACGGGTAAATTATATTTTTGCGCAAACGCAAAGTCGCGTTCGTCGTGCGCGGGCACGCCCATTACGGCGCCCGTGCCGTATGTGCCCAAACAGTAATCGGCAATCCATACGGGCACTTTCTTGTCCGTTACGGGGTGAATACAATATGCGCCCGTAAAGACGCCCGTTTTTTCGCGTGCCGAAGAAAGACGGTCGATATCGCTTGCCTTTGCCGTTTCTTCGCGGTACGACGTAACGGCGGCGCGGCATTCGGGCGTGGTGATTTCTTCCACAATCTGTTTTTCGGGCGCTACTACCACGTAAGAAACGCCCATCAGCGTATCGGCGCGGGTGGTAAATACGGTAATTCCGTCTTTTCGGTTGGGCAAATCAAACGTGATTTCGGTGCCTTCGCTGCGTCCTATCCAGTTGCGTTGCATGGTTTTGGTTTTTTCGGGCCAGTCGATTTTGTCAAGCCCCGCCAAAAGTTCGTCGGCATAATCGGTGATTTTGAAAAACCATTGCGTCATTTCCTTGCGCACCACGGCTGTGCCGCACCGTTCGCACGCGCCGTCTACCACCTGTTCGTTGGCAATCACGGTGTTACACGACGAACACCAGTTGACGGGCGCTTTTTTCTGATAGGCGAGTCCGTGTTTGTATAGTTGGATAAACAACCATTGCGTCCAACGGTAGTATTCGGGCAGGCAGGTACTTACTTCGTGGTCCCAGTCGTATGTGGCGCCCATGTCGCACAACTGCCGTTCCATGGTGGCAATGTTTTTAAGCGTGTTTGTTTTGGGGTGGGTGCCCGTTTTAATGGCGTAGTTTTCGGCGGGCAAACCGAATGCGTCGAATCCCATCGGGTGAAAAAGTTCGTGTCCCGTCATTTTTTTGAAACGGGCGAACGTGTCGGCGGGGGCAAAATTGAACCAGTGCCCCAAATGCAGATTGGCGCCCGAAGGGTAGGGCCACATTTCCAGCGAATAGTATTTTTTATCGATATTGTTTGCGTTAAAACAGTTGCACTTGTTATGTTCCCAGTATGCGTTCCATTTTTTGTCCAGATTTACGTAATCCATAGTCGTTTTACTCCGTGTATCGTATCCCGTATAGTATACACGCATGCGCCCGTTAAGTCAAGCAAACAAAAAAGTTTTCGTTTTTGCGGGACAAAAGCGCCTTTTGAATTGTTATAATAGTAGATGTTAGTTAGTAAACATCGGTTGACGTACGGCAACGGCGGTGTTATTATAAAAAAGGCGGTGGCAAACGATGAACAAACAGGGTAAAAAATATACGGGCATAGCGGCGGTCGTCGTGTTTTTGCTGTGCGCTCTGTTCTGTATACCTTTCGGCACTTCGGCGCGCGCAAACTCGGCGCAACGCTATTGGAATGGCGTTACCGCTTCGGGCACGCAAATTGTGAGCGAAGATTGTCCGCTCGAAGTGGAACACGAAAATCTCACGTTTGAAATTCCCGTGTTTCCCGCAAATTATTATCACGATTCGAACGATTTTTCGCAATACAACGCAAGCGTTACGGCAGAGTATACGTTTTATAATCCCGCAGACTATGAAGTGCATGCGGCGCTTGCTTTTCCGTTCGGCGTAATGCCCTATTATATCATGGATGAACAAGAACCCGACGATTCGGAGCGGTATTGCGTGACGGCGGACGGTGTTGCGGTAGAAAGGAATTTGCGGCATACGCTCTATTCGGGAGATTTTGAAACGTCCGCCGATTTGGAACGGTTGCGTGACGAATGCGTGAAAGACGATTTTTTCACCGATGATTTGCTTATTACGGCGTATTCGTTTTGTGTGGAAGGAATTTCGGCGCAGGACGCGCGTGAATATGCGCCGTATGCCGCTACCACAATCGGTAAGCAAAAGAATACGTTTCTCATGGCATCGGACCATAACGGATTCGGCAGACAGGATAAAAATGTGACAATCGGGTTCTTTGCCCACAACGGCGATTCGATTACGGTGTATGCCGTAGGCGAGCCGCTTGCCGCACCGCCCGCATGGGAAATGTATTCCAACGGCGCATTGAAAAAGAAAATCGGGGGAACTTTGCGGTACAAAGGGTCGGAAACGTTTACTTTCGGCGATATCGTTATGCAGTACTATAACGAAAACGGAACGGTTTCACGCATCGATTGGTACAATGCCGTGTTGGATAATATGAACGATATTCTATCACGTATTGATTTTTATTTGGGCGATTATTCCGACGTGCTCGACGTATCGCCTGTATTGTTGCAATGGTATACCTACAATTTAACCGTGCCCGCTCGTTCGCGCGTTGTAAATGCGGTTACGGCGCCGCTGTATCCGTCCATAGACGCATACTACGAGCCGCCCGTTTACGAATATACGTATTTGTTGTCGCCCGCCAAAACCTGGAATACATTCGGTACGTTGGATATCGAAATCCGCACACCGTATTATTTGTTGGAAAGCGGCGGATACGATTTTACGCCTACGGAAAACGGTTTTGCGCTCTCTCTTACGGGACTTCCCGACGGCGAACTGCAATTTTCTTTGTGCGCCGAACAAAATCCCAAAGCGGTGCGCATGGGGTGCGGTTGCGGTACGGGAAGCGCTTTGGCAGATATTGTGCTTATATCGGCGGGAGTGTTTGTTTTGGCGGTTCTTTCCTGGCTTGTAAGTAAAATGATGTACGGAATTTAACAAAATTATATTTATGCGCCGCGGGTGGTTGTTTGCCTGCGGCGATTTTCTCTTTCGGTAAGCGCTTGCGTTCGTAGTGTTTTTGTGTTACAATATACTCGCAATAACGTCGCAAGAGCAGGGGCAAAAACCATGAAAATTTTTATTTTGCGGAAATCGTTATCCGACCTGAAAAATCCCGTTGTGCGTAATGCGTACGAAACGAACGCGCAAACCGTGCAAGAGTTTATCTGCGAAATGGCGGAAAAGAATTATCGCAAAAAGCCCACGCACGACAGTCTGGAAGAAAGCAAGGCGTGGGCGCTTTCCGAGTTTTCGGACGGTAGCTATTATATCGTCAACCGCACGCGCGACTGTAAATACGAGCGACCGGACGAAGAAACGGCTTTTTGCGAAGGGGACGAAATCGTTCTGATTAAACTCAAATATCTGCGGGGGATTATATGGTAATCACCGATAAAAAAATTCTGCGGGCAATCGGCAACATACGCGATAAAGAAGTGCGCAAAATATTCGGCAATACAAAAGACGAAACAAGCGGCGTGTACGTATACGGTCATACCCAAAAACAGGAGCGTTCGTTTATGCGCGAACACGAATCGGCTTTCCGCGCATTGTATCCCGTTTGCTACGAGCGTGTGCTCACACAGTATGAAAAATATTTTTGCTCAATCGGGTGGGAACTTGACGGTTTTTTTGTAAGTTGGCTTTGCATCGAGTGCGGCGTGGTGGACTGGCGCGATTTTACCACGGCGGAAAACATAGACGCCGCAGGACTTATCGAATACGATTGCCGAGATAAAGATATCTGCGCCGTGCATGCGTCTTACTTTGCAAGGGGACTGAACGAAGGCGCTTTCACCGTGCCCGACTTGCTTGCTTACTTGCAAAAAAATCCCGTGCGTCTGGGCTACTTTTTGCCGCTTTTGGCGTCTTATCCCGACGAGCGTTTGTGGCAGGCGCTTGTAGAGTATGTAAAAACGGCAAAAACGGAAGATTCCCTGCGCGCCTATTGTTTGCGCGCCATGTGCACCGCGGAAAACGCAAAGGCGCTCGTTTATTTTGCGGACGCAATCGACAACAACAATTTTTACCGCCTGCGTGCAATGAACGACGTTCCCATGTTGATAGACGAATATTCGGTGCCGTTGCCGCCCAAAGAAATCGTGCGAATCATGCGCGATGCGGCGGCGTTTGCGGTAGATAAATATTTGAAAGCGTCTTTTGCGCACGCCGTGTTTTTCATCACAACGGTCGACCGATTGGTGCCCGAAGAAGTCTTTTTCGGATATGCCCGCCGTTTCATGCGCGAAGGGGCGCTCCGTGTGCGGCAAGCGCTTACCTATGTTCTGTCGAGCGAATCGGTGAGCGGCGAATTCTCGCGCGAAGTTTTTTGTGCCGACCGTAAACTTACGGCAGACGATTTATCGTTTTTTATCGGCGGAGTAATTTGCGAGCTGTTGCCGCCCGACGTATTGTCCGTAACATTTGAAACGGCGTTCAACGTGCTTACAACTATGGGAAAGGTGAACGAGCATTTTAAGACGGACGACGAAATTCCGTTTGCCCGCGATTTGCACAAAAGTACGCTCGTCGTATTTGCAACGCGGATTGCCAGGCGCGTTTCGTTGCGGGAATATTTTTGTAGATTAGACGCAATATATGATTCCTTGCGGGAAGAAGCGCAAGCCGCCTATCTGGAAACGGCGGGCGAGTATACCAAACTCGACCGTCGGGTATGCGCGATTCGCTTTCTCAAAACGGACAACTATCAGGCGCTCCGTTATTACGAAGAACAAAAAATCGTGCTTACGTATAACGAGGCGATAGTCGTTTCCGATTTTCTCAAAAGCAAAAAAGAGAGTGTAAAGAATAAAATTCTCAAAGAATTTCTCGCGTCGCCCGACAGTGAAAAAATCGCCGATTATCTTTGCGCCGCGTCCGAAGAATATAAAGCGGCGGCAGGACGCGAAATGAAAGAAAGCGCGGGAAAAGTATCCCGCGACGCTTTGCAAAAGCCTACGAACAGTCTTTCGTGGTATAATGTGCAGAATGTGTTCCGTGTTCCTTCGCCCGATAAAGAAATTTCCGAAAAGGCAAGTATGCGGCTTAACAATAAATTGCCGCCGCCGCCTTCCTGTAAGCGAATCAAAAATCTGACCGACAAATTAACGGCTTTTATCGAAGAGCATAAAGCCTACGAATATAAAACCGCATACGATTACGATGGACTCGTTACGCTCGGCAGTCGATTTGCGCCCGTTACGCTTCCCGCTCGCACGTTCGATTGTTATCCGTTCGGGCAAGAACTCGAAAAAATCATTTCGTCGTCGCTCACCGAAGACGAACTGTTGGGGTTGATTTTATTGCTTTATTGTATAGACCGCCATAAGCCCGAACAGGTTGTAACAATCTACGGGAAAAAGAACGACGCGCTTGCGCACTTGCAGTCGTTCGGTTCGTTGTACGGCACGGTAACGGCGGTATCGCTGTTACATTGTCTGAATAATCTGATTTTACGCGAGCTTGTGTCGCCTTCGCACCGTGCCGCTTTATTGAGCGTTTTTGCGCGCAAGGAAGTAATTCCGTTCGTAAAAGATTCCAAACCGTATAATTTTATCTATGCAGCCGAACAGGACGACAACCCCGAAACGCTCGATACGCTCGCGCACGTTCTGTGCGTGTGGCTTTCACATGGCATAAAGAATTGTTACTACACTACTGCAACCGAAAAACTTCTCACCGGCGGCAGAATTTCCCCTGAACTTGCCGAATATATCGTGCTGTCCGACGGGGAGTCGCTCGATTATCTGTTCGACCCGTCGTCGCCTTCGTATATTCTGCGCAATGATTATGCGTATCCCGTTTTCAAAGAGTTTATGTGCGCGTTTGTGCAAAAGGGACTGAATGCCGAGTTTTCGCGCGGAAGTCTTGCCACGCCGTATTCGGAAAGTATCCGCCGTATCGGGCATTTTTACGGTGTGGAAATATTTGCGCGCGCTATCGCGTCGTTGCGCGGATTGACCTGGGTGCGTTCTCCTTACGGGTGCGAGAGAAACGCCGTGCTGTCGCACGTTCTCAAAAGTGCACAGCCGTGCGAAACGGATACCTACGAATCGTTTGTCGCATACATGGAAAAATACGCCGTGACCGACGACGAACTGTTGCGTGCCACCGTTTTCAATCCCGCGTTTGCGGAATATGCGCAAAAATATTTGGGTGTTCCGCAACTGAATCTTGCCGTATACTGGTTTGTGGCGCACTTAAACGAAACGCTCGAAGGTAAAGAGCGGGAAAAACGGGAAGAAAAGCTCAAAGAATTTTCGGATATAAGCTATCCCGATTTTCAGGACGGCGCATTCGATTATAAGTGGTACGAAGAAATGGTGCGAAACGTGCCCGCCGATATTGTGCGCCGCATTTACGAGAACGCCAAATACGTCACGGTGGGCGGATTGCATAAACGCGCCCAGCGCTTTTTCGACGCCGTGAACGGCAGAATAAACAAAGAAGATTGTTTGGAAAAAATAAAAGGCACGCGCAACAAAGACTATTGTCTGATATACAGTCTGGTGCCCGTAGTCGGCAGGGAAGATTTGCGGGAGCGGTATCTCGTGTACAATACCTTTTTGCACGAGAGCAGAAAATACGGCGCCCAACGGCAGTTGAGCGAACGCCGCACGGTAGATATTGCGCTCGAAAATCTTGCCCGCGCGGCGGGATACGCCGACACCAACATTTTTGTTTTTGAAATGGAAGCGGATAATCCGAGCGATATATATCAAACGGTAACGGTGGGCGAAATCGAAATCACGCCGTATATCGACCAAAAGAATTGCAAGATAGCGTACCGCGTCGAAAAAGCGGGCAAAACGCTGTCGGCAATTCCCGCAAAATATGTAAAAGACGGCGCGGTTGCGGCATTGCGCGAAGAAATCGGTACGCTCAATAAAAAGTTCCGCAGAGTGGTGCGCAGTCTGGAAGACGCCATGTGCGCGCGTATTCCTTTCACGGTGCCCCAACTGAAAAGTATTTGTCGCGAGCAGATTATCGCAACGGTAATCGGCAAATTGGTTTTGCTGGCGGACGGGGAATTTGCCGTGTTTTCAAACGGCGAATTGCGCGATATAAACGGCAAGCCGTGCACGGCAACCGAAGTGCTTGTGGCGCACCCCGTCGAACTGAAAGAAAAAGGGCTGTTATCTTGCGCAATCGATTGGGTGGTAAAAAACAATATCCGTCAGCCTTTTAAGCAGGCTTTGCGTGAAATGTACGGCAAGTCGGACGAAGAACGTGCGCAGGAAGAAGTGCTTCGTTTCAAAGGATTCGAAGTGGACGTGCGCAAGTGCGTTGCCGCGCTCAAAGGGAAAGGGTGGGGCGTTTCCGAAGATATCGGATTGCGCAAGGTATACTACCGTGCGAATACCGTTGCCGCCATTTTCCGCAAGTGCGACTTTTGGTATATTGCCGACGGAGAGAATCCCCGCCGCGAATTGCACGGTATCTTTTTTCTGCGGCGCAATACGCAGAAAGTGATTCCGCTGCAAGAAGTGGACGAAATCACGTTTTCGGAAACGCTGCGCGACGTGGATTTGATGATTACGGTGAGTTCGGACACAATCTACGATTTCGAACTTGCCAAGTCCACCGTGGAAATCCGACGCGAGATTCTCCGCTCGGTTTCGGATATTTTGCATTTGGACGGCGTGTCTTTTCTCAAAGATAATATTTCGGTCAAAGGGCATTACGGCACGTATATCGTCAATATCCGCACGGGGCTTGTGTTCAAGGAAGGAAAGGGCAATCTTTTGCTGGATACGGTATACTCTGCGCCGCATACGTTGCCGCTTGATTTTATAGACGAAGACCCCATGACTGCCGATATTATTTCCAAAGCGATTGTGTTGGCGGCGGACGAAAAAATCCGCGACCCCGCAATCTTGCGTCAGATTATGCCATAACGTATAAACGCATAGGCGGATAATAAACGAATACTTGACAAGTTGACGGGTATGGGGTAAAATAAATAACGGTAGAGTATGCGACCGTATTTTGCGGTTAAAAGTTTTTTCTGCCGAAAAGGGACGAAAGAAGGGTTTATGGAGTTAATCTCATCGATTATTATGCTTTTGGCGGGCTTGGGCGTGCTTTTGGCGGGTATGAAGATGTTGAGCGAAGGGTTGGAACGCAGTGCGGGCAAAGGCATGCGCAAGTTGTTCGGCAAAATCAGCAACAACCGCTTCGCGGGCATCGGCGTGGGTGCAGTAACAACCGTACTTGTCAATTCCTCTTCGGCAACAACGGTTATGGTTATCGGGTTCGTAAACGCGGGACTTATGACGCTGTTTCAAGCTACGTCGATTATCATGGGGGCAAACATCGGTACCACGCTCACGGGCGTGATTATTGCGCTTTCTGGATTCGATCTCGGTGCGTATATGGCGCTGTTGGCGTTTATCGGCGTGGTGATTACCATGTTTGCCAAGCAGGATACGCTCCGTAAAGTCGGCTCGGCGCTCACGGGACTGGGGCTGATGTTTGTGGGACTTTCATTTATGAGCGGAGCATTCAAAAATTCGGAATTGCTCACAAATGTTTTGCAAGATTTATTCAAAAAAGTGGATTTTCCGCTTGTGCTTATTTTAATCGGCGTTGTGTTTACAGCGCTCTTTCAATCATCCACGGCAATGACGGCGCTGGTTGTCACAATGGCGGCGCCCGCGCTCAACGGGTCGCCCGTAATGCCCATGGAAAGCGCGTTGTTCGTTATTTTGGGTACCAATATCGGCACCTGCGTTACGGCAATTATTGCGTCGTTCGGCGCAAGCACCAACGCCAAGCGCACCGCCGTTATTCACTTATTGTTCAATGCAATCGGCACGGTGCTGTTTACCACGTTTATCTGGATATTCCGCAATCAGGTGGTGTGGCTGTTCGGCAAAATGTCGAGTAGTGCGCAAATGCAGGTTGCGTTGTTCCACGTAATTTTCAACGTTCTCACGACGGCGATTTTGGTGCCGTTTATTAAACCGCTTACACGCCTTGCCGAACTGATTGTACGCGGCAAGCGCGCCAACGACGAAGACTTAAAACTCTATTACATAGACGACCGCATTTTGCACACGCCGCCCATTGCCGTGGCGCAGGTGCTCAAAGAAGTTTCCAATATGGCTACGATGGCATACGATAACCTGGATCGGGGATTTTCCGCCGTCGCCACGGGTTCGCTTGCCGAGCGCGAAAAAATCCGCAAGGAAGAAGAAAAAATCAACTTTGTCAACAAAGGGGTGGCGCGCTATCTGATTAAAATTTCGTCGCTTAACCTGCCGCGTAGCGACGAAAAGCTGATCGGTTCGTTGCACCACGTGATTACCGATATCGAACGTATCGGCGACCATGCCGAAGACTTTCTCGAAGATGCCGAAGAGATGATTCAGAACGGCGTCACGTTCTCTGACGACGCACTGGACGAACTGAAAAACATGTACGCCAAAGTGCGGTATATGTTCGAACGGTGCGTATATGTGTTTGAAAACCGCGACGAAAGCGCGCTTGCCGAGATTTCGGAAATCGAGTCGGAAGTGGATATGCTCAAACGCGTTTTGGGCAACAATCATATTGCGCGCTTGAACAGCGGCAACTGTTCGGTGGAGTGCGGCACCTATTTCAACACCATGATTGCGGCGCTCGAACGTGTTGCCGACCATCTCACAAACGTGGCGTTCAGTATCAAAAGCCCGTCGGGTTCCCAGCTCGAAGCTATGGAGAAGATTGCCAAAGAACAGGCAAAAAAGCACCACGGGGCGGCGGCTACGCGGTTGGAAAAGAATGGGTAACGAAAACAGATGATATACGTAGTGGGTAGTCTTAACATCGATATGGCGGCTACGCTGACGCGTTTTCCCAAAGCGGGCGAAACGGTTACGGCGCAGTCTTTGCTGATAAATTCGGGCGGTAAGGGCGCCAATCAGGCGGCGGCAGTCGGCAAATTCGGCGGCGATTGCACCATGATAGGAAAAGTGGGACGCGACGCATTCGGCGCACAGATGAAGGAAAATCTGCGCTCGTTCGGCGTAGACGTTACGCACGTGCGGGAAACGGACGGCACAAGCGGACTTGCCATGATTCTGGTGCATAAGGGAAACAACCGTATTGTGCTGGACGCGGGCGCCAATGCCGCGCTCACCCAAAGCGACGTAGACGAAGGTCTTTCGTCGGCGAAAGCGGGCGACGTATTGATGGTGCAACTCGAAGTGCCGCTTTGCGTAACCGAGCATGCGTTGCGGGTTGGGAGTCGTAAAGGCATGATTACCATGCTCAATCCCGCGCCTGCGGTATCTCTTTCGCGGGCGGTGTACGAAACAAGCGAAATTATCACGCCCAACGAAACGGAAACGGAGATTCTCACGGGCGTAAAACCCGACTGCGAAGTGCATATTGCGCTTGCGGTGAAAAAGTTCCGCGAGCTGGGTGCGCGTAACGTTGTTATCACGTTGGGCGCGGCGGGCAGTGCCGTGGCGGTGGGGCAGGAAATCACGCTCGTTCCCGCACGTAAAGTGAAGGTAAAAGATACTACGGCGGCGGGCGATACGTTCGTGGGTACTGTGGCGGTACTTTTGTCGGAAGGGCGCGACCTTGTTTCGGCGGCGCGGTTTGCTACTTATGCGAGCGCGCTCAAAGTTACCCGCAAGGGCGCCGCGGTTGCCATTCCCACGCGGGCGGAAGTGGAAACATTTATAAAAACAATCTGAAAACGTCGGCGTTTTGCCGAAGGTCGGGAAAGGAAACGTAACACAAAAAATGAAAACAGACACACACACGCACACGAGCGGCGTCAGCTTTTGCAGCGAAGTGACGCCCGAAGAATACGCAAGATTGTATCGCGAGGCGGGATACGGTTCGGTGATTTTAACCAATCACTATTCGCGCATGTATATGTTCCGTTATGCCGATACGTGGGACGAACAGATTAAAATTTATCTGAACGAATATCATAAGGCAAAAGAAGTGGGCGACCGTGCGGGAATTCCCGTGTGGCTGGGCGCCGAAGTGGCTATTTCCACGCCGCAAAGTCCGTATATAGAATTTCTTCTCTACGGTGCCGACGAACAATTCTTTTTGGCGAATCCCTGCCTGTACGATAAGAGTCAGAAAGAACTGTATACAATCTGCCACGATAACGGCGTGCTGTTGTTTCAGTCGCACCCGTTCCGCGACGAGCAGGGACATTTTCCGCAAGACCCCGAATATATGGACGGCACGGAAATCAACTGCCATTCCTATTTTCTGCGGCATGAAGAAGAAGTGCGCGCGTTTGCGGATAAGAACAATCTGATGCTTATTTGCGGCAGCGATTTCCACTATCACCGTCAGGCGGGTACGGCGGCAACCGTTGTGCCCGATACGCTTTGCAACGTAAAGGATTTTGCCGACTTTTTGCGCAACAATCCGCGCCCCGAAATTTTTTACAAGTAGTTCGCTTGTAAAGCAAGCAAAAAGAGAACGTGAAAAAAGCCGTTGCCTTATGCAACGGCTTTTGTGTTTGGGTTGAATTTTTTAGAAATCGACTTCGGTGTCATAATAGCAACATTTAAGTAGTTTTTCCATTTCTTCCACCGACGGTTGACGGGGATTGGAACCTGTGCACGCGTCGCCCAACGCATTTACGGCAATATCGTGCAATCTTTCCAAAAATACGTTTTCGGGCACAAAGCCTTGCGCGCACGGATAGCTATCGGCGCCGTATTCTTTAATGCAATGGGGGATATTGAGGTCGTCGTTCATCTTGCGAAGCATGGCGATGAGAAGGTCAACTTTTTCGTCGTCGTTCTTGCCGCCCAAGCCCACAAAGTCGGCGATTTCGCCGTACCGTTTTTTGGCGGTGGGGTCTTTGGCGTTGAATTTGATTACTTTGGGCAAATACATTGCGTTTGCCGCACCGTGAATGATGTGCGCTCCGTAGTCGGCGAACACCGCGCCCGTCTTGTGTGCCATGCTGTGCACGATTCCCAACAAAGCATTGGAGAACGCCATACCCGCAAGGCACTGTGCGTTGTGCATGCTGTCGCGTTTGGTCATATCACCGTTATACGAATCCACCAAATCGGCTTTAATCATTTTGATTGCATGCAAAGCAAGCGGGTCGGTGTAGTCGCAGTTGGCGGTGGAAACATACGCTTCTACCGCATGGGTGATAGCGTCCATACCCGTGTGCGCCACCAGCTTTTTGGGCATGGTTTCGGCAAGGTCGGGGTCTACGATTGCCACGTCGGGCGTGATTTCAAAATCGGCAATGGGGTATTTGATTCCCTTTGCATAGTCGGTGATAATAGAGAATGCGGTCACTTCGGTTGCTGTGCCCGAAGTAGACGAAATTGCGCAGAATCTTGCTTTTTTACGCAGAGCGGGAATACCGAATACTTTGCACATCTCTTCAAACGTTATATTCGGATATTCGTATTTAATCCACATAGCTTTTGCCGCGTCGATAGGCGAGCCGCCGCCCATGGCGATAATCCAGTCGGGTTTGAATTTCAGCATGGCGTCGGCTCCTTTCATCACCGTTTCCACGCTCGGGTCGGGCTCGATACCTTCAAAAAGTTCCACTTTCATGCCCGCTTCTTTCAGGTACGCAATCGCTTTGTCCAAAAAGCCGAATTTCTTCATAGACCCGCCGCCCACGCAAATCATTGCGCGCTTTCCGTCAAAACTTTTGAGCGCTTCGAGCGAGCCTTTGCCGTGATACAAATCTCTCGGTAACGTAAATCGTGCCATTTTCAACATATCCTCCACAGTTTGTTATTTTTCTTACGACACAATACATTCGTTTGTGCCGTTTTGATACACATAGTATACCATGACAAATTCTGTCTGTCAAGTAAATCGCTAATTTTTTATCGATAAAAAATTACGTATATTGTGTGGGCAACGACGATTCGGAAAAGTAACAGTCGCTTTTATGAAAAGTAACGGGTATATTGCGAAAAGTAACAGTAGATTTGTTGTTACAATGTAGTCGCCGGACACTTGGTATCTTACCGCTTCGTGGGGAAAATGATTACCGTGCGGGTGGAAGTGGACGGCATAAGCAAAACGTTTTCCTGGAACATTTCGAGAAATCTTCGCGCAACCGTAGGGCACAAATAGAACCGTGCCAACGAAAAAAGCACCCACATTGTGAGTGCCTTTTTCGTTGGTGCCGCCGGTCGGAGTCGAACCGACACGGTATCGCTACCACCGGATTTTGAGTCCGGCGCGTCTGCCAATTCCACCACGGCGGCGCATCTTATGTATAATAGCATATTCGGCGGCGTTTGGCAAGTGTTTTTTTATAAGGAAAGAAAAATTTTCGTTTGTCGCCGTTCAATCGCTTGAATTGCGGCTATGGTTTTGGTATACTGCATACAGAAAACAAAAAGGAAAGAGTATATGCGTACCGAGTTTTTGGAAAAGAAAAACATATATCCGAACGGAGCGAATTCGCCTACCGAGCACAGCGAATTTTTATGTCCGTGCGGCAAGGGCAAAATCATAGAAGAAAACGTGCGCGGATTTTGCGACCATTATGTGTGGATAGAATGCGACGCGTGCGAGAAAAAGTACCGTATCGAACATTCGGACAGCAGTCGGTGGGAAGTAGTCTTGCGCGAAACGGTAACGCAAAAGGAGAAGAAAATGCTTATCAGAACAATGCAAAAAAAGGATGGCGCGGCAGTGCTTTCCTTAATGCGCGGGTTTTACGATTCGCCCGCAATACTCTGCCATGCGCCCACCGAGATTTTGCAAAAAGATATAGACGCATGTGTGGGGGAGTGCCCGTTTGTGGAAGGGATTGTGGCGGAAATAGACGGCGTTATAGCGGGGTATGCCATGATGTCCAAAGGGTTTTCCACCGAGTACGGCGGAATCTCCGTGATGATAGAAGATTTATTTGTGACAGATGAACACAGAGGGCGCGGATTGGGCGCGGCTCTTTTGCGGCATATAGAAGAAAAATACAAAGATACGGCGGTGCGCTTGCGGCTGGAAGTGGAACCGAGCAATGCGGGTGCCATGCGTCTGTATGAAAAATGCGGCTATCGCGTTTTGCCGTATACGCAGATGACCAAAGAACTGTAAAAATGGCGGGGAGTGTGATTCTCGGGGTAAACGTCGGGCGGTTAAGAATTCCGTTCGGCGTTTTGTGTTGCTTGCGGAGTGTTTTCCGTTTGTTCGGCAGTTTGCCGCTTCCGCATTTTCCGCCAGTTTATAAAACCGTAGCAGTCGTTTATCAGAAACATGCCAAAGCACGGTATCATAGGCAGATAAGCAATGTTTTCGGCGGCGGCAAGTGCCCAAAGCACAATGAGCACGATATCGTTCGCGCCGTACGCAATGCCATAGTACGGGCTGCGCAGAAAGGTGAGCGCGGACGCAAGAAAACTTGTGGCAACCGAAACGGTGGAAAAAATCAGGTTGGGCGTGCGGAGTGCGCGCAAAATAAAGTAGAATGCGGCGGTCACGATTCCCGTTGCGCCGAAGAGTAACAGCAGTTGTTTTTTGGTGGTTGTTTGCACGGCGACTTCGCTCGTTTCCCGATAGGGGTGACGCACCCAGGAAATAACGGCACACACGGCAATGGGCGCGCTCATGCATAAATAGGTAATCACTTCGCCGTAGTAGCGGTAGAAAAAGGAAATAACGCCGTACATTGCGGCAAATATTACGGTGAGAATCTGCCCGAGCACTCTGCCTTTGGCAACGAAAATCAGCGCGGTAACGCCTACAAGCGACGCCGTGAGCGTAAGCATGTCTTTTTGGGGCACCGACAAAAAAGACGCGGTAACGGATACAACCGATACTATCCATAAACCGATTTCGAATTTTGTGAACCCCGCAAACGGATTTTTCTTTTTCATATGCTTTTTCTCCCGTTTTCGTCGGAACCGAATTTGCCCGACGAAACAAAAAAGCACCCGTCCGCATATCTTCAAAGACCTAACGATATGCAAGGCGAATGCTCGCGCATTTCGGATTACCCGGTGGCAATCCCGTTTTTCCTATCAACAATAACACGCCGTTCGTAATTTGTCAAGCAATTTCGGGTGCGCCCGTAAAATCGGTTATCTCTCGGCGGTATCGGGTTGCGCCGTTTCGTCCGGCTCGCTTTGGGGTTCGTCGGGCGCTTGCGGCGCTGATTGCGCTTTCTTTTTTCCGAACAGTTTGCAGCATACCCACACAATCCCTATTTCGTCCAAAAAGCGCTTGAACGAACCGCCCGCTTTTTTGTATACGAGCTTGCTCAAAAAGAATCCGCCGATTCCCGCCGCGGTGCCTATGAGCATGCCAGCCAGAACGTCGGTGGGGTAGTGCACAATCAGATATATGCGCGAAAAACCCATCAGAAAGGCAAATACAAGCCCCGTCCACGAGTAGCGCTTGTCGCCCGCCAAAAAGAACGCAACCATGGTGGCAAACGCCGCCGTGGTGTGTCCCGAAGGAAAAGACGCCGAATCTTCGGGGTTACTGCCCGCCGCCTGCCACCACTCCGAAAATTGCGGGTGACGGTCAAAGGGACGCAATCTGCCCACCGCATTTTTGAGAATGATATTGGTTACGATTGCGCCGAGTATTACGGCAAACGCCATGGCAAGCCCTTCTTTGCGCATGCGAATAAAGAGCAGAAACACAAACGAGAGCACAATGAAAAACCAACCCGATTTTCCCAGAAACGAAACGTATTTGCAAAAGCGGTCGAAAAAACCGCCCGCCGCTTCGTGCAGTGCGTGCATGCGTGAAAATATCGACTTATCAAACGAAAAAAAGGTTTTGTCCAGCCAGTCCGCCACTTGCGTTCTCCTTGGTTTGCAATACGTATTTAGTATACCACAAAAGCGCGTTTTGTCAAACGAAAAAAAGTTGTTGGACGCGTAAACGGTTTTTTTCTTGACGAAACGGGCGGTTTGATAGTAAAATGGAGAAAAACAGTATGGGAGCACCGATGGAAAAACTTCTTTTAATAGACGGGAACAGTCTGATAAACCGCGCGTATTACGCGTTACCGCCGCTCAATAACCCGCAAGGAGTGCAGGTGCAGGCGGTGTTCGGTTTTACCACCATGCTGGCGAAAATGATTGATACCGTAAAACCCGATTATATCGTTACGGCATTTGATATGCATGCGCCCACGTTTCGGCATAAGCTGTATGCAGGGTATAAGTCGCGGCGCAAAGGCATGCCCGACGAACTTGCCGCGCAAATGCCCATACTCAAAGAAATGCTCACCGTAATGGGTGTGAAATACGTGGAAAAAGAAGGGTACGAGGCGGACGATATCATCGGCACGCTTGCCAAACGGTACGATACCGAAACGTATATCGTAACGGGCGACCGCGACAGTTTTCAGCTTATCGACGAACACACACAGGTGCTGATGACCAAGCGGGGTATCACCGATACCGAAGAAGTAGACCCGATTACGCTTTCCGAGCATTACGGACTCACGCCGCGCGGCGTCATCGAATACAAAGCGCTTGCGGGCGACAGCAGCGACGATATTCCCGGCGTTCCGGGTATCGGGGAAAAGACGGCAAAGGCGCTTTTGCACGATTACGGTGATTTGGAAGGCATATACGCCGCTCTCGACGAAGTTTCGCCCGCATTGCGCAATAAACTGGAAGCGGGAAAAGAGAGCGCCTATCTTTCCCGCACGCTTGCCACAATCGACGTAAACGCGCCCATTGATTGCGCCCTTTCGGACTGTACCTATGCGTTTCCTTTTTCCGAAGAAGTGTTTGCCTTTTTCGAACGGCAGAATTTTAAGTCGCTGTTAAAGCGTGCCGAATTGTTTACCATGTCGGTTACGGCGGAATTGCCGCCCCCGCGTGAAAACGCCGTGCGCGTGTCCGTGTGCGACACGGCGCGCATTGCCGAACTGCTGTGCGGGCAGAATGAAGTGGCAATGCATATCACCGATTCGGAATTTTGTTTTGCCGTAGACGAACAAACCGAATATGCGGTCAATCTCAAATATAATTTTCTCGACGCGGGATTGAGCGAACCCGAACTGGTGCAGATTATAAAGCCCGTGCTTGTCGATAACGCCGTCACCAAAGTGGTGTTCGATTCCAAAAATTTCATCAACTATTTTCACAAGAACTATAAACTGATACCCCAAAACTTTTTCGACGTCCGTCTGGCACAATACATTGCCGACGGCACGGTGCCGCACAATACGCTCGGCGATTTATTGAAAGTGCACGCCGTTTCCGATGCCGATAAGGCAAGCGGACTCTTAACGCTCAAACGCGAACTGAACGCGGCGCTTACCGAGTCGGGCATGCACCGATTGTATTACGATATCGAGTTGCCGCTCGTGCAAGTGTTGTTCGATATGGAACAGGCGGGTTTTGCCGTAAACCGCGCGCGGCTGGAAGAAATCGGGCAGGCGTACACGCGCGAAGAAGAAATTCTCACGGCGCAGATTCATGCCGAGGCGGGGCAACGGTTTAATATAAAATCTCCCAAGCAACTTGCCAAAATTTTGTTTGAAGACCTCAAAATTCCGTACCCCCGCAAAAACGCCAAAACGTATAACACAAGCGCGGAAATTCTCGAACAACTCGACTCGTCGTACGGCATTGTGCCGCTTGTGCTGCGCTATCGGTTTATTACCAAACTCAACAGCACCTATGTAGACGGACTGCGCAAGTTGATTGACGCGCGCGGCACGGTACATACCGAGTTCCGCCAAACGCTTACCACAACGGGCAGATTGAGCAGTGTGGAACCCAATCTGCAAAATATCCCCGTACGCGAAGAAGACGGAAAAATTCTCCGCTCGCTTTTCGTGGCGCGCGACGGTTACACGCTGGTGTCCGCCGATTACTCGCAAATCGAGCTGCGTATTATGGCGCACTATTCGGGCGACCCCGTAATGCAACGGGCGTACCGCGAAGGCGCGGATATTCATGCGTACACGGCGGCGCAGGTGTTCGGCGTGCCGCTTGCGGAAGTTACGCCCGACATGCGTCGCACGGCAAAAACAGTCAATTTCGGTATCATATACGGAATCAGCGATTTCGGACTCGCCGGCGGTCTGAAAATTTCCAAAACGCAGGCGCGTCAATACATAGAAAATTATTTCGAGCGGTTTCACGGGGTGCGGGAATATCTCGATTCGTGCGTCGGCCAAGCCAAAAAAACGGGGTACGTTACCACACTTCTCGGACGCCGCCGCAAGATTCCCGAACTTTTCTCTTCCGAATACCGTATCCGTCAGTTCGGCGAACGCGCCGCCATGAATATGCCGTTGCAGGGTACGGCGGCGGATATCATCAAGATTGCCATGCTGAACGTAAGTCGCGCGCTCGAAGGTAAAAAGTCCCGTCTTATTTTGCAGGTGCACGACGAACTGATTGTGGAAACGGCGGAAGAAGAAAAAGAACAGGTAAAAGCCATGCTCAAAGAGAAAATGGAAAACGCATTCACGCTCGACGTGCCGCTCGTTGCCGAAGTGAGCGAAGGAAAAAGCTGGTTCGACTGTAAGTAGCGGGGTATTGCGGAAAGGGAAACACGCGGTAATAACCGAAGCGTGTTAAAGGACGGATATGAAAGCGGAGAAAATTTTTGCGGGGCTTACGGGCGGAATCGCAAGCGGAAAAAGCGCGGCGGCGGAAATGTTTCGTGACGCGGGCGCATATATTATCGATACGGACGTGATTGCACGTCGGGTGTCGGAATCGCGGGAAGGAAAAACGGCGCTTATGAGCGCATTTCCCGCCGCGTATGAAGGCGGCACGCTCCATCGGGCGCGGTTGCGTGAAATCGTGTTTGCCGACGGGCAGAAACGCAAACTGCTCGATTCTTTGTTGCACCCGCTTATTCGGGCGGAAACGATGCGACTCATGGCGGCAAGTCCCGCCGCCGTCACGGTGGTTGTTGTGCCGCTTTTATTTGAAGCGGGATTCGATTCGTTAACGTCGCCCAATATCACGGTGGCGTGTAACGAGAATACACGCATAGAGCGTCTTACAAAGCGGGATACTATTTCCGCGGCGTTGGCAAAACAAATGATTGCCGCGCAGTTATCGGACGAAGACCGGGCGGCACGCGCCGATATGGTTATCGATAACAACGGCACGCTTGCACAGTTGCGCGCACAGGTGGTGCGTATCTGTTGCGAGCTTGCCGAACAAGTCGGGAGGTGAACGGCGATTTCCAAAAAGAAAGGTACGGCGATTACGGCGGGTATCTGCGCGGCGGCAATCCTTGTGTGCGCTCTCGTTTTTTTCTGTTCGTATCCGCGTAAGTACACAGAGGAAATCCGCGTTGCCTGTGCCCGATTCGACGTAGACGAAAATTTGGTGCGCGCCGTCATACGTACCGAAAGTAAATATAAACCGAACGCGCGTTCGCAGGCGGGCGCCGTGGGGCTTATGCAACTCATGCCCGCCACCGCGGGTTGGATTGCGGAAGAAATCGGAGAAAACGAATCGTTTGTCGACTTATACGACCCCGCCGTCAATATTTTGCTGGGTACGGCATATTTGCGCTATTTAACCGATAAATTCGAGTTGTCCGACGCGCTCGCCGCTTACAACGCGGGCGAAGGGAATCTTTTGAAGTGGAAAGCGGAAGGGCGGGAAACGTATGCCTATAAAGAAACGCGCGACTACGTGAAAAAAGTGTTGCGTGCGCAAAAAGTGTATCGCGGCTTGCACTGCGGAGCGAGCGTGCGGGGGTATACGGTCGCATAAAATCGAATCGTGTCGAATACACATAGAGTATGCGTAAGGTTTTTTCGGTTGCCATGCTGATTGTGGGCACGATGATAGGCGCCGGATTCTGTTCCGGTCGGGAAATCGTTTCCTTTTTCGGAAGCGGCATTTCCATTGCGGTTGCGCCGCTTTGCGGCGTGTGCATTTTCGTTGTTTGCGTGCTCTTTCTGTCCATTGGTTCGGCGGTGCGCGAAAAAAGTTTCGATAAAGTCAATTCGGCGTTGCTCGGCAAATTCCACGTGATTGCCGACGTCTTTTTATTGGTGAACAATCTGATTGTGCTTTCCGCCATGATTGCGGGACTCAACAGTTTGGTGCGACCCGTGATTGCGTTTCCCGTATGCGGAATCATTGCCGCCGTTGTGTGCGCCGTCATTGCAAGCAAGGGTGCAAAAGGCATGCTCGACTGTAACTTTTTGATTGTGCCGTTTATTATCGTTTCCATTGCGGCTGTCTGTTTCAGCGGACTCGGGTCGGGTGAATTGCATACGTCGCTCGGCAATTTTCGCCTACGTGTAATTCCCATCGGAATCGTGTACGTTAGCATGAACATGATGCTCGCCTCCACCGTACTCACCACGTTGGGCGAACTTACGCGCAAACAGATTGTTTTGGGCAGTCTGATTGCCGCAGGGTCTATCACGGTATTGCTACTATTGTTGATTACCGCACTCAACTGCACGGGCAACTATGCCGCCGAAATGCCTATACTCGAAATTTCGGCAGGCGGCGGAAAATGGCTGTACGTGCTCTTGTGTATCGTTACGGGCGTCAGTATTTTCACTACTATGCTTACGGCTGTGGGCGGATTGCTCGGCTATATGAAAAATAAAGTGGCAGGCAAAGTTTTCAACGCCGCTCTTGTGATTATTGCGGGCAGTATTCTGTCTTTTTTGGGTTTTACGCGCGTGGTGGATTTGTTCTATCCGCTTGTGGGCGTGTTCGGATTGATTTATATTGTACTATGCGTGCGATACGTGTGCCGCAAAAAAAAGGCGCCGCTGTTAAACGGTACTTTAACGGGTGCGTCACCTGTTGTATAAAATGCACAAACGCCCCGACCGTATCATGCGGTTCGGGGCGTTTGTGTGTGGAAAAAGTGCGTTCGTATTAAAATTTCAGCGCGATTTTTTTACGTGCCGCTCTACAAGCGCCACCGAAAGATACATCAGCGCCGCCAGCAGACACAGAATCATGGTGCTCGCCATAACAAGGTCGAGCTTGAAAACCTGCCCGCCGTATATGATGAGGTATCCGAGTCCTGCGCTGGAAACAAGATATTCGCCCATAATCACGCCCACCCAGGCAAGCCCCACGTTGATTTTGAGTACCGATATTAAGTTGGGCAGTGTTGCGGGCAATAAGAGTTTGAACAGAATCTGGAATTTGTTGGCGCCCATGGTGCGCATAAGCAGTATTTTATCCTCGTCGCATTCCATGAATCCCGCCAACACGCTCATAATGGTCACGATAATGCAAATCAGCACGGTCATGGCGATGATTGCCTGATAGCCTGCGCCCATCCAGATGATAATAATGGGACCGAGAGCGATTTTGGGCAGGGAATTGAGTACGACGATATACGGTTCGAGCACCCGCCGCAGGGTAGACGACCACCAGAGCAGAATGGCAATCACCGTGCCCAAAACGGTGGCAATCACAAACCCGCAGATACATTCGAGCAGGGTAATGCCCACGTGCTTAAACAGGTCTTGCCGCACAAGCAATTTGAGCGTTCGGAGCATGCGGGAGGGCGAGCTGGTAACAAACGAATCGATTGCGCCCGTTTGCGCCAAAAGTTCCCACAAGCCGAAAAACAGAATGAGTACGGCAATCTGAATAGCCAGTATTTTTATTTTTTCTTTGCGTTTGCCGAGCAGATATTGCTCGCGTAGAGATAGTGTCTTTTTCATGTGCTCACGTCCTTATAAATCACGTCGAACCACCGCGAAAAAGATTCGTCCTCCCGCCTATGAAGGGGCGTTCCCTCTATGGCGGGCGTGTAGATTTTCTTTACGGTAGCGGGTCGGGAGGAAAGCACAACGATTCGGTCTGCCAAACTGATTGCTTCCGAAATGTCGTGCGTTACGAGCACGGCGGTCTTTTTTTCCGATTTGATGATACGGTGAACGTCGTCGCATACGGAAAGCCTTGTCTGATAGTCGAGCGCCGAAAACGGTTCGTCAAGCAGTAATATTTTGGGGCGGGACGCCAGCGTGCGAATGAGTGCCGCGCGTTGCCGCATGCCGCCCGAAAGTTGTTTGGGATATGCTTTTTTGAAATCGCCCAGACCGTACTTTTCGAGCAGGTCGGTGGCGTACTGTATTGCCTCGGGCGTTTTCTTGCGTTGGATTTCCGACCCCAGTAGTACGTTCTGTAAAATCGTACGCCAGGGGAACAGGTGGTCGCGTTGCAACATGTAGCCGATGTCGCCCACGGGGTTGTCGATTTTTTCGCCGTCGAGATACACGGCGCCGCTTGTGGGTTTCATCAGTCCCGAAATAAGTGTGAGTACGGTGGTTTTTCCGCAACCGCTCGGTCCGATAATCGCAACGAATTCGCCTTCCTCTATGGAAAGATTTACGTCCCGTAACGCTTCCGTTTCCGCTTCGTTCGTTTGGTATATCAGCGACACGTTATCAATCTTCAGTATTTCCATGGCGGTTCGTTCCTTTTGCTTTTACAACAATTCGGCGGCAACCGTGTTGGCTATGGAATTGTCTACCGCAAGGGCATAGTCTGCGCGTCCCGAAAGTTCGCCTGCGTTTTCCATTACGTCTTGCAAAAGCGTGAAAGATTCCTCTTTCATCACGGGGGAATGGCACCAGGCGTCTATATCGCGGTAGCTTTTCACAGCCGCTTCCAAAGAAGAGAGCGGCGTGCCCGAAAACGATTTTTCCAACGCTTTGGCTACCGTTGCCGCGTCGTTTGCCTGAATGAAGTTATAACCGCGCACAATGGCACGCAAAAAGTCGGTTACGGTGTCTTTGTTGTTTGCAATGTAGCTTTTTTTCGCCGAGAACGCCGTGTAAGGAACGTAGCCGCTCGCTTCGCCTACGCTTGCCACAATGTAGCCTTTGCCCGCCGCCTGAAATTCAGACGCCGTAGGTTCAAACATCGTGCAGTAATCGCACGCATTGTTTCCTTCAAATGCGCCTACCATCACGTCGAATTGCACGGTGGTGTCAAAGTTGCTGCCCGAAGTGTCTACGCCTGCCTGATTCAGCACGTATTCCAGCGTCATTGCGGGCATGCCGCCTTTTCTCCCCGCTAAAATATGTTTGCCTTCGGTATCCGTCCACTTAAAATCGGGCTGCGGATTCTTTGCAACAAGAAAAGAGCCGTCGCGTTGGGTCAACTGCCCGAAAATGACGGGATAATCTTTTTGCCCTTCCACGTGGCAGTATACGGTTGCTTCGGGTCCCATAAGCCCGATATCCGCCGATTTGGAGGCAATCGCCGTCATTACGTTGTTGGAACCACCCGCGTTAGAGAGCTTGATGCCGATTCCGTAGTCGCCGAAGTAGTCGTTGTTGATAGCCACATACAACGGCGCATAGAAAATGCTGTGCGTCACCTCGCTCAAACGGATGACTTTCTTGTCACTGTTGCTGTTGCAGCCGAGTATCGGTAAGCACATAATCAGTCCGCCCAATACCGCTGCGATCGTTCTTTTCAGTTTCTTCATGTTTTTCTCCTTTTGAACGCGTAATAAAAATGCGTTCATACCCCATACTATGCGCCCGCGCAAAAAAGCGTGTGACTTGTGTGTGGTGTCGGCAAAAGAATTCTTTCGGGCTTTCCGCGTCAAAAATAAACGGGTGCAAAGAAATAGGATGAAACACTTGACGGGGGGGGGTATTGATGATAAAATTTATTTGAAATTTCCGCATGGGAGGCAAGGGATATGAAAAAAAGATTTTTGGTTGCGGCGGTTACGTTTGCGTTCGCCTTGCTGTGTTTTGGCGCCTGCGGCTCGGCGGACGAAGAACAAAAACCGACGCCCGTATCGTTTACCGTCACGTTTGAAACCAACGGCGGAACGCCCATCGAGGCGGTAACGTCGGACAGAGCGCGTACGCTCGAAAAACTTTTAGACGGGAAGAAAACCGTACGGGAAGATAAAGTATTCGACGGCTGGTATTTTGTTCCGTCGCTTACGGGTGAAAAAGTACCGTATGATATGATGATTGAAACGTCGATGACGCTATATGCGTCGTGGCGCGATTTTACCGACGTGGAAACGCTTGCCAATGCCGTTGCAAATATGCGTACATATGCCGTTGCCGCGCATGATTCGGGTATGGTGCGGTTTAACACCGCGAGTTATTCGGTGAACTCGTGGTCGACGGATTTGAGATAAAGCATCTTTCTTCCGCAGATTTAACGCGCGAAGGAGTGGGCGATGAAGACGGAGTGAAGGTTACCACGTTCGTGCGCAAAGACGGGAACACGAACGGTTGGTGTAGCATCAGCGTGCAAGCGTTGCCGTTCGCCGCGATGTCGGAAAACAAAGAATTCACCGCCGAGTTGATGGACGCTCGGGACGGTGAGGAAATAACGGTGACTGACTATATCGGTAGAAAAGAGATTACGATTTCCAAGAGTATAGAACGGGAATGCCTGATTAAACTTACGGCGAGAAAAGGCGGCTACTTCGAATATATCCGCATTCGGCTCATGGCGTAACTTGTCCGTTTCTCTTTGACGGAAATAATATATTTTGCAGAGCGTTTACCGCTGCCGAGTCCGTTCGGCGGCGGTAAAACTTTTTTTGCGGCTGTCTGTCAGACAGGGCAAAAAACTTGCGTTCGGCAGGGGATTGTGCTATACTATAAAGCAATCACCACGGAGAACAATCGGATATGAACAAAACCTACGAACCCAAAACGTTTGAAGACCGCATATACGCGGATTGGGAAAAGAAAAAATATTTTGCGGCAAAGCCGAACAAGAACAAAAAGCCGTTTACTATCGTTATTCCGCCCCCCAACGTGACGGGGCAGTTGCACATAGGGCATGCGTTGGACGACACCATTCAGGACGCCATTATCCGCTATAAACGTATGCGCGGATTTGAAACGCTGTGGCTTCCCGGAACCGACCACGCGGCGCTTGCCACCGAAGTGAAAGTGATTGAAACGCTTCGTGCCGAAGGACTCACCAAAGAAGGACTGGGACGCGAAGGCTTTTTGCAACGCGTATATGCCTGGAAGGATAAATACGGCGGCAGAATCGTGGAACAGCTCAAAAAAATGGGCTTTTCGTGCGACTGGGACCGCCTTGCGTTTACTATGGACGAGCGTTGCAGCCGTGCGGTGCGAGAAGTGTTTGTCAACCTATACGAAAAAGGGCTTGTGTATCGCGGCAATCGGATTGCCAACTGGTGCCCGCAGTGCAAAACCGCCATTTCCGACGTGGAAGTGGAGTACGAACAGGCGCAGTCCCATTTGTGGCATATCCGCTATCGAGTAGAGAACGAAAACGATTACGTAACGGTGGCAACCACTCGTCCCGAAACCATGCTCGGCGATACGGCGGTTGCCGTAAATCCCGCCGATAAGCGTTACAAACATCTGGTGGGTAAGAATCTTATTTTGCCGCTTACGGGCAGAAAAATCCCCGTAATTGCCGACGAATACGTGGAAAGCGATTTCGGCACGGGTGCGGTGAAAATCACGCCCGCGCACGACCCCAACGACTTTGAAGTGGGCAAGCGACACAATCTGGAAACTATCTGCGTGATGAATAACGACGGCACGATGGCGGAAAATGCGGGCGTATATGCGGGGTTGGAACGCTTTGCGGCGCGCAAGCGGATTCTTGCCGATTTGGAAAAAGAAGGCTTACTCGTTAAAACGGAAGACCACGACAACAACGTGGGGCATTGTTGTCGGTGCCACGCCGTGGTGGAACCGATGGTGTCGCCGCAGTGGTACGTAAAAATGAAACCGCTTGCCGCGCCCGCAATCGACGTGGTGAAAAACAAGTCGATTGAATTTGTGCCCGAGCGTTTCAAAAAAGTATATCTGCATTGGATGGAAAATATCCGTGATTGGTGTATCAGCCGTCAACTTTGGTGGGGGCACAGAATCCCCGCGTTTTATTGCGATGCGTGCGGCAATATGTCCGTTTCTAAAACGGATATTTCCGTTTGCCCGCACTGCGGCGGAAAAGTGCGCCAAGACGACGACGTGCTCGACACCTGGTTCAGTTCGGCGTTGTGGCCCTTCTCCACGCTCGGATACCCCGATAAAACGGAAGAACTCGAATATTTCTATCCCACAAACGTGCTTGTAACGGCATACGACATCATTTTCTTCTGGGTGGCGCGTATGATTTTTTCGGGAATGGAGCACATGCACGAAATTCCGTTTGAAAAGGTGCTCATTCACGGCTTGGTGCGCGACGCGCAGGGCAAGAAGATGAGCAAATCGAGCGGTAACGGCGTAGACCCGTTGGAAATTATCGAAACGAACGGCGCCGACCCGTTGCGTATGTCGCTCGTGTGCGGTATTTCGGCGGGTGGCGATATTCGTTTCTCTGCCGAAAAGCTGGAAGGCTACCGCAATTTTATGAACAAATTGTGGAATGCAGCGCGGTTCGTGGTGCTCAATCTGGAAAACGCCGACGTTTTGCCCATAGAAAAGGTAAAGCTTACGCTTGCCGACAAATGGATTCTCACAAAATTAGACGACGCAATCAAACAGTCTGTCAAATATATGGATAAGTATGAAGTGGGACTGTGTGCGGCGGATTTATACGATTTTGTGTGGAGTGATTTCTGCGACTGGTATATCGAGCTTTGCAAGACCCGTTTGTACAGTACCGAAAAGAGCGAGCGCACCGCTTGCGTCAGCGTGCTTGTGTACGTTCTTCGCAATATTCTCAAACTGTTGCACCCGATTATTCCGTTTATCACCGAAGAGATTTACGGCAATCTGCCCGATAACGATGCGCCGAGCATTATGATTTCCGCTTATCCCGAAAAATCGCCGCGCTATCCCGCCGCCAAAAAGCAGATGGAGAGCGTTAAAGAGATTATCACCCGTATCCGCGCGTTGCGTGCCGAAAGAAAAGTGCCCGCCAACAAGCGCACCGCGCTGTATCTCGTGCCTGCGCAGGGGTATGAAAATCTGATGAAAGCGGGAGCGGGGTATATCGAGAAACTGGCGGGCGGAAACAATATTTGTTTCGGTAAGCCCGAAGGCAAAAGCGCAACGGTGGCAACCCCATGGACGGCAGTGTATATTCCTATGGGAGAGCTGGTTGACTCCGCCGCCGAAACCGAGCGGCTGAATAAAGAACTTACCGTGGCGCGCGCCGAGTTGGCACGGGCGGAAGGCAAGCTCAAAAACGAAGGCTTTACCGCCAAAGCGCCGCAAAAACTGATTGACGAAGAAAAAGAAAAGGTGCATAAGTATACCGACTTGATTGCCAAAATAGAGGCGGCAATCGCCGAATGTAAAGAAATCTAAATTCGTGACCGCAAAAAAACGGTGTGCCCCATACTCTCGGGCACACCGTTTTTGCTGTTTACAAGATTATTTTTTCAGATTTTCAACATGTTGCGCATGTCGTATAAAGCGGGCGATTTTCCCATAATCCATTTTGCCGCTTCGAGCGCGCCGTCGGCAAAAATACTGCGCGAACCCGCCGAGTGGGAAAGGGTTACAACTTCTTGCTGTCCGCAGAACGCGATTTCGTGTTCGCCCACAATGGTGCCGCCGCGCACGGCATGCACGCCGATTTCGCCCTTTTTGCGCTTGCAGTCGCCTTCTCTGCCGTAGATATAGTCGGGCGTGTAATTTGTTCCGCGTTCTATGGCGCGGCACAACAGTTTCGCGGTGCCGCTGGGCGCGTCCGCTTTTTGGTTATGGTGCCGCTCGATGATTTCGATGTCGAAGTCTTGTAAGAGCGCCGCCGCTTTTTCGGCGAGCAAAGAAAGCACGTTGACGCCTAAACTCATGTTTTCCGATTGAAACACGGGCACGCGTGCGGAAAGTTCTTGTATTTTTTTCTGTTCGGCGGCGTTATAGCCCGTGGTGCACAGCACACAGGGGCAGGAAAAACGGTCGCATAGCGCAATGATTTCGGTCAGCGTAGAAGGGCGCGAAAAGTCGATGATTGCGTCCACGGGCACGGTTACTTCTTTTGCCGACGCAAAGGTGGGGTAGAGCGGACTTGCCGTTTTATCCAGCCCGCCCGAAATCGTCACGCCTTTTTCGGCGGCGCGTTCGCAAAGCACCCGTCCCATTTTTCCGCCGATACCTACAATGAATACGTTCATCTTCTTTTCTCCTTTATGCGCGAATCAGTCCGAGCGCTATCAGTTCGTCGCGGATTTCCCGCGCGTGCGCAGGCTCCGCCTCGGTGAGCGGCAAACGGGGTACGCCTGCGGCTATGCCGAGAAATTCCAATGCTTTCTTGCACGGAATGGGATTGACTTCGCAGAATAATTTTTTGATGAACGGCGAAAGCGTAAACGACAGTTCTGCCGCTTGCGCATAGTCGCCCTGCGCGCACAGCGCGGTCAACTTGCTCATTTTGTCGGGCACTACGTTAGCCGCTACGCTGATTACGCCTTTTGCGCCCACCGACATGGCAGGTACGGTAAGGCTGTCGTCGCCGATGTAAAAGTCCATTTTTCCGTGCGTGAGCCGCGCCACTTCGAGCATCTGGTCGATATCGCCGCTCGCTTCTTTAACGCCGCGCACGTTTTTCAATTCGCAAAGCCGCGCAATCGTTTCGGGTTTGAGATTAAAGCCCGTGCGCGTGGGCACGTTGTAAGCAATCACGGGGATATGTACGGCGTCGGAAATTTCTTTGTAGTGTAAGTAGGCGCCGTTCTGCGTGCACTTGTTGTAATAGGGGGTAACTACCAACAGACCGTCGGCGCCCAATTCTTCGCACCTGCGTGAAAAGGCGACCGCTTCGGCGGTGTTGTTGCCGCCGCTGCCCGCGAATACGGGGATTTTTCCCTTTGCGAACCGAATGCAATGCGAAATCACGCTTTCGCGCTCTTGTTTTGTCATGGTGCTCGGCTCGCCCGTAGTGCCGCACACGAACAGCGCGTCTACGCCGCCGTTTATTACATGCGATAAAAGGCTGTCGAGCGCCTCGAACGAAACGTTTCCTTCTTTGTCGAACGGGGTTACGAGCGCTACGCCGCAACCGTTGAAAAGCGACACGGTTTTATCCTCCTTATCGTATCATATATTCGAGAATTTGTACGGCGTTGGTTGCCGCGCCCTTGCGGATATTGTCGGCAACCACCCACAGGTTTACGCCGCTTTCCACGCTTTCGTCCTGCCGTATTCTGCCCACAAACACTTCGTCGCGGTCGGCAAGTTCGCGCGGCGTGGGGTACACGCCTTTTTGCGGGTCGTCCATTACAATCAGTCCGGGCGCCGCCGAGAGTGCGTTCTTTACTTGTTGTACCGTAACGGGACGGTTAAATTCCACGTTGATACTTTCGCTGTGCCCGTAATATACGGGTACGCGCACCGTGGTGGCGGTTATGCGGAGCGTGTCGTCGCCCAGAATCTTGCGTGTTTCCCGTATCATCTTTTCTTCTTCTTTGGTGTAGCCGTTATCCAAAAATACGTCGATGTGCGGCAACACGTTGCCGAAAATGGGCAGGGGGAATTTTTTGGGGGGCGCGCCCGTAACGCCTTCGCACAGGTCGTTGTAGCCTGCCACGCCCGCGCCCGATACCGCCTGATAGGTAGAATACACAATGCGCTTGATTCCGAACGCGCGGTGCAGGGGGGCAAGCGCCACAACCGCCTGTATGGTGGAGCAGTTGGGGTTGGCGATAATCCCGCGGTTTTTTGCAATCGCGTCGGGATTCACTTCGGGTACTACGAGCGGAACGGCGGGGTCCATGCGCCATTGGCTGGAATTATCTATCACCACGGCGCCGCAGTCGGCAAAAACGGGCGCGAATTGTTTGCTTACGCCGCCGCCTGCCGAAAACAGCGCAAAATCCACCTTGTGCGCCCGCACGTTTTCTTCGGTTAATTCCATGATTTCGTATTCTTTGCCGCAGAACGGAATTTTTCCGCCCGCACTGCGCGCCGACGCGAACGGTACAAGCGTGTTTACGGGCACGTTGTGTTCGGCGAGAACTTGCAACATTTTTCTGCCCACCATTCCGGTGGCGCCCACTACGGCTACATTGTACTTTTTCATAACTTGTTTTCTCCCGTTAAAATTGTATGTTCGATAGGGGGCAAACGTGCCCGCGGGGTGTCTGCCGCCGCAAAAACAAAAAAGACGGCACATTCTGCCGCCGAAAACACCCCAAGCGGGGAAAGTTTATCGGTTAATGTGCTCCGTTTGCCTGTAAGCGTAACGACAGTTGCGCGGCTTTCGCCTACGCACCCAACGACTGCCGCCAAAAGCCCGTATGCGTCCGTCGTTTCGGCGCAGATGCCCTTTTATCGGACCGTTACGGTGTGCGGTGTGTTCCGATTACTCTTGCTCTGCGCTCCTCACTAACAATCGTATAATAGCACATGTTGCCGATAAAGTCAATCGGATAAAAAAGATTTTATGATTTTGTCGCTTGTTTTGATTGAAAAATCGAACGAGATGGTATATAATCTTATTATGGGAAATTCGGACTACCTCGTAAAAACTCGTCGGGAGTTGCATCGTATTCCCGAACCGAGCGAGCGGGAATATAAAACAAGCGACTATATTGCCGCCGAACTAAAACGCATGGGGCATAAGTTTCGCCGTATGGGTACGGGTATCGTGTGCGACGTAAAGGGCGAGCGAACGGATAAAACCACGGCGCTGCGTTGCGATATAGACGCGCTTCCCATAACCGAGAAAACGGATTGCCCGTATAAATCGGAAAACGGCTACATGCACGCCTGCGGGCACGACGGACACACGGCTATGCTGTTATGCGTGGCAAACGAGCTTGCTGCGCGCCGCCCCCGCAACAACGTGCGCCTGATTTTTCAGTTCGGAGAAGAAGGGGACGGCGGCGCTGACAAAATGATTGGTATGGGCGCCATCGACGGAGTGGACGAGATATATGCGTTTCACATGTGTCCCGAACTGGAAAAGGGAAAGATTGCGTCCACAGACGGCGCGATGTTTGCGGGCACGGTGGAGTTTGACGTTGCCTTTACGGGTAAAAGTTGCCATTGCGCCGATGTTTCGCAGGGGAACGACGCGCTCAAATCCGCCGTGCAATTTTATTTTGCGGCACAGGAGTGCAATGCCGATTGCAAAAACAATACCGTTTTTCATATCGGAAAGCTGGAAGGCGGTTCGTCGCGCAACGTGGTGGCAGGCGATGCAACCGCATATTGCACGTTCCGCTATTTCGATTCCGCCGATATCGATAAGATTATGATGCGGCTGGAAAACGTTCTCACCGCGTGCGACATCGAGTGGGGCACCGAACACCGCGTAACGGTGCATGCCGTTTATCCGCCGCTTGTCAACAATCCCGCGGCGCTCGCGAACGTGCGCGCGCTTACAAACGTAGAAACGTGCGCGCCTCGTTTTACCGCCGAAGATTTTGCTTTTTATCTGCAAAAGATTTGCGGGTGTATGTTGTGGCTGGGGTGTAAAGACCAAACCTATTCGTCGCCGTTACACAGCGACACGTTCGGGTTCGACGAATCGGCGCTTGCGTTGGGCGTGGAACTGTACGAAAAACTGATATTTTAATCGGAGAAACAGAATGGCACAAAAAAAAGGACTTATTTACCGTCTTACCATGGGCAAGGACAACCTGCCCGATTTTACGCCCGACAGATTGCCGGGAACACGGTTTCAACTATTTAAGGACGTGTTTTTCAATCGGATAGGCGCGCTCGTAAAAATCAATCTGCTTGTATTGCTGTTTTGTCTGCCCGCTATTGCGTGGGTGGTGCTTATGCAGTTTATCAAGCAGGCGGACGGTTCGCTTTTGCCGTATTCGGGCAACGTGGGCATAGGGTATCCGATTGTGAACGACGTGGTTACGCTCGGGCAACAGCGCGCGTTCCAATTCGATTTGCAAACGTATCTGATTCTTATTCCGTGCATTATGATTGCGAGTATCGGATTGAGCGGTGCGTTCTACGTGATTCGCCGCTTGTCCTGGGGAGAAGGAATCAGCGTGGCAAGCCACTTTTTCCAGGGAATCAAAATGAATTTCCTGCCCTTTTTGTGGTCGTCGCTGTTTGCGGGCGTATCGCTGTTTTTGGTGCTTGCCAATATAGGCATATACAACAACATGCCCGAAATCCATATTGCCTGGCGGATTGTAGGCATTGCCGTTTCGGTGATTCAGTTTGTACTCCTGTTCAGCATGCTCGTTTTTTTAACGACGCAGGCGGTAACGTACAAGCTCAAAACGTGGGCGCTCATCAAAAACAGTTTTCTGTTTGCTATTGCATTGTTACCCACCAATCTCATCATACTGATATTAAGCGCCATACCCGTAGTGCTTCTCATGATTCTGCCCACCTTTATATCGGTGTTCGGTTATCTGCTTTTTGCACTCATCGGATTTTCGTATATTATTTTGTTATGGACGGTGTATGCGCACTGGGCATACGATAAATTCATCAACGACAAAGTGGAAGGCGCCGTTAAAAATCGCGGCATGTACAAAAAGACGGAAGCGGACGTCAAGGCGGCGGAAGAGCGCGACCGCAAGAATAATAACATCCGTTTCAACAATCCCAAAAAGCGTCCCAAGAAAATCACGAGTATCGACGAAGGCGAAACGTTTACGCCGCTTCCCACCAGTTTCTCGCGTGCCGACCTCATGCGTCTGGAAGAAGAGAAAGAGGCGGTCAAACGCAGTATCGACGCCGAATACGAAGACGTGGAAGACGAGTCCGATTCCGTGCCGAACGAAACGGAAAACGAATCTGCGGCGGGCGTTGCGGAGAACGATACGGCGGCGCTTGCCGAATCGCAATCCGATACCCCCGAAAGCGGCGCGGACGAAAAGTAAATGTATACCGCGCTTGCCGAGGTGTATGATTTGTTTGCCGAGTCGGACGCGCAGAAACGGGGCGAATATTACGCGCGGTTTCTGCCTGCGGGCGGCGAAGGCGTGGATATCGGTTGCGGTACGGGCGAGGTAACGTTGGCGCTCTATCGGTTGGGATTCCGTGTTTACGGGGTGGACGCGAGTGCCGCCATGCTGTCGGCGGCGTCCGATAAAGCGTTGCGTTCGGGCGCGGATATACGCTTTATTGCGGGTGACGCCGCGTGCGTTCCCTATGTGCACCCGCTTGATTTCGCGGTTGCGGCGAACGACGTGTTCAATTACGTGCCCCGATTGGCGCCCGCGTTTGCAAGTGTATACAAAGCGTTGCGTTCGGGCGGCGTGTTTGCGTTTGATATGAGCAGCGCGTATAAACTCGAAAACGTGTTGGCGGGCAACACGTTTTCGGAAACAAAGAACGATATCACCTACGTATGGAAAAATTTCCGCTCGGGGAACAAGCTGAATATCGATTTTACGGTATTTTCGCCGAGGGGGCAATCATATATAAAAACGAGCGAAACGCAAACGCAGTATATTCGGGACACCGAAGAAGTGACAGACGCGTTGCGTGCGGCGGGGTTTACGGGCGTGCGTGCCTATGCGTTCGGAAAAAAGAGCAAACCCCAACCCGAAACGGAACGAATAGCGTTCGTGGCGGAAAAACAGTAAGAAAAGCGGAGTAAAAAAAATTGGGTACAGTCGTCAGATTCAAACCGGATATGGATTATTATTACGCGCGCGGACTCACGCAGTACGAGAGCGAGAATTTTATCGATGCGCTGAAAAACTATCGGGAGGCGTATAAATTTGCCGATAATCCCGAAGAAAAAGATTTTCAGGCAATCATAGAAGTGGAAATGGCGAGCTGTTACCGTCATCTTCACCTTACCCGCGAAACGCAGACGCTGTATTATAAATCGCTTACCAACAAGATTCCCGACGTGGCATTCGACAGCGTAATCGGATTGATTGAAATTTTCGGCGCCAATGGCAACGACGAGGCGCTTAAATACTATATGGATTTGGCGGCAAAAAAAGGATTCAGCCGCGAAATGGATTTCATAGACGCGGCAACGCATTTCTATGCCCAGCGCGAGTACCGCGTGGAGCCGCCGCCCGAACAGAACATGCTCGATTTGGGGCGCAAACTTCTGGAAGCGGGGCAGTATGAGTTTGCCCGTCAGCTTTTGGAAGTGATTCCGCCCGATTCGTCGGTGTATCCGCAGGCGTGTACCCGTCTTGCCACGCTCTGCAACGCAAGCGGCGACTACGAAAAAGCGCTCGAATACGTGAAAAAGGCAGACCCTGCCGACGCGGAAACAATGGTGAACACCGTGTTGGCATTGTATAAAGCGGGGCGCACCGACGAATACGAAGAAGCGGTCGAAGAACTCGCGCGCGCGGAAACGGACGACGTTACGGCGCTCGGGCAGTTTATCCGCGTGTCCGCCATTGTGGGGCGGGGCGATTTGGTCATCAAATTCGGGCGGCTGTTGATTCGCGTTTCGCCCGTTCGCACCCCCATGCTGTGCTATGCCGTGGCGCTTTCCAATGCAGGGGAACTGCGGGAGGCACGCAAAGTGATGGTGGCGTTGCAGTCGCTGTATCCGTACGACGCCGTGATACGCGTGTATTCGTCGCTGATTGCCGCGCTTACCGCGCCCGCCGATTTTTCGCTTACGTGCGAATTGCCGAACAACGCGGAAAGCGATATTTTGAGCGAGTTGAACGGCGTGTTGGCGGAATGCGGCACCGACCGTGCGTTGCTCCGCAGCCGCTTGCGCAACGAAAAGTTGCGCACGGGCATTTTGATGGTGTTTCAGGCGGGCAGCGATTCGTCCAAGCGTATTCTTGCCGATATCGTAGCCGATATCCCGTATTTCGAGCGGTATATCCGTCACTGTTTAATCGACCCCGGCTTTCCCGACGCCGACAAAAGAATTTTGTTGCCCGTGGCGCTCAAACGACTCAAAAAGCGCCCCGTGTATCTCACGTGCAGAGATATCTGCCGCGCACTGTACGGAAAAGCGCCTGCGCGTATCGGGTCGCGGTGGAGTGACGCATACTATATCGCGTACAGCGCGATTGCGCTCTTCGGGTGCGAGAACTTCGAGCGCGAGTTCGACACCGTGTTTGAAAATCTGCACGCCTCGCTCGAAGGGGAGAACAACGTGGATTCGGTGGCGGTTGCCGCCGTGCTCGCGCGCAACGTGAAAAAGGTAAGCGCCTTACGCGACGACGAATGTTGTATCGAACTGTTCGGCGCAAACAGAGAAAATTATTTTTCCTATCTCGATAAAGTGAAACCCAAACGCACCCGATAAAAACCGAAGAAAGGCGGAAGATAAATATGTTTGATTTCGACAAAAGTTTTGAAGAATACGTAATAAAGTGGTACGACGCACACCGCGACCAAACGGAAAATGCCGACGAGTTGGAAGACAAAATGCCCGAACTGTACGAACAGTGGGCAAACGAGCCGCTCGAAGTGTTGAGCGGACTGACGCCGCATGCGTTTTTCGATAACATCGACGCGCCCGACCTTATCAAGTTAATGGTATCGGCGTGCGAAGGCGAGCAGAATCCCAGTTCGTTGCTATTGGACCGCATTGCCGCCACGCCGCCGTGCGCACAGGGCTTGCGCGACCTGATTCGCACGTCGTCCAACGCCAAAGCAAAAATCATTGCCGCCAATCTTTTGACCGAAATGGGCGAAGACCACCCGCTCGACGTTTACGTGCGGCAAATCTGTGACACGGCGTGCGACGAAGGGTTGCGCGAACTGGGGGTGGAAGTTCTGTGCGAAAATGCCGACAACGTATCCGATTTGCTGTATAACGCGATACCTTCGGCAACGCATGCGCAAAAGGGCATGATAGCCGAAGTGCTGGTAAACGCAAAGCGGGACGACCGCACGTTGCGTCTGTTGGAAGAACTGTTTGCACAGGGCGACAATGTACCGTTTTATGCGGGACTCATGGGTAAATACGGCGACGAACGGGCGTCGGCAATGCTGTATCGCGCGCTCGACACCTGCAACTATGCCGAATACATCGAAATCAAAAACGCAATCGAACGCATGGGCGGCGTGGTAGACGACGACAGGGATTTTTCGGACGACCCCGACTACCGCGTGATTAAAAATTTAGGGTAACGCCGAATACGCAGTCGGCAAAGGAGAACAAGTAAATGGCGCGGAAGGTTCTGACGCTGGAAATGATACGGGCAAACGGCGAATTCCGCAAGTTAATCGACGCGGCAAACACCAATCTCGAATATATGGGGTATACCGAGCACGGCTTGCGGCACGTGGGCTATGTTTCCAAAACAACCGCCAATATTCTCACCGAGCTGGGGTACGACGCGCGCACCGTGGAATTAGGCGCCATTGCGGGCTGGATTCACGATATCGGCAACGCAATCAACCGCAAACATCACGGACTCACGGGCGCCACGCTCGCTTTCGACGCGCTCAACCGCATGCACATGGATATCGGCGAAATTGCCACCGTTATCGGCGCAATCGGCAACCACGAAGAAGAAAACGGTTTGCCCGTCAATCCCGTTTCGGCGGCGCTCATTATTGCCGACAAATCGGACGCGCACCGTTCGCGCGTGCGTAAAAACAAATCGATTGATTATGCCGACATTCATGACCGCGTGAATATGGCAATCAAGAAAAACTATTTGGTGGTAGATAAAGAGAAGCGGAAAATTCGCCTTGTCATCTTTATGGACGCCATTTCGTCGACTATGGACTATATGCAGATTTATCTCACGCGCATTCTGCTGTGCGAGAAAGCCGCCGAGTTTTTGGGGTGTGTGTTCGAACTGATGATAAACGGGGCGGTGATTAACCGCCAAAAACCCATTGTGCCCGTGCCGCAGTTGACGGCCGGCGAACGCAATGTAAGCGAAGAAGAAAACGTATGAAAAAAGCGGGTGCCGTGCGCACCCGCTTTTTATAGTGTTTTCGGTATCTTGTGCTTATTTAACGACAAACGGTGCGAGTTCCGCAATCAAATCGTCGCATTTGTCGCTGTAAATTTCCAACACAATCGGTTTGGATAAATCCAGACTGAAAATGCCGAGCAACGATTTTGCGTCGATTACGAAACGACCGCTGCGAAGGTCGATGTCATAAGGGTATTTGCTTGCGATATTGACGAAACTCTTCACGCTTTCCGCCATGCTCAACGATACTTTCAAAGATTTCATAAAACGGTTATCCCTCCATCATATAGAATAATGTCATTACACATAGTATAATGGAAAAACGCAAAAAAGGCAATCGTTTTACAAAATATTTTCGTATTTATTTTTTAATCGTAAAAAAAGTGCTTGTAATGCCGCATAAAAATATGATACACTTATAGAGAAAACGGAACAGGAGTGTGTGCAATGGATAAAAAACAGATATGGGCGGCTATGGAAACGGATATCGATAAGTCGCTCGACGCATTCAACGCGGCGGCTGCCGACCTTATGAACGCAACGTATATCATCATATCGGGGAAGATTTCCAAGCTACTGCAAAGTATCGCGCAGTCGCGTCCGCTGTACGAATATCTGGCGGGGGAAACGGACGGCTACAATTTTGCCGAAGGATTCCGTTCCCGACAGTTCCGCGACGAAAACGGGCGCCCGTATATAGACGTGCCCGAAGAACCGCGCGAGCAGATTCGATTTGCGTTTTGCATGCTGTTTGCCATCGATACGGGAAAACTGAACATTGAAAATCTGTTGCATACGTTCTATTATAACGCCGACGCCAACACCGAATTGCACGATTTCTGTGCCGAAGTGGTGCGTCCGTTCGTGCGCAATCTGAACGCGGTGTTTGCCGCGCCCGACGCCGTGCCCGAGTCGCCCGCGGCGGAAGAGAGCGTTGCCGCCACGTTGCCGCTTACGGCGGAATCCGAACCGCAGACGCAATCCGATTCGTCTGCCGACAGTTTGCTGGCGTCGCTTTCCGACGTGGCAAGCGAACTGATTGACGCCGTGTCCAAAAACATCACGCTTTCCATCAGCCGCAGGGAAGAACTGCTACTCGTGTGTGATGCGTTTAACGAAGCGGTGCGCTTTAAGGAACGCAAAACCATCCGACTCATGTACATCGCGCTCAAATACACGCTTAAATGCAGTTCGATATTTTCCGAACTGGAAGAAAAGTACAACGACCTTGCCTACCTTATGCGCGGTTTGGGTATCGGGGGAGAAGAATAACCGAAAAACAAAAAGACAACCGAAAAACGGTTGCCTTTTTCGCTTTGTTTGTTGCGTATGGGGTCAGTCGCCCGCGTTTTCGAGTTGCAACGTATCGAAATCGACCTGTTCCACAAAATCTTCCTTGCGGAATTTGGCGGTGTTGAACATGCAATAATTATACACGTGGCTTTTGAGAATAACGGGCGTAGGAACGTCCAATTCGTGGCAGATGTCGGTTAAATAATATAAAAAGTCGTCGGCGTTGAACTTGTCGGCGCTGTGGTACACGTAACTGCGCGTGATTTTGTGATTGTAAAGCGTTTTTGCCCAGATTTTGAACATGCGTGCGTACTCCGAGATTTGCGTATACATGTAGTATACAATATTTTTTCGGGTTTTACAAACGTTTGCGCGTGGGTGCGTAAAATTATCGGTATAAATGGGGTGCGCGGTTTGTTGACAAACGGAGCGAGAATCGGGTACAATAGAACGAAAAACAGACGGAGAAACGAAAATATGAACGTAACGCAGAAAATATTGTCGGCACATCTCGTGTATGGGGAAATGAAAACGGGTAGCGAAATCGGCATAAAAATCGACCAGACGCTCACGCAGGATTCTACGGGCACGATGGCGTATCTGCAATTCGAGAGCATGGGCATGAAAAAAGTGCAAACCGAATTGAGCGTGGCGTATATCGACCACAATACGTTGCAGTCGGGATTCGAGAACGCCGACGACCACGCCTATATTCAGTCGGTGGCGCTCAAACACGGTATCCGCGTTTCCAAACCGGGAAACGGAATCTGCCATCAGGTACATCTGGAACGGTTTTCCCGCCCCGGCAAAACGTTGATAGGGTCGGATAGTCACACGCCCACTTGCGGCGGCATGGGCATGCTTGCAATCGGCGCGGGCGGATTAGACGTGGCGCTTGCTATGGGCGGCGCGCCGCTGTATATCACCATGCCCGAAGTGGTAAAAGTGGAACTAAAAGGGAAACTTTCGCACAATGCGGCGGCAAAAGACGTGATTTTGGAAGTGTTGCGCCTGTTGTCCGTAAAGGGCGGCGTGGGCAAGGTGATGGAATATTGCGGCGAAGGCGTGAAAAGTCTTTCGGTGCCCGAACGCGCCACCATTGCCAATATGGGCGCCGAACTGGGCGCAACCACGTCGGTCTTTCCGTCCGACGAAGTGACGCATGCTTTTTTGAAAGCGCAGCAAAGGGAGAGCGACTACGTTCCGCTTTGCGCCGACCCCGACGCGCAATACGACGCATGCGTAACAATCAATCTGAATGCGCTCCGTCCGCTTGCGGCGTGTCCGCACAGCCCCGATAACGTCAAGCCCGTTTCCGAACTCAAACATATTTGCGTAGACCAGGTGTGCATAGGCAGTTGCACCAATTCGAGTTATGCCGACATGATGAAAGTTGCCGCCATATTAAAGGGAAAAACGATTGCACCGTCGGTCAGCCTTACCGTAAGCCCCGGGTCGCGGCAGGTGTTTGCCATGCTTGCCCGCAACGGCGCGCTTGCCGACATGATTGCGGCGGGCGCTCGCGTGCTCGAATGCGCGTGCGGACCGTGTATCGGCATGGGGCAGTCGCCTAAAACGGACGCGGTGAGCGTGCGCACGTTTAACCGCAACTTTTATGCGCGCAGCGGAACGGCGTCGGCAAACGTTTACCTTGTCAGTCCCGAAACGGCGGCGTTTACCGCGCTTACGGGCACGTTTGCGAACCCTGCCGAATATCCGCAGGTAAGCATACAAATGCCCGAACGGTTTGAAATCAACGACAATCTCATTCTGCGCCCCGAATCGTTCCAAAATATAGAAGTGGTGCGCGGACCGAATATTCAGCCTTTTCCGCGGGCAAAAGCGTTACAAAAAGAAATGCGCGGCAAAACGCTCATTGTGTGCGAAGATAATATCACCACCGACCATATCATGCCGAGCAACGCCAAACTGTTGCCGTACCGTTCCAATATTCCGTATTTGTCTGATTATTGCCTTGCGCCCGTCGACCCCGACTTTTCGCGCAAAGCAAAAGAAAACGGCGGCGGATTCATTGTGGCGGGAGCAAACTACGGGCAGGGGTCGAGCCGCGAGCATGCGGCGTTGGTGCCGCTGTATCTGGGAATCAAGGCGGTGCTTGCCGTGTCGTTTGCGCGGATTCACAAAAGCAATCTTATCAATAACGGAATTCTGCCGCTCGAATTCGTAAACCCCGCCGATAAAGAAAACGTTCGGGCGGGCGACGAGCTGTATATTGCCGATGCGTGTGCGCAAATCCGCGCGGGCGATACGGTTACGGTAAAAAACGAAACAAGCGGCAAAACGATTCAAACGGTGTTGTCTTTAAGCGACCGCTTAAAAGACGTTTTGTGTGCGGGCGGCGTACTCGCGCAGATTGCCGCCGAGGCGCAAAAGTAGAATAGGCATAAAAGGGAGATTTTTATATGGAAATGAACAATCTGTATCGCCGTATACTTTCCGTTTTGAAAGAAGACGGCAGAACGCCCGCCGAAACGATGGCGGTTATGTTGAATAAACCGGCGGAAGAAGTAAAAAAAGCGATTGCCGACATGGAGAAAAAGGGAGTCATCGCAAAGTATACCGTGCTCGTAAACGAAGAAAAAGCGGGTATGGAAGGAGTGCAGGCGCTCATAGAAGTAAAAGTGAGTCCGCAGTATTCGCGCGGATTCGACAGCATTGCCGAAGACATTTATCAATTTGAAGAAGTGAAAAGCGTATATCTTATGTCGGGCGCGTACGACCTTGCCGTGTTTATCGAAGGCAGAACGTTGCGCGAAGTGGCTGGCTTTGTCAGCGAAAAACTTTCGGTTATGGATAAGGTGATGAGCACCGCCACACATTTCATACTCAAAAAGTATAAGGCGGACGGCGTTCTGCTGGAAGACGAGCGGCAAAAAAGACTGGCGGTGAATCCGTGAATTACGATAGGTTTTTGGGTAAAACCGCCCGCGCCATTCCGCCGAGCGGTATCCGCCGCTTTTTCGGCATTGTGGAGGACGACCCCGACGCCATTTCGTTAGGCGTGGGAGAGCCCGATTTCGTCACGCCCTGGGAAATCCGCGACGCGGCAATCAAATCCATTCAAAAAGGGTATACGGCGTATTCGTCCAACAGCGGTATAAAGCCGCTTCGCGCCGAGATTGCCGAATATCTTGACGCTCGATTCGGCGTGCGCTATTCGCCCGACGAAGTGATTGTAACCATAGGCGCGAGCGAAGCGATTGATTTGAGTTTGCGCGCCCTGTTGAACGCGGGCGACGAAGTGATTGTGCCCGACCCTTCGTACGTGAGTTATTGCCCTGCCATCGCGCTTGCGGGCGGCGTTGCCGTGCCCGTGGCGTGCACGCCCGAAAGCGGGCTTAAACCCACGCCGCAGACGCTCGAACGGGCAATCACTCCCAAAACAAAAGCGGTTATTCTGCCGTACCCCAACAATCCCACGGGCACGGTGCTCACACGCGAAGAACTGAACACGCTGTGCGAGGTGATTATACGGCACAATTTGATTGCCATTTCCGACGAGATATATGCCGAACTTACGTACGATGCCGTGCATACGTCGGTTGCGGCGATAAACGGCATGCGCGAGCGCACCGTACTCATTTCGGGATTCAGTAAGGCGTTTGCCATGACGGGTTGGCGTGTGGGGTATGTGTGCGCGCCTGCCGAAATTCTGTCGGTTATGCTCAAAATTCATCAGTATACCATTATGTGCGCGCCTACTATGGGGCAGTATGCCGCGCTCGCCGCGCTTACCGCGGGCAAAGCGGACGGCTACGCCGCCGTGGAAGACATGCGCAATAAGTACGATATGCGGCGGCGGTACGTGGTGGAATCGCTCAACGATATGGGTTTGCATTGCCCTACGCCGCACGGCGCGTTTTATGTGTTTCCCTATGTGGGTTCGCTGGGTATGACGGGTGAAGAATTTGCCGAAACGCTTCTGCGCGAGCAACACGTGGCGGTGGTTCCGGGCGACGCGTTCGGAGAAGCGGGGAAATATCACGTGCGTTGCAGCTACGCCACGGGCATGCCGCAACTCAAAGAAGCAATGCGGCGCATGCGCGAGTTTGCAGTCGCCCGCAAATAAGTTTGACAATGCCCGAAAGAATATGATATAATAAAAATTACGGGTGCGCCCGAAAAAAAGACAACAAAAAAGACAACCAAACGGAACGATTCCGCCTGCGCGCGGGCTGAGTCCCGAAAATAAAGGAGAAACGGAAACAATGGCAGAAATTTTCATGACTGCGGAAGGCAAAAAGCAGCTCGAAGAAAGATTGCACGACCTCAAAGTGAACGGCAGAGCGGAAATGGCGGAAAAAATTCGCGTTGCCCGCGAATTCGGCGATTTGAGCGAAAATGCGGAGTACGATATCGCCAAAGACGAACAGGCGAAAATGGAAGCGGAAATTATCGATATAGAAGCCAAACTCCGCAACGCCATTATCATCGACGAAAAGGCGAAGGGCGACAAAGCGGACGTGGGCAGAACGGTGGAAATCAAGGAAGTAAAAACGGGTACTACGTTTACCTATGCCATTGTGGGCACGCACGAAAGCAATCCCATGGAAGGCAGAATTTCCAACGAGTCGCCCATTGGCAAAGCGATTATCGGCAGACGCAAGGGCGACGAAGTAACGGTAAAAGCGCCTATGGGCGAAACCGCGTATAAAATCATAGATATACGGTAAAAAACGGTTAAGGGACAACAAATGGAAAACAATCGGAATGCGGAAAGCGAAACGCTTTCCGAAGAAAATTACAACGAAATCGTTAAAGTGCGCCGCGAAAAGCTGAAAACGCTTACCGAAAACGGAAAGAATCCGTTTGAAAAGGTGCGCTTTGAACGCAGTGCGTATTCCGCCGACGTGGCGGAAAATTTTGCCGATTACGAAAATAAGTCGGTGCGGCTTGCCGGGCGTATCGTCAGCAAGCGCGTAATGGGCAAGGCGAGTTTTGCGCATTTGCTCGACGGCAAGGGCAAAATTCAGTTATACGTGCGCGTAGACGAATTGGGCGCCGAAAATTACGACGAATTCAAAAAGACGGACATCGGCGACATTGTGGGCGTGGAAGGCGAAGTGTTCATGACGCACAAGGGCGAAGTGAGCGTAAAAGTGAAAATGCTCGAACTGCTCTCCAAATCGCTGTTGCCGTTGCCCGAAAAATTTCACGGACTCAAAGACAACGATTTGCGTTACCGCCAACGCTATGTGGATTTAATCGTCAATCCCGAAGTGAAAGAAGTGTTTGCGTCGCGCAGTAAAATCATTGCGGCAATCCGCCGCTGTTTGGACGAGCGCGGCTACACCGAAGTGGAAACGCCCATTTTGAACACCATTGCGGGCGGCGCGGCGGCGCGTCCGTTTATTACGCACCACAATACGCTCGACCTCGACATGTATATGCGCATTGCGCCCGAACTGTACTTAAAGCGGTTGATTGTGGGCGGATTCGACCGCGTATACGAAATCGGTCGCATGTTCCGCAACGAGGGCATGGACGTAAAGCACAATCCCGAGTTCACCATGATGGAGCTGTATCAAGCGTTTGCCGACTACGGCGACATGATGAATCTTACCGAAGAAATCTTTTCGGCGGCGGCTTCCGCGGTGGGCAAGAGCGGAAAAATCACCTATCAGGGCACGGAAATCAATCTTGCGGCGCCCTGGCAACGGCTCACCATGATAGAAGCGGTGAAAAAATATACGGGATTGGATTTCAACGCGCTCACAAACGACACGGCAAAAGCGGCGGCGGAAAAAATCGGCGTAACCGTAGACCCCAAAAAATCGAGTTGGGGGCACGTTCTGTACGAAACGTTCGACCAAAAGGTGGAAGAAAAGCTCATAGACCCCGTGTTTATCACCGATTATCCTGTGGAAGTCAGTCCGCTTGCCAAACGCAGCAAAGAAGACCCACGGCTCACGTATCGGTTTGAATTTTTCATCTATGCGCGCGAAATGGGGAATGCGTACAGCGAATTAAACGACCCGATTGACCAGAAAGAACGGTTTCTGTCGCAGGCGGCAATGCGTGCGGGCGGCGACGAAGAAGCGCAACTGCCCGACGACGATTTTGTTACGGCGCTCGAATACGGTTTGCCCCCCACGGGCGGATTGGGCATAGGAATCGACCGCATGATTATGCTTCTTTGCGATTGCGCGTCTATCCGCGACGTGATTCTGTTCCCCACAATGAAACCCAAACAATAACAACGCGGCAAAAAGGGAACTCGTTTCGCCGTAAGGCGGCAACACGGATATTTGCGAATGGATAACAAAATAACAAAAAAGAGAATCAACGACCATTTGGAATACGATTGGTATAAATATCTGATTTTGCTGATTGTGTCGGTTGTGGCGTGCTATTTTATTTTCTCGCAAATCAACCGCACGCGCGACTATGAAGACGTGACGCTGTTCGTTTCGTGCTACGAAGCCAAGAACAACGATTTTTCGGGGCGTATCATGCCCGAAATGGGAACCACCACGTACCGCGAGCAGTACCAAAGTACGTTCGGCGAAAACGTATTGCGGGAAGTGGCAATCGAAACGCAGGACCCGCTCGGCGAAAACTACGGAACCATGTTCCAAACGCACGGCATGGTTACCAGCGATATTTTGGTTATCGGAAAAACCACGCTTGCCAATTCGGGCAGATTCGTCGATTTAACCGACGAATTGCTTACAAACTATCTCTTGCCCGAAGGAATGGAAATAGACGATTTTGAGTATTTCGAGTTGGAGTTATCGTCGGGGCAAAAGGTGCGCACGGGTATCAAAGTGAGCAATCTCGTGCACATGCCGTTTGTTTACGACTGGAACAAAGTGCCGTCGTATAAAGAAAAATACGGCGAACTCGAAGAGGACAAGCAGCCCGACACCGAATTCTATCTTGTGCTCAATCCGTCCGGCGTGAATATAGGTAAATTCGGCAAAAAGGCAAAACCGCAGAATGCGCAGGCGCTCTTTTGCGCCAACCGCTTTCTCAAATATTATCATTAACGGGCATGCAATACCGTAGAGGACAGATTGCCCGCGCAATCGACGCATATCTCGATAAAGGATTCGACCGCTATCACACGCCCGGGCATAAGGGCGGATTGTGTGCGCGGGATATCACCGAAATCGGGAAAAGCGGCAATCAATTCCCCGCAGACTGTATCGAACAAGCGCAAAACGCATGCGCAAGGCTATACGGCGCGGCGGCAATGCGCTTTCTGACAAACGGGTCGAGCCAGGGAATCAAAGCGGCGCTCTGGCAATTCCGCGGAAAAAAAGTGTTGTATGCGTCGGGTGCGCACCGCGCGTTTGCCGAAGGGTGTGAACTTGCGTCCGTTCGGGCGGTGCCTATACAAAGCGACGGAGTGAACGCAAACGGACTTGTGTACACGTGCGGTGTGGAATTTCTCCCGCCCCCCGTCACGGCGGAAGAGGCGGAACGCGCGCTTGATAGCCATTCCGATGCCGCCGCATTGTTTCTCACGTCGCCCGACTATCTGGGGCGGACGGCAGACGTCAAAATCGCGGAACTATGCAAGGCGCGGGGCGTGCGTCTGATTGCGGACGGCGCGCACGGCGCGCACTTTGCGTTTGCGCCCGGGTTAAAGGTATTCGACTTTTCGCCCGTTGCCGATTTTTGCAACATGAGCGCGCACAAAACGCTGGGCGCATACACGCAGACGGCATTGTTGGCAATCGGCTCGCCCGACCTTACGGAGAACGCCGACCATGCGTTGCGCCTTTTGGGCACCACGAGTCCCAACTATGTGTGGGCGGAAGAACTGGAAAACGCGGTGCTTTCGGCGGCGGAAAACGGAAAGGAATACCTGCGACTGAAAGCGTTTCGCGAGTCGGTTGCAAAGGCGGCGCGTCTGCTCGATAACACCGACTATACGCGCCTGTGCGTTTGCCCGCAATCGGGTACGGCGCGCGAACTGTACGGACGTTTGCGGGAAAAGAAAATTATGCCCGAAACGGTAATCGGCAACTGCGTGGTGTTTATTCTCACTCCGCAGGATAGCGACGAAAAATTAGACAGATTATATGAAACGTTGAAAACGGCGGCGGGGCACAAAGCATGAAAGGAAAGTTCATCACAATAGAAGGTTGCGAAGGCGTGGGCAAAAGTACGCAGTTGCGCCTTTTGAAAGAGTACTGCGAAAATAACGGAATCGACGCGCTGTTTACCCGCGAGCCGGGCGGGTGCGAAGTGTCCGAAAAAATCCGAAACGTCATTCTCGACCCCGAAAACGGCGACATGACCGACATGACCGAACTGCTTTTATACTGTGCGGCGCGCGCCCAACATACCGAACGGGTGATAAAACCCGCGCTCGAAAGCGGACGCACCGTGTTTTGCGACCGTTACTGCGATTCCACGGCGGCATATCAGGGGTATGCGCGCGGAATCGATATCGACGTGGTAAACGCGCTCAACCGCGCGGCAATGTGCGGCGTTTCGATAGACTGGACGATTTTAATGGACGTGCCGCCCGATAAGGGTTTCGCCCGCAAGGGGGGCGCGCAGGAATCGGACCGTTTGGAACGGGAAACGCTTGCCTTCCACAAAAAGGTATACGAAGGGTTTACCGAGATTGCCAAGGCAGACCGCGCGCGGTTTCTGTGCTTTCGGGCGGAAGGAACCAAATACGAAACGCACGAGGCAATCGTGCAAGCACTCAAAGAAAAAGGCGTTTTCCAATAAACGCACGAATAGGAAACAAGAAAAGCAAAATGGACCGTTTTTTTCAAACAATCGCATCGTCGCAAGCCTTTGCCAAATTGCAGAGAGATTGCGTGAGCGGACAGCTTAAACACGCCTATGTGTTTGCGTCCGCCGATTTCGACGCGCTCAAAGCGCTTACGGCGCTTTTCATATCGTTTGCCGAAACGGGAAAAATCGACGATTTTGTATTAAGTCGTATTGCCGACGGCGGCTATTTGGATATTGTGCGTTTGCCGCGTCCCGAAAAAAACGGCAAAATGGACGTGGAAGACGCAACGTATTTAACCGACACGGCGTATCTAATGCCTACCGAACTCAAAACCAAATACTATATCGTGGCGCCGCGCGAGCCGCTTTCGGCGCCCGTACAGAACAAATTGCTCAAAACGCTCGAAGAACCGCCTTCGTCGGCGCGCTTTCTCATCTTTTCGGGCGGCGGGGAATTGTTGCCTACCGTATCGTCGCGTTGTGCGCTTGTGCGCCTGGAAGAATTTCCCATACAGATTATCGAGCGCGAACTGACGGACGGCGGCGCAGACGAAGTTACCGCATTGTTTGCGGCGGCGGTATCGCGGGGCAACATGGGCACGGCGCGTAAAATCGCGTCCGACCCGACCTACCGCAAAGTGTACGAAACGGCAGTCAATTTTCTGCTTAACGTAAAGCGTTCGCCGCAGATATTGCCCACGGCAAGCGAACTGATTGCGTTTAAGGATAAAACGGGCGTGTTCGCCGATTATCTCGAACTGATTTTTCGTGACGTAATGGCATATCACGCATGCGGTGCGCAGGCGGTTGTGTTAAAGCCCGCAATCCGTGATATAATAACATTGGCACGAGAGTGGGATACTGACACGGTGCTTGCCGTTCTGCCCCTGTTGACGCACGCGCGCGAACGGTTGCGGCTGTACGGCAACGCCGCAAGCGTAGTAGACGAACTGTTATTTTCCGTATTGGAGGTGAAGGCAAAATGCCTAAAATCGTAGGAATCAAATTCGATTTCAATCCCAAAGTATATTATTTCGCTCCCGGCGATTTGGAACTCGAAGTGGGCGACGAAGTGGTTGTGCAAACGGGACGCGGGTTGGATTACGGGTCGGTGAGCATGCCGCTTTCCGAAGTGCCCGATAAGAAAATCGTGGGCAAACTGATGCCCGTGGTGCGCGTTGCCACGCCCGAAGATAAAGAAAAGCACGATAGCCTGCTCGAAAAGCGCAAAACGGCGTATCCGCAGATAGCCGAAAAAATCCGCGAGAGCAAGCTGGAAATGAAACTCGTGGGCGCCGAATATACGTTCGACGGCGGCAAGCTGATTATTTATTTTACCGCCGACGGCAGGGTGGATTTTCGGAATCTGGTGCGCGACCTCGCGTCTGCGTTTCACACGCGTATCGAACTCAAACAAATCGGCGCGCGCGACGAGTGCCGCATGATGGGCGGAATCGCGCCGTGCGGCAGAGCGTGCTGTTGCAGCGACCACATGCCCGAATATGCGCGCGTAAGCATTAAAATGGCGAAAACGCAGAATCTTTCGCTTAATCCCGCAAAAATCAGCGGCTTATGCGGCAGGCTGATGTGTTGCCTTGCCTATGAAAACGAATACTATTCCGAAGTAAACAGGGCTATGCCCAAAGTGGGCGCAACGGTCACTACGGTAGGCGGAGAAACGGGTACCGTAATCGGCACCAATCCGCTCAAAAAGACGGTGCGTCTGCGCGTGGAGAATAAAGACAAAGACACGATGACCATTACCGATTACGAACTCAAAGACATCAAGTTCAAGCCCAAAAACAACGCGCCCGTTAAAGACGACCCCGCCGACGACGGCGACGACCTGTCGGAATTGAAAGAAGAATAGACGCATGGGGCGCTCGGCATGCGGCAAGTATGAAAAATCATGTGATTCTTGCGGCAAAACATTTTACAAATCATGGCGGGCGTGTTATAATAAATGCAATAAAAAACGGAGGGAAACGACATGGCAAGAGTAATCAGCAGTGATTGCATCAAATGCGGCAGTTGCGAAGGTCAGTGCCCGGTGGGCGCTATCAGCGAAGGCGCCGATCAGTACGAAATCAATGCCGACGAGTGCATCGATTGCGGCGCTTGCGAAGCGCAATGCCCGGTAGGCGCTATCAGCGAGAAGTAGAACACACACATTCGGAAAAGACCCCTGCGGAAAGGGGTCTTTTCTCGTAGGGAAAATATATGACGCGAGAACAGGCGGAAGAGATACTTGCGCGGATTCCCGTTCTTTCGGTTGGGCGCCCCGCAAACAAAACGGGGCGAGAAAGAAAGCGGCAATCGGACGGCGCGAAAATACGGACGGACGCAATCGAAAAAGTGCGCCCCGATTTTCCCGTAGCGTCGTTAAAGCGCAACGAAAACGTTGTATTGCCGCCGCTATGCAAAAAATCCGCACTACCCGACGACGGCGTGTTTCATACCTGGAAATCGTTGCCGCAAATCGAAAAGTTTACCGATATTTCCGTTTTTCCCGCTGATTCGGCGGGGCGGGAAAAAGACGACCCCATGTATAAAAAGCAGGGAGAAGAATTCTTTTCCGCCGTGGCATTGCGTTTTGAAAACGCGAACGTTTCCGCAAAAGAAGAACGCAAACTGCGCGGCAGGTTGAGCACGCTCAAAACCGAAGAACAACTTCGTAAAGCCGCGCAAGAACAAGAAAGAAGGCAGGCGGCGGCAAAAGAGCGCCGTATTGCGAGCGTACACTCCAAACGGGCAACCGCCGACGCGCGGGAAACGATGACGCCGTGGCACAAGAGAGCGGCTATGCTACTGATTCCCGTCGTGTTGGTTGCGTTTCTGCTTTTTGGCGTTGTTGTGCCGCTTGTTTCGTATAAGGCGTGTACGAGCGGAAAAAATACGTATACAGTTCAAGACGGGTTTGTATTTTTCGAATACGCCGACGGTATGGTGAGCGTGTCGGCGCCCGAATATGCCGAGAACGTGCGGTTTCCGTCGTCGTATCGGGGCAAGCCCGTTACGGTTATCGAATGCCCCGAGTCCACGAAGAAAAATGCGCGTGTGCGCAGCGTCGAAATTCCCGAATCGGTGAAAAAAATCGGAGCGCGCGCGTTTGCGGGTTGCGTCAATCTGCAAAGCGTCCGTCTTCCCGAAAAGCTGGAAAGCATAGGCGAACAGGCGTTTGCATTGTGCGAAAATCTTGACGAATTGTATTTGCCCGCCGTGTCGGAAATAGGGAATCTGGCTTTTTATAATTGCGGATCGTTTGAAAAAGTGGAGATTTTACATCCCGAAGTGCGCTTTAACAATCTTGCTTTTCACGGTTGCACGATTAAGGAAATTACGGCGTCGGTTTCGGTGATTGCCGCTCTGCCCAAGAGCAAAGTAGAAAAGGTGACGCTTATTCAAGGCGAAAGTATACCGAACTCTCTGTTTTACGGTTGTGCTACTCTTAAAGAAGTGGAGTTTCCCAAAGACGTGGAAGAAATCCATTCCAACGCTTTTTATATGTGCTCGGCGCTCGAAGAAGCGGAACTGCCCGAAGGAATCACGCTTTTGGGCGACAGCGTTTTTTCGGGTTGCGAAAATCTGAAAAGAATTACACTGCCGCGCACGCTGACTTCCGTGGGAAAATATCTGTTCGTGAATTGCGCGTGTTTGGAAGAAATCCGTTTCGGCGGTTCGGTGCGCGAATGGGAAGAAGTGGAGAAAGACCCCGAGTGGGACGTTTACTTGCGCAACGAGCCGTATTCGATTATTTGTTCCGACGGGGAAGTAACGAGCTGACGTAAATTGTTTTTACGCGCAAAAAAATGCGCGCGTTTGGCACATACTATCGGTGTGCCGCAAAAAAAAGTAAAATACAATCCCTATCTGCACGGCGGGGCGTGGTTGCTTACGGCAGCCGCGCTTTTGGGCAAACTGCTCGGCGCCGTATACCGCATACCGCTTACGCGCATTTTGGGTGCGCGCGGCATGGGGCTGTATCAGTCTGTTTTTCCCACCTACGTATTGCTTGTAACGATTACGGGCGGCGGACTCACGGCGGCAATCAGCAAACTCGTAGCCGAATCGGACGGCGAGTTTCCTTTGCACGCGGCAGTGGGGTACACGCTCTGTTTTTCTTTGCCCGTAACGCTTATCGCGGCTCTGCTTTCGCGGGTGATTGCGTCGGCGGCGGGCGCGCCCGCGGCGGTGTGGGCGTTTTTGGCATTGTTGCCCGGTGTTCCCGTTTCCGCCGTGTGCGCCGTTCTGCGCGGACGCTTTCAGGGCATGGGTAATATGCGTCCGTCGGCGTGGGGACAGCTTATCGAACAGACGGTAAAATTGATTGCGGGATTGGGCGCCGCTTATGCGTTGTCCCGCGTGTCGCTTTCCGCGTCGGTCGTGGGGTGTGCGGTGGGCGTTACGGCGGGCGAGATTGCCGCGCTGATTTTTTACCGCCTGTATGCCCGCGGTAAAACCGAATCTACGCCCGCAACCGACTCTGCGGCGGCAACGGAAAAAGCGGGCGCCGTAGACGATATGTTTTACGGAATCGAAACGCTCACCGAAGCGTCTGCCGAACTTGCGCCGCCTGCTGCCGAGCAAAACGCCGAAACGCCGTTTGCAATCCGTAAAGATAAAAGGAAAACAAACGGGGATACGGCAAAGATTTTCCGCATGGCGTTTCCCATTACGCTCGGGTTACTCATTTTGCCGCTTTGTCAGGTGGCGGATAGTTTTGTGATTGTCAATCTGCTTGTTCGTTACGGCGCGTCGCACGAAGTAGCCACTTCTTTATACGGGCTTGTAACCGGTCCCGTGAACGCGCTGGTGAATATGCCCGCCGTCTTTACGGTAGGATTGTGTTCTATGCTGTTGCCCAAAGTATCGCGCATGTTGCGCAAGGGCGAAAGCATTGCCGATACGGTGAAAAAAACGTTGCTGTTTTCGGTTGCGGCGGGCGTTGTGTTCGTTGCGGGACTCGCGCTGTTTGCGCCGCTCGCCGTGAAAATTCTGTACGGTAAAAGTTTGGGGCAACCGCAACACACGGTGTCGACGCTCGTTCGTCTGGCGTCTGTGTCGGTGCTGTTTGTGGTGCTCATGCAAACGTCGGCGGCGGTGTTGCAGGGCGGCGGAAGGTCGTACGTGCCTGCGCTCAATCTGGCGATTGCCGCTATAATAAAAGAAACGCTCAATTTCGTATTGTTGCCTCGCATGGGAATTTACGGATTCGTGGTTGCCACCGATATTTTTTACGCCGTGGCTTGTCTGCTCGACGTTGCGGCTCTCTCGGGTTTTTTGCTCGGATTGCGCAAAAAGAAGGAATAAAACACCGTCTCGAAAAAAATTCGGAAATTTCGGGGCGGTTATTTTATCACACCGTCCCGAATCCTTCATATTATAAAATAGAGATATCTCGTAAGCCAAAGAAAAAACGGAAAAAGTGCGCATGAAGAACGCTGTACAACGGAGAAAAAGCCGCAAAGTGCCGTTGTGTGCGGCGCGGGCGTGAAACCGGTGACGAACACGCTTGCATACAACGGGCTTTGTTGCTCGGATTTTTAGGCAAGAGAACGAAAAAAACAACGTTCTTTTGCAAAAGGGGGTTGTTGCCGCGACTCGGGGCGAAAAAAGCGGACTTGTCGCGGCGGAAATCCTCACATTTTCCATTCTGACAAGGAGGACAAAGCAATGTTCAACAACTGCGGGAACGATATGTTTCTGATTATCCTGCTCCTTTGCTGCTGCGGCGGCGGACGGGACAACGGCTGCGGCTGCTACGAAAAGAAAGGATGCGACTGCTCGGATATGCTGTTGTGGTACTTACTTCTCAATTGCTGCTGCGGCGGCGGAAGAGATTGCTGCTGCAAATAAGGCGCAGGCAAAACGAAGGCAAATTACGGCGAAACAATCCGCCGAACGAAAAAAAGCGAGGCTTTCCCCGTGGGGCGAGCCTCGTCTTTTTTTGCATAAATGGGGCGCTTATCCACATATAAAGAAAAAACGCTTGCTAATAAACGGGTTTGGTGATACAATAATATAATTAAATAAGATTTTACGGTACAAACGGCATATATAATCAGCAGGAAACCACGTTCGGAGGATATAAAAAATGACGTTGCTCGATTTTTATCTCGAAAAAAACGGACTGAAAAAATGGCAGGATACGTTAAACGGCGGCGCCGACAATACCTATCTGTTCGATTTTACCACCAATTTCCGCACGTTGCACAAATTTGAAGAAGGATTTCGCACGTTCAAAAAAATCTGCGAGATGTCCGAAGACGAAAAAAAGGCGTATGCGGAAGAAAGCCCCGAAAAGGCGAAGTCGTTCATGAACAACATGATGCGCACCAAACTGTTTTACACCAAGGGCGGCAAACCCGTTCCCACTGTAAAGGGCGAAACGTTTGAAAAGTTTTTGGGCGAGAAGATGAGCGAAGACGACAAGTGGTTCGTGGATTTTCTGTTTGTGGCGGATTCGTATTTTTCGCTGAAAACCAACTATATTTTTTCGCAGACCGACTACGTGTTTTCGCAGTGGGAAAAAGCGGGCTATTCGGTGGGGCAGATTTACAACGCGCTCATTTATCTTTTTAACGTGCGCGATGCGGTGATGGAAGAGTTTTTGCGCACCGAATATATTGTAATGATTACTTTTTTGAACGACCCCGAATTTTTGAGCGCCTACCGCGAAAGCAGCGAATTCGAGAAAAACGAATTGCACGAATATTTGGTGGATAACTATTCCAAAGGGCGATATACCTGTATTATCACGTCCCGCTTTGCGCCCACCGCGCTCACCGACTGCGACACGGTGCTCGACGACGCCAAAATTCTGTTTTTCGCGCACTATCTCAAAAACAGTCACCCTATCAGTTTGGAAGATATGCTCGATATCTTCGAGCAGGTGTACACGCGGTTCTACCGATTAAACGCCAAGCGGGTGATGAACTTTATCATGATGTACGAAGACGTGTTCCGCATGACCTATCTCAATCTGTTTTCGGATATGCAGGATTTTTACATGGGGTTGCAGTTAGACGGTAAAGCGCTTGCCACCACCAAAGAAAAATTCAGCGAAGAAGAACTGAAAAAGGCGCTACTCGAACCGCTTGATTACACCACAACCGAAACGGTGGAAACGCTCGTAAAGGTGAACACCATGTTTTCGGCGGCGGCAAAGGCGGAGTCGGGGCACCGGTGCGTTTTGGAAGACGTGAACGGTTGCCGCTACTTTACCGAAAAAGAGAGCGGCTTACCCTATCTCGAAGTGCATCAGATCATTCCGCGCGATTATGCGGGCGAGTTCAACGTGAGTATCGAGCGCACGTCGAACTACGTGTCGCTTTGCCCGCATTGCCACCGCTTAATCCATAATGCGGCGGACAGCGAGCGATTCAAGGCGCTATCCGCGCTGTACTGGTCGCGCAAAGAGCGTTTGGACGCCGACGGAATCGTGCCCACAAGCGAACTTTTGTTCGCCATATACGGCATAGAGCAGGGTAAACTCGACCCCGGGCAGAACGACTTTTCCAAACCGCTGTTGCAGGCGGCGCAACCCAAGCTGGCGGCGGGAAAGGGCGACGGCAAAACGACAACCGATAAAAAGACGGCGGAAAAGGCGGCGCCGAAAAAATCCGCAAAGCCGACTGCGGCGAAAAAGGCGGTAAAAAAGAAATAACGGAGCGGACGAAAGTCCGATTCCCCCATGCCCGCAAGGGCAGGCGCGGCAGATTTGGAAAAATCGCCGTTGCCGTATGTATAAACGGTAGTGTATAAGCAGGCTATTCTCGCCCGATACTATGAGAAAGCCGAGCGGAGAGAAGTATGAAAAATAACGTAAAAACGATTGCGGTGTGCGCCGTCACGTTCGCGCTGACCGCCGTGTTGGGGCTGTTGCCGTACGTGTTTCTGATTCCGTTGCTGTTCACCTGTGTGACACGCGACTGGAAATTAACGCTTGCCGAATCGCTGTTTTTCGGCGTGTTGAGTTTGTGTTATGCGTATATCAGCCCCGCGCCCACGCCCGTATCGATTGCGTTCATGGAAAATCCCTGGTTGCCCATAGTGCCCCGATTGTTTGTGGGGTTGGGGTGCCACGGTGCGTACGTGCTCATGCGCCGCGCGTTCCGCGGCAAAACGGGTAAAGCGGCGGTTGCCGTGCCCGTTATCGTGGCGTGCGCCGTGGGGTCGCTACTCAATACGGGACTGATTGTGCCGCTTTTGTGGGCGGTTGCGGGTAATTCGCTCGGTTTGGGCGTTGTGTGGGTGTCGTCTACGCTTATTTCGGGCGCAATCGAATTGTGCGTCGCGCTTGCGGTTGTGCCGCCGCTCGCCGTAACGGTGGGCAAGGCGTTGCGTTTGCCCGATTACGTGCGCAAAACGGTTAAAACGGAAAACGGCGGTTCGGATTCGTCTGCGCAGGGAATTGCGCCCGCGGAACAGAGCGAGTCGCGGAAAACGGAATAAAAGGAGAAAAAGCAGTTGCTTCTTGTTATCGATATCGGCAATACCAATGTAAAAATGGCGGTGTTTCGCGGCGACGAAATCGTCATGTCGTTGCGCCTTGCTACCGTGGTGGGCAAAACGAGCGACGAATACGGCTTGAACGTTAAAAATCTGCTTTCGGGCGGTGGCGTGGCGGCAACCGACATTACCGCCGTGATTATGAGCAGTGTAAACCCCAATCTCAACTACACGTTCGAGCACATGGTGCGGTACTATTTTAAGGTAAAGCCCATGATTGTGGGCGCGGGAATCAAAACGGGGTTGGATATTCGCTACAACGACCCCAAAGGATTGGGAAGCGATAGGATTGTCAATTCGGTGGCGGCGTACCACACCTACGGCGGACCCGTTATTGTGGTGGATTGCGGCACGGCTACCACGTTCAACGTGATAGGCGAAAAGGGCGAGTTTTTGGGCGGGCTGATTTCGTTCGGACTCAAAACGAGCGCCGACGCGCTTTCCGATTGCACCGCAAAACTTCCCAAAATCGAACTGACGCTGCCGCCCGACGTGGTATGCAAAACCACGATAGCCAACATGCAATCGGGCGTTATTCACGGATTCGTGGGCATGGTGGAGCACATTATCAAAAAAATCAGAGAAGAAACGGGATTTTCCACCGCAAAAGTTGTGGCAACGGGCGGTTTGAGCGAATTGCTCGGCACGCAGGACAGCTCTGTGGATATATTCGACCGCACGCTCACGTTGCGCGGACTGAACATTATATATAAGATGAACACGGCAGGCAAATAGGCGGAACGCGCAAAAAGGAGAACAAAAGCAGATGGCGGCAAAAAAAGTAAACGTGGCAATTTTGGGATTGGGCACCGTGGGCGGCGGCACCTATGATATTCTCACGCAAAATCACGATATGATTGTGCGCACGCAGGGGCTGGATTTTTGCGTGCGCCGCGTACTCGACCGCGACCGTGACCGTGTGGTTGCCCGCGGCGTTTCGCCCGACGCGGTTACGTGCAATATCGACGACATAGTAAACGATAAAGAAATCGACGTCGTGGTGGAAACTATGGGGGGCGTGGAGCCTGCGGGGTCGTTTATCGCCAAATTGCTGGAAAGCGGCAAAACGGTGGTTACCGCCAATAAAGAACTGATAGGCAAGTGCTGGCACAAACTGGAACCGATAGCCAAAGCGCACGGCGCGGGACTGTATTTCGAGGCGAGTTGCGTGGGCGGCGTTCCCATTATCCGCACGCTCAATGAAAGCATGCAGGCGAATCATATCTGCGAGTTATACGGTATAATAAACGGCACCACCAACTATATACTCACCAAAATGACCGAAGAAGGGCTTTCGTACGAAACGGCGCTGCGCGAGGCGCAACAGCTCGGGTATGCCGAGTTCAATCCTTCCGCCGACGTGGACGGATTCGACGCGGTGTATAAACTTGCCATTTTGTCGTCGCTTGCCTTTCATACGTCTATTCCGTATACGCACATATACCGCGAAGGAATCACGCGCATAACGGCAGACGACATAAAGAGTGCGAACGAACTCGGATACGTTGTGAAATTGCTCGCTATCGGACGCAGAGAAGGAAACCGAATCGAGGCGCGCGTGCACCCCACGTTTGTGCCCAAAGACCACCCGCTTGCGTCGGTGCGCGGCGCGTTTAATGCCGTTTTGCTTACGGGCGACTTTGTGGACGACATCATGCTGTACGGCAGGGGAGCGGGCGCCCGCCCCACGGGCAGCGCCATTGTGTCGGACGTGGTGTTCGCCGCCAAACGCAAAACGCACGAATACACTGATTTTGCCGTTTCGGACAAGCCCGACGCGGGCATGGAGATTGCCGACGATTTTACGTCTAAATATTACATTGCGCTCACCGCTTGCGACCGTGCGGGCGTTCTGGCGCAGGTGGCGAAAATTCTGGGCGACTGCGGCGTGTCCATAGGCACCATTCTGCAAAAGGAAGGAAAGGGCGAACACGCCACCATTACGTTTTTAACGCACACGGCGAGCGAAAAGGCGGTAACCGAAGCGCTTGCAAGAATCGAAAAGCTGGAATACGTGCGCAGTATCGATAGCCTTGTGCGTTGTTTATAGTGTGCGCTTGCCGTTTGTGTGCCGCTCATACACTAAAAATTCGGATTTGGGCAAAAGAGCGGGCGTGCGCCGCATAAAAACGGCGATTTGACAGATAATAGCTTTGCAATTAAATGTTAATTTGTTTGCGAAATTGATTGCTATTTCGTTTGACAAATACATGTCCGATAATGTATAATTGCAAATGTTACAGTACAAATTTTACTTTCTACCAGGAGATTTCGATTGATGAAGAAGTTCAGAGGCATTTCAATGACGGTTCTTGCGGTGGTTTTGGCGGTTGCCATGCTCATGGGCACGATGACCGTAAGCGCCTTTGCCGAAGTTTCTTACGGCTACAAAGAGGGCAATATTACCACCGACGGCGCCGCAGAAAACGCAGGCGTTGCTACGTTTGTGGATAAACTTTCTTACGGCGAAACAACGAAAGCATTTGCGGGCGCTGCCAAATTGGTAACCCCCGGCGGCGTGGTATACGATACCAAGGATGCCGATACGGCAAAAGCGGACGCGGCAAAAACCAAACTTGCGAACTTTAAGGCGGAAGAAATCGGCATATATACCGTGTATTACGGCGAGAAGTCGGAATACAGCTATACGGTATCTTGCACGTTGGACGAAGAATACGAATTGCGCGTAGACCATAGCGGCGCAGATATTCCCACGTATGTGCAAACGGGCAAAGAATTCACGCTTCCCAAAGCGTCGGTGTGGGCGCAGGTGAAAGACAAAGACGGCGAATATACCGAAAAACGCACCGAAGGCAATTTTGACGCGGGGTTTGAAGTGTTTGCAAAGGTTGTGGGCGTGAAAGATTCGGAAGCGTCGGCAAAAGACGCGCGAACCTTTAAGCTCGACCAGCCCGGCACGTATACCGTGCACTACTACTGCAAAGTGGAAGGCGGCACCAAATATTTGTTCAAAGACTACACCGTGAAAGTGCAGAGCACGTTCAACGATTCTACGGCGCCCAAACTCACTATTGTAAGTTTGAGCAAAGAAATCAGCCTGAACACAAAAGTAACCCTTCCCAAAGCTACCGTGACCGATAACTACGACGATAACGTTCGTATCGATATCAAGGTGGAAGAACTCGGAGCCGACGGAACCTATTCCGACGTGCAGAAAGTGGAAGTGGACGAAAACGGTTACGCCGTGAAAAAGTTGGGCGTACCCGAAGTGTTTGAAAACAACTACAATCTTTCGTTCTATCCTATGGAAGCTACCACGTACAGAGTTTCGTACGTTGCAAAAGACGATAACGGCAACGAAACGACCACGCATAACTCGTATACCGTGAAAGCGGTGGATAAATCGGCGCCCGTTCTCAAAGAAATCGACGACGAGAATATTCCCACCAAATACGGCGTTAAATCGGTTACGCGCGGAAAGAACGAAGGCGAAACGGTAGACGGCGACACGGTAAAAACCGAGAACCCCGTAATCAACTTCCCGTATCCCGAATACGTGGATAATTCGGGCAAGGACGAAAACGACGTCTACAATAAAATCAGCGTTTCGTTCGAGATTAAAGACACGGTGAACAATCAGACCGTACTCAAAATCTCCAACATCTACGCCAAAGCCAACGAAGACGGCACCACGGCTACCGCCGCAAAGTACACCTACGACGCGAATCTTTCCACCAACGGATTGTATCCCGAAGACGCGGAATTCGTTACCGACGAAAACACGGGAAAGAAAGTGTTGCCTGTTTCCTTCTATAAATACGCCGAAAAACTCGGCGAAGGCAAGACCTACACGGGAACGTACACGGTGACCTACCGCGCCAGCGACGGCACCAACTCCACCAGCAAAACGTATGACATCGACCTTGTGGACGATTTCACCGATACCGACGAGGCGGCAATCAAAGTTTCGTTTACCGACGATTATCTTGTTGCTACTACTACGGAAAAAGATTTTGTGGTTCCCACGCCCGTGATTACCGACGACACCGATACCCGTCCGCTTGTTACGTATACGCTTAAAGGCAAAACCGATGCCGACGTTCTTACGGTGAAAGGCGGCGAGAAAGTCAAGATTTATCTCGACGGCGGGAATAACGCTTTCATGAAATTAGACGACAAGACCATTGCGCTCGGCGATACGCTTGCCTATGAAATCGTTGTAACCGACGATGCGGGCAACGTGAAAAAGGAAAGCGGCTCGGTGCAAATCGTAAACGCAAGCGCCATGACGATGACCAAAGATACTCTTGCTTTCAATGGAGATGGGCTTCTCAAACATGCCGATATGGTTGACGATAAGATTCTCAAACCGGGCGTGGATATAAATCTCGGCGAATTCAGCTTTGCGGTGAATTCCGATCAGCGCGAATTCTACGGATTCGAATTGAGCCTGGTGAAAGACGGCGAACTTTGGTCGGCAGGTAAGATTTCGCTCGACACCTACTATGCAAAAACAAATCCCAACGATGCCACCGATACGGCAGGCAGAGTGGTTGTGAAAAACATCACCGTTGCGCCTCCCGCAATCGAAAGCGATTTTGCTCTGTATATCCGCGTGTTCAATGCGGCGGGCATGAGCTTTACCACCAAAATGGATATCAACGTGGATAAACCCGATCCCGACGATGACGATAAACTCTCGGCGGCGGAAATTCCCACCACGGGTAACGTGTATACCACGTATACGCTCAAAAACAAAGAACTCACCAAACCCGGCGATCTTACTACGAATGTAAATGAGCAATATATTATCCGTCAGATTTCGGGTAAAGGCAAGTTCAGCCTGATGGGCACGCAGTTCACGGCTTACAATGCAGGTACGTTCACTTTTGTGGATGCGTATATCAATCAGAGCGGTCACACGGTGCCGTTTGCCAAGAACCCCGGCTACACGCTTACCGTAACCGACGGCGGCACGCCCGCTTGGCAGGTGCAAGGCGAAATGCCTTCGTACTCGCCGCTGAACGAAAAAGTTACGCTTCCCAAAGTAGTGGCATCTTCGGCTTATGCGAACGCGGCAATCGACCTTGCGATTACCGACCCCAAGAGCAATTCGCTCAAAATCGCAAGCAGTGTAGCCGACAACACGGGCAAAGACGTAACGATTGACGAGAACGGCAACTATGTGTTCACGCCCGATAAAGACGGTTCGTACACAATCACCTACACGGCGCGCTACGGTAACAACGAACAAATTACGCAGTCGTTCACCATGAAAGCAGGCGACTTCATCGCTCCCGTGTTTACGGTGGATTCCACACCGCCTACGCGTGCAACCGAGAACGACAAATTCACGTTCAGCGCCGTAACGCTCGGCGACGACGACAAAGCAAACGTGAGCACCACGCGGTTCGTTAAAACGCTCAAAGCGCCCGACGGCAGCACGGTGTACACGGTAGACGGCACGGGCAATGCGTACCGCATCGCTACCACGCCTACCGATAACACGTCGGCTTACACCTTTACCAAAACGGGTATCTACACGGTGGAATACGTGACATACGACGAAGCAAACAATTCGAGCATTATGTCGTACACCATTTCGGTGACAGCCGCAAAAGTAAACAACCCCGTGTCTACCAAGATTATCAGCACGATTCTCATTATTGTGGGCGTATTGCTGATTGCGGGCGTGATTCTCTACTTCGTGAGATTCCGCAAGGTGAAAAGCAAATAATCTCGTTTGACTGACAAAAGCAACAATAAAAGCGGCGACCCGATTGCCGCTTTTATGTTTGTGTGCGGGGTTGTTCTTTGCCGAAAGAAAAGACGCGAAGGCGTATTCGGTACGCTTTGCGCGGCAAACGAAGGCAAAAACAAAACGGTACGTTTCGGGTACGTCTGTTTTGACGGCACACCCGTGGAAAACGAAATTTCGGACGGAACGTGGGAGAGAGTATGGCGGAGTCGCAGGAACCGATAAGAATCAATCTGAATAAAATCGCGTCGGACGAAAAGGACAGGTGCGTGGCGGCATGGAAAAACAGCCATGCGTTCTCCTTAAAGTCTTTTTTGCCCGTAGCCGAGGCATGCCATTTCGAGCGGTATACGTTTGCGCACCCGCAAGGCAAGTTGGGCGTGGTATACGACACCAAAGCCGAAATGCTCACGTTAACGGCAAAGCAGGGCGTGTTGGACGCGGCGTGCCGCGAGGCGCAACTTTGCGTGTCGAGTGCAAAGCCGCAGAGCGGGTCGGAAGAGTCGCCCGACCGTAAACCCGACCGCAAGCATGAATTTGCGGCGGACAATGCGGTACAGTCGCAAGCCGTAACCGAGCAAAAAGGCGGTTCCCGTCAACAGAGTAAGTCCGAAAACAAAACGCCCGTGAAAAATAAGGGCGCAAATAAAAAGGAAAAAGCGGAGAAAACACCCGCAAAGATACCCGCAAAAGCGTCTGCCAAAACGCCTGCGCCCGACACGAAGGGCGTGGAAAAAACGGCAGGACAGGAAACGCCCGAATACAAAGACGGATTTGCGGTTAAAAAGTGCCCGCAAGAACGGTTAAACGGTTTTATTACGCGTATTCGCGGATTGAAAGGCGTTTCGGTATCGAGTGACGCGGCGCAGAAAAAAGACGTGATTACCTATACCGTTACCGATAAAGTACGGCACGAAAAATGTTTGGTGCGTTATGCGCCCAAAAAGCAGACGTTGCAACTGCAAGGTAAGCACAGCAATCTTTTCGGAGAAGTGCAGGTGATTTTGAGTAGCGGCTCGGGCTTTAACGAGGCAATGGGCGGCTACACGGGCGAACAGAAAAAAACGGGGTCGGTACAGCGCAGTCTGAAAAAACTGTTGCCCGCCGCGTTCGACCTATTATCCGAGCAATCCAAAATCGATTTGGGAATCGGCATGGTGGATATAGGCAACGACGCCGTGCGATTGAGCGACTATTCGGTTCTTTTGGTTCCGCCGTACCGCGGATTGGAGCGGTTTATCTTCGATTTGCAACAGGCGTACGCCATTTCGGTGAAAATGATTGGACAGGCATACGAGAAAGACGAGCGGGGCAATCACTGCTTAAAGTTGGCGTATCGGCGCAAAACGGGCGTGGTGTACTCCGAAGTTATGAGCGCGCTGTATAACGAATATTTTGAAAAGCGTAATTTTTACGCCCATTCGGACAACACCGATTCGGGATTCAGCCGCGTGATTGCCGAAAAAGCTACGGCAAAAGCCATTTTCGATCACTTATGCGAAATTATCGATTATAACGCGAAAAAACTCAAAGAAATCGGTTTCAAGCCGACGGGCAAATAAAATATACAAACCAAACGAAAGACGGAGGAAGCAGTATGGCGAAGTTTATTTTCGTGACGGGCGGCGTGGTGTCGGGTCTGGGTAAAGGCGTAACGGCGGCGAGTTTGGCGCGTCTGCTCAAAGCGCGCGGCTATCGCGTTACGTTACAGAAGTTCGACCCCTATTTTAACGTGGACACCTCGAATTTGAGTCCGTATCAGCACGGAGAAGTGTATGTAACCGAAGACGGCGGCGAAGTCGATTTGGTGGTGGGGCATTACGAGCGGTTGCTCGGAGAGAATCTCGGCATTAAGAACGACGTAACGAGCGGACAGATTTATTCGTCGGTTATCGCCAAAGAGCGCGAAGGCTTTTACAACGGTAGCACGGTGCAGGTGGTGCCGCATATCACCAACGAAATCAAGGAACGCATTTATTCGCTCGATACGCCCGACAGCGATATCGTGATAACCGAAATCGGCGGCACGGTAGGCGACATAGAGTGTCATCCGTTTTTAGAGGCAATTCGTCAATTTAAGAGCGAGGCGGGCAAGGGCAACGTGATTTACATTCACGTAACGCTTGTGCCGTATATCGAAATGAGCGGCGAGCAGAAAACCAAACCCACGCAACACAGCGTGAAAGAGTTGCAAAACGTGGGCATTCAGCCCGATATTATTGTGTGCCGCTCCGATTATCCCATCGGCGTCGACTCCAAGCGCAAGTTGGGGCTTTTCTGCAACGTGGACCACGATTGCATTATTCAGAATTTAACCACCGACAATATTTTCAACGTGCCGCTCGCGCTCGAAGAAGAAGGGCTTGCGCGCGTGGTGTTGCGCAAGTTGCGTCTTGCCGACAGCCAACCCGATTTGGCGCAGTGGCGCGCTTTTTGCGAAAAGGCGCAATCGGTGCATGCCGACGCGAACGAGTTGCGTATCGGTCTTGTGGGAAAATACGTAGAACTGCATGACGCCTATGTTTCGCTTACCGAGGCGCTCGACCACAGCGGAATCGCCATCGGAACGCACGTGAAAATCGTATGGATTTCCAGCGAAAAGTTGACGCCCGCCGCACTTTCGCGGCTTTCGTCGTTGCACGGTATGGTAATTCCCGCGGGATTCGGCGAGCGCGGATTCGAAGGCAAGGTGAATGCGGCACGCTATGCGCGTGAAAACGGCATACCTGCGCTGATGATTGGCATGGGAGCGCAGGCGGGACTTGTCGGTTTTGCGCGAAGTCACGGGTTGGAAAAGGCGAACAGCACCGAATTCGACCGCAAAACGGCGTATCCCGTTGTATATTCGCCATATGAATCGCCCCGTTTCCGTTGCGGCGCGTATCCCGCCGTTGTGAAAGCGGGCACCAAACTCTTTGCCGCATATAAAGAGCAGAATATCTCCGAACGGCACCGCCACAAATACGAAATCAATCCCGAATTCGTGCGCACGCTCGAAAAAGAAGGGCTTGTATTTTCGGCAAAGTCGCCGTCGGGCAAAATATACGAGGCGTTTGAATTGCCCGACCACCCGTTCTATGCGGGCGTGATGTTTCGCCCCGAATTCAAGTCGCGCCCCGATAAGCCGCACCCGCTTATCACGGCGTTTGTAACGGCGAGTAAAGCAAATAAAGAAAAGAAATAAACTTTTACGGCGCGCGAAATATTCATAAACCGCAAAAGGACAGCCCGCGTTTTTTATGGGCAAAAAGTTGCTTTTGTCGTATTTTGGTGATATAATAGAAACGGGCAAAACTTGCTTACAAGGGTTTTGCGAACGAGATTGCAACATTCGGGTGTTTTGTGTAAGCGGAACGGGGCGGCAGGTTGCCGTCCGCAAAAATGCGATTTTTGTACCCGTTTAATGTTATAATAAACGTATGAAGATTTCTTTCGACGAACGGGAACTTTGCGGCGCGCTGTTGTGCGGGCAGATTGAAGTGAATAATAAGCCCACGCTTATGCGCAAGACGCTTTCGGGCAAAAAAACCATGTTGGTGATTGTGGACATGGTAAAAGGCTTTTGCGAAAAAGGCGCGCTTTCGAGTGCGCGGTGTCGTGCCGTAGCGCCCGAAATCAAGCGAATTGCCGAAATTCTGCCCGATGCCGACCGCGTATTCGTGCGCGATTGCCACACCGAGCAGTCGGCGGAATTTGCTTATTTTCCCGCTCATTGCGTGGGAGAAGAGAGCCAAATCATCGGCGAACTGCTTTCGCTCGGCGGCACCGAAGTGAAAAAGAATTCCACCAATGCGTTCGTGCAACTGTTGGGCGCGCGCAGTAATCTGTTGGATTACGATAATATACTCATTACGGGCGTTTGTACCGATATTTGCGTGATGCAACTGGCGTTATCGTTGCGCGCGTACATATCGGAGTTTAACGGCAAGGGCAACGTGGTGGTATTCACCGACGCGGTAGACACCTACGACAGTCCCGTGCACAACGCCGACTTATACAACATGACGGCAATCAAGCTGATGGAGCAGTCGGGCGTGCTCGTGTTCCGCAGATTGGTATAAAAACCGTTTATAAAAAAAGCAAAAAGACAACAATACCTGCATAGCAGAAAAAAAGAAGGGAAGAATCATGCTGGACTTGAAGTTCATTACCGAAAATGCGGAAACGGTCAAACAGGCTATGGCAACGCGCAGCGGCACGTACGACGTGGATAAAGTACTTACGCTCAACGCCCGCCGCAAAGAAATTCTCGGTAAGGTAGAGGCAATGAAAGCCGAGCGCAACCGCGTATCGGACGAGATTGCCAAACTGCGCAAAGAGAAGAAGAACGCCGACGAGAAAATCGCGGCAATGAAGAAAGACAACGAAGAAATCAAGAAGTTGGACGAAGAACTTTCGGCGGTGGAAGCCGACCTGAAACTCGCGCAAATGAGTATTCCCAACATTCCGCACGCGAGTGTTCCCGTGGGTGCGGACGATACCTTCAACCGCGAAGAACGCAAATTCGGCGAACCTACGAAATTTTCGTTCGAGCCGCAAGCGCATTGGGATATCGGCGCAAAGTTGGGTATACTCGACCCCGTAACCGCCGCAAAAATCACGGGCGCGCGGTTTACCGTTTACCGCGGTTTGGGTGCGCGTTTGGAGCGGGCAATCGCCAACTTTATGCTGGATACGCACAACAAAGCTGGCTATACCGAAGTGTTTCCGCCCTTTATGGTGAACCGCGACAGCATGTACGGCACGGGGCAGTTGCCCAAATTCGAAGAAGACGCGTTTGCCGTTAAAAACACCAACTATTTTCTGGTGCCTACGGCGGAAGTGCCCGTAACCAATATGCACCGCGGCGAAGTGCTCGACGGTAATGCGTTGCCCTTTTATTACTGCGCCTATACGGCATGTTTCCGCGCCGAAGCGGGCAGTGCGGGGCGGGATACGCGCGGGCTTATCCGTCAGCACCAGTTCAACAAGGTGGAACTCGTCAAGTTCTGCAAACCCGAAAACAGTTACGCCGAGTTGGAAAGTCTTACCGCGGAAGCCGAGTCGGTTCTGAAAAAGTTGGGGCTTGCGTACCGCGTGGTGTGCTTGTCTACGGGCGACATGGGCTTTTCGTCGGCAAAAACGTACGATATCGAAGTGTGGATGCCCAGCTACGGCAGATACGTGGAAATTTCGTCGTGCTCTAACTTTGAAGATTATCAGGCGCGCCGAATGAATATCAAGTACAAAGAGAACGGCAAAACGGCGCTTGTGCACACGCTCAACGGCAGCGGACTTGCCGTGGGGCGTACAACGGCGGCGATTCTGGAAAACTTTCAGCAGGCGGACGGCAGCGTGAAAATTCCCGACGCGCTCGTTCCGTACATGGGCGGTATCGACCGCATAGGCTAATGCACAGGAAACAAAAACACAAACGCGCAAAACGATAGTTCGGGCGTTGCGAAGGAACGGGCAATGAAAGCATTGAAGGTGATTTTCGGCGGAATCGCAAAGGTGGTAGGATACCTTATGGGTACCCTCGGTCTTTGGTTTCCCGCGCTTTTTACCGTGGTGTTTTTTATCACCTGTTTTGCCACCGACACCGCGCTTTCCAATAAAATCATGGCGATTTATTATTGCGGACTGGGTTTTACCGCCGTGGGCGGACTGGCGCTTGCCATGTATTTGCACAATCGGCAGAAACGGAAAAACGTGTCTGCGCCTATGACCGCACCCCCGCCCGAGCGGGAAGAAAAAGCGGCGAAAAGCAGAAAGAAAAACAAGCGGGAAACGGGGCGGGAAGAACCCGTGCCGCCGCCGTATGCAAACGGAACATATGCTCCGTATCCGCCGCAATACGCGCCGCCGAGCGGCGGTTATATGCAGGACGGGTATTTTCCCCGATATGATTACGGCGAGCCGCCAATCCCCCAACAAAGGGCGTATGCGCAGCAGACGCAACAACCGCAACGGCAATACCGCGAGGAAGAGTATGCGCAACCCGTTCGGCGCGCCGACGTGAGCGACTTGGAACGCAAGTATTTTTCGGAGTCGGCAAACACGGTTGCGCGCGAAGAAACGCGCTACGGCAGAACGGTTACGCCCGACGCGCCGACTGTGCCTACGTCATACGGCAGAACGGTGAGCCGCGACGAGCAGACGTCATCTTCGTATGCGCTGGGGGCCGAAGAATTGTGGCGCAGGCTTTCGGGCGCCGACGTGCCCGACGAACAGCCGCTTTTGTTCCGCACGCGCAAAGACCCCGACGTGTACGTTTACGAATATTCCGACCGCTATCAGTATTGGCGGCGAACCAAAACGGGCATGGTGCTCGAACGTACCGAATACAAAGACGCCGACGTGCGTCTGAAAAAATAACTCCGATATTCGACAGGTTTTTCCGTTTAAGGCGAAAATATCCGTGTACGGATATGATACAATACAACCCGACACTTCACGAAAAGGTCGGGTTTTTTGTTTGATTAAACGTGCGATATGTAAATATACGGTTGTGCTTGCGGCACTCGCCGCGCTGTGCGGCGCACAGTTTGCGGGCATGCGTCCTTGCGGCGCGGGATTTGTTACCGCGCTTATCTATTGCGGCTTGCCCGCCGTTGTGGTTTTGCCCGCATTTATCGGGATTTCGATTGCCTTCGATTGCACCTGGGCAACGCTTGTGTACGCGCTTTCGGTGAGCGTGGCGTCTTTTGCCGCCGCTTTGCTCGGTTTGCGGTTCAAGCGCGGCAGAAAAATCTTTTTCGTTGCCTTGTTTGCGGCGGCGCAGTGCGCTCTTTTTTGCATGCGCTCGCGTATCGGGTATCTGATTATGCCTGTGTGGGGTATGCTGGCGCTCGGCATGTTCGTTGCGTCGGTGTGTTTTCTGCGTCCCGTGTTCATGCAGAAACTCAAATACAAATTTCTGGAAACCGAACTGGTGTGCGGCGGCGTTCTGCTGATTTGCGCATCGCTCGGGCTGGGGCGCATGCAAATTTACGGATTCGACGCCGCCTATCTGCTTGCCGCGTTTTTTATTCCGTTTGCCGCCGCCGTGGGGTCGGTTTCGGGAGCGGTTGCCGTGGCAATGTGTTTCGGCACGGGCATGGCGCTTGCGAGCATGCATGCAAACGTGATTGCGTTTATGGCGTTTGCCGCGCTGGTTACCGCGATTTTCGCAAGTGCGCCCCGACCGATTGCGTCGCTTGCCGCGGCGGCGAGTTACGTGCTGATTTCCTATCTGTTTTCGTCGGCAATCGCCTGGCAACAAGCGGTATGCTTTGCGGTGGGTTCGCTCGCTTTTTCGCTCGTACCGCCCAAAGCGTTGCGCCGTGTGCGCGACACGCTCTTTTCGCCCGTTACGGCAACGGCGGCGCGCGGCATTATCGGTCGTGCCGCAACCGAAACGGGCAACAGTCTGCTGGGCGCGTCCCGCATTTTTACCGATATGAAAATCGCCATGGAACAAGTGCCCGAACAGCCCGTGCGCGACGGACTGCTGGAAAGCAAAGTGTGCGCCCATTGTCCGCGCTATGCCAACTGCTTGCAGGCGGACGGCTATCGCGAAGCGCTTGCCAAAATGGAACGCAATACCGCCGTAAAGGGGCGGGCGAGCGTATCCGAAATTCCCGCGCTTTTATCGGTATGTACCAATCTTTCCGCGCTGGTTTCGTGCGCTACCAAAGGAGCGAGCGAGCGGCACGAACAAATGCTGATAGGCGAGGCGAAAAAGGAGGGGCGCAGGATTGTGGCGCAACAGCTCGGGCTGATGTCCGACGTGTTGCGGCGAATCGGCGAACGGGTGCAAACGCCCGCCGCGTTCGATTCGTTCCGCGAAAAGCAGATTGCCGACGAGTTGGCGTACCGCGGCGCCGCCGTGCCCGAAGTGATTGTAACGCAGGACACCGTATCGGTTGTTTTGCGCAGCGAAGATATTTCGCGCGACGACGTTGCCGACGCGGTAAGCAAAATCATGCGTTTTCCGTATAAATTCGTGCGGGGCGGTGCCGACGTGTTGCCCGGTTACACGCTCATGTTGTTTGCCCGCGCTCCGCGTTACGACGTGGCGTTCTCGGTGGCGGCAAGCGCCAAACAAGGGCGGAGCGGCGACAATCATTCTTTCATTCATTTGGGCGGCGACCGCTTTATGATGGCGCTGTGTGACGGCATGGGCAGCGGCGAAGAAGCGGAAAAGGCGAGCGAAACGGCAATCGAACTGGTGGAAAGTTTTTTCCGCGCGGGACTTGATTCGATGAGTGCGGTGGAGTGCGTGAATCAATTTCTTGCGCTGAACGAGTGCGAGCGCTTTTCCACGTTGGATATCACCGTTATCGACTTGAATTCGGGCGACGCCGAAATTATCAAACTGTCGTCGCCTGCTACGGTGATTAAGTCGGACGAAGGAGTGCGCGCCGTGTCGGGTTCCGCTTTGCCCATAGGGGTGCTCGAACATATTTCTTGCGGGCGCACGGGCGTAAAACTCAAAGCGGGCGACGAAATCATTATGGCTACCGACGGCATAACCGACGCGCTCGGCTCTACCGAACGGTTTATTTCCGCCGCGGCGTCGCAATCGTCCGCCGACCCCAACGTGGAAGCGCGTAACATTCTCGAAAGTGCGGTTGCCCAAATGAACGGCAAACTCAAAGACGACGGCACGGTGCTGTGCGCCCGCATTTTTGAAACGAGTCGCGGGTACAAGACCAAAAAAGCAAGCTGACTGCACGCGGTTGCAAATAGCGAAAGTCCGTCGATTCCGGTTGACAAAACCGTGCGGCGCTTGTATAATAATATCGTATGAGTATACTTTCGGCAATACGGTTGTCATCTATGATTTTTTATGCCGTTTCGGCGGGCATTGCGGCACTTGTTGCCGCGGTGTTCTTTGTTGCCGTGTTTCGCCGTAAGCGCGTGCGCCGTGCGGGCGACGTGCTCTTTTTTGTTTTCGGTTCGGTTTTCCTGTTTGTCGGTCTGATTGTGGGGGCGTTTGCGGTTATCCGTGCGTATCCTTCCGTTTTCAAACTTTCGGTAGCGGAATCGGGCACGGGCAAATTTACTGCTTTGGTTGTTTCGCTTGCCGATAAGCGTTTGTTTTCGGTGCCGTATATAGGCAAAGCGGTTTCCATTTTCGCGTCGCTCGGGCTTTCGGGCGTGGTGATTCCGTTTGCGCTGTTCGCTCTGTTGTTGATTGCCGTGATTACGTTGGGCGTAAAAACGTACCGCAAGAAAAAGAAAGCTACCCAACGGGCGGAAATTCTCATGCCCGTAAGCGCGGCGGAAACGGACGGCGCGGCGGAAGAAAGCGACGAGCGTCCGTCGGAGGTTGTTGCGCCTGCCGAAAGCGAGTCGGGCACGGTAATAGACGAATTGCCGCTGTTTGAAGAAGACGACGAAAGCGCGCACGACATTGTGAACGAAATCGATAAGCTGGTAACGGGCGAGCAAAACGAGCCGCAAAACGGCGATATAGACGATGCGTTGCGTCGCGCCATAAAAGAGGGGTACGCGCTGTTCGACGCTTACGGCGACCCCGCGAATATCGACGAATATGCGCAAGGCGACGCCCAAGAATCGGACGGGCAGGAAGAGAACCAAACGGAAGAAGAACAACAATCTTCCTTCGCGCCGAAGGAAGATAGCTTACCCGACGAAGAAGAAAATAACGGGCAGGAAAGCGACGAAGTGTGGGCGTTTGAAGCGGAACACGCGGAAGAAAACGATTCGGGTGAAGAATGGGACGCCGAAGCGAATGCGGAAGCAAGCGAAGAATCAGAAGTGGAATCGGCGGAAGCGGAAATTTTGCACGGATACGTGGCGGAACGTCGTCCCAAGCAAACGGTATCGGTGGAAGAAACGGAAGAAGTGCCCGAAGAACCGCGCAAGCGTGTTCGCCCCGTTTCCGTATCGTCCGACCGTGAAATGCCGTTGCCTACGCGTGTGCGCACCATTGTGCGCAGACCTACGGCAAAGAACATAGCCGACATCGAAAAACGCGCCGAAGAAATTCTGGAAGAAAGCGAAGGACAAGCTCCCGCGGCAAACGGTAACAAGAGCGACACGGCACAAAAGAACGGAACGGAAAAAGTGCGTGCGGCTCGGCAACAGACGCCCGCGCAAAAAAAAGAGCCGCCGCGTGCGGATAAAGTGGTAGTGGCGGAAGAGAGCGGGTTGCCGCTTACGCGCAAATATATTATTCTCAACCGAAGAAACGCCGCCGCGATTTTCAACGACTACTTAAACAGCAAGCGCGACGTGGAAAAAGAAGAACTGAAAGGTTCGCTCAACACGATTATCATTAAATAAGGAAACGGAAAGTCATGAAAAAGTACGTGGGTATCGATATCGGCGGCACTGCGGTAAAATCGGCAATTGTGGGGGAAGACGGGAAAATCTACGCCCGTTCGTCCGTGCCCACGCTTGCCACGCGTCCGTATACCGAAGTGGCGGCGGACATCGCAAAACAGATTCTTGCGTTGTCGGACGGCGTAGCGGTGGAAGGCGTGGGAATCGGTTGCCCGGGGGCAATCGACAGCGAGCGCGGCTTTGTGAATTACAGCAACAATCTGTACTGGAAAAACGTGCCGCTTGCCGACGAACTGCGTAAATACGTGAAAGCGCCCATTCGTATCAGCAACGACGCCAACGTGGCGGCGCTCGGCGAAGACCGTTTCGGCGCGGGCAAGGAATACACAGACACCGCGCTCATCACGCTCGGCACGGGCGTGGGTGGCGGCATTGTGGTGGGCGGCAAGCTGTTTGAAGGATACCGCAGTATGGGCGCCGAAATCGGGCACATGGTAATCCGTTCGGGCGGCGTGCGTTGCACGTGCGGACGGCGGGGGTGTTTCGAGGCATATGCGTCGGCAACGGCTCTCATTCGGGATACCTTGTTTGCCATGCAGACCGACCGTAACAGTTTAATGTGGGAATTCGTGGGCGGCGACTTGGATAAAGTGGACGGGCGCACAAGTTTTGAATGCGCCAAAAAAGGGGACGTTACCGCCAAAGAAGTGGTGGATAATTACATAGGATACCTTGCCGAAGGAACGCTCAACATTCTCAATGTGTTCCGCAGTCAGGCAATCATTTTGGGCGGCGGCGTGTGTGCGCAGGGAGAATATCTTACCGCGCCGTTGCAAAAGCTGGTAGACGAAAACCGCTACGGCGGCGTGGAAAGTTTGCGCACCGATATCCGAATCGCGTCGCTCGGCAACGATGCGGGCGTTATCGGCGCGGCGAGTCTTTTAATGCCGTAAAGCGATTTCGGCAGAAAATCGGCGGGAATTTTCATAGAATATACATTTTTTCATATACTATAATCAAAAGGAGTATAATCATGAAATCTTTGAAAGGAACGAAAACCGAAGCCAATCTCATGGAAGCGTTTGCGGGAGAAAGCATGGCGCGCAACAAGTACGATTACTATGCGAGTAAAGCTAAAAAAGACGGCTACGAGCAGATTGCCGCTTTCTTTGAAGAAACGGCGAAGAACGAAAAGGAACACGCCAAAATCTGGTTTAAGTTGTTGCACAACGGCATTGCCGATACGCAAACCAACTTAATCGACGCTGCCAACGGAGAGAACTTCGAGTGGACGGACATGTATGCACGTTTTGCCGAAACCGCCAAAGAAGAAGGGTTCGACCAGATTGCCAAACTGTTTTCCATGGTTGCCGAAATCGAAAAGAGCCACGAGGCGCGGTACTTGCAGTTGCAGGCAAACATCAAAAACGGCGAAGTGTTTGAAAAGAAGGAAGCAATCGTTTGGGTATGCAGAAACTGCGGACACATTCACGTGGGCGAAAAGGCGCCCGAAGTCTGCCCCGTATGCGCGCACCCGAAAAGCTATTTTATGCAAGAGTGCAAAAATTACTGATATTTCGGTAGTTTGCAAAGGCGAAACAGCTTGCGGCGTGCGGAAAATTTCCGTGCGCCGTTTTTGGTCTGTTTTGGCGGTTGCCGCATATATAGTAGGGAATGGCATGCGGAAAGTACATACAAAACATATTTTTGCTTTACAACGGTAAAAAGGCGTATATTCGACAAAATTCGTCGGATACCGTTTGCTTTTCATCGTAATATCCTATATAATAAGAGTATAAAAAATTTAACGGGATGTAATTTATGAAAATTTGCGCAAAAAACACTTTGACTAAATTATTCGGTTTGATTTTTTTGCTGACTTTGTTGGCGAACGTTTTTGCAATGCTAACTGTTTGTGCGGCGATTGCCGAAAACGAGCAGAACAACATGCGCGCGGTAATGCTGAATGCGCAGGAATTTCCGCAATATCTGAACGGTTCGTACAGAGTTGCGTACGGCATAAAAAATACGGATATCGATATTTCCAATTGCGAAACCAACGGCGGAGAACGGGGTTCTTACAGCCTTTCCAACATATTCGATTCCAACAAGGGAACGTTCTGGATTTCCGAACATGCCAACACGGAGCAGAGCACTATAAGCGTTACGGTGCGTTTTCAATCGCAACAGCCCGTGTTCGGCATTTTATACGGCACTTCGTATTACAGTCGGAATAACGGTCGCAATTTCAGCGGATATCCGTCTACGTTGAACGTGTACACGGCAACTGACGGCGAAGATTTCCGTTTGGCGGGAACGTGCGTGAGCACACCCGAACAAGATACCGAGTTTGTGTTGTTTTCGTTGCCCGAAACGGTACGGTGCAATACAATCCGATTGGAATTTGCGGACGTGATAACATTTGCGGACGTGTTCGGCGGCGCGGACGTGGCTGCCATATCCGATTTGGCGTTTTTCACCCAACCCGAAAACATGGATTTGCTTGCGCCTACGGTGGCGCAAAACGATTACGGCAACGATAATTTCTTGCTGTCCAATTCCGTTTCGGGCGATTCTATAATTTGCAGAACGAACGGCGGCGGAGATATAATCAATGCGTTCGACGGCAATACGAGAACGTACTGGTCGTCGGTAAACTACAACACCGACATTTTCAAAAACAGAGTTACGGCTATTTTTAACAATCCCGTGCAGTTGGAAAGCATTGTGTATGCCTGCTCGTATTATACGGCGGGCGGCAGGCGCAATTACAGCGGCTTTCCGCGTGTTCTGAAAGTATATACTTCCGAAACCGACGACAATCTGTCGCTTGCGGCTGTATTTGCGGGCGAACCCACGGCAAACTGGGATAAGGCTCGGTTTGCTTTCCGGGAGCCGATAACGTGCAAAAGAATGGTGTTGGAATTTACGGACGTGACGACGTATGCGAACGTTGCGGACGGCGCGCCCATTGCCGTTGCGGGCGAGTTGTTTCTTGTTCAGACCGCAAATGACGACCTTTCCGAAATTTCGGAGATATTCGCCGATTATGCGCAATACGAGTTGAAACCCGAATACAACAGCATAGAAAAACTCAACGCTTTGCGCGAACAGGCAAAGCACAGTACGAATTATGCCAACACGTACAAGCCGATTTTGGACAGAGCGGACGCGGTATGCTCGGGTGCGATTAAAAAAGACCCGCACCGTGAATTTTCTACCGAAAGCGGCGCCCGCAATCGAATTACCCAATTCGGCGACATGGTTTCGTATTGCCGCGGCGGCGGATTGAAACTGCCCAACTACGGAACCAATCAGCAACTTACGGGAATCGGCGGCACTACGGGCGAAACCATTGTGATATATGTGGAGGCGGACGAAGGCGTCCACTTGCCGCAGATTCTCTTTACGCAGATTTACGGAGCGTGGAACAGTTGGAAGGCAACCGTCAATCTTAAACCGGGCAAGAACGTTTTCACCTTTCCCAATATTAAGGCGCACGGCGGGTATTCGGTAGATATTGCCGCGGGCGGTCCGATTCATATACTCAATCCGTATACCTATGAGAGCCAGGGCGGAAACGTAAAATTATACATCGAAGGCGGGTATCTGTATCCCGTATTTCGCGACGGCGACGACGAAGAGTCGTTTCGCATGATTTTAACCGATTACTACGAAAAACTCACCGACCCGAACAATACAGCCATTACGGTAGATGCGTTCGAGTGTGCCAGCAACTACGTAATCTGCTCTACCAGGGCGTCGCAGGCATACCAACAGTATGTTGTGAACGGTGTTTCGCCGCAGAGCAATATCGATACGTGGAATTACTGGTTGACTTCTCTTTTGTCATACGGCGGCGTGCAGTTGGACAGCACGGGCGAATTTTACGACCCGAGAAACGAATATGCGAGCGTGAATATCCGCGCGGTGCAACCGTATGCGGGCATGTTTGCGTTTGCCTGGACAGACCACGTGGGATTGCCCGACGGCGGCATGCAGAGTCACCTTGTAAACAAAGGTATAGCAGGCTGGGCAATGGGGCATGAAGTGGGGCACATGTTGGATATCGGCGAGCGTCGCGTGGGCGAAACCACCAACAATATGTGGGCGATATACGATATCTATATGATTGACGGAAATTTCAACGACAGAATCAATGTGACCAACGTTGCCGCGAATCTTGCGTCCGATTTTTCGCCTAAAACGGGGCAATTTTACTTGAACGGCAGCGACAACTGCGATATATGGTGGATATTGGAAGGCGGACATCCGGGGTACTGGGGAAATTCGGAAAACATGTACCGCTACGAGTCGACGGGAAAATCTTTGGGCGTAACCGAACGGTTTGTATATTACGGCTCTCTTGCCACGGGCGAAGATTTGAGCGAATATTTCGAGCGTTGGGGCTTTTATCGAGGTGACGCGTTTACTGCGCAAAACCGTTTCAGTTACGAAAAAGCCTCGCAGGAATTCAAAGATTTGATGACGGCGGCGAAAGCGGCGGGCAGAATCAAAGGAAACGGCAGAAAGTTCTGGTATGTGAATAACGACCAATACAGATACGAGTATGCGCACGGCGGAAAACTTTCCGCGGATTGGGCGGCTTGTTATTCGGAAGCGGATAAGATTACCATATCCGCCGACTCTATCATGAAATCGGATAACGGCTATACGTTTATTCTGCCCGAGATTGCGAACGCGCAAGCGCATTTATGCTACGAAATTCAGGTGAAAATGGGCGGCGAATGGAAGGTGGCAGGTATTACGTACAGCACCGTGTTTACCGACTCCCACGATTACAACGGCGCAGCGCCCGAATACAGGGTGTACGCCTACGACAGAATGCTCAATCACACGGGAGATTCCGTGTCCGTTACGCCCCATACTACGGAACAAACCGCAGTTTGCCGTATAGGCGAAACGTATTACGATTCGCTTAAAAAGGCGGTTGCCGCCGCGGAGCGGGACGCCGTGATTTATCTGTTAAAAGATTTTCACGACGGCAGTATTACCATAAACAAGCCGCTCACCATAGCCGTAGACGAAAGCATTGCGGCGGAGAGCGTTACCATAACCAAAAATACCGACGGACATCTGTTGAACGTAACGGGCGGCGGGTTTACGCTTAAACTGGGCGCCGCCGATTCCACAAAGAAAATCATTCTCGACGGCGGGAATTTTCGGCAGAGCGGTTCGTTGTTGCGCACGTCGGGTTCGAACTATTCGGTGGTGCGTACCGAAGCCCGCAAAGTGATTTTCCGCAACAATTACAGCAGCGGAAACGGCGGCGGGGTGTATGTGGGGTATTGCGGTCAAATCTATCTTTTTGATAGCGTTGTGCAAAATAACCGTGCCGTAAACGGCGGCGGCGCCTATCTGGAAGGAAGCAACCCCGGTTACGGAAGGTCGCAAATGGCGCTTTTCAACGCAATTATAGAGAACAATATCGTGTCGGGAAACGGCGGCGGCATTTACAGTTCCAACGTAAACGGAACCAATTTCGTTGTAAATACTACTTCCAACCCCGACCCCGAATTCAGCAAAGTGATTATTCGCAACAACAGTGCGGTCAACGGCGGCGGCATTTATGCGGATAACATCGTGGAACTGCGCTTTCTTACTCTTGCCGATAACCATGCGTCCGGGCTGGGCGGCGGCGTTTACGTGGTGCGAAAAATCGTGAGTTTTGTGTCGTCCGTTATTTCGGGCAACACGGAGGCGGACCATAAGAGTAGCGCCGTGTATCTCGATAATCCCGAACGCTTTACGTTAAACGGCGGAAGCGTTGCGGGCGCGATTTCGCGCAAAACGGTGGGCGTAATGAATATCGATACGGCGTTGCCCGATTTATCGCAAGCCGTGTTTCACGTTCCCGCTATTCCCGCCGAAGGACTTACACTGTTTCAGAATATTTTGCATACCACGCTTTCGCAAGAACAGGTGGACGCCATAACAATCGAAAACGGAATAGCCCGTCTGGAAGGCGGAACCATAAAGGCAATGCGAAAGTTGGCGGATATTACGCTTTCGTTCAACGGAAAAACGGAAGTGGTGCAGTTGCCGTGGGGAGATTTTACTTTCCCCGAGCGAATGGACGTATTGCCCGAAACCGAGTATATTGTAAGTTGGCGCACGGGCGGCGTAAGCTATTCGGCGGGCGACGTGTATTGTATCAATCAAAGCCGTACGTTCGAGTTGGTAACGGGAGATTATTGTATTCTCACGCTCGCGTATCCCGACAGCACGGAAACGCACTATATCGTTCCGCAGGGCGTATATCATCTGCCCATGCGCACGCCCGACGATAAAGTTATCTTTGGTTGGGAAGACGATGCAAACAATTACTATGCGTATGCCGACGGCGTTACGATTACGAGAAGTATCACGTTTACGGCGGTAGTAAAACAGCAACTGAAAGTGTTGTTTAACGTAAACGGGGAAACAGCCGAGTATATGTATAATATCGGCGATATGGTGATTCTTCCCATGCCGCAGGCGGAAGCGGGCAAGGTTTTCAAGCATTGGCTGATAGACGGCGCAAAATATGCGGCAGGTGCGTCCGTTATGGTGAACAGTAGCATAAGTGCGGTTGCGGAATTCACCGAAACCTGGCGGGTAACCACGGTGATTGACGAGCGGGAAGAAACTGCGGTATACGAGCACAACGCCGTCATCGTTTTGCCGTGCCCGCAAGAGTCGCTGGGCAGGGTGTTCGGATATTGGTTGGCGGACGGGGTAAAATACTATGCCGACGTACAATACGTGGTGAAAAAAGACGTGGAATTCGTAGCGGTTTTCGTGCAGATTGACGAAAACGAAACAATCACCGTAACGCTTGTATGGAACAAAGGCACGGACGATTCGGGCGAAATCGTGGAGAACGAAACCCGAGAGATACAGGCAAGCTATTTTGAAGAAGTGGTTTTGCCGCTACCCGAAGTGAATGAAGGATATGTTTTCCGCTATTGGGAAATAAACGGCAACAGATACAATGCGGGCGATACAATAAAAGTAACCGAGGCGTTTACCGCGAACGCCGTGGTAACTGCCGGGGATACGGAAGACGAAGAAGAATTTTTCACGGTCACTTTGGTAAAAACCGAAAACGGCGCGGAGAAAATTTATACGTATCGGTACGGGAAAGGCGAGGGTTTTCTGCTCAAAGACCCCGGGCAGGCACCCGATGGCAAAAAGTTCGCGTATTGGCTGGTGGGCGAAACCAAATACAATACGGGTGATACGGTTGTAATCGGCGCGGATATTACGATTACTGCCGTTTACGAAAGTATATCTTTGCCCGAGAACCCTCCCGAAGAAAATAACGAGCCCGATGATAATAAAGACCCCGATAATAACGAAAAACCCGAACAACCCGACGATTCGGCGCTTAAAGAAAAAGGCAGTTCGAATACGGGACTGATTGTGGGAATCGGTATAGGGGTTGTCGTGGTTACGGGCGGAGCCGTTGCTTTTGTTATCATACTGTTAAAACGGAAAAAAGTGTAAAGATAGGACTTTTCGGTGCAATTTGTGTTTCGTTTTCCGTAATGCAATACCCCCGTAACTTTACAAAGGAGTATGTGGGAACAATGACGGACAATAAGGCAGTAAACGATATTTATATAGGGTACATTCTTACCGACAGCAACGGGAGAGTATGCAAAATCGGACGGAAAAAGCCGTGCGTACAGAACGAAAAGGCGCCTTTTACAAGGCGCTTTTTGTGTTCGGCGGGGCGGCACAGTGCTTGCGATTTTTGCAAGGGGCGGCGGGATTACGGCGTTTTATTTTTGTTTCGATGGGAATCGGGGCGGGCGTCGATACTGAAACGGTATTGCTTGGGCGTCATGCCCGTGCGCTTTCGGAACGATTTGTTGAAAGCGGAAACGGAATCGAAGCAGAGCATTTCGGCGGTTTCGGTGAAAGAAACGCCTTTACGAATCAGTTTTTTGGCTTCGTCGATTTTTAAGCGCAGGTAAGTTTCGTAGATACTGGCGCCCGTTTTCTCTTTGAAGAAAACGCTGATTTTCGCCTGGCTGTAATGCAGGCGGTCGCACAGGTCGCGCATGCGCAATCTGCCGTATACGTTCTGCCGCAGAATGCGCACAATTTCGTCTTGCAGTTCGCCCGACGTGGAGATTTTGGAAATGAAAAAGGTTTGCGAGGCGTTTTTATCGTTCTCTTTGCGCAATAAATAAATCAGCAGCAGTTCGAGCGAGTTTTTAATCATCTGTTCGCCGCCTAAATTGGGGTGGTCTTTTAATTGCAGGCGGTTGAGGTCGGGGTCGAAGTCGGGAAGTTCGAAGGTGGCGAGCGCCTCGCTCATGATGTTTTGGAGTAGCGGCATGTAGGTTTTGGGAACCGCGATTTTTTTGCCGTGAAAAAAGCGCATGCTTTCCGAGCGGCACTCGAACGATATGATAAAGATATTCGGCTCGCTGTTTCCGCATTGCACGTAGTGGGGCAAATTGGGAGAGATGAAACAGATTTCGCCTTGGCGCAAACAGAGTTCTTTTTCGTCCGACCAGACCGAAACGTCACCTTTGTCGGCGTAGATGATTTCCCAGAAATCGTGCCATTCTTCTTTTGCCGCATAGTTTTTTGTGAGCGCCTGATAGTGAATGGTGACGATTTTGCGCACGTTGAGCAGGTTGTCTATTTTGTGCATATAGAATTTTTTCTGCGGTGTTTGTTCGTTCATGGTAACAGTATACCACGGCGAAAGAAAGTTGTAAATATTTTCAGCGGAAAAATCGGAAAGGATTTTACAACTTTTCAAAAGGATTTTCTATTGATTGTATGCAAATGCGTGGTACAATGATAGTATAATCCAAAATACAAAACGGAACGGAGGGAAATTATGATTCAACCCAAACTCGATAAAAACTTTTATCCTATGATAAAGGCGTTAGAAGATTTTGAAAAGCGCGTGGCAGGCGAACCGAAGGAGAACACGACCGAGCTTTCCATTGTGGTGGAACGCAACGGCGGCTACAACTACGTGCACACGTACACGGCGCTCAAAGACGGCGTGGACGACGAAAGCAATTACCGCATTGCCGAACGGTTGGCGAAAACGGTGTTGTGGGTATGCGGCGGTTACAAAATCGGCATTGCGGGCAGCAAGAAGATATACGAGCGACTCAAAGCGGCATATGCGCCGAGCGGTGCGCGCGCGTTCGACGAAGATTTTATGAGCGGCGTATACGAGCGTCCGTTTGAAGTGGTATACGTAGAAGAAGGCAAAGTGCCCGCGCAGAAAAATGCGTCTATCAAAGTGGGCGGATATCTGAAAGGGTGCCGAATAGGGTTCGATGCGGGCGGTTCCGACCGCAAGGTGAGCGCGGTAATCGACGGCAATGTGGTGTACAGCGAAGAAGTGGTATGGAATCCCAAAGTGACGGAAGACCCGCACTACCATTACAACGAAATTCTCACGGCGATGAAAACGGCGGCGAGCAAAATGCCGCGGGTGGACAGCATAGGCGTGTCGAGCGCGGGCGTGTACGTGGACAACAAAATCATGGTGGCGTCGCTGTTTTTGAAAGTGGATAAAACCAAATACGGCGATTACGTGAAAAACATGTACATAAACGTAGCCAAAGAGATGGGCAACGTGCCCGTGGAAGTGGCGAACGACGGCGACGTAACGGCGCTTGCGGGCAGTATCGACTTGAACGATACGCGCGTGCTCGGCATTGCTATGGGAACGAGCGAGGCAGTGGGATACATAAACGCGGCGGGCGGCATAAACGGCTGGCTTTCGGAATTGGCGTTCGTACCCGTGGATTTTGAAGAGAGCGCCATGCGCGACGAGTGGAGCGGCGACATAGGCGTGGGGTGCAAATACTTTTCGCAGGACGCCGTGATAAAACTTGCCGAGATGGGCGGCTTTACGTTTGCCGAAGGACTGACGCCCGCGCAAAAGCTCAAAGTTGTGCAGGCGCTCATGGAAAAGGACGATAAACTTGCGCACGACATTTACGAAGATATAGGCGTGTATCTTGCCTACACCATTCCGTATTATGCCAAATTCTACGACATGAAACACATTTTGTTGCTGGGACGCGTGACGGGCGGCAAGGGCGGCAACATTATTCTGGATACCTGCAAAAAGGTGCTTTCCGCCGAATATCCGCAGTTTGCGAATATAGATATTTCGTTGCCCGACGAGAGCAACAGACGGGTGGGGCAGAGCATTGCGGCGGCATCGTTGTGTCCCGACAAACAGTAAAGCATTTTTTCGTTTTGTGACAAAGGAGACAGCAGAAAATGAAAGTGATTGTTGTAAAAGATTACGATGCAATGAGCGCGAAAGCGTTGGAAATCATGAAAGCGGTGGTTGTTGAAAAGCCGAACGCCGTTTTGGGACTTGCTACGGGAAGCACGCCGCTCGGGCTGTATGCGAATATGATAAAAGATTGCAAAGAGAACGGCACGAGTTACAAAAAGGTGCGCACCGTGAATTTGGACGAATACGCGGGGTTGGATAAAAACCACAACCAAAGTTACGCGTATTTTATGCGCACCAACTTGTTTGAAGGAATAGACGTTGACCTTGCCAACACGAACATAGAGGACGGCACGGCAAAAGACCGCGAGAAAGAATGCGAGCGGTATTCGCGTTTGTTGGACGACATGCAGCAGGATATTCAGCTTTTGGGAATCGGCAGTAACGGACACATTGCGTTCAACGAGCCGGGCACGGCGTTCGACAGCGAAACGCACATTGTAGACCTTACCGAAAGCACCATAAAAGACAATTCGCGCCTGTTCGAGAAAATCGAGGACGTACCGCGACAGGCGTTTACTATGGGACTCAAAAACATTATGCGCGCCAAAAAGATTTTGGTGCTTGCAAACGGCGCGGGCAAGGCAAACGCGGTGTACGGCATGGTGAAAGGACGGGTGACCGAAAGCGTGCCCGCGAGCATTTTGCAGTTGCACCCCGATTGCACGCTTGTGTGCGACGAGGCGGCGGCAAGCAAGATTGTGTAGCATCGGCGCGCAATTCGGAAGAAAGGAAAAATGCGGGTGCGTTGTTTTTTGTGCGTCTGCGGATTTGAGAGTTTATTTTATGAACGGGGAGAACATAAAAAATGAAAACGTTTAACAACGCCCTTGTGTATGTGTACGGCGAAGGGCTGAAAAAAACAAATCTTGTATTTGACGAACGGATTCGGTCGTTCGATAAAGCGGACGGCGCGGAAGAAATCGAATTACCCGCAGACGCGGTGGTGTTGCCCGGATTTATAGACAGGCACATTCACGGCGCGGGCGGGTGCGACGCCATGGACGGGACGGACGAGGCGCTTACCACGATTGCCGACACGGTGGCAAGAGAAGGCACGGTGGGATTTTTGGCAACAACCATGACGCAGTCGCCCGAGAACATTACGGCGGCGCTTAAAGCGGTGAAGGCTTACCGCGAAAAGGGTCGCAAAGACGGCGCGTCGGTGTTGGGCGTACATTTGGAAGGTCCGTTTATTGCGGCGGCGCACAAGGGCGCGCAACCGCTCGAATACGTGGCAAAGCCGAGCGTGCGCGTGTTTGACGAATACAATGCGGCAAGCGGCAATTGCATAAAAATCGTAACGCTTGCGCCCGAAGAAGAAGGGGCGGCGGAACTGATTGCGCATTTGATACGGAAGGGAATTGCGCCGTCTATCGGGCACACGGGCGCCAAACATGCCGACGTGTTGCGTGCCATAGAGGCGGGAGCGACAAACGTGACGCACACGTACAACGCGCAGTCGCCGTTACATCACCGCGAAATCGGGGTGGTGGGCAGTGCTTTGCTGTGCGACGCGCTGGACTGCGAACTCATTTGCGATACCATTCACGTTTCGGTGCCTGCCATGAAACTACTGTACAAGTGCAAGCCCGAAGGCAAACTTACGCTCATTACCGACGCCATGCGTGCCAAAGGACTGCAAGACGGCGTGAGCGAGTTGGGCGGTCAGACGGTGTACGTGAAAGGCGGCGAGGCGCGTCTTGCCGACGGAACGCTTGCGGGCAGTGTGTTGCGCATGAACAGAGCGATAGAAAATATGGTGGAAAAAGTGGGCGTACCGCTCACGCAGGCAGTGGACTGCGCCACCGTTGTACCCGCGAAATCGCTGGGAATCGATAAGGATACGGGCAGTATTTCGCTCGGGAAACAGGCGGATTTTGCGGTGTTGGATAAAAACTACGACGTGGTGCTCACTGTGCGCGGCGGCAACGTGATTTACAAGAGATAGCGGGCGTAAAAAGCGATTTTCGGCGGGACGGTGAATAAGTATGCAGTATACGATAGACAACGAACGCATGTCGGTTACGGCGGACAGTTTGGGCGCCGAATTGGTGCACATACGTCATAACGGCAAAGAGCGGCTGTGGCAAAACGAGAACGGCAGTTGGAGCGGACACGCGCCGCTGTTGTTTCCCGCGTGCGGCAAGTGCGGCATAACGGTGAACGGCAAAACGTATCCGCTTGCGCAACACGGGTTTGCCCGCAGAAGGGAATTTGTGTTGACGGGTCGGGGCGATACGTTTATGGAGTTTTCGCTTTGCGCCGACGAGGAAACAAGAAAGGTATATCCGTTTGAATTCGTGCTGACGGTAACACACACGTTGCTCGATGGCGGCGTGGAAACGAAAATAAGCGTGGAGAATCCCGCGCCCGTCGATTTGTACTTTTCGTGCGGCGGACACGATTCGTTTGCGCTGGACGGCGATATAGGCGAATACGAAGTGTTGTTTGAAAAGGAAGAGAATTTCACGCGGGTAGCGCACGACGAAAACGGCAGACTGACGGGCGAAACCGTTTCGTACGGCAGGGGACGGGTTTTTCCGTTGCCCGCCGACTACATGCAGGAAGGGCGCACGGTGATTTTTCCGAACGTGGCGTCGCGTGCTCTTACGCTCTGCAAGCGGACGGGCGAAAAGGTTGCGTCCCTTGCTTTTGAAGGGTTTTCGCACGTGCTGCTTTGGCACCCGCACGGCTCGCGCATGGTGTGCATGGAGCCGTGGTGCACGTTGCCCGACAGAACGGACGAGAACGGAGAGTTTTGCGAAAAGGCGGGCGTGATACGCGTGCCGCCGCACGGGGTACACGCCTTTACGTTGCGGAAAACGTATGATTGCATATAGTGCGAACGCGACGCGGGAATCCGTGTGCAAAAAGAGAGTATGTGAAAAACCCTGCCTATTACACGGGCGGGGATTTTTTCCGATTCGGAGAAACGGCGGCGGTTTTTGGGTGCATTTCGGAAGCTCTTTTCACAAATCGGTCACAATCCTATTTATTTGTTCTTGACAAATACAACATGTAGTGTTATAATTACTGCAACAATAAATATTTACCGAAGATAAAGTAGTTTTTAAGTGCGAATGTTCCCTGTGGAAGAGATGTGCGGGGGGGGTGGCATTCGGAGAAAAAGGAGTGGGACTATGGAACGTGTGGAAACTCTTTCGTTAAAGCGCAAGACGGCAATGGCAATCTGCGCTTTTTTCAGCTTGTTTGTGCTCGCGTTGAGCGTAATGATTTTGAACGGGGGTACGGCTTACGCCGCGCCCGTACAAACGTATACCGCCGTAGCGGCAACGTATAAAAGCGGGCAAGCCGCATATGCGGGATACACCACGGCGGCACAGCTGAAAGAACGGCTGACCGTTGTGGGCACGTATGACGAGAGCGGCACGCAGAAAACGGCAACGCTGACTGCCGACGAATACGAAATCGCCATTCCCGGCATGACGGTGGAAAACGACACCGTGATTCCCAAAGGAACGGCGTCGGTAACGGTGACGAGCGGGGATGCGAGCGTTACCGTGCCCGTAACCGACCCTACGAAATTAGACGGAGAAATCGCAGTATTTGTAAACACGCTATCGGCGGACGCCGAAACGCTTGCAAGTGCGGTGACGGTGAAAAAAGGGAACACGATTCTTCCCGCGGAACTGTATACGGTGGCGGCGGGAGAAAGTTTTGCTACCGACAAAACGTTCACCGTAACGTTTTTGCCTACGGGCGACGAGCAGGAAGTTACAATAGGCGATGCGCTCACCGCCGTGGAAGTGGGCGTGAAAGCAAATTACACGCAAGAGAACGGCTACTACAAAGAACCCGTGAGCGACGACGGCGTGGCGTATTCGGCGTTTGTTGCGGGCATGACGAAAGAGCAATACGTGCCCGCGCTCGATGTTGTGGGCGTATACGGGAGCGTGCGCGTTGCGTTTACCGTGGGCGGAACGACGCCCGACGGAAAAACCGTTTCGGTGGATTTATGGAATTTGCCTGCTAATCGCGCCACTATTACCGTTTCGGCGGGCAGTGTGCGCGGAACGCTTACCGTGCCCGTGGAAGACGAAAAAATCGTTAAAGTGAATGCGGTGTATAACGGGACGAAAACATTGTATCCGTACGATAAACTGACGCTTTCGGATATTACGGTTACGCTCCGTTATAATAATAAACGGGACGGCGACGTGATTACGAACACATCTTATTACGGAGTGGAAGGCGTACTCACACCGTCGGGGGAAGAAATCGGCGCGTTGTTGGCGGGAACGCAGACGACGTATAGCAAAAAAGTGTTGGTGCGATTCGGTGAAACGCCGTCGGGCGGCGTTTTTCAGCCCGACCTTACGATTGCGCCTGCGGAAATTTTGATAGAAGGAATTAACTGGGTAGAGCCGAGCAGTTTGGGAAGTTTCAGCGGTTCGCTTGCCACGCAGACCGTTTTTCAGGATATCAATTTCAGTGGATTGAATATAGCGTTTGAATTCGAGGACGGCGAGCCTGTGACCGTGGCGCTGGACGATATTGCCGAATATTGCAGTGTGGAATATCAGACGAATAAATCGGGTTCTTACGTAAACATCGGCACAGATACGATAACGGACGGAAAAGTAACGGAGCGGTTTAAGTTTGACCGTTCGGTAACACATTTTCGGATTACGTGTAAAATCGGTACGCTCACAAAGAGTCAGAGGTATCAGGCGGGTGAAATCAACCTTGCGTCGCATGCGTTGCCTGCGTTTAATACGGCGGAGATTTCGTATACGGACGGCTGTTTCAAGGTGATAGAAGGCGTTGAAAAAACCACGGTCATCGACGACGAAACGGTTGATTTTATGTCGGTTTCCGTTTATGACGTGGTGAGCGGGACGGAAAGCGGTATTTCGACGGGCGCGCGTTATGTGTCGGACGAAAGCGGCGACAGAATCGTGTTTACCCGCGGCGGCACCTTCCGCGTGAAAGTGACGCTGACCGATAACGAATGCCGCAACGTGTGGCAGTGGGCGAATGCGGAGAGCATGGGCGCGAAAGCGGACGGAAACTTTGTAATTTATTACGACGTGACGGTGCTCAAAGCGGACGTAACGGTTACGTTGCAAAATTACGCTACGGCGGGCGCCGCCGACCGCATATACGGCACGGTGGGCGAGAAAGACGTACCTACCGTTGCGATTTCGGGAACCACGGACGCGCTTACGGTGAACAAGGGCGAAGTGGGCGAGAGCGAGCAGAATAGTCACGTTTACGATTTCCGTTATTACGGCTTTACGGACGAGCACGGCACCGAGTATACTGCCGAAAACCCGTCCAAAGTTGCGCCCAAAAATGTGGGCAGTTATACGTTGGTGGCGGTGACGAGCGCAACACCGCAATTTAATGCGGGCAAGAGTGCGCCCGTATCGTTTGAAATTACGCCGAAAGAACTTACGGCGGGCAATCTGACAAAAACGGTTACGTATACGCGCGGCACAAAATACGAAGGGTCGGATTTGGTGAAACTCGGAGACGACTTGGTGAAAACGGCGGGGTACAACGACACGCTCGACAAGGTTGTGGAAATTGACGAATCGGCGATTCCGACGGGCGGTGCGACGCACAAGGGCGAATATTCGATTCCCATTACGATAATTTCGGACAACTACAAGTGGGCTGCCGACGCGGGCGCTACGGGCGCGGTTGCTACGGCGAAACTGATTATAAGGCAACGCACGCTTTCGTTTGACGTGACGGGTGACGGGAGTTGGTATACATACGGCGAAAGCGGCAGTGTGCCTACCACGGCGAACGACTTTGAAACGAAGCAGTATGTAGACATAGAAACCACGTACTATTCGGTGGAAGGAAGTACCGAAACGGAAGTTGTGCTTTCGGCTGAAAATCCGCTATCCGCATGGAATGCGGGCGATTATAAAGCGGTATTTTCGGCAAAGGTCAAAACGAGCGACGATGCGGAGTTGAACGCCTTATATGCGGAAGAAGTGGCAAAGGGCGATTACGAATGCGCGAGCAAGACGGCGACGTTTACCGTGTATCCCGCCAAAGTTGCCACGATGGATATCCGTATTCCCACGAATGCGATTTACAAAGCGAGTGCGTACGACGTGATTTTCGGCTCGTGGGCTACGGTTGCGGGGCAGTTGAAAAACGGCGACAACATCGAAGATATTTTTGCGCTTACGGTGGCGGGTACGCGGCAGGGCGCGATTGCGTCGCCTGTGTTCGGCACGGATGCGCTCGGCAACAAGACGTTGGAATTGACGGACGCGGATACGTATACGATTAGGCTTTCGTTTAAGGCGGACAACAAGAATTACGCATACGACAACGCGACGAACGAAGGCTTGCGACCGGACGAAGAAGAAACGTTTGTGATTTCTCCGCGTGCGTTGCAATTTATATGGAAAGTGACGGTGGGCGGCGTCGAAAAGGAATACGCCGACGGCGATTTGACGTATTCGGGCAACGTGGTGGCGCACCCCGTGGCTGTGGCGAAGATAGACGGCTTTACGGGCGTATTGCCTACGGTTACCGCGCAACAGTACGATATTTACAAGGGCATAGACGCTACGGGCGAGAAGATTACGGCAAACGACGTGATAGACGCGGTGGCGTATTATATTGCGGTGAACGGATTCACGTGCGACGATGAATACAATTACACTTTGGACGGAGCGGGAAACGCTGCGTTGGCGTTTGAGATTAAAACGTTGGCGCAAAGCGCGCTTACGTTGGTTGTGCCTACCGATTTACCCGACGGCGTGACGGCTACGGTGAGCGGAAACACTGCCACGGTTACGTACAAGGGCGTAGCGTGGACGTTTGCCGACTTTGTGGAAACGCTGAACACGAACATATACACGGTGACGGTTGCGGATGGGAAATCCATGAAAAACGTGGATACGTACACCGTATATTTGGCGCTTACGGGCAACTACGAATGGAAGTCGGACGTAGTGACGAGCGAACTGGGCGACGGCACGAAAGTGGTTGTATACACCGTGCAAGTGGAGCCGTTTACGGTGAATCTTTCGTTTGATACCGCCGACGGAACGGACACTACGGTGGTTGTATACGACGGGCTGGACAAAGCGCCCGTGCCGCGCGTGACCAACGGATTTGCGGGCGACGTGTTTACGTTCGGTTTGAAATTTAAGGCATACAATGCGGACAAATCGGCGCTTGTGGGCGATACGTTGGCGCGAGTGGTAAACGCGGGCTATTACAAGGCTACGGTTACGGCGCTCGGCAATGGCAATTACGTATTGCCGGCGGGGGACGAAAACGTTTCTGCTTTATTTACCGTAAAAAAAGCGGCAGTGGCTTTGCCCACGTTGCCCGAAACGGTTACGGGAATTTTTAGCGGGCACACGCAAGAATTTGTGTTCGGTGCGGCGAGCGGCGGCACGTGGTTGGGCGAAAACGACGCCGACATTGCGGCAACGGTAACGCGCACCATTCCCGCAAGTTGGTTTATGCCTTTGGGTGCGTCGGACAAAACGTTTGCGGTGGCGAATGCGTTTGCGGCGCGCACGAGAACACTCACGATTACCGACGCGGGCATATATACCTTTGTGTTTACGTTGTCGGACGGGGCGAAGGCGAATTACTACTGGGACGGCATGGGCGGCGAGCTCGATTTTGCGGGTTCGGCGAGCGCATACATATACGACATGGGTGCGGGCAAAACGATAACGATGAACCGCATGGAGATTTTTGCGCCCGTGCTGGGGGAACGCCGTGAGCAGGAGCAGGAAAGCGCGACGAACATTGCGGATTTGTTTACCAAACCTACGGAACAAGGCGTGACGTACACCACTTCTTACGGCAAGTACGACGGTACGGACGTGGCGGGAGATAATCCGTTTGCAAGCGGGATGCCTGAACGCGGCGAATATTACATTCAGTTAAAAGTGCTTGCGGCGAATAATCCGCTCAACTACGTATGGGTGGAGAATCCAAACGACAAAGTGGGGAGCAACAGCTATGTGCACGCATATGCGTCGTACACGTACGGCGAAGATACCGACGGCGTGAGTATTCGGTTATACTTTATGATAACGAGCTCGCGGTTGTTCTTCGATTACGACATGGCGGGTTATGTGTTCGGCAACAACGGCGTGGGCGGCATTGATGATTTAGCCGAACTGCTCACGATGAAAGCGGACGCGGGGCACGATTATGGCGACGGCGGTTGGGACTCGTATGCGCCGAGCGTGGAGAACGCAGAACCGCAGATTAAAGCGGACAGCGTGAAATTCTATGCGTCGGGCGATGCGGATACCGTAATTACCGATTTGGAAAACGGTTTGCCTTGGAATGTGGGCGAATACACCGTGAAATTCACCGTAGATTTTAGGAAGGACGATGCGGGGCAGGATATTTATCAATCGAAAAACTTTACGTTATCGTTTGCCGTAACGCCGCGCGCAATCAAGGTGGCGTGGGGCGCCGAGGTTGACGAAAAGTCGGCTTACAAAGGGGATGCGTATATTCTTACGGCTACGGTAGACGATTCGGTGATTCCGCAAAGAGCGAGCGGGAAGATTGTTGCGCCCGATTTGGAAGTGATTGTGGCGAACGGGTCGGCTACGGCGGGCTTGGGTGGAAAACCCGTGAACGCGGGCAAGTACACGCTTACGGTGCGTATTGCGGGCGGCACGAGCAATGCCGATAACTTTATGATTGTTACCGATACGAGCGACCCCGACTACGCGAGTTATGCGCTGACGCACGAATTCGAGATTTTGCCGCTTACCGTGAGCATTGTGGGCAACGCGGTAAACAATCACATGTACGGAGAAAAGATTCCGAGCGGCGCGGGCAACGGGCATTTGTGGACGTATGCTGCGGGTTCGGAGCAGTTTAAGAACGGCGACGGGCAATACATATCCGTTTCGATTTGCGTGAAAAACGGCGAAGGCGCGAGTACGTCGTACACCGAAGTGGGCGCAAAGCCGAACGTGGGCACGTATTATATTCGTCTTGCTTGGGCGGACGCGAACGCGGCGTATGCGAAAAATTACACGGTTACGTTCGACGGATTCGACGGTACGCCGGGCACGCGCAATCCCGCCGTGTTTGTGGTGGGAAAGCGCGCCGTTACGGTGAATATTGCGTCGGCGAGCGCTACGAGCGTATACGGCACGGAGATGAGCGACGCATTGTTATACCGCGAAGGCGTGGTGTATACAATCACGAGCGACGTGAAACTTGCGGATAGCGCGAAAAACGTATTCTCGCTTAACGTGAAAGTGGGCGACACCGATGAACTTGCGGGGCAGTATGCGCCCGTAAGCGGAACGTACAGACTGTGTTTTGCGGCGAGCAATGAAAACTATGCCGTTACGTTTACGGTAGACGGGGCGGAAGAAACGGGCGGCAGTGTGCCGTATGTGATTACGCCTGCGTCTATCGGCATGGGTGGTGTGACCGTTACGGATTACGACGACGTGTACGACACGGAGTGGCACGCGTTATTTACGCAGGTGAGCGGCGCGCCCGTGCTTGTGAACGGAGCGGAAAACGATTCTACGGTTGTGTGGCAAGTGGCGATTGCAAATAAGGGCGACACAGTTCCCGCCGATTGGGATTCGCTTGTTTGGACGGATTACAATGCACAAACGCACGGTGTGAAAGACTTTGGAACGCAGTACTATTTTATGAAAGTGACTGCCGAAAATCATGCGCCCGCATATTACAACGCGCCGATTACGATGAACGTGACGAAGGCGGAGTTGACCGTTTCGGTGAATCTTACGATTACGTTCGGCGAAAAGAGTCCTGCGGCGTATGATGGCATGAACGCATACAAAACCGAAATGAACGACTTATATGCGAAAGGCGGCATATATACGGTTACGGGATTTGCGGGCGACGAAAAAAGTAAGTTCAATCCGACCGATTATGCGGTATTCGGGCTTTCGGGCACGTTTACGTATACTGCCGGTTACGCGGCGGGCGCCGACGTGGGAACGTATGGCGTAACGCTTAATGTGAGCGGGCTGTCGGCTACCAACTACACGTTTACGGCGGGCACGGGCGTGCTTACGGTGGAAAAGCTGGAACTGCAACTTGCCATCGACGACCAAGAAAGTGTATACTATACGGACGAAATGAAAGCGCTGACGTTCGGCGTGGCGTTTACGCAAAATTCCACCTATTATCCCGAGCGCAAGCTGACGGAAAGCGACTTGACGATTGCCGCGTATGCGGACGTATTCACGCTTACCACGGCGGCGTACAAAGACGGTAAAACCGAGAAAGAGTTCACGAACGACGTGGGCGAATATGCTATCGACTTTGTTGTGGCGGAGTCGGCGAAAAAGAATTACAGCGTGAGCAAAACGGGCAATGCGATATACGAGATTACGCCCGCGGCGCTTGTGCGTGCCGAAGTTTCGCCGTATGTTTCCGATTACGACGAAGCCGAACATGCGTTGCTTACGTTTACCAAAGAGGCGGCAACGTTGGACGGCACCGATTCGGCGCTTGTGTACGAATATTATGTGTCGGGCAATGCGGTGAGCGAAAGCGCCGCTTTGGGTATTTGGGATACTCTTACGGGGGTTGTTTCGGATATTCCGAAAGCAATCAATGCGGGCACGTATTATGTGTATTGCCGCATAACGGCGCCCAATTACGCACCCATTTGCGTGCGCGCCGATTCGAAAATTCATCAGGCGCAAAACGGATTTACGGACGACGGCGTGTTTAACTTTGCGAACGGCAATGCGGCGGCTTGGGATTCGGGTACGGAGTTTAATCCCGACGACTATGCGGGCGCAATCGGTTGGACGTACGGGTTATATGAAACCACGTATCACGAAAACGGATACAACGAAAACGGCAATCAGAAAGTGAACGAGCCTGTGGCGAAATTCACGCGCAAAATCGACGCAAACGGAGATGCCGACGGCGAATACGCGCTGACGGCGGCGTTATTCCGCAGAAACGAGAGCGGCTGGGGTACGGCGCTCCACACGGTTACCCTGAACGGCAACACCGTGCAAGGCATGCTGAACGATATTTTTGCGGGCAACGTTGCGGGCGTAACCTTTGACGCGGGCACGTATCGGTTGCATATTACCATGGACGGCAACGCCAACTTTGTGAAAATAGACGCCGACTACATCTTTTCGGTGGCAAAGGCAACGCTTACCGTTCAAGCCGAAAACGTGACGGTGCGCTACGGCGACGCCGTACCTGCGTTTAGCGGAACGTATGAGAAAAAGCCCGAAGTTGCGGGGCTGAAAATCAACAGTACGGCGGCGGGTGCGTTGCGCGAAACGGCAGACGACGTGATATCCGTATTCGGCGGCGGCAAACTTACGTTTGTTACCGATTACGTTACGGGAAGTTCGGCAACGGGTTATGCGGGCAAAGATTGCTATATCCGTGCGAACGGGTGGGATAACGAAAATCCGTATTCGTATTATTCGTCGGCAAACTACGAACTGAATTTCGAGGAAACGAGATTCACGGTGGAAAAGCGAGCGATTGCCATTGCGATTGCCGACCAGGAAACAAACTACAATCTGTATGAAACGGCGGAAAACGGAACGGTTAGCAAGGTTACGCCCAACACGCTGACCTTTACGTTGACGGACGGAACGTTCTACGAAGGCGACACGGACGTGCGCAGTGAAACGGACGACGCCGACTGGGCGAACGCGCCTGCGGACGGAAACAACAAGCAGAACGTATTCACGCTTACCACCGACGCGCTCAAAAAGTATAACGCCGATTTAACGGCGGACACTGCCGACAAGGGCGCATATACGATTTACGCAATGTTTGCCAACGCCGATTACCGAAACAATTACGACGTGACGGTTACGGGCAACAACACGCAGGCGGCGGACGAACAATCGCTGATTATAGGCGGCGCCATGAACGCGGGCACGTTTACGGTGTATCCCGCTACGGTGGTGATTGGGGTGAAGTCGCCCGAGAATCAGATATACAGCGGCACGGAGAAGAAGGCGGAAGCGTATATTGTGGGCGCCGAAGAGTTGGCACTTACGTTTACGTATGCGTACAGTAAAGACGGCGTAGCAATGGGCGAAGGGGAACTCCCCAAAGACGTGGGCGCATACAGCGTTGTGGTGAGTGCGGCGGACGAGAACTACAAGACGCAATACACGTACAGCGGATTTTCCATTACGCCCGCCACGCTTACGGTGAAAGCGGTGAATGCCGCGTACGACGGCGAAACGGTGACGGACGAAACGGTTTTCGTGCAATACGGCACCGCATTCCCCGCAGACGGAGCAAAACGGGAAGAGAACGGAAAAGTGCGGTTCGGCGGCGTGAAAGTGCTGTATTCGAGCGCGCACGTAGACGCCGACGTTTTGGCGGAACTTGCGGAGAACGGCGAAATAAGCGGCACGCCCGTATATTCCACCAATTACCGCGTGGGCAACGGCACCGATACGACGCAGTTGCGGATTGACGTGAAAGGCATTGTGGCGAAAAACTTTGCCGTGACGGCGGCTACGGAATTTGTAGGCGTGGGCGCGCTCAAAGTGACGGCGCGTCAAGTGACCGTTACGGTGAAGGGTGCCGAGAACGGCAACACGTTTGCCACGGGCACGTACGTGGGCGACGTTGCGCTGTTGCAAAGCAACTTTAACGCCAAATACGGCAACAATATTGCGCACTTCCTGTTCCCCGAAGAGAGCGACTGGAAAGGCTCGCTTACCTATGCGAATGCTGCGGACGCGCTCAAAGATTTGCGCGTTACGCTTACCATTGCGGCAACGGGCATTGTGCACGTGAATGCCGACGGTTATCGCTTATCGGCAACGGCGGGCAATCCGAACTTTGCCGTTACGTTTAAGACGAAAGAGAGCGCGCAAGCGGGCGCGAACTGGACGGGCAGTGCGTCGGACGGCAGCGACGGCAATTTCGCGCCGCTGTTCGAAGTGGAAAAAGCAACGGTTACGCTTACGGTGAAACCGGTTGCGCAGAACACAATCACGTACGGCGACCCGACGCCTTCCAACTTCTGCACGTACGAAAGCGTGGGCTTTGTGGGCGACGACGCCAGTTTGGTGGGCGCGCTGACGTATGCCACCGATTACGTTGCCTGGAATACGAACGTGGGAACGTGCGAATTCTGGATTGACACGAAACTCGAACTGAACGACTACACCGTGGTGTATAAAAAACTGACGGTGAACGTGGTGGCGCGCGCAATCGGTGCGGACACTGCCGACCTCGTATTTACCGCCGATTCCGATTATCACGGCGGCAAGTGGGGCATTGCGCACAATGCGACGATTTCGTTCAAAGATACGGCGAACACCGAATATACGGTAGGCGAAAACATTTCGATACAGGCGCTTACGTACAACACGGGCGCAAGCGAAGGGCAGACGGCGGGCAAAGCGCCCACCAAAGCGGGCGAATATACGGTAACGGTGGCTCTTGTGGGCAACAACTACGTATTTGACCGCAGTTTGTTCGATTCGAGTCGGTTGGTGAGCATTTCGGGCGACGGTAAGACGTGCGTATTGCACTATACCGTAAACAAGCGGGTAATCGACGAAACCGCCGAGCACCTGCGTTGGCAGAACACGAGTTTTGTGTACGGAGCCGATTCGTTGCACACCAACACGATGGAAACATTTATTTCGGCGGTGATGGATGTGCACCACTTTACCTTCCAACCCGAAGGGAACGGCTCGGAAATCACGCTTTCGTACAGTTCGGCTGTAACGAGTGCCGAAAACACCTATTTTTACAATGCAAGCGGGCAGTTGTGCGTAAACGTGCGGCAGGCGGGCGTTTATACGGCGGCGGTTGCGCTGAAACCGACGGCGGTGGGCAACTACCGACTCGCCATTGAAACGAACGACTACACAACCCGTTATTTTTACGTGACTTCGAGTGCGGCGAATATGACGCTTACCATATCGGGATGGACGTATGGCGACGATGCGAGCGAACCGGTGGTGACGCTGTTCGGAAACGCGGCGCCTGCGCAGGGTATTGAATTCTCGTATGCATGGATTGCTACGGTGCCCACCGACATTGCCGATTATATTGCGAAGGCGGACGCGATTACTGCCGCCGACCTTACGGCACTGCTCGGGAGCGAATACACGTTTGCTTCGTCGGTTACGTTTAACGCGGGATATTACGTGGTGAGCGCGTACTACCGCGGCGGTACGAATGCGGAAGGGAAACCCATTCCCGCCGACAGAAAATATCATGTGTTCCGCGTGACGCAACGGTCGGTGGAATTGCCGCAGGCGAATTTTACCGATAACAACGGCACGTATACGGCGCAACAGCTGGCGCTGAATATCACGTTTGATGACCGCTATCTCCGATTCGTTTATTCGGGCACGACGCAGTCGCTCTCTACGGGAATTACGTTGCTTGCGACCGACGCGGGAACGTACACGGTTTCGTTCTATTTGCGTGATACGAAGAATTACGTGTGGGACACTGCCGACGGAACGGCGGCAACCGATGCCGTGCCCGTTGTGTGGACGGTGGCGCCCGCAAACAATAACGTGGTGGGCATGGAAACGGTGACTACCGAATACGGCACGACGCCCGTTTTGGCGGCTACGGCGACGTATACGGACAGCATATTCCGCTATCGGTTTGCAACGAGCGAATCTGCGCCCGACGAAGATTGGAGAGATACGGCGCCCACGCAAACGGGAACGTATTGGGTGAAAGCGATTGCCACGGCACCGAGAAACGCGTACGGTGCGCAGAACTACGCGCAAGCGAGCAGCACGCCCGTGAAATACACGGTTAGCAAGGCGACGCTTTACGTGCGGGCTACGGGCACGGGCGTATACGGCGACATGTTCGACGAAGGCAATCTGAAAACCGAAGTGGTTGCGGGACTCAAAAACGGCGAACTGGAAAAAGACGTGTTGAGAGTGGGCGCGGGCTTTGCGTATATTGTTCCGCAGATACTCACGGCGGGCGAACATGATTTGTTGCTTGCAACCGACGCCGACGGAAACGTGCTGGGCATGAGCGCCGACAACTATGCGGTGAAATTATACGAGCCTTACGGAAAGTATACGGTGCGTCCGCGGGCGATTACGGTGAAGATAGGCGATACTTCGTCGGTATTTACCGCACAGCCCGATTTGAGCGGCGTGACGCTTACTGTGACGAGCGCGGCGGGACTTGCGCCCGACGACGCGGAAAAAGAACTCAAAGCGTTATTGGGGGTGGAACTGCTTACCAACTACGTGCAATATTCTCCCGTGGGCGGATATCTGATTACCGCAAAAGAGAGAGCGGACGGAAGCTATACCGCCAACGCCAACTATACGGTTACGATTACGCCGGGTGCGTACACCGTTACGCCGTTGGAAATCCATGCGGTGCTCACGGCGGGCGGCGGAACGTACGGCGGCGAAATTATTGCGGCGCAGGTGGGCGAGATTACGTCGGAAAGCGACACGGCGGACATTGCCTGGGTGAAAAACAATCTTGCCAAAGCGCTCAACTTCACGTATGCGGGCGTACAGAACGACGGCACGCCGTATAGCGGCATCGAAGTACCGACTGCGGCGGGCAATTATACCGCCACGGTAATGGGTGCGGGCAACAACTACGTGCTTACGAGCACGCCGTTTGTAACCTTTACGGTAGACAAGAAAGAGATAGACGCGTCGGCGATTTCGGTTGCGTCGCAGGTGTATACGGGTATGGCGCTGACGCCGAAGATTACCGATACCGTAAACGAATCGGGCGTATACACGGTGGGAACGGGCGAGTTTATCAAAGCGGGCACGCACAACGTGGTGCTTACGCTTACCGACGCGCACAACACGCGCTGGTCTACAACGGGCGACCCGTCGGCTACGGTGCCGTTTGTGGTAAACAAGGCGAAGAACGAGCTTACTTCGGCGGTGTCCGTTTTGGGCTGGACGTACGGCAATTACGACGAGAATGTGAACAAGCCGAGCGCTACGGTGAAATTCGGCAACGCGGAAGACATTGTGTGGCTGTATGCGCGCAGTAAAGACGGCGCCTATTCGCAGGGCGTTCCCGTGGGAATCGGCGTGGGCACGTACTGGGTGCGCGCGACGCTTGCCGCAGGCGACGACTACGAAGCGTTTGTGGGCGAGCCCGTATCGTTCGAGATAACCAAAGCGATACTTTCGGCGCCCGTGCTGGGGCTTGTGAGCGAAGGCGAAAACAAGAACGACGTATTCACGGGCGGCGACCTTGCCGCCGCGATTACGGGATTCAATTCGGCGCTCATGAAGATTACGTATGACAGAGTGAGTGCGGACGGCGACAACGTGACGGTATTTGCGCGCAATGCGGGCACGTACACGGTGCGGTTCTCGCTTACCGATACGGCGAACTACAAGTGGACGGACGGCACGGCGGACGGCGAAGGAATTGTAACGCTTACCTGGACGGTGGCGAGAAAGAAACTCGACAAGCCGACCGAGAACACGCGCACGTTTGTGGTGAACGGCAAAGTGCTGACGTATATACCCGAAGGATTCGACGCGAGCATTATGCGCATATACGGCAATCAGGCGGGATACGGCGGAACGTTTACCGCCACCGTGGGGCTTATCGACACCGAGAACTACGAGTGGGCGGACGGCACGGTGGAAGATATTACGTTTACGTGGAAGATTGTGGGCGTGAACGCGGTATTTGTTGCCGTGATGAGCACGTTGGGCGGACTGACTGCCGTGGCGGTTTGTTTTGCGGGCGCGCAACTGATACTCAACAAACGGAAGAAACGGCTTGCCGCCGAGGCGATTGAAAGACGCAGTGCGGCTGCGGGAGGGGAGAACGTATGAACGGAGTGAGTGTTTTGTCCGCAATGATTTTTTCACCCGGACAGCTTGCGGGTATTATCATTCTGGCACTTGTGTTGGCGCTGACGATAGCGGGCAACGTATTGCTGTTTTGGTATTTGCACAAGAGCGGCGAGCGCAGGCTGTGCACCAATCAGTTGCAGAACAAACGCGACGAACTGTTAAAGCGGTTAGAAGGCATGCGCGGAGGTGTGATTACACTTTCGGACGTGCGGGAAGAGGACGACGAGAGCGAAGAAGACCGTGATGACGACGAAGAAGATGATGACGAGGACGACGACGAGGACGACGAAAAAGCAGGAAGATTGCGGGAAAGTTTCCCCGTGGGCGAAATTTCCGAAAGCGAGAAGATGGATGCCGAAATCCTTGCCGTTGCCGACATGTCGGAAGAAACGCGGTACGAACTGGGGTTAGAGAGTCACGTATACGACCGCAAGCGTTATTACGTGCGGTATTCGTTGGGGTTCGAGGCAAAGCTACACATTGCCGACGACGAAACCAAAGCGCGGTATGCGGCGTTTGCCGACGAAGTGCGGCTGTATAGCGGCGTGAAAATCAAAGAGAGTTACAAGCAGCAACGCATTTACCGCGGCAGAAAGACGCTGGGAATCATTTTGTTCCGCGGCAAGACGCTGTGCGTGGCGTTTGCGCTCAATCCCGCCGATTATGCGGAAACCAAATACCGCGGCATAGACAAGTCGGACAAAAAGCGGTTTAACAAGACGCCCATGCTTTACAAGCTGTCGTCGGCGCGCAGGCTGGAATACGCCAAATATTTGCTGTTACAGGTGGCGGCGGCGAACACCGTTCCGATGGCGGAAAAGCCGATGGCGGGCGTATACGACCTTACCACGATGACGCACGACCAGATGTTTGTGGAAAAGATGTTGCGGATTATGATATTGGGCGAAGTGCCGCAGTCGGAAATCGAGGCGATGGACGAAGCCGCCGCAACGGCGATTACGGGCAGATACATTTCGTATTCCGCCAAGCGCGTGCCTGCGCGGGAAGAAATTACCGTTTTGGCGCCCGACCCCGAACTTGCCACCTACGAGGAAGAGAGCGGCGAGGCGGACGACGACGAGGACGAACCCCGCGTGCGGTACAACCGCAGTTTTACGGCGCGCATTACGCAGGCAAACGATGCGCTCAAAGCGCGGTATTCGGAACTGAAAAACTATCTGCTTTCGTACAGCGGCGTTGCGGACGCGAAAAGCTGGAAACGGGAAACGTTCCGTTTGGGCAGAAATGCGGTGGCGGCGTTTGCGGTACGCGGCAAGACGCTGTGTATCTATCTTGCGTCCAATCCCGCGGCATATGTGGGCACCAAGTACAAAGTGGTGGATTTATCGGCGCGCAAGGCGAACGCGAAGATGCCGCTTTTGTATCGCATTAAAGGCGACAGGCACACGATGTATGCCAAGCAGTTGATTGCCAACATGTTTGCGTCGCTCGGGGTGGAAAGGACGGAGCGTAAGCCGCTGGATTACACCGTGCCGTACAAGTCTACCGAAGGATTGATTCGCAGGGGACTCATACGGGTGAGCACGTCGGGCGAGAGCAAGAAGGAATAACCGCTATCCCGAGCGGGCGAACCGCATGAAAAAATTTCGTAAAAATTTTTTGAAATTTTGTGATTTCGGCGGAACGGACGCTTGACAGAGTGTGTATGAAATGATATAATAGCATATAATAATACGAAGAAGGCGACAAAGGAGTCAAAAGTTTTTTTGACGCCTTTTTTCGTATACGAAAAGGGTAAAAGCGAAAACGTGAGAATTCAGAAGGCAAAAGGAGTAGTCGGAATGGAAAAGAGGAAGAAACAACCGTTGTATGTGTTGCTGTTCGTTATGGTGGCTTTGGTGAGCGCCGTAGCGTTTGCGTGCACGGACGGAAAACTCCAGGGAACGGATAGAGAAACTCCCGAGGTCGGCGAATATTATTGCGTTGCGAGCGACGGAACGGAATATACGCTTTCGCTCGATGAAAAGTATTCGTTTACGTACAAAACGGGTGATAATACGATTACGGGCACGTATGTTGCCGTAAACGACAACGCTTTCACGCTGACGTTTACGGACGGAACGATGAGCGCGTCGCTTTCGGGCGATGTGCTTACGGTTGCGTACAACGGACAGACGCTACGCTTTTTCAAAAAGGTTTTATACACCGTAACGTTTGACGTTAAGGGCGGCAGTGTGGTTGCCGCGCAACAGGTTATGAACGGAAAGACGGCAAGCAAGCCCGCCGACCCCACGAGAGAAGGAAATGTATTCGTGGGCTGGTTTACCGACGAAAAATTCACGCAACCGTTCTCGTTCAGCACGCAGATTGTGACGGGCAATATCACACTATACGCGCAATGGGTGGCGGTTGTACCCGGTCAGACCGAATTCACGGTTCAATTCGACCTGGGGTACGAGAATGCTCCCGCAGTGGACGGCAAGAACACAATCGGGGGCAAATTATACGGTGTGGAAACGCCCGAGCGCGCGGGATATGATTTTAAGGGCTGGTGGGTGAGTACCTACGAGCAACGCGACAAACTCACGTATAAATGGAATGCGGATACCACGTTTGCGGAGAACACGACGCTGTTTGCGGAGTGGGAAGCAAAGCGGACGGGCGGCAAGTTGGCTGCGCCCGAAGTGAGTGTGGAGAACGGCGTAATCAGCTGGAACGGTATTGTGGGAGTAAGTTCGTATACGCTGGAAATTACGGGTCCTTCGGGATACGTTCCGTTTAACGGTACGGTGGGCGCCACGAGCAAAACGGACGCCTTTGACGACGCGCCCGTGGGCGATTATGTGATTAAGGTACGCGCGAACGCAACGAGTGCCGCCAACAACTCGGAAACAACGGTACGGAGTTACAGGCACAAAGCGCTTTCGAGAGTGTCGTTGTTTCAGGTTGTGGAACCGTCGTCGCTTTTGTTCAATGCGGTGGCGAATGCGGAAAAATATCTCATTACCATCGATTGCGGCGACAAAGAGCACAATCACACCGATTTCGACAACGGGAATTCCACGAACTACAATTTTGCCAACTGCGTCATGCAGAAGGGCGGTATCAAATTTACCGTTTCGGCGGTGGCGGAAGGATATGCGCCGAGCGTGCCCAACACGTTTGTATTCGAGCGCGTGCTCGATTCCGTAACGGGGCTTTCGGTAGACGAAAGCACGCAGACGGTGAATTGGACTGCCGTGCCCCATGCGACCGATTACGTGGTAACGGTTATATGCGGCGACGGCGAGCACAAAGAAACGGTTACGGGCACAAGTTATGATTTGCGCGCGTGCACGCCTGTTTCGGGCGGCGCCATTGTAATAAAAGTACAGCCCAGAGCGAAGGGGTATGTTTCGTCGGACGCGAGCGAAGTGACGTTTGAAAAGGCGTCGTTTGCTACGCCGGGCGACGTGCGTCTGGTAAATAAACTGCTTACGTGGAGCGACGTGGGCGCAGACAGCTACACGATTCGAATCGGCGGCAAAGAGTTTACGGCAGAAACGAACAGCTTTGATTTGAGCACAATCGACGATGAAATCGGTTGGGAGAACGCGAAAGACTACGTGTTGAATATCCGTGCGAACGGCACGGTAAGTTCGCCGTGGAGCGACGATGTGGATATGCGTTACTATGCGCTTTACAGCACGCTTGCGTATGGGCGCAGCACCGTTTCGTGGCGGCATGTTATAGGCGCTACGGCGTATCGCGTGCAAGTGAACGGAACGGAATCCGCTACGGTGGAAACGGGCGTGAATTTTGCCGAAGTCGTGCTTACGCAAAAAGGCAAAAACACCGTTTCGGTCAGCTTTTACGACGGAAGTAAATGGTCGGAAGAGGCAAGCATAGAAGTGACGGCGTTTGAAATTACGTTCGACAGCGGCTTGGGTACGAGCGTTGCGCCGCAATACAAGGCGTTGGGCGACAGAATGGACGTATTACCCACGAGCACACGCACGGGATATCATCTGAACGGGTGGTACAACGCGCCGGGCGGTGCGGAAAACAACGCGGGCAGATACACCGACGAAACGCTTGCCAATGAGGAAGATATGATTTTGTATGCCAACTGGACGCCCAACACGTATACGGTTACGTATAATGCGGGTGCGCAGGGTGAAACAAATCAAACGACGAGTAGCGTCACATATTTGAAAGATTACACGTTGGAAATTCCCACTTCGACGGACGGCGCCGTTGCGTTTATGGGATGGTTCTCCGAATTGGATGGGCGCGGCACGCAGTATACCGATGCAAACGGTAACGGGCTTAATGCTTGGGAGCAGGCAAGCGACGTTGTGGTGTTTGCATATTGGGTAAATGTGTTGAAGTATACGGAACGCCCGGACGGCACGTATTCCGTTTCAAAAGGTCCCGGAATCGATTTGGTTACAAGCGTTACGATTCCGTCTGTTTATAACGGTAAACTTGTTTCGCAGGTGGCGTCATATGCATTCTCTTACTGCTACGAATTGGAAGCGGTAAATATTCCCGATACCATACGCATAGTAGAAACAAAAAATGCGTTCAGTTCGTGCAAGAGTTTGAAAGCAATTAATGTTTATCATGTGGAAGGTAATCCCGAGAGCGTATATTCTTCCGAGGAAGGCGTACTCATTTTCAAGAACGAGAACACGGGCGCTTGCGAGCTTTCCTATGTTCCCATGGCGAAGGACGGTGAGTTTACCGTTCCCGCGTCGGTAACCGATTTGCCGTTGAAAATTTTCAACAATGCGTCGTTTACAAAAATTATTGTTCCGACAAATGTGGTGTCGGTACAACAGAGCGCGTTTTTTGAATGTAAATTGTTGGAACAGGTTGTTTTTGAGGCAGATAAAGCATTCAACACACCCGATAAAGCGGGCGCTCTTACGATTTATCCCAAAGCATTCGATGCGTGTCCCGAATTGAAACGCGTAGACCTTCCCGAACGTCTTGTGGAATTTACGGCGGAAATATTCAATACGTGTAAAGCAATGGAAACGATTAATATTGATCGTAACAGTCCAAACTATTCTTCGGTAGACGGCATGTTGTGCGATAAAGCAGGCGCCACGATTTTGTATTGCCCTGTTGGAAAAAGCGAATTTACTATTACAACAAGTATTAACGCAATCGGCGATTATGCATTCAAAGGCTGTGTCAATTTGACCGAACTGGTAGTTCCGGGGTGGGTGCGTTCAATCGGAGTGAGCGCTTTTGAGGGATGTAGCAAAATCACCGAAATTACGTTTAAGGGATACGGAAATTCCACCGTGGAACTGACTGTGGGAACGCGCGCATTTGCTACTTGTTCGTCGCTTGAAAAAGTCACGTTTGAAAAAAACAGCAAAGTGGTAGATTTGGGAGATTATTCGTTCTATCTGTGCGGCAGTGTGACGGAAATTGTGTTACCTGCGACGGTTAAGAAGATTGGGAATCACGCATTCGAAACCTGTAAAGCGCTTGAAAGCATAGAAATTCCCGCGAGTATGACCATTATAGGAGATGCTGCGTTCCAAGGATGTTTGAAACTTGCGAGTGTGCGTTTTGCCGAAAACGGTGCGGAATTATCGTTGGGCAAAAATGTTTTTCAGGATTGCAGTAAATTGAACAATGTATATATTCCCGCAAACGTGGTGGGAATCGGCGACGGTATCTTTATGGGATGTAAGTCGTTGACCGAGGTGGAAATTTCGCCCGATAACGAAAAATTCATCATTTATGACCGCGTGCTTTACGGAAAGAACGCCGACGGGGAAATTGCAACGTTACTGTTCTTCCTGGACGGGGACGTACGGGAATTCAAATTGCCCGACACAATCAAGACGCTCGGATCGGGCTTGTTCAAAAATAATAGAGTAATTACGTCTATAACAATCGGTACAAACGTTACTACTTTGGGCGACGAAGTGTTCAGAGGTTGCACCGCCTTGCAAAAAGTGGTGTTCGAGAGCGGTAGAACGGAAAAGTTGGAAATAGGGAAAAACGTGTTTTACGGATGTGTTAAACTCGCCGAAATACAGTTGCCGAATAAGTTGGATAAAATTCCGCAAGGTATGTTCCGCGGATGTACGTCGCTTGTGTCGGTTGTTATTCCCGACGGAATTACGGAAATAGGCGTGGAAGCGTACTACGGTTGTTCGGCGATTCGTAGTATAACATTCGGTAAAGACGTGAAAAAGATTTCGGATAAAGCATTTCTGGGTTGTAATTCGCTCCCCGACGTGTTTATTCCCAATACGGTGACGGAAATCGATGGAGCTGCTTTCAGAGAGTGTACTTCGTTGCGTTTTGTTTCGTTTGAAGAAGGCGATTTGCCGTTGCAAATCCATTCGTCCGGAATGAATGCAATTTTCTATAAATGCACGGCTCTCGAATCGGTTGTGCTACCTGATCGTTTGACGAGCATTGACACCTATGCTTTCAACGGGTGTACCTCGCTGAAAGAGATTACGATTCCGAAGGGTGTAACCGAGATCGGTAACTATGCGTTTTCGGGTTGTACGCAGTTGCAAACGGTGGATTATACGCCCGGAAGTGTAGCAACGGCACTTTCTATCGGAACCGACGCATTTAAGGGGTGTGCTGCCTTGAAAGTGATTCGGTTACCCAAACGTCTTTCAAGCATAAACTACGGGTCGAGTTATAATCTCTTTGAAGGATGTGACGCTATTTCCGAATTCGATATCGAAGAGGGAAGCAAGGATTTTGTTGCATCCGAGCAAGGAATTCTTTACAGAAAAAATAAGGACGGGGCGGTTTCGGATTTACTGCTTTGCCCGCGGACGATTACGGGAACGGTAATCGTGCCCAAGACGGTTTCGTTTATATACAGCAGAGCTTTTATGAATTGCTACGGGCTTGAAGGAGTCGAATTCGAAAAAGGAGCGCCGAACGAAGTATTGCCCGAGTTGGTTATAGAGGACGGAAGAGGTTCTTGGGAATCGGCTATTTACAGTTTGGTAAGCGGTGCTTTTTTGAACTGCGGATTGCTTACAAACGTTACATTGCCCGAACGTTTGACGCAATTGGGAGCAGCGGCATTCGGCGGATGTACTTCGCTTGAATCGGTGATATTTGAAGGCAGTGCGAGCAAGCTCTCAAAAATCGGCGGTGTGGCATTCTGCTATTGTACGTCGCTTACGTCGGTTACGTTTGAAGCTACGGAAAGCAAATTGACGAGCATCGGAGATCGCGCGTTTGCATATACCGCATTGAACGAATTTACCATGCCTGCGTCTGTGACTCTGTTGGAAGGGCAAGGTCGAGTATTCGAGAATTCTATTGTGCGTTCCGTTACCATTCCGAGTCGATTTGCAAATAATCAATTGCTGTTTACCAACTGCGACATGCTGTGCGAAATCAAAGTGCATGAGGGTACCACGCTTATAAAAGACGGCGTGACGTTTGACGAATCGGGAACTATGTTGGTGAAATACCCTGCGGGACTGACGGCAAGAAAATACACGGTGCCCAAAGAAGTGGTAACGATTGCGCAATCCGCTTTTCAGAATCAAAGATATCTTACCGAACTTGACTTTGAATCGGGAAGTCAGCTTACGACGATCGGAGAAAAGGCGTTTATGAGTTGCTATTCGTTGGAAAGCATAATAATTCCGAATACGTTGAGTTCGTTGGGAAAAAATGCGTTTTCAGGATGTGCACGGCTTCAAACAGTGGATTTTGGAAATAACGTTTCGCTTACGACTATCGAGGCGTATACATTCCAAAACTGTAATTCGCTTACAACCGTGAATTTGCCGAGCAGTGTAACTTTGTTGGCGGCACAGGCTTTTCAGACATGTAAGGGATTACAAAGTATTGTGTTACCGAACGGAATTACCACTCTTCTCAACAATACTTTTTATGATTGCGTCAATCTTCGGTCGGTGACGTTGCCCGAGAGTTTGACGGAACTCGGAAACCTTGTATTCTGTAATTCGGGACTTACGGAAATTACCATTCCGAGCAGTGTGACAAAAATGGGAAATAACGTGTTCCAGAATTGCGCCAAATTGAAAAAAGTGACGATTGAAGGTGAATTGCCCAATGTTAAATCCGGCGGAGCTTATTTCAAGGGTTGCTATGCGATAGAACAGATTATTATAGAATCGGGTGTGACGGCAATCGGCGACTATGCTTTTGCTTCTACCGGAACTACGAAAAATTCGCCCGTTGGTTTGACGGTTGAATTTAAGGGAAACAGTGTGGAAAGTATCGGAAACTATGCGTTCCAAGGCTCGGGACTTACGGAAATCGTTATACCCGATTCGGTGAAAACAATAGGTACGTATGCGTTCCAGAATTGCGAGTTGCTGAACGGCGTGACATTGCCTTCCGGACTCAAAACGATGGACAATTATTTGTTTGCGGGTTGTACGGCGCTTACGGGAATAACCATACCCAATAGCGTGGAAAGTATCGGAAACTATGCGTTCCAAGGCTCGGGACTTACGGAAATTGTTATACCCGATTCGGTGACAACGTTAGGCACGTATGTGTTCCGGAACTGCACGGCGCTCAACAACGTGACGCTTTCTTCCAAACTTACGAAGTTAGATAATTACCTGTTTGGTGGTTGTACGGCGCTTACGCAGATAACCATACCGAACAGCGTGGAAAGTATCGGAAACTATGCATTCCAAGATTCGGGACTTACGGAAATCGTTATACCCGATTCGGTGAAAACAATCGGCACCAATGCGTTCCAAAATTGTGAAAGCCTTACGGAAGTAGATTTGAAGAACGTGACGAGTATCGGCGCCAATGCGTTCCAGGGAACGAATCTTTCAGCCATTGTCATTCCCGTAAGTGTTACAAGTATCGGAAAGGCGGCATTTGCGGGCATTCCCATTACGTCGGTTTTGTTTGAAGATTATGCGGAAGGGTATACCGGTCCAAAGAGTACCGTGACGATTGCGGCGGGTACGAGTGCAATCACGGCAACCGGCTACGGCGTATTTGCGTTCTGCGAAAATTTGACCGACGTGACGCTTTCGAGTCGTGTGACGGGGATTCCCGACGCTACATTCCTTAATAGCGCAATAACGAGCATTACGATTCCGACGAGTGTGACAACAATCGGAAAATCGGCGTTTGCGGGTACACCGATTACGACGATTACGTTTGAAGAATACGATGAGAACTATACGGGAACAAAAAGCAACGTGACCATTACGGCGGGAACAAGCGCGACGAGCGCTCTCAATTTCGGTGCTTTTGCCGCATGTGAGAATTTGCTTACGGTTACGCTTTCGAGTCGCGTGAAAGAAATACCGAACTATATGTTCTACGGTTCGTTCGCAGATTCCGGGCAGACCGTTGTGAATTTGGGAAAAGCGGTTGTTGAAAAAATCGGACAATATGCGTTTATGAATACAAAGTTAACGCGCATGGACTTGAAAGAAGGATTGCTGACGCTTGGTTTTAATGCATTCCGTAACAGCAAGCTCACTGCGGTTACGATTCCGAAGAGCGTTCAGAGTTTTGATAACAACGTCTTTTTGGGCAATGAAAATCTTGTGACTGTGAATATCCCCACAGACGGACTGGGTCATTTCGGTACGTATACGTTCTCGGGTTGTATTCGTTTGGAAACGGTGAACTTTACGGGAGAAGGGGAACAGTTAAAGAAGATAGGGGCAGGAGCGTTCTACGGAACCAGTGCGCTTACGAAAATCGAAATACCCGACAGTGTTACGGAAATCGGTTCGGCGGCTTTTTATAACGGCGGCTTGACAAGTATTGTGATTCCCGATAATGTAACCGAAATTGCGGAAAATACTTTTAACGGAAATGCGCAGCTTGCGTCGGTTACACTGCCGTCGGGTGTGGCGAAAATCGGACACCATGCATTTGCGAATTGCGGTTTGTTAACGGAAATCGTTCTTCCGTACGGATTGCAACAGATTGAAGAATACGCGTTTTCGAATTGCGGACTTACGCAAGTGCGCTTGCCCGAGAACGTAACCAATGTAGGAAATTGCGTGTTCTTCGGATGTGCTGCCCTTGCGTCGGCATCTATTCCCGAAAGCGTAACGAGTATCGGAGAGAATATCTTTGAAGGTTGTGTTCTTTTAACGGATTTGCAACTTGCGAGTGGCAATACGTTGTTTACGGTGGAGAACGGCGCGTTATACAACCGCAATAAGACGGAGTTGTACAGTGTACTTTCGGCGAATACGGGAACATTTACCGTGCCTTCTTCGGTAACGACGATTTTGCCGGATGCTTTTGCCCGCAGCGCTATTACAAGGGTTGTGTTTGAAGGAGATATTTCCGAAATCGGCGCATATACGTTTGACGGTTGTGCGCAACTGGAAGAAATCGTGTTGCCGGAAGGCGTATTCACAATCGGCGATTATGCATTCCGAGATTGTTCGGCATTGAAGAAGATTTATATTCCGAGTTCGGTTACGAGTATCGGCGAAGGGGCGTTTGACGGGTGCACGTTGTTGGAAGAAGCGGAATTTGCCGAAGGTTGTACGCTTTCGATTGGGACGTATTTCCAAAATACGGGCTTAAAACGAATTGTGATTCCGCAGAGTGTGACGGGTATCGATGAAAATGCGTTTACGAATCTGACTACGCTTGTGGATATTGTTTTTGCCGAAAACGGAAAGCTTGCTTCAATCGGTGCAAATGCATTCCAAGGAATCGGCGCCATTACGTCGATTACCGTTCCGAGCAGTGTGGCAACTATCGGAAACTATGCGTTTGCCGATATTCCTACGCTTACTACGGTTACGTTTGCACAGGATTCCGCGCTGAATACGATTGGAAATTATGTGTTCCAAAACAGTCAAGTATCGCAAATCACGTTGCCCGGTCAGTTGAGCTCTTTGGGCGCATTGACGTTTGCGGGTTGCGAGAATCTTCAAAAGGTGACTTTTGCGGAGAGCGAGCGCGTGCTGACGATTAGCGGAACAAGCGAAACAAGTGCCGCATTTGCAGGATTTACTTCGTTGACCGATGTAGACTTTACGAATCGTGCGACTACAATCGGAAATTATGCATTCTTTGGGTGCACTGCGTTGCAGAATATTACGTGGGATTCTATTGTGAGTATCGGAGATTACGCTTTTGCGGGTTGCGAGAAGATTGCCGCCGTATCGCTTGCGAGCGGATTGAAAAAAGTGGGCGCACATGCATTCCTTGATACTGCCGTTACGGAATTGACTATACCCGGCGGAGCAACGATAGGCGCGTTTACGGGAGATACGAAGATACAACGCATTATCATTGAAGACGGTATTGCTACAATAGCAAGCAACACGTTTAAGGATTGCGTTAATCTTACGGAAGTGAGATTGCCGAGTACTCTTGTTGGCTCAACTTCGGACAGCACTGCCGGAATATCGGAAAGTGCGTTCCAAAACAGCGGTATCACCGGCATTGAAATTCCGATCGGATTGAAACGAATTGGAAAAAATGCGTTTATGGATTGTGCTGCGTTGACCACGGTGACATTTGCAAAGGGATGTCGACTGGAAAGCATGGGAGAGGGCGCATTCCGAAACAGCGGTATCACCGGCATTGAACTTCCCGAAAACATGACGGCGCTGTCGAACTACACATTTTACGGTTGCGGTGCTCTTTTAACGGCGAAGTTGCCCGCACGGTTGACGACAATCAATCAATATGTTTTTGCGGAATGTGCGGCGCTTACTTCGGTTAACATTCCTATTCGTGTTAGCACTATCGGTGCGCATGCCTTTGAAAATTGTACTTCGGTAAACGAGTTGACGTTGCCTATTATGCGTACCGTGGGAGCGAATGCATTTACGGGTTGGACAAATGCGCAAACAATAAAAGTGCAAGTGCTTAAAGGACCTTTTGTGGGAATCGGCGGCACCTATTGGGATGAGGCGTGGAATGCGGACAGTACGGCGAATGTGGTATGGCAAGTTTCCGAAACGACGGAAATTGCGCCGCCTGCCGAGAGTAGTCGGACATCGGAACTGCTTATGGTCGCGTAAAAATAGCGCATACCACCGACCGATTTGTGGGTCGGTGGTATAATAGGTTTGACAAAACGAGAAATTTGTGGTATTATATCAATGTATGTACCCTTTATTCCTTAATTTGTACCGCTTGGCGGGGAAAGGAGCAGGATATGGATAAAAATTCTTCTTTTCAAAAATTTTATTCCCGTTTGATGTGGGAAGGCATTGCGAAAGCGGCTCTCTGCGGATTGGTTGCGGGTTTTGCCGCGAATTTCGTTGCGGCGCTCATTACCTGGTTTTTTACGGTGAAGGGGTTGTGGATTTCGATAGTTGTGGGCGTGGTTGTTGCCGCGGGTAGCGGGGTGCTGTTCTACTTTAAGAAGTTCCGCCCCACGTCGGAACAGATTGCGCGGCGGGTGGACCGACTCGGTTTGGAAGAGCGCATGATTACCATGCAGGAGTTCCGAAACGACGAATCGTATATTGCGTTTCGTCAGAGAGAGGACGCCAAACAAAAGATGAACACCGTGAGCGATAAGCAGATTAAGTTCCGTTTATCTACGGCATCGATTGTATTGGCTACGGTGTTTTGCGTGTGCGGCGTGTCGATGTCTACGGTAACGGCGTTAAGCGATTCGGGAAAAATTCGTAATGGGGGCGAAATTATCGGCGATATTATTTCTCCTCCGCAGTACTTTGAAGTGAGTTATGTTGTGGAGAACGACGAAGGCGGGTTGATTGAGGGGGAAGCCGACCAGCTTGTGCTCGAAGGCGAAACGTCGGAAACGGTAGTTGCGGTTGCCGATGACGGCTGGGTATTTATAGGTTGGAACGACGGCGGGAAAGACCCTTCGCGCGAAGACGAGGATATTCGGGAGGATTTGGTTTTTGTTGCATACTTCGAGCGTGTTGAAGAAAGCGATGATCCGGGTGAAGACCCCGATGCACCCGACGAACCGAGTGACGAGCCTGCCGACCCGTCGGAAGAAAAGCCGGGAAATCCGGGCGACCCCAACAATAACGGGAACGGAGCGTCCGGTAATTATGAAGCGAACGATCAGATAATCGACGGTAACACGAATTACAAAGACGTGTATCAGGGATACTACGACCAGGCAATGGAGATGTTGAAAAACGGGGAGAGCATTCCGCCCGCATTACGCGCCATTATCGAATCGTATTTCGGCATAATGCTGTAAAAAATAAAGAACCTATTGAACGGAGAGGCAAAAGAAACTATGGTTAATGAAAAAGACGTTGCGCAGTTCAGCGAGCAATGCAAGAACATTTTCGCACAGGTAGAGCGCGACGTAATCGGGCAGAAGGAAGTTGTGGAGGGTACGATTATTGCCATGATTGCGGGCGGTAACGTGCTACTGGAAGGTGTGCCGGGTGTGGGCAAGACGCGTCTTGTTCGTTCGCTCGGGCGTGTTTTCGACCTTCCTTTTTCGCGTATTCAGTTTACGCCCGATTTGATGCCCGCAGACGTTACGGGTACCAACATTATTGTAAAAGACGAAAAGAGCGGGAATTCCAAGTTTGAATTCCAGCCCGGTCCTATTTTCAGCAACATTATTTTGGCGGACGAAATCAACCGTGCCACGCCCAAGACGCAGAGCGCGCTTTTGGAGGCGATGCAGGAGCACACCGTTACTGTAATGGGCGTATCGAGAAAGCTCAACGAGCCGTTCTTCGTGCTTGCCACGCAGAACCCGATTGAGCAAGACGGAACGTATCCGTTGCCCGAGGCGCAGATGGACCGTTTTATGTTCAAACTCATTGTGTACAATCCGAGTCTGGATGAACTGATGGACATTGTAAACATGACGCAAAAGACGATGGCGGAAGTTGCCGAAGCGGCTTGCAACGGGGAGCAGTTGCTCCGTATGCGTCAGACCGCCAATCAGATTCTGGTGGCGGAAGAAGTGATGCGGTATGCCATGACGCTTTGTTCGGCTACGCACCCCGACAGCGAATGCGCTACGGCTGCATCTAAAAAATACGTGCGTTTGGGCGCAAGTCCGCGTGCGGGACAGGCACTCATTTCGGCGGCGAAAGTAAAGGCTTTACTGAACGGGCGGTTCAACGTATCGTATAACGACGTGAACGAGTTGGCGTTTCCCGTACTTCGGCACCGCATGAAGATGAACTTCGAGGCGATTGCGGAACGTGTATCGGCGGACAAAGTGATAGAAATGATTATCGAAGAACTGGGAAAGAAAAACAAAATCGGTTCGGAGAAAGTTCGCCCTATGCCCGAAACAAGCGAATTCGCGCAGAGCACACCCGCGGACGAGACGTCCGTGGCAGAAGAAAGCACCAATGAAACGGCGCCCGCAGCGCAAGACCCCGTGCCCCAATCTGACGAGGAGGTCGGAAGCAAGAAGTCCAAGCGCAAACTCTTCGGGAGAAAATAAATGAAGGTCTCTTACTTAAACGATGACTTTTTCAGTCGGTTGGAGACTTTGGCGTTAAATTTGCGCACCGATTTATCGGGTTTTTTCGGCGGAAAACATCTTGTTCGCACCTACGGACAAACGGTGGAATTTGCAGACTACCGCGAATACATGTTGGGTGACGATATCCGCAGAATTGACTGGAATCTTTACAGCCGTTTTGAAAAATTCTTTTTGAAATTGTTTACCGACGAACGCCAGATGCACGTTCAGATTTTTTTGGATTGCTCGGCGTCCATGGGAAAGGCGAATCCCAATAAAGCCGCGTACGCGATAGGTACGGCGGCTGCTTTGGGTTTTCTTGCGGTACACAATATGGACAAAGTGTCGTTTAAGTTGATAAAAGGCGACAAAGCGGAGGACCCGTTCGGCACGATTGTGGGGAAAAGGTCGTTTTTCCGCGCTATCAGCGAATTGGAGAATGTGGAGTTTGCGGACAGTGCGGACATCGGCGCCGCAGTTACCGGTTGCCCCAACATGGGGTCGAACGACGGACTTACGGTGATTATTTCCGATTTTTTTACCGAGAGCGACTGGAAAAAAGCGGTGGACTATTTATGCTACAAGCACAGGCAGGTTTTGCTTTTGCAAGTGCTTGCGCCCGAAGAAGTAGACCCCGCATACACCGGCAGGGTGAATCTGATCGATGCGGAGTCGGTGGACTTGGCAGACGTGAAGAACATGAAAATCAAAATAACGCGTAGCATGCAACTTGCGTATGAAGAGGCGCTCCATGCGTTTCGGGACGAGTTGAAATCGTTCTGCGTTTCGCGCGAGGCGGGATTCGTTTCGTTACGGAGCGACCAATCGATTGAGAAGGCTTTGTTTGGTGAGCTGTTGAAGGTAGGTGTGATGGCATGAATTTACTTACACCTCTCGGCTTGTTGGGCTTATTTGCGATTGCCGTTCTCATACTTATTTACATTATAAAACCCAATTACCAGCAAAAAATCGTTTCCAGTACGCATATCTGGAAATTGAGCTTAAAATACCGTAAAAAGCGGATACCGATTAGCAAATTCCGCAATATTTTGCTGATTATTTGTCAGATACTCATACTTTCGTTGTGTGCGTTTTTATTGGCGCAACCCATTATCGAAGCACAGACGGTAGAATCGAAAGATGAAAAAATCGTGATTATCGACGCGTCGGCAGGTATGTTGGCGTCCAGCGAGGGGGAAACGCGTTTCGAGCGTGCGGTTGCGCAAGTGAAGTCGTTGGCTACGCAGGTGATGGCGCAAAACGGAACGCTTTCGGTAATTCTGGCGGACGGAAAGCCTTCTTTTATCGTACAGCGGGCGGGTTCGACGGCATTGCATGAAATTTATGCGGCGCTCGACGAATTGGTGATTCCCGACGAAATGAAATGCTCGTACGGTGCGGCGGACATGGAAAGTGCCATGAACCTTGCCGAATCGGTTCTGTTAGAAAATGACAAAGCCGAAGTTTTGCTGTACACGGGCACGAAGTATATCGATAAGGGAAACGTGAAGGTTGTAGACGTATCGGAATTGGGCGAGTGGAACGCCGCGATTTTAGGCGGGACAGCCGTTTTGGATGAAAATTACTACACGTTTTCGATAGACGTGGCAAGCTATAACCGTGATACGCAGTTGGTTTTATGTTGCGATATCTACGGTGTGAATATGGGGTTGTCTACGATTACCTTAAAAACGACTGTCACATGTGAATCGGGTCAACCTATTACGTATGCTTTTGATACGGCAGATGAATCGAGTAGTCCCGTGGGCGTATATATGTATGATTATGCGCATATTTATCTTGAAAATACAGATGACGCTTTTTCGTATGACGATGATCTCTATTTATACGGAGGAACCAAAGATACTATCCGAGTGCAATATTTCAGTAGTAAGCCCAACAATTTTGTAAGCAGCGCTTTAATGAGCTTGCGAGATTTGTTGCGCACACGATGGGATATAGAACTCACCGAAGTGCGTTCGGGGGAACCCGAACTCGAAGGGTTTGACGTGTACATTTTCGAACATCAAATGCCGCAGACGTTGCCTACCGACGGTGTGGTTCTGCTATTTAATCTTGATAGAGAACCTGTGGGATTGGGGCTTACGTTAGGAGATAAGCTGTCGGGAGATTTTTCTTTGGCTCCCGGTACTGCACATCCGATTACCAATTATATCAATAGTGAACTTATCGAAATAACCGAATATAGGCGTATTCTTACGTCGTCCGAGCAACTGGCGCAAGCAGGATTTGAAACATTGATGTATTGCGGCGGAGACCCCGTATTTCTTGTAAAAAACCAATCGGACGCCAAAGTGGGAGTGTTGTCGTTCAGCTTAAACAAATCTACTTTGGCGGTATTGCCCGAATTTCCTATGTTAATGTACAACTTTTTTGATTACTTTCTTCCTCCTACACTTACCGATTATGTGTTCGACGTGAATGAAAAAGTGACGCTGAATGCTCGCGGACCCGTTTTGACGGTGACCGGACCGGGTGTGCAAGAACAGTTTGAAAATTTTCCGAACGAGATGTCGTTGTCGGTGCCGGGAATTTATACGTCGACGCAAACGTTGATGTCCGGCAAACAAGCCGTAGATAGCTTTTACGTGAAAATTCCCGCACAAGAAAGTAATATCGGGCGGGAGGAAGATTCGCTTGCGAATCCGCTTATAAAGCCCGTTGAAGTGCCTCGGGATTTGGATTTGCTGATTTATTTTGCGTCGGTATTGGTGGCATTGTTGTTTGTTGAGTGGTTGTTACAATCACGGGAATTTTAGGAGGCGGAAAGTATGACGAATTTCAAAATAGACTTTTCCCATCCTTGGCTTTTGTTGTTGCTGATTCCCGCGGCGGCAGTGATTCTTATTCCGTATTTACGGTTGGCAAAAAAATACAGATGCACGAGAAACCGTATTACGTCTATCGTATTGCATTCCATTGTGATGGTGCTGTGCGTTTCCGTTTTGGCGGGAATGACGTTCTCGTACGACGTGCCCAACAAAGAGAATGAAGTGTTGCTTTTGGTGGATATGTCGTTCAGTAACCGTGAGTCGGAAGATTCGAAAGACGAATTTATCCGCACGATAATAGAAGAATGCGATTCGCAGTTTAAGTTGGGCGTTGTAACGTTTGGCTACGACCAAGTGTATGCCGCGGAGCTTACGAACGATACGGATAAAGTATACGGCAGATATCTGAAAGCGCCCCGTCCCGACGGAAGTGCTACCGATATTGCGTCGGCATTTCGGTATGCCCGCACATTGTTTGCACATCCCAAGACGGCGAGAATCGTATTGATTTCGGACGGATTGGAAACCGACGGAGATATTTCTTCAACGATTAAATCGGTTGCTGCCGAAGGAATTAAGGTGGACACCGTATTTTTCCCGACGGAGAGAAAAGAAAACGAAGTGCAGTTGATAGGCGTGGAGTTGCCCGATTACAACATTACCGTGGGCGATACGTTTAATATAGGATTAACCTTACAAAGTTCTTTTGAGGGGCAGGGAACGGTTACCGTATACGATAATGATTCGGCGTCGGAAACACAAGTGCTTGTGAATTTTACGGCGGGAGTGCAGACAATTGAACTGGAACACTCGTTTGCGTTGCCCGGCATGCACGAATTGCGTTTTGAAATCGTAGGTATAGACGGAGATACGCTTAACGAGAACAACGAATATCATTCGTATATCTATTTGCAGGTGTTCGATAAAATTCTGATTGTGGAACGCACGGCAGACGAGTCGCAAAAATTGAGCGGACTGTTGAACGACGAATACAACGTGACGGTAACAACGGCTGACGATACCGAAAAGATGCCCGATTCGTTGGACGAATTGTGCGAGTACGATCAGGTAATTCTTGTAAATATTGCATTTTCGGATATGCCCGACGGGTTTGAAGATATATTGCATTCGTATGTGTACGAAGCGGGTGGCGGTTTATTTACCGTAGGCGGCGACCGTATAGACGGGCAGGGACAGACGGTAGCAAACGCATATAACCGAGCGGATATGATGCAATCTACGTATTATAAACAGATGTTGCCCGTGCAGGCGATTGATTACACGCCGCCCTTGGGTGTTATGATAATTATCGACCGTTCGGGCAGTATGGGTTCGGGAGCGGGAAGTAATTTGGAGTTGGCAAAAGAAGGCGCTATGTCGTGTTTGAATGTTCTGACCCAAAGAGATTGGTGTGGCATTATGACGCTGGAAACAGATTACAGTGAAGAGATTTCGCTCACTCCGATGACGCAAATGAACAAAATAGTTGCGGCAATCGACAGCATAGAAACGGGGGGAGGAACTGTTTTTCAGGGCGCAATCGCGAGAGCAGGAAAAGCATTGGAGGCTCTTACTCGTGTGGAAAAACGGCATATTTTGTTGGTGTCGGACGGAATGCCCGGAGATTCTTTTACCGACTACGGTGCGGAAATCGAGCACAATTATAAAACAAGAGGAATTACTTTTTCTATTATTACCGTGGGCGGTAATGCGTCTGCCGATATAGAGAAAGCGGCGGAAGTCGGACACGGACACTGTTATAGCGTTAAAGATGTGCTGACCCTTCCCGAAGTAATGAAAGACGACCTTTCCGCTCCGGAGATTAAAGAAGTGGAGTATGAGGAATTTACGCCGACGATTAACGAGCATACGTCGGTGATGAACGGCATTACGCAAGAGAACATGCCTAAATTGAGCGGCTATTACGGTACGAAGCTCAAAGACGATGCGTCGGCGCCGCTTATGGGAAAATATGTGCCTATATATGCCCAGTGGAAATATGGTAAAGGCATGGTGGGTAGTTTTATGTGCAATTTGTCCGATGAATGGTCGGGAGAGTTCTTTTCGAGTGCTACGGGCATACGATTTGTGCATAATGTAGTGGGAGTATTGTTTCCTACCGAAGATATTCGGTCGAAAGACATCAATGTGCAACTGAAAGAGGATAATTATTCCACACAGTTGAGTATTTTTACCAAAGTGGAACGTGACCAGACAATCGAAGTGACGGTAACGGGACCGCCGTCTGCCACAAACGGAATACAGACCGAGCAGAAGTTTGTTGCTACGGTTGACGATTACAGTCGTATCACGTTTAAGAATTTGCAACCGGGCGTTCATAAGATACACATTGCAAAGAAAGACGCAAGCGGAAACGTGCTGTCGCAATACACCACATACAGAACGTTCTCCTACTCGGCGGAATACAACATGTTCTTCGACCCCGAAGAATGCAAGCTGTTACTCGCCGAATTGGCGCAGAACGGCAACGGGCAAGTGATAACCGACCCGTGGGACGTTTTCAAGGAGGCATCGAAGTCTATTCATAAAGTTCGCGACCCGCGGTTGCCCTTCCTGATTATTGCCATTGTGCTGTTCTTATTGGAAATTGCCGTGCGGAAATTCAAATTCAAGTGGCCGCATGAGTTGATACGCGAATACAGAGAAAAAAAGGCTTTGAAGGCGGAATGACCGACCCGAAGAACAAAAAAAGGAGGTTGCTGTGAAAAAAATATCTTTGTTTGTACTGATGTGCGTGCTTGCCGTTTGCAGTGGTATTTTGGTTGCTTGCGGCAATCCCGCACTCGCTTGTCCTACAAAATTGAAAATCGATCAGGATACGCAAGAACTCACGTGGAACGCTGTGGCGGACGCGCGCAGTTACGTTGTGTCGTTGAACGGAGAAGAAAAGGCTACCAGAAAAAATTCGTATGCGCTTTCCCGATTGGAAGAAGGAACCTATTATATAAAAGTGAAGGCTGTGGGCGACGGAGAAAAATCCGACGATTCGCCGTGGTCGGAAACGGTGCAGTTTGTGAAGGAGTACGAATCGGGACTCACGTATAAACTGATTAACAGTAAAACCGAATACGAAGTGACGGGTATAGGCACGGCGTCGGGTGATATTGTAATCGGCGACACGTACAGAGGCAAACCTGTAACAAGTATCGGAGAATCCGCTTTTTATAATACGAAACTTACAAGTATTACAATCGGTAATAACATAAAAAGTATCGGTAAACGGGCATTTTATAACTGCTCGTATATGACAAGCGCTGTTATTCCCGAAAGTGTGACGAGTATCGGAGAATATGCATTTCAGAATTGTCGGGTGCTCGCCGATATTGTATTACCCGATAGCATTACCCATATTGAGAAATATGCGTTTTCGTATTGCCGCGGACTCAAAAGTATCACGTTCGGTGCGAACGTAACCGATATCGACGATTATGCGTTTGCCGAGTGCACGGTACTGGAAAAAATAGAAATTCCCGATACGGTGAAAAACGTCGGAATCAATGCATTTTCGGCTTGCGAGAATGCGGTTTCGCTTACGATTGGAAACAGCGTGGAAACGCTGGGCGATTATGCCTTTTACAAATGCGGCAAGTTGACCGATGTTCGGATAGGGAATAACGTGAAAACGTTGGGTATTGCGTCGTTTGCCGAGTGTGCGGCATTGCAATCGGTGCAGATTCCCGACAGCGTGACGGAAATCGCTAACATGGCGTTTGCCGAATGCACTGCTTTGGCGGACGTGTCGATAGGTAGGAACGTGACTTCGGTTGGGAGCGGTACGTTTTTGAATACGCCCATGTGGCAGAATGCTACCGATTTGGTCTATGTGGACAACTGGGTGGTAGGATGTAAAAGTACTACGCTTGCAGCTGTATCTTTTGCGGAAGATACGGTGGGAATCGGCGCGGGGACGTTTTATAAATTGACAACCTTAACCGAAGCGACCATTCCCGATTCGGTTCAATATATCGGATTTTCCGCCTTTAACGGTTGTGAGAGTCTTTTGCGTGTGACGATAGGAAACGGTGTGTTGCATATCGGAGAATATGCGTTTGCGAATTGTAAAGTTCTCGAATTTGTTACAATGGGAGAAAATATACGACTGATAGACGGTTACGCGTTTGCCGGCTGTTCCCGATTGGGAAGCAGTGCGGATACGCCGTTCATTATTCCGCAAAGTGTGGAAAGTATCGGTACGTATGCGTTTTACAATACGGCGTATTGGACGAATGCAACTTCTGTTGTATACGTAGATAATTGGGTAGTGGGTTGCAAAAATGACTCGATTAGTCGTGTGGTGATTAAAACCGGCACGGTGGGAATCGCAAACTACGCATTTTATAAATGCGCGGGGCTGATGAGCGTGACGGTGCCCGACGGCGTGAAAATAATCGGGCGGGCGGCATTTAACGGTTGCGGCAAATTGGTGAACGTGCTGTTGCCGCAATCGGTGACCAAGATAGACGATTACACGTTTTACCGTTGCTATAATCTGACGGACGTTGTGATTCCGTCGGGGGTTACGAGTATCGGGCGGTCTGCGTTTTACGAGTGTTTCAGTTTGGGAACGGTAACGGTGCCCGACAGTGTGAAATCAATCGGCGATTATGCGTTTTACGGTTGCGTATACGAAGTTTCGGAAGGCGAGTTTGTAGGACTCACCGAAATAAATATCGGCTCGGGTGTGGAGAGTATCGGCAATTATGCATTTAACGGTTGCGCGTTGCTTACGGCGGTTACCATTCCAGACAGCGTGGAATTCATCGGAAGAAACGCGTTTGCCAAATGTACGGCGCTTGCCGAGTTGTCGCTCGGAAACGGCGTGCGGGAAATCGGCATGTATGCGTTTAACGGGTGCGGCGCGCTGGAAAAAATCGTTATTCCCGACAGTGTGGTTGTTATAGGAGACTATGCATTCCGCAACTGCGCGGCTTTAACGGAATTATCGTTGGGAAACAATGTGCGGGAAATCGGAAACTATGCGTTTTACGGATGTGCGATTGCCGAGCTGACTATTCCGTCGAGTGTGACGGCGATAGGGAATCAGGCGTTCCGTAATTGTAAACAGCTCACGAGCGTGACGATGGGAAACAACGTGCAGACGTTGGGCATGCATGCGTTTTACGGCAGTAAGAGTTTAACGTTCTACTGCGAGGCGGCGAATGCGTTTGCGGATTGGAACGCGCGTTGGAATTCATCGTACCGTCCCGTGGTGTGGAACTGCGTGCTTTCGGCAGACAAAAGCTATGTGGTGTCCATTACCAAAAACGCCGCGAATATACAAAACGGCAATGCTACGGGCGGCATATCGGCGCCGAGCAGAGCGGGATATGTATTTGCGGGGTGGTCGCGTTCGGCAGACGGAACAAGTGCGGATTATGCGGCGGACGCGGTAGCAGACGTGTCCGACGGCACGGTGCTATACGCCGTATGGCAGGTGGCGCCCGAGAATCCCGAACAGTAAGAAAGTGTGTATCATTGTGTTGCGGCGGCACGAAAAGCGGATAATCGCGCCGAAGTCAAACCGATTGTCCGGAGGGTAAGAGTATGAAAAGATTCAAAGTGATTGCGGTTGCGATGTTATTGGCGGCGGTAGCGGCGCTGTCTTTTACGGCGTGTAGTTCCGTGAAGTCGATAGCAATCGCCGAAATGCCGCGCACCACGTTTGTGCAGGGGCAGGAACTCGATTTGTCGGGCGGCAAGCTGGCGGTTACGGGCAAAGGAACCGAGCAGATTGACCTGAATTCCGCCGACGTGTCGGTGTCGGGGTACGACAAAAACACCTTGGGCGTGCAGGAACTTACGGTAAAGTATAAGGGCAAAACCGTGCCGCTTACGGTGACGGTGATTGCGCGCGTGGCGGCGGAGAACGCCGAAACGAGCTACTTTGTGGGAGAACCGTTCAATGCCGCGAAAGGGCGTTTAAGAGTCGCAAACGACGACGGCACTACCTTTGTGGTGCCCATGAACGACGCGAAAGTGAGCGTGGAAGGGTTCGATTCGTCGGCGGCGAAAGCCGTTTCGGTTACGGTGCGGTATCGCGACGGCGAGAAAGACTACACGGGTACGTTCGACGTGAACGTGTATGAGTTGGACGCAAACGGAATCACTTTCCGCAAGCCCAACAAAATCGAATACAAGAGTCACGAGGCGGGTATCGATTTAGCCGGCGGCTACATAACGGTAAAGGCGGGCGGCGGCGCTCTTACGCGCAATATCCTGCTGAACGAAAGCATGATTTCGGGATTCGATTTAAGCAAAGCAACAATGGCGAATGTAAACGACCCGCTTGCGCAAACCGTTACGGTGAACTATGCAAGCAAAACGTATACGTTTGAAATTAAAATCAAATACAGCAACGTTTCGATTATCAAGCAGAGAGCGGAAGAATTGTCTGTGCTCGATTGGAGCAAAGATACGCTTCCCGCAATTTCCGACGAACAGGGCGAGAACGCACTGGACGCTTTGGAAATGTATTACGATTTGGTAAGCGCCGAAAAGGAATTGATTTCCGAAGAAGAACAGGATTGCATTGTGCGTGCGGCAGCTGTATACGGTTACGGTAAGTGGGCGGACGAAGTGAAAAGCTACGAGCACACGTTTACGGTAGACGAGAAAGGCAAAATTACGTTTGTGGGCGAAAGCTATGATGTTGCCGTTGCCGACTATGCGAAGTTGAGTTCGTCTACTGCCGCCGTGTTCGAGTTGGGCGACTTTTTAACCGACGTTGCAAAAGACTATAAAGACGTAACGCTTACGGGCGAAACCACAGTGGCGGGATATTTGAGCGGCGTATACGGTTCAACCGGCTTTGCGGCGGTGCGGTCGCAGGTAAAATACATGATTGATTTGTATGATACGCTCAAAACAAATGTGGTGGGTAGCTGGGAGAATAACACAACCTCATTCAATAATTTCAGTACGCAGATTTCTGCCGTGTTGCGGTATATCACAAGTAACCAGTATAAGAACGCAAGCGACGCACAACTTTACAAGATTGTAACAACATGGCACAATAAAAACGACTTTTTCGATATTTTGTATGAGTACTGCTATTTTAGTACAGACGCGACATCGGCAAACGCGCTGAAAAATCTGTACTTGCCCGAACAAGTGGAAACGTTCTATCTGTGCATGGTGAACGCCATTTATCAGCAGGGGCTGATGAGCCAGAATGCAGCCAACGATACGACGCGGTTCATGATGTTCTATTTCAACGCACTCGAAGAAAGAGAAACCATTCAGGAAAGCGGTTCGGAAATGGAAAAATGGCTGTATAGTTCGCTTACGTTTCAGATTTCGTCTACCAGTTCGGTGTCGTTCGATGCGATGTTGGAGTTATTGCGCACGTCGCAGTACGGGTATTTCCACCATGCCAATGCCATGTTGGGCGACGCACAATTCGACGCATTATGGACGAAATATCTTTCGCTTATGAATGCGTATGCGGATACGCTTTCGGGAGTAACGGACGAAAACGCCGATGCGGAAGAAATTCTTTCGGAATTTGTTACAGCCAAAGCAATCGAAATCGAAACGCTTTGGGCGGATTTTATCGATATGTCGCCTTCGTGGCAATTCGGCTTTTTGGCATCGTTGAACACCTTCTACCGCAATACGCAACAGGTGCCGCCGCTCACGTTGGATTTGAGCAAAGAGGGTCGGTACAACTATTTTGCGTACTTTTTGGGAACGTATTATGAAAAAGTATTGTCGGAAAACGGATATCAGGCGTTTTGCGATTTGTTGATTGCCGTGGAAAACTATGCACGCCGTTTCAACGATTCCACCGCGCTCGGCAAGTTTACCGAGAAAATGGCATCGGTTACGGCGGCATATGCGAATCTGGAAAATGCAGACAAAGCGAAATTGGGTGCCGCATATGCTAAATACAATGCGATTGCCACACGTAATACGAGCACAATGCCCGAATTGGGAGAGTATGCAAGCAAGTTCGAGGCGCTGAAAACCGATATTAAGAACGTGTATATTGCGCGGCTTGCCATGACGCAGAAATTGCCTACGTATACGGGATTGTTTGCGGCGTATGAACATGCGGAATCTTTGGCACAGGAAATTCTGGATAGCAAAAACGGTACCGTTATCGAGGCGTTCTATCATCAGAATTATCAGATTATAGCGGGCGGCAGTTGCTCGTATGACTACGCAATGTATTGCATTCGCAGTTTCTTTGTGGGATACATGGAGATTCCCGTACGGGGCGACGACGGCGATTCCGTTCTGTGGGATTTGTATATGGAACAGGCAACAACACTTCGTCCGTTTATGAAAAGCGCGTCGTACGTAGTTTGGACGTACTTCGATTCCATTACGGGCGACGAAGAACAAGCCGACTCTGCGGCAAAAACGAATTTCGACGCGGAAAAGGTGTATAAGGTGTTGGCGGAATACCGCGCTTTGTCTGTGGATGCGCAACGGCTGTTTTTAACGATTGAACTCAATTCGTCGTATATGTATTACAGCGGCTTGCAGGAATTCTTTAAGGAACGGTTTGGGTCGGAAGAAAGCGGACTGTATAAGTTGGCGGTATCGTTGTTGGGCGTAGAGCGCACCTATGTGGTGTATGCAGCCGACCGCGACGGCGCAACCACGACTACGCCGAGCAAACCGTTTGTAGATAGCTTTAAGGAGGCATGGGAAACGGCGGCAGAGAATAAGAATAAGTTGACGACCGAAGAACAGACCACGTATGAAAGCGATACGGGACTGAAAGCATTGTATACGGCTTATGAGGCGGAATATAACAAAGTGAACGGCGCGACGCCTTCTACGGGCGAAATCGCCGCGTAACAAGAGAACGTACAAAAAGAAAATCCCGCGAACGGATAGGCGTTGCGGGATTTTTTATATGGAACGATGGGAAAATCGTTTGTCTTTTTTTAAGGCTTTGGGAATTACCGTAGATAGAAAAAATTAGGGCGCAAATTACAGCAGGTGAAAAAAATCGTGCTGACGGAGCGCCTCGTAAAGAACAAGCGCCACGCTGTTGGAAAGATTGAGCGAACGAAGGTTTTTGCCCATAGGAATGCGCAGGGCATTGTTCGGATTTTGCGCAATCAGCGATTCGGGCAGTCCTTTGGTTTCTTTGCCGAAGAGCAGAAAACTACCGTCTGGGTAGGCAACGTCGGTATACCGTTTTTTCGCTTTGGTAGAAAGATAATAAAAAACACCGCCCGCATTTTTGCGAAAGAAATCATCGAGCGAATCGTATTCGGTTAAGTGAAGTTTATCCCAATAATCGAGCCCCGCGCGTTTAACGGTGCGGTCGCTCAATTCGAATCCGTACGGGCGCACAAGGTGCAGGTGGGTGTCGGTGCAGGCGCACGTGCGCGAAATGTTGCCGGTATTTTGCGGTATTTCCGGTTCTACCAAAACTACGTTTAACATAATGCAATCAGTATAACACGAATACGGAGAATGCGCAAGCGGAAAGGGGAAAATTTACACAATCGGAAAAGGCAGACTGCGCATTTTGCAATCTGCCGTAACGTTGAAGGGGGGCGGTTTGTCAGTGTAGTGCTTCGACGGCGGGCGCTTTTTTCCGTTTCGTCTTTTTGAGTTGCGCCGTTTTGCGTTTTATGTGCGGGCGAATAGCGCGGTAAAGGGCGAGCATAAGGGCGCGGCTTACGGCGTATCCCGCAATCTGCGTTGCCACCGCATAAAAAAACACTTGTCCGTTACAGTAAAAGTAGAGAACAAGCGCGTGCAATCCCACCGAAACGAACGCCAGACATACGTCGGTGAGCACGGTAAAGGCAATGCCCGCGCGTTTGCGCAAAGGCGCGAGCGCACCGTCTACGCCGCCGCAGACCATGCCTGCGGCAAGGCACAAAAGAAAAACAGATACCGTCATTTGAAAATGCGCTTAATGAGCGGCTGTTTGGCGCCGCTGTATTTAAGAGAAGACACGTTGCCCTCAAATTCGAGCGTGCCGTCGCCCGCATTGAATTTGATGATTTTCAGTTTTTCGCCGCCGATAACAAGATTGCCGCACGAAGTTACGAGATTGAGCGAAGTTTCGCACGACGAAATCACTTTTTCAATGCCCGTAAGACTGCCTTTTTCGCGGCACGAGACGCACAGTTCGTGATTGCCGTGTTTGCGGTCGTTGTTTTCCATAGATTGCATGTTCCTCCGTTTTTACCGTTTCGGGCGAGTTGTCCGAACAGGGGGCGGGCGAAAAAAGGGTTGCGCCCGTCTTGTCTATATATATGACCGACGCGATAAAATGATACGAACAGCGAGAAAAAAGTTGCTTTTTTCATGGGGGTTTGGTACAATAGGAATATGTCGGTTATCAAGCACACAAAGCGCACCAAGCAAAACGTAAAGCGATTCAATTTTACCCGAAAAGTGAAATCGCCCGCGCGTTTTTGGCGCGGACTCACAAACATTGTGGCAAGCGTCGGATTGCGCGGACACAAACTTACCGTGAACAAGCACGGCATGGAAGGATTAAAACCGCCCTATTTTGTGATAGGAACGCACCATTCGTATCTCGATTTGAAAACAATGGTCAAGGCGCTCAATCCGCATAAAGTGACGTATGTGTGCTCGCTCGACGCACTCACCATGCACAGCGAATGGCTGATGAATAAAGTAGGCGTAATTTTTAAGCGCAAGTTCATTCAAGACGTACAAATGCTCAAAAACATGAAACACTCGGTGGAAAAACTCACCGACTGCGTGTTGGTGATGTATCCCGAGGCAAAGTATTCGTTAGACGGCACAACCAGCTTTTTTCCCGATTCGCTCGGAAAACTCGCCAAATATTTGGGCGTGCCCGTGGTGGTTGCCAATCAGCACGGCAACACGGTGGCGCAACAGCAGTGGAGTAGGCGCAAGAACGAAAAAGAGCCCAAGCGCCGCACGCACACGCCGCTGGTAGTGGATATCTCGCTCGTAGCGTCGGCGGACGAAGTGAAAACGCTGAAAGGCGACGAGATTCAAGAACGAATCGAACGCGCCATGCAATACGACGATTTCGCTTGGCAGAAGGCGAACAACGTAGTAATCGATACGCCCGACCGTGCCGAAGGATTGCACAAGTTGCTATATAAGTGCCCGCGTTGCGGCGTCGAATTTCAAACGGACAGTGGCGGTACGCGGCTGTGGTGCAAACATTGCGGCGCGGCGTGGGAGATGACTCCGCTCGGCGAATTGCAAGCGGCGGACGGCGGCGAACCGATATACACGCACATTCCCGATTGGTTCGATTTCGAGCAGGCGAGCGTGCGCAAAGAAATAGAGAGCGGAACGTATCGGTTCGAGGCAGACGTACACTTGTGCACGTTGCCGTATAACCGATTGTTTGAACAGGGAACGGCGCATTTTGTGCAAACGCCCGAAGGCATAACGCTCACGGGCACAGCCTACGGCGAACCGTTTGCCGAAACGTGGAAGGGGAACGCCACCAACGGACTGCACATAGAATATAATTATTCCAAAGAGAGCGACGCGTTTGCCCTTTCTACGGTGAACGAAACGTATTGGTGCTTTATGCCGAACAACGGAATCATTACCAAATTGAGCCTTGCCAACGATGAGATTTACCGTATATCTTCGTCGCCTGCCGAGATTCACGTTGTGGCTAACACGCCCGAAGAAAAAGAAGAATTGAAAGCGGTGCTCGCCGCCGCGTGCGACGACTAACGCCGCGTACTTCCAAAAGCATATATCCCAAAAAGAGGTAACATATGGACATTGTTAAAAAGTTGAGCGAAGAATTTACGTTGCGTGCCGATTATGCGGCGAACATCGTGAATTTGTTGGACGACGGAAACACGATTCCGTTTATCGCGCGGTACCGCAAAGAAATGCACGGCGCGTGCGACGACCAGGTACTCCGCGAATTTGCCGACAGGCTTACGTATTTGCGCAATCTCATCAAGCGCAAAGAAGAAGTACAGGCGTCTATCGAATCGCAGGAAAAATGGACGGACGAGCTTGCCGCCGCGCTTGAAAACGCCAACACGCTCACCGAAGTGGAAGACATTTACCGCCCGTACAAGCAGAAGAAAAAGACGCGTGCGTCGGTGGCAATCGAGCGCGGGTTGGAGCCGCTTGCCGACCTTATTATGGCGCAGGAAGTTACGAGCGGAGAAGTTCTGCCGCTGTGCGCACCGTACGTGAACGAAGAAAAGAACGTAAACACGCCCGAAGAAGCGCTTGCGGGCGCAAAAGACGTTATTGCCGAACGAATTTCGGACGACGCGAACGTGCGCAAAGCGCTACGTGCGCTCTTGTATGAAATCGGTACGGTAGACGTAAAACTCGACCCCAAAAATCCCGACAACGCCAAAAAAACCACGTACGAAATGTACGCCGACTTTTCGGAAAAGATTTCCGCCATACCCAGTCACAGAATTTTGGCGGTCAATCGCGGCGAGGCGGACGAGTGCTTGAAAGTGGGATTGAACGTAGACGAAGAAGCGGCGCTCAATAAGATAAAGGCGGCGTATAAAAAAGAGAGTATCTTTTCCGCCGTTATGGACGAAACGATTGCCGACAGCTACGAGCGGCTTATTTTTCCGTCGATTGAACGCGAAGTGCGCGGCGAACTTACCGAAAAGGCAGATGAACAGGCAATCAAGATGTTCGAGCAGAACTTAAAACCGCTTTTGTTGCAACCCCCTTTGAAGGGCAAAGTGATTTTGGGGTTAGACCCCGCATACCGCACGGGTTGCAAAATCGCCGTAATCGACGCAAGCGGCAATGTGCTCGACCACACCGTGATTTATCCCACGCCGCCGCAGAAAAAGGTGGAAGAAGCAAAAGCGGTGCTCAAAAAACTGATTGAAAAACACAAAGTAGACGTAATTTCCATAGGCAACGGCACGGCGAGCAAAGAAAGCGAAATATTTGTTGCCGAACTCATTAAAGAGTGCGAGCGTCCGCTCAACTATATGGTGGTGAACGAGGCGGGTGCGAGCGTATATTCGGCAAGCAAGTTGGGCGCCGAAGAATTTCCCGACCTTACGGTGGAATACCGCAGCGCCATTTCCATTGCGCGCCGTTTGCTCGACCCGTTAGCCGAACTCATTAAAATAGACGTAAAGAGCATAGGCGTAGGGCAGTATCAGCACGATATGCCGCAAAAGCGTTTAACCGAAGTGCTCACGGGTGTGGTGGAAGACTGCGTGAACAGCGTGGGCGTAGATTTGAACACGGCGTCGTACAGCCTGTTGGCGTATGTATCGGGGCTTAATACGTCTATTGCCAAAAATATCGTGAAATACCGCGAAAGCAAGCCGTTTACCAACCGCGAGCAATTACGCGAAGTTCCCAAACTCGGACCCAAAGCGTTCGAGCAGTGCGCGGGCTTTTTGCGCATTCCCGACGGCGACAACGTGCTGGATAACACTGCCGTGCACCCCGAGGCATACGAGGCAACCGAAAAACTGTTGGCGCGGTACGGCAAGAGCGACGCCGACGTAAAGCAGGGCAAACTGGACGATATCCGCGAACAGGTGAGCGCCGAAGGCACGGGCAAAGTGGCGCAGGCGCTGGGCGTAGGCGAGCCGACGCTTGCCGACGTGCTCGAAGAAATCACCAAACCGGGACGGGATATTCGCGATTCGTTGCCGCCTCCGCTGTTGCGTGCCGATTTAATGGATATAAGCGATTTACAGGTGGGCATGGAACTCACGGGCACCGTGCGTAACGTAATCGATTTCGGCGCGTTTGTGGATATAGGCGTACATCACGACGGATTGGTGCATATTTCCGAAGTATCCGACCGCTTTATCAAACACCCGAGCGAAGTTCTCAAAGTGGGCGACGTGGTGCGCGTGCGCGTAATCGGCGTAGACCCCGTGAAAAAGAGAATCAATTTGAGCATGAAAAGCCCCGAAGGCGCCGTAAAACCCAAAGAAAAAGAAGTGCGCCGCGATGACCGCCGCGGGCGCGACAACAGAAACGACAACCGCAACGATAATCGCAACAACAATCGTTTTGCGGGGCGCGACGGTACGGCGCGGAACGACCGAAACGGCGGCAACCGTCCCGAACGCAGTTTAGACGACATGTTGCGGGCATTGCAAAACAAATTCTCCAAAAAGTAAATGCGGGTACGGAAAGCCCGAGAAAAAGACGAAAGCCCCGAACGGAAAAAATATCGTTCGGGGTTTTCGTTTGTATTCTAAAAAAGAACACGTTCAAATGAGTCTGTTTTTTCGCCGATTCACGAGCATAAGCTGCATGATTCGCCGAAAGGAAAAGTACTCTTTTCCGTTCGGGAGTTATTTGCAGTTTCTTGCAGTCGTGGATTTAGCTTTTGCCGACGCGCTCTTATTCGAGGTCTGTGCCTTCGCCGAGCTGCTCTTCTGCGTCTTGGACTGCGTTTTGGCAGTCGAACGAGCGCAAGTGCCGGTTTTGCCGTTCTGCGTCTTGCTTTGCGTTTTGTTTTGCGTAGCCATTCTCATTTTCTCCTTTGCAACGGGTTGCGTTACGATATTATTATGGCGCACGCAAAAATAAACTATACATATTTGTATGATTTTTTTTCTTACGGTTTTGGGGGTGCCTTTTCGGGCAACGGCTCGCGTCCGCATATTTGATTTATTGTAACGCCGAAGTAATCGGCAAGCCGCCACAGGCTTTCTATTGAAGTTATTGTTTTAAGGTTTTCCCAATTAAATACCGTATTGATAGTACACCCGATTTTTTTTGCCAGTTCGGTTTTGGTAATTCCTTCTCTTTCTCGTAAAATGCGCAAATTATTGGCAATACATTGTCTACGTTTTTCCCCAACGGCATTCTTATGATTCATAACCTTCTCCCGAATTTAATAATTTTGAACATATATGATTATAGCAAATTGCCATAAAATCGTCAAGCGTTTAATGGCGCTTTGCCATTAGTATGTTTTTTGAAAGAGTATATTTGTTATAATAACAATATGGATTCATTCAAAAATAGGTTAAAGGAAGTGCGCACCGAACGTAATTATTCGCAAGCAAAATTAGCTAACCTATTGTATATTTCCCAAGCGGCAATCGCAAAGTGGGAAACAGGTGACAGAGAACCCGACTTTGAAATGCTGGTGAAATTGTGCAAGGTGTTGGAAGTTTCTGCTGATTACTTATTGGGATTGATAGATTAAAACAAAAATTTTTTCTGTGTTTTGTGTGATAATGGCGGTTTGCCATTACTATGTTTCTGAAAGAGTATATTTGCTATAATAGCAATATGGATTCGTTCAAAAATAGGTTAAAGGAAGTGCGCACGGAACGTGAATTTTCGCAAGCGAAATTAGCTGACCTATTATTTGTTTCACAAGCTACAATCGCAAAGTGGGAAACAGGTGACAGAGAACCCGACTTTGAAATGTTGATAAAACTATGTAAGGAGTTAGAAGTTTCTTCCGATTACCTACTGGGTTTGGTAGATTAGCATAACAAAAACGCGACCGAACGAAAGAGTTCGGTCGCGTTTTTTGATTGTGCTGATTTTCAATAAAAAGTTTATAAAACGTTTTTATAAAGCAGATAGCCCTCCATGTTGTCGCGTTCGGATACGGTGAACGTTGTTTTGCCGAATGCCTGCATAACGCGCAGGGCGGCAAGAGCGCCGTAGCCGATAACGTTTGCGCGGGCGGGGGTAAGACAGGGGTAGGCTTGTCGTAGGTTGGCGCCGAGAAAGAAATCGCGGGCAACGGCGTGGCAGAAAGCGTCGCTCACCGCAGTGCCGTGCACAATATTCGGATTATAACGAATAGGGCAGGCGAACATGGCGCCCAGAGCGGTGGCGGTTCCGCCTATGCCCACTAAAACGTCGGCGGCGGGAACGGAAGGCGGAAATACTTCTTCAATCAGCCGATTGGCGACGTCGGGATGTTTTTGCGCGCCGTCGCGTAAGCGAACGCACCCTATGGGCATGCTGTGCGAAAAGCCGATTTCTCCGTTTTGCCCGCACACGATTTCGCAACTTGCGCCGCCCATATCGAACAGGGCGGTGGGCATGCGGGTGTCGGGCGCGGCGCCCATAAAGCCGATTTTTGCCTCGGTTGCACCGTCTAACACGTCCACTTCGATTCCCGTGCGATTGAATACCGCTTGCACGAACTCTTTGCCGTTTTGCGCCGCGCGTACCGCTTCGGTGGCAAACGCATAGATTGTTTGGGCGCCGTTTGCCGTTGCTTTTTCGCAGTAGGCGGCAATCGCGTCTACCGTACGGGCAATGGCGCTTTCGTTCAGTCTGCCCGAAAAAAACAGACCGTCGGCAAGGACGGTGCTGTTGAGCTCTTTTTGCGCAAGTTGGGTGGTATGGGAGTAAAGTGCATAGCGCACCGAATTACTGCCTATATCGATGACTGCCGTTTTCATTTTTTGCCTATAAAGACGATTTCGCCTTCTCCCTTCATGTTCAGATATTCGCGCGCCATCATTTCGATATAGTCGCTGCTCTGATAGTAGGCGATGTCGGACGAATTGCGTTCGATTTGCGCGTTGATTTCACGCAGTTGGCGTTCCAGTCTGCTTTTGCGTTGATTGGCAGACGCAAGCCCCACCAAACTGACGATGAGCGCCACAATCATGAGTATGGCAAATACGACGCAGGACGCCACCACGATGATTTTTACTTTTTCACGGTTTTCGGCATGAATTTGCATACGGTACGAACTCCGATTTTTGTTATTTACCATTTATTTTAGCACGATTTTACGGTTTTGGCAACTCTTTGCGCAACGATTTCGGCGGGTGGCACTGTGCGCGTGAAATAGTCTGCCGAATAGCTTGCCAAATCCGCGCGCGTGTTGTATAATGTTTTGTGAGGTCGGTGTATGCGCCCCATAGCTTTTTTACAGAACAAATACTATACCGATTCGGGTATGGCGTATGTGTTTACCCGATTGCGCGACGAATTGCGGGCGTGCGGCATATCGCTTACGGCGGAGTGCGGTTCGTACGCGGAATATCCGTTTTCGGCGCCGTGGTTCTCGCATGCCGTGTTCTGGGATAAAGACGTACCGCTTGCAAAGCGGTTGCAAAGCGTGGGAGTGCGCCTGATTAACCGGGCGGAAACGGTGGAAGTGTGCGACGACAAAGAAAAAACGTTTGCGGCGCTTTCGGGCAAAATCGACTTGCCGCGCACGGTGGTTGCGCCCCTTGTATACGCCGCTTCGTCGGGCGAAGATTCCGCTTTTCTCGATTATGTGGAATCGGAAATCGGGTATCCCGTTGTGGTAAAAGAAAGCACGGGCAGTTTGGGACAACAGGTGTTTTTGGCTTTCGACCGCGCGGAACTGAACGCATTGCACGCCCGTTTGGTGCACAAGCCGCATGTTTTTCAGCGTTTTATACGCGGACGGGAAAAAGGGTCGGATACGCGGGTGTATATTGTGGGCGAGCAGGCGGTAGGCGCGGCGGTGCGTCGCAACACAACCGATTTTCGTTCCAATGCAGCGTTGGGCGGCGTGATTACCGCAACGCCGCTTTCGGACGAATTGCGCAGTCTTGCGCAAACGGTAGCGCGGGCGTTACGGCTGGAATACGGCTCGGTGGATTTTATCTGCGAGAACGGGCAATACGTATTCATAGAAGCAAACAGTTCGGCGTATATGCGCGGCGCCGAAACGGCGGGCGTTCCGTTGCCCGCACTGTATGCGCGGTATCTTGCGGAGGTGGTTTGTGACGCTTGCCGATAATGTGCGCAACTTGCGCGAACGCGTAGCAAAAGCCTGTGCCGCGGCGGGGCGGAACGAGCGCGAAATCACCGTGGTTGCCGCTACCAAAACGGTGCCCGCGGAGATTGCGGAAACGCTTGCGCAATACGGAATTATGCATGCGGGCGAAAACCGCGTGCAGGAATTCACCCAAAAATACCGTGCCGATTCGCCGCTTAATTGGCACATGATAGGCGCTTTGCAAACCAACAAGGTGAAATACGTTGTGGGCAAGGTGCGGCTCATTCAGTCGGTAGACAGGATACCGTTGGCGCAGGAAATCAACAGAATATCGAAAATTCGCGGCGTGATTACCGACGTGCTGGCAGAAGTGAACGTGGGCGGCGAAGAGAGCAAGAGCGGCGTTTTGCCCGCCATGCTCGACGAACTGTGCGCGCAAATCGTCGAACTGCCCAACGTGCGGCTGTGCGGACTGATGAGCATTCCGCCCATCGGCGCGCCTACGGCAATGTACGAGCGCATGAAAAAACTGTCCGACGAAATAAAGGCGCAATACAAAGGCGCGGATACGCTTTCTATGGGCATGAGCAACGACTACGAAACGGCAATCGCATGCGGCGCCACCATGATACGTCCGGGGCGGGCGCTGTTCGGAGAACGGGCACAGAAAACGCAGGAGGAAATAAAACCATGAGATTCGGAGATTGGGCGAAGAACGCCGGCAACTACAACGGCGACGAGAACAGCATGGAATATTTTGAAGATACGCACCGCGGATACGGGGCGGGCAACATGCCCGACTATTCGCAAACCCACACCATGAAACAGCAAACGGCGCACAACGGCACAAAGTTTATGTCTACGCCGTACTTTCAGAACGTGGTGGTGTATGAACCGCAATCGCCCGAAGACGTGCAACTGCTGATAGACTACTTAAAGCAGCACGAGCCTGCCGTAGTGAATCTGGATAACGTGGAGCCTGCGGCGGCGCAACGTATACTCGACTTTGTAAGCGGGGCAACGTATGCGTTAAGCGGAAGCGTGCACCGAATCGCGGGCAATATCTTTTTACTTTCGCCGCAAGGAGTGGGAATAACGGTACCGTATGAATCGAGATAACGAAAATCCGACCGAAAATATCGGAACAGAGCAGGACGCACCCGTCGAGCAAGACGCGCCCGAATTGACCGCCCAAGCAAACGACACGCCCGCAGAGCGTGAAGAAGAATGGGCGGGCGGCTGTGCGCGCGTTGTGGGCGCACTCAAAAAGTTCGGCAAAGCGGCTTGGGAATATTGCAAGGGCGCAAGAATCGAACTGCTTGTGCTTGCGGCGATTTTGGTTGTAGACCTAATCACCAAAGCGCTTGTGGGCAAGTTCATGACCGAAGGGCAAAGCATAACCGTGTTGCCCGAATTTTTGTACATTACGTACGTGCGCAACACCAAGGCGGCGTTCGGCAGTGCGTTCGGGTTGGAAAAGGTGATGAGCGACGAGGCGATTCGCATTATCTTTTTGATTATCACCGTGTTGGCGGTGGGCGTTTTCTGCTATCTGCTGTATCGGTTGCGCAAGCGGCATTTACTGATGCGTCTTGCAATCGCTATGATTATCGGCGGCGCACTCGGCAACTTTTTCGACCGATTGGTTTTTGCGTACGTGCGCGATTTTATCGAGATAGTGTTTTTCGGGTGCAACGTGCCGTTGCTCGGCAAAACGTTCCCCGTGTTCAACGTGGCGGATATGGGGCTGACGATTGGCGTCCTGCTGTTCCTGATTTACTTTATCGCCATATACAAAGAGCCGAAAAAGTCCGAGCCTACGACGGCAGGCGTTTCGGACGGCGCGGCAGAATCGGCAGAAACGGAGAACGTGTCGGAAACGAACGGCGCGGAACAAAAAAATTCGCCTGATGAGTCTGCGGCGAAAACGGATTCGGATTCGCTTGTAAAAACGGATAACCGAGAAAGTTCGATTGCGTCCCAAACAACGGGCGAGCCGAAAGAGAGCGACAATGCCTGACGCGACGGAGTTCACGGTACGGGAGAGCGGCGAGCGGTTAGACGTGTTTTTGAGCCGTGTGGCGGGCAAAACGCGCTCGCAAATCGCCCGATATAACGACGACGGCAACGTGCTGGTGAACGGCGAACGGGGCAAGTGCGGCAGAATTTTGAAGGCGGGCGACATAGTGTCTTTTACCGCCGAAGAACGCGCGGTAAACGCGTTGCCCGAAGAATTGCCGCTCGATATTCTTTACGAAGACGACGATATCGCCGTACTAAACAAGCGGCAGGGCATGAGCGTGCACCCCGGTGCGGGGAATGCGTCGGGCACGCTGGTAAACGCGCTATTGTGGCGGTTCGGGTCGCTTTCGGAGGCGGGCGGGCAGTCCCGCCCGGGAATCGTGCATCGCTTGGATAAAGATACGTCGGGCGTGCTCGTGGTGGCAAAAAACGACCGCGCGCATTTGGCGCTTTCGGCGCAGTGGAGCAGTCGGCAGGTGCGCAAGATATATCTGGCGCTGTTGGAAGGCAATCTGCGGGACGACGAAGGCAAAGTTTGCACGTGTATCGGGCGCAGTACGCGCGACCGCAAGAAAATGGCGGTGTTGCCGCAGGGCAAAGAGGCAATCACGCTTTATCGGGTATGCGAGCGGTTTGCGGCAAATTGTTTGGCGGAGTTCGATATCCGCACGGGCAGAACGCACCAAATCCGCGTGCACGCGCAGTATTTGGGGCACCCCGTGGTGGGCGACAAAACATACGGGTATGCAAAACAGAAATTCGCGTTGAACGGGCAACTGCTACATGCGTACAAGATTACGTTTCTGCACCCCGCAACGGGAGAAGAAAAAACGTTTTGCGCGCCCCTTCCCGATTACTTTGAAAACGTTCTGAAAAAATTGAGAAATCAAAAGGAGAAAGAAGTACCATGCGATTCAAAGCCGCAATCATGAACGGAGAAGAAATGCGTCGTGTGCTCATTCGTATCGCGCACGAAATCATCGAACGCAACGGCGGCGCCGAAGGTTTGGCGCTGGTGGGAATCCACCGCAGGGGCGTGCCGCTTTCGCTCGAACTGCAAAAGATTATACGCGACGTAGAGAAAAAGGAAGTGCCGTGCGGCAGTTTAGACATCACGCTCTACCGCGACGACCTTTCGCTGATTGCCGACCACCCGCAAATCAAAGGAACCGATTTGCCGTTTGCCGTGGAAGGCGCCAATCTCATTTTGGTAGACGACGTGCTCTATACGGGCAGAACGGTGCGGGCGGCAATGGAAGCGATAGGAGAAATGGGACGCCCCAAATCCATACAGCTTGCCGTTTTGATAGACCGCGGCGGCAGGGAACTTCCGATAGGCGCCGACTATGTGGGAAAAATGTTGCCCACGTCGCGCAGCGAACTTGTGTCGGTGAGCGTGAAAGGGACGGATGGGGAAGACCGTGTAGACATATACAGCATCTGAAAGCACATACATCGCGGGATACGCAATAAAACATATTTTACAGTAAGGAGAACATGGTTTCGCTATGTTGAAACGAAAAGACCTGTTGGGGCTTAAAGACGTTACGCGCGAAGAGATAGAAGAAATTCTTTCCACCGCCGAACAAATGCGCAAGATACTCGACCAAAACGTGAAGAAAACGCCGCATTTGCAGGGCAAGAACGTGACCACGCTGTTCTATGAGAACAGCACGCGCACGCGCACGTCGTTCGAGTCGGCGGCAAAGATTATGGGCGCAAACGCTATCAATATATCGGCGTCGGCGTCCAGCGTATCCAAAGGGGAAACGCTTATCGATACGGGCAAGAATCTCGACGCCCTGCTCACCGACGTGATTATCATACGCCACCCGATGTCGGGCGCGCCGCACCTACTCGCCAAAAACGTGCGGGCAAGCGTGATAAATGCGGGCGACGGGCTGAACGAGCACCCCACGCAGGCGCTTTTGGATATCTATACCATGAAAGAAAAGTTCGGCACGTTAGACGGGCTGAAAGTGGTGATTGCGGGCGATATCAAGCACTCGCGCGTGGCGCGCAGTAACATATGGGGATTGCGCAAACTGGGCGCGTCGGTTACGGTATGCGCGCCCAAAACGCTGTTGCCTGCCTGCATGGAAGAAATGGACGTTGCGGTAAGTTGTCGTTTAGACGAGTGCATACGCGACGCCAACGTGGTAATGGGGTTGCGCATGCAGTTGGAGCGGCAACAGGCGGGACTCTTTCCGAGCATTGCCGAATATAATGCGTACTACGGCTTAACCGCCGCGCGGCTCAATCTTGCCGACAGCGACGCGATTGTCATGCACCCCGGACCGGTCAACCGCGGCGTGGAACTTACGAGCGAAGTGGCGGACGGCGAGCAGTCGTACATTCTGCGTCAGGTAACGAACGGACTTGCGGTGCGCATGGCGCTGTTGTTCTTGTTAACGCGCAGTAAGGCATAGGCGGGCGGAAGGAGAATACGAAATGAATTTGCTCATTAAAAACGGAATGGCTGTCGTGGGCGACGCGCTGGAAAAAAAGGATATTTACATCGAAGGCAGTAAAATCGTTAAAATCGGGAACGACATCGATTGCGCCGCCGACAAGGTGATTGATGCGGAAGGCAAAATCGTCATGCCCGGATTTGTGGACATGCACTGTCATTTGCGCGAACCCGGACAGGAATACAAAGAAGATATTGCAAGCGGCACGGCGGCGGCGTTACGCGGCGGATTCACGTCGGTTGCTTGCATGCCCAACACCGTGCCGCCCATAGATAACGCCGCGCTTGTCAAGTATATCTGCACGCGCGCCGCCGAAGTGGATAACGCCAAGGTGTTTCCCATAGGGTGCATTACCAAGGGGCAGCAGGGCAAAGAAATAGCCGAAATGGGATTCATGCGTGATGCGGGCGCGGTTGCGTTTTCGGACGACGGCAGACCCGTTTCCGACGGCAACATCATGCGCCTTGCGCTCGAATACGCGGCGTCGTTTCAATTATTGCTTATCAGTCACTGCGAAGATAAAGCGCTTGCCGCAAACGGTGTGGCGAACGAAGGACTCAACGCCACCATTGCGGGGCTGAAAGGAATCACGCGCGCCGCCGAAGAGAGCATGGTTGCACGTGATATCGTGCTTGCCGAAACGCTGGGTGCCCGCGTGCACGTCGCACACGTGAGCACCAAGGGGAGCGTGGAACTCGTGCGGCAGGCAAAAGCGCGCGGCGTTGCGGTAACCTGCGAAACGTGCCCGCACTATTTTTCGGCTACGGACGACGAAATTCTTTCGTATAACACCAATGCCAAAATCAATCCGCCGCTTCGCACGCAGAGCGACGTGGAAGCGATTATAGAAGGCTTGCGCGACGGAACAATCGACGCGATTGCCACCGACCACGCGCCGCACCACGTCGACGAAAAGAATCTGGAATTTAATCTCGCGCCGTTCGGCACAACGGGGTTTGAAACAGCGTTTTCGCTCGCGTACACCAATCTGGTGGAAACGGACATCATCGACATTGTAAAACTTTCGCGCTTGATGAGCGCCAATCCCGCGCGGATTTTGGGAATCGGGTCGGGAACGCTTGCGGTGGGAGAACGCGCCGATATCACCGTGATAGACCCCGAAAAGAGTTTCACGGTAGACAGCGGCAAGTTTGCGTCCAAAGGAAAAAACAGTCTGTTCAACGGGTGGAAGTTGCACGGCGCCGTTTCGGCGGTGATTGTGGACGGCATGGAAAAGGAGATAAAAAACTATGATTGACACGCTGATAGAAAAGATTATCGAAAAAAACAATCCTACGGCGGTGGGGCTGGATACGTCGTTCGACTATTTGCCCGACGAAATGAAAACGTGTTGCAAAACGGCGGAAGACGCGGCAAAGGCGATTACCGAATTCAATGTAACGCTCATCGACCGCATAAAAAACCTTGTGCCCGCCGTAAAAGTGCAGGTGGCATATTACGAAATGTACGGCGTGGCGGGCTTGCAAGCGTTTGAAACCACGCTGAAAACGGCGCGCGCAAACGGGTTGGTTGCGATTGCCGATTGCAAGCGCAACGACATCGGTTCCACGGCGGCGTGTTACAGCGCGGCGTATCTGGGGCGGAGTAAGATAGGCGATTACGAGTTCACTCCCTTTGAAAGCGATTTTCTCACGGTAAACGGCTATCTGGGCGCCGACGGACTGGACCCGTTCGTTGCCGATTGCCGCAAATACAACCGCGGTCTGTTCGTGCTGGTAAAAACGTCTAATCCGTCCAGCGGGCAGTTGCAAGATAAGAAGATGGACGACGGGCGCACGCTTTACGAGCACACGGCAAGTTTGGTAACCGCGTGCGGCAAAGACCTTGTGGGCAAATACGGGTACTCGGATATCGGCGCGGTAATCGGCGCCACGCACCCCGCGCAGGCGGAACGGGTGCGGCGCGAATTTCCCGCTCTGTTTTTCCTGATTCCCGGCTACGGTGCGCAGGGCGGCAGTGCCGACGGGCTGACCGTATGTTTCGACGATAGGGGGCTGGGGGGAATCGTGAACAATTCGCGCGGCATTATCTGCGCGTATAAGTCGGAAAAATACAAAGGACAAAGCTACGCGCAGGCGGCGGAAAACGCCGTGATTGCCATGCGCGAAGATATTTACCGCTCGCTGCAAAAAGCGGGCAAAGCGAGATAAACGTGAAAGATTACGAATTGACGCTCCAAAGCAAGCGACCCGTTTCGCCCGACGTGTGGGAATTTGTCTTTCGTTCGGCAGAAACGTTGCCCCCCATTCGTTGCGGACAGTTCTTGCACCTGAAAGTGGGCGGGGAATTTCTGCTCCGTCGCCCGTTCTGCATTTATAAGTTCGACGCGCAGTCGGTGTCGCTGATTGTAGCCGTAGTGGGCGGCGGCACGCGGCGCATGGTACGAATGCGGGAAGGCGAAAAGGCGAAAGCCGTGTTGCCCATAGGTAACGGATTCACGCTTTCCGAAAACCACCGAAAAATTCTTTTGCTGGGCGGCGGCGTGGGTTGCGCGCCGCTTGTCACCGTTCCCGTTACATATCCCGACCGCGAATACGTTTCGTATATCGGATTTTCGGATAAGGGCGCCGTGGCGTTTGAAAATGACTTTTCGGCGTTCGGCAAAACGGTGATTTGCACCGACAACGGCAGTGCGGGCAGATGCGGCTACGTGACCGACGTCTTGCGCGAAGACATAGAAAAGATTGCCCCCGACGTGATTTTGGTGTGCGGACCCACGCCCATGATGAAGGCGGCGGCGCGGTTATCGTACGATACGAAGATTCCCGCTTATATGTCGGGCGAAACGCGTATGGGGTGCGGCGTGGGCGCCTGCCTTGTGTGCGCGTGCGCCGTGAAGAATCCCGACGGCTCGGTATCGAACAAGCGCGCGTGCGTAGACGGTCCCGTTTTCAATTTGGAGGATATTCTGCTGTGAGCGAACAGGTAAAAACAACGGACACTTCGGTCACGCTGTGCGGCGTGCGGTTCAAAAATCCGATTATCACGGCGAGCGGCACGTTCGGATTCGGTAAGGAATACGCGAATTTTTACGATTTGGGCGCGCTCGGCGGCATTTGCACAAAGGGGCTTACCAAAGAAAAGCGGGAAGGGAATCCTTCGCCGCGCATAGCCGAAACGCCTATGGGCATGCTCAACAGCGTGGGATTGCAAAATCCGGGCATAGACGGATTTATACAAGAAGACGTCCCCTTTCTCGATACGCTCGATACCGTGGTAATCGCCAACGTGGCGGGCAGAACGGAAGAGGACTATTGCTACACAGTAGAGAAGGCGAGCGCGCTCGATTGCGTGAAAATGGTGGAACTCAACATCAGCTGTCCCAACGTAAAGGCGGGCGGCATGGCGTTCGGTGTTTTGCCCGCAAGCGTGGAAAAAATTACGGCGGCGGTCAAAAAACATTGCCGTAAGCCGCTTATGGTAAAACTTTCGCCCAACGTGGCAAACATTGCCGACAACGCGCGAGCGGCGGAAAACGGCGGCGCCGACTGTTTGTCGCTTATCAACACGGTGGGCGGCATGGCAATCGACTGGCGCAAGCGCAAGCCCGTACTTGCCAACGTGTGCGGGGGATTGAGCGGACCCGCCATAAAGCCGATTGCGCTTAAAATGGTGTACGAAACGCACAAAGCGGTGCAAATTCCCATTGTGGGCATAGGCGGAATCATGACCGCCGACGATATTATGGAATTTTTGGTTGCGGGCGCGTCTGCCGTGCAAGTGGGAAGCGCCAATATTTTTGACCCCGAAGCGGCGATAAATCTCGTGAATGAGTTGACAAACCTCATGAAAAAGTGTAATATAAATACGGTGCGCGAAGTAACGGGTTCGTTAACGGTGTAATCGCGCCCAAAAGGAAAGGGTATGAAGCTGACAAACGAAGAAATACTGCAAGTGTTCGATAAAACGGGCGGCGTGTTGCACGGGCATTTTCTGCTCACAAGCGGACGTCATTCCGACACGTATATGCAGTGCGCCAAATTGTTCGTGCATCCCCAAGAGAGCGAGCGGCTGTGCAAAGCGCTTGCCGAACAGCTCACGGAATTTCGGGCGGACGCCGTTGTGTCGCCTGCGGTGGGCGGAATCATTATGGGGTACGAAGTTGCCCGTCAACTCCAAGTGCGCAACTACTTTGCCGAACGGCAAGACGGAAAAATGACGCTTCGCAGAGGCTTTTCGCTCGATAAGGGCATGCGCGTCCTTGTGGTGGAAGACGTTGTCACCACGGGCGGATCGGTGAAAGAAGTGATTGCCCTGTGCCGCGACGCGGGCGCCGAAGTGGTTGCCGTGGCGTCTGTTGTAGACCGCAGTAACGGTCAGGTGGATTTCGGCGTGCCGTACCGCGCGTTGCTATCCATGGAAGTAAAAAGCTATGAGGCGGACGAGTGTCCGTTATGCCGCGAAGGAAAAATTCCCGCCGTAAAGCCGGGTAGCAGAGGATTGAAATAATTTTTTTTCGGGAGCGAAAATATGGCAAGAAGAACGAAGAAAACAACTACAACAACCACGCGGGAATATACTGTTCCGCGCATTGTCAAACAACTTTCGTTTGTTGCGGTGCTACTTATGGGATTGGGTATCGCAATCGGCGTGGTGTTCGGCTGGATAGACGCGCTCGCGTCGGTGGGCGGTTGGATTAAAAGCATTGCGATTGCAATCGGATTGATTGCGCTTTGTCTGTATTCGTATTACGAGGCGCGTCGGCACGGAACTACTTGGTTTGTGCTTTGGATTGTGGCAGTGGTGCTGATTGTTGTGTTTTACATTTTGGGAATGGCACTTCCCAATCCGTTTTAAGTAAATAATTCTATATTTTACGGAACATACTAAATTCAGGAAAAGGAACGGGAGAAAGATTCATGGCGGCAAAAGCTAAAAAACGGAATTTCATTCAGGCATATTTTTCGGACTTCGGCATTCGGCAAGTGTGCGACTTTTTGATGGTAGGCGGCGCGATTGTGTTGCTGGTGGGTATTTTCGTGAGCGAAATCGTGATTGCCGTGGGTATGGGTATTTATCTTGCCGCAACCGCATTGGCTATTTTCCGCAGTGTGCGCGTGCTGTGCGGAAAAATCAATCACCGTTCGCCCGAATATAAAAACGCGATTGTAAACACGGTTATCATGAGTCTGATATTCGTGCTCGCATTGTTCGGATTGATTTACGCCATTCTGTAAATCGAATCCGCACTAAAAAGACAAAAGACGCTTTTCCCATAACGGAAGAGCGTCTTTTTTGTTTGCGATTCATTGCCGTAAGTCGGATTTCGCAAAAAGAAAAAAATCAGTTTTCGTATGTATCCATGCCTTTAAGCATAAACGCGGCAAGCTCGAACGAAGGGTCGTTTTGCACGCAACGGGTAAACTCTTCGCGGGCGCCCACGGTGTCCATAAGTCCCAACAGCGTGAGTCCGCGGTAGTAGCGAAAATACTGGTTTTGCGCCATGCCGATATATTCGTCTATGAGCGAGAGCGTATCTTTTAAGAGCGCCGTGCGTTCGGCAGGGTCGGACGCGCTCGAAAGCGAAACGCGCGCCGCAATATTCGTTATGGCAATCTGTAAATCGTCGGGGAAGGCGGCAAGCAGTCGTTCGCTGCGTAGCAGAGCGTCGTCGAATTGTCCGAGCGCCAAAAGGCGTTTGCATTCGGCGGTTTCGCGCGTAATGCCGTGCTCGTCGCGTTCGGCGCAGTAGCGGAGATAGGGCGCATACCATGCCGTGAGCAGTAAAGACGCCCCCTGTGCCACCAATTCTTCTTCGGTGGGCGGAATGAACACGCTGTAACGCGAGCGTAGCACTTTTTCGTATGTATCGGGCGTTTGCAAAACAGTTGCGATTTCATCGTAAATCGTTTGCTCGTGCGGCGCCTCGCTCAACAGTACGTAGGCAAACATCAAATACCACATGGTGCGCAACTCCTCGGTGGCGCCGTTCAGCGTGATAATCGTGCGCGTGAGCACATACAAATCGACTTTGTTCGGCTCGGGCGCGTTCAGGCAATCGTATTTTTTCACAATCGGGTCGGGGTCGGCGGCGTAGCAGTCGTCGAACATGCACCCGAAACATACGAGCGAATACAGCAAGTCGCGCTTGTCGTCCCGTTCGCTTTTGTCTACGGCGGTATAGGCGAGTTGAATCGCATAGTCTATGCCCGTGCGGCTTACCGCTCTTTCTTCTTTTTTCTGCGTAGAGTTTTGTTCGTCCATAAAAACAGTATATCATTTCGGGCGGAAAAAGGAAAGCGTTTGTAAGGGCTTGCGTATTGCAATTTTTTTTGTTACAATAGAAGTATGTAAAACTTGTTTGCAAGGGGTTGCGAACAAGATTGTAACGTTCGGGCGTTTGCACATAAAGTTGTAAGTTTCACGAAATTATCACGCGGACACAATGGTAAGCAAACAAAACTCGGTTATAATGAAACAAAGAAAAAGGGAGTGTACTGTCATGGCTGTTATTTTGATTGCCGACGACGAAGAGAACATCCGCGCGGTTTTGCGCGAATATGCCGAATTCGAGGGATATTCGGTTCTGGAAGCAAGCGACGGTATGGACGCGGTGCGCGTTGCCAAAAGCAGTCGCGTCGACCTTGTGATTATGGACGTAATGATGCCCAAGCTCGACGGCTTTTCTGCCGTTAAGGAAATCCGCAAGGAAAAAGACGTACCCGTCATTATGCTTTCGGCGCGCGTGGAAGAATACGACAAACTGTTCGGATTCGAAATCGGCGCCGACGACTACGTTACCAAGCCGTTTTCTCCCAAAGAGGTGATGGCGCGTGTGGGCGCCATATTAAAACGCGGCAAGCGTGCCGAAACGCGCAAGATTGTTTCCGACGGACTCACAATCGACATCGCGGGCAGAAACGTGTTTGTAGACGGCGTAAAAGCGGAAATGACGCCCAAAGAATACGAACTGCTGTTCTATCTTGTGGAGAATGCGGGCATAGCCATTACGCGCGAAAGACTGCTTACCGAAGTGTGGGGGTACGATTTTTACGGCGATGACCGCACGGTAGACACACATATCAAAATGTTGCGCGCATCGTTAGGTCCTTACCGCGATAAAATCGTTACGTTGCGCGGACTCGGATATAAAATGGAATTGTAACAGAGGTTTTTGTGACGGAATCTAAAAAGGCAAAGGTCGGCGTTTATGGAAAATAAGCCGACGAATCATCAGTGGACGACGGCGGTCGGCGTGAAGGCGGAAAACAAGGCGGACGGAAAAGAAAAGCGTCTGTCTTTGCATTCCATACGTTTTCAAACCTGGATATACTTTTTCCTTCTTGCCGTGGTGGTGCTGTTCGGGCTTTGGGCGTTTCAGCTTCTGTTTTTCAAGGCGTCGTATCGCAGTATGAAAAAGCAGGAAGTGGAACGGCTGGGTGAAAGCGTAATGAATCATTATCCCGGCAAAGTGGGCAGTGTCGAATACGAAGATTTCGTGCGCGAGACGGCGAGCCATAACGGGCTGAACATCATCGTGTTTCACGTGCACGAAACGTATGAAGGGTGCGCCGCTTCCGAAGTGGAATTTTCCGCCGAATACGTGGGCGGACTGCCCGATAAGAACCTCATTCATTCAAACGACGTGCGCATTATAGACGGGTGGGAAAGTTTTTATACCGACGTAAAACAGTACGACAAAGTGATTTATTCCAAAACGTCGAAACACAACACAACGTATCTCGTGTACGGCTCGCGGTTGGATAACAACGGAGTGTATTTGTATATGACTACGCCCATGGAAGCGCTGGATAGCACTGTGGCAATCATGAACGACCAGTTGATTGTTGCCACGCTGTTGTGTTTGGTGGTGAGTATCGTGGTGTCGTTTTTCATTTCCGACCGAATCACCAAACCGATTGCCGAGTTTTCGCGCACCGCAAAAAAATTGGGTGCGGGCGACTATTCCGTTCGTTTTACGGGCAACGGCTATACCGAAATCGATACGCTTGCCGAAACGCTCAACTACGCCACCGACGAAATCGGAAAAACGGAGCAACTGCGGCGCGACTTTTTAGCCAACGTCAGCCACGATTTGCGCACGCCGCTCACTATGGTGAAAGCGTATGCCGAAATGATACGCGATATCTCGGGCAGCGACGCGGTAAAACGCACGCAACACAGTCAGGTAATCATAGACGAAGCCGACCGCCTGACGGGACTGGTGAACGATATCCTGAATTTGAGCAAGTTGCAAGCGGGCACCGAAACGCTTGCCTACGGCGCGGTGGATATGCATGCGCTTGTAAAAACCATTGTGGAACGGTTCGACGTGTATACTACGCGCGACGGATATATGTTCGACATAGTGTCGGACGGAAATTGCGAAGTGTACGGAGATTCCCGAAAGCTCGAACAGGTAATGTACAATCTGGTGGGCAATGCACTCAACTATACGGGCGAAAATAGAACGGTACGTATCGAGTGCAAGCGCCAAGAAGACAAGGTGCGCGTTTCGGTGCGCGACTACGGAAAGGGAATCGAACCCGAAGAGTTGGAGAAAGTGTGGGAGCGCTACTATCGCGCCAATCAGCACAAACGCACCGTAGTGGGCAGCGGTTTGGGATTGAGTATCGTAAAAAGCATTTTGTCGGCGCACGGCGCGCCTTACGGCGTGTCGTCGAAGGTGGGTGAAGGCACCGAATTCTGGTTCGAACTCAACGCAATGAATGCGGCGTCGGGCGAAACAAAAGAGAAGGCGGACGAAAAGCCGCACAAAGGAAAAAGCGAATAAATCGAACGGAGAACGTCGCGCAGGTTGACATAGGCGCGGCGTTTTGCTACAATATACTGTATGATAACAATTATCGGTTTGGGAACGGGTAAAGACGATTTAACCCGTAAAGCGGCAAAAAAAATCGCGGCGGCAAAGTGCGCGTTCGTGCGCTCCGCCAAAACGGAAGCGGGCGGCTCCGTTGTAAAAGAATTCCCGCACGTGGTGGCGCTCGACGAAATGTACGAGCAAGCGGAAAATTTCGACCGCTTGACCTACGCGGTGTGCGAGCGGCTTACGGCGGCGCAAAATGCGTACGGCGAAGTGCTGTATCTTACCGACGGCGACGGCGCCGACGACGTTGCGGCGGCACTGCGCAATCGGGGCGCGGAAACGCAGATTTTGTTCGGCGTGGCGGCAAACCGTGCCCGTAGCGCCGATACCTGCGAAGTGCGGCTCACGGCAACCGACGCGCTCGTGCGCAAACCGTATCTCGATACGGCACTGCCCGTACATATCACCGAGATTGACGACGCCTATCTTGCGGGCGACGTAAAGCTGTGGCTGATGGAAACGTACGGCGACGAAACCGAAATTTCGGTGAGCGTAAAGGGCAAAACAAGCACCGTGCCGCTTTGCGAACTCGATAGGTTGCGCGACTACGACCAAACGTGCGAGCTGTATATTGCGGCACAAGACGGATTCTACAAAAAGAAATACGGATTCGGCGATTTGTTGCGCATTATGAACCGATTAACGGCGGCGGACGGTTGTCCGTGGGATAAAGCGCAGACGCATGAAAGTATACGTATCAATATGATTGAAGAGGCGTACGAGGCGGTAGACGCAATCGACAGGGGTGACGCCGACGACATGACCGAAGAAATTGGCGACGTATTGTTGCAAGCCGTTTTTCATTGCGACATGGGCAAACGTTTGGGCGAATTTAACACCGCCGACGTGCTGACTCGGCTGTGCGATAAACTCGTGTTCCGCCATACGCATATTTTCGGCGAACATAAAGCAAAAAACGCCGACGAGGCGCTGGGTTTTTGGGAAGCGGCAAAATCGGAAGAAAAAAGCTACGTTTCCACGGCAGATAAACTTTCGCGGTTGCCCGCTTGTTTTCCTGCGTTGCTGGCGGCGGAAAAAGTGTATAAAAAGTTGATAAAAGCGGGCGTGGCGGATAATGCCGCGCAAACGGAACAGGCGGCAAAAGCTTGCGGCGCGGGTGCGGAACAAGACTGGGCGCGCAAACTCTTTTGGTTGGTTGCCGCCGCAAGCAAAGCGGGCGTAGACGCCGAAGTAGCGCTTTCGCTGTTTGTGGAAAAAATGAAAAAGGAATTTGCCCAAGCCGAAAACAGCGGCGATACGGCAGACTTTTTGCGCAACATATGAAAATAGGAAACGTGACGTTTGCCGAGCCGTTCGTGTCGCTCGCGCCGCTTGCGGGATACGGCGACGCGGCGTTTCGCCGTTTGTGCCGCGAGTGCGGGGCGTCGCTTACGGTTAGCGAAATGGTGTCGGTAAAAGGGCTTTGTTACGGCAACGAAAAAACGGAATCGTTGCTCGCGATTTCGCCGTGCGAAACGCCGTCGTGCGTGCAGTTGTTCGGGAGCGATCCCGAGTTCTTTGTGCGCGCGTTGCGGCTCGGCGTGCTCGACCGATTCGATATCATCGATATCAATATGGGGTGTCCCGTTCCCAAAGTTACCAAATGCGGCGAAGGCGGAGCGCTCATGAAAGACGGCGCGCGCGCCGAAGAGATTGTGCGGGCATGCGTACAATCTTCGGGTGGCAGACCGATTACCGTAAAACACCGCATAGGGTATGCCGACGGAGAAATGTTTGCGCCCGAATTTGCCGCGCGCATGGAACGCGCGGGTGCGGCGGCGATTACCGTGCACGGCAGAACGGTGGCGCAGGGATATAGGGGCGTCGCCGATTGGAACGCGATTGCCCAAGCGGCGCAGGCGGTACGTATTCCCGTAATAGGCAACGGCGATATCGTGTCGTTACTCCAAGCCCGAAAGGCAAAAGAAGAAAGCGGTTGTGCGGGCGTTGCCGTCGGGCGGGGCGCGTTGGGGCGTCCCGACGTGTTTTCGGGCAAAGAAGAAAACGTGTGTGCGCTCGTGTTGCGTCATCTCGATTACGCGCTGTTCTTTTTTCCCGAAAACGTAGCGGTGCGCACCATGCGCAAACATCTGTGCCGATATCTATCGCGTGTTTCGGGCGCAAAAGAACTGAAAGCGCGTGTCAATGCCATTTCGGACGCGGCGGAATTAAAAGAAGTTTTATTGCGGGAGTTGCAAACAAAACCGCGCAAGTAAAATCGGGCAATCGGGTGCAAAAGATTTGACAAGTTCGGGCAATCGGGTGTATACTGAATGCGAACCTGAACCGAAAGCGGTAGGCTGACGGCAAAGGGGAGAACGACACGGAAATTCTCGCACGGACAGGCGCAAGCCGTCGGTGCGGTCGGCGGCGCCGAGGCGTTGTCGGCTGAATTATATATACCGCTCTTCTCTTTGGGTTTTGGTTAAAGAGAAGGGCGGTTTTCGGTTTATAACGATTTTGCCGCCGCTTACGGGAGATTTTTATGATAGCACTGGTCGGCATTATGGTATACAGCCAAGACGCAACCGAGCGGGTAAACGCGATTCTGCACGATTATCGCAACGTGATTGCGGGTAGAATGGGGCTTCCCATGCGCGAGAAGGGCGTAAACGTGATTTGCGTCGTGTTGGAAACCGATTCGGCGAAAATCAACGCGCTCACGGGCAAACTGGGCGCCACCCAAGGCGTGCGCGCAAAAGCGCTTTACGGATTGCCTGCGGATACGCAAACGGAAAAGTAAAATACCTATAAAAAGGAGAAAATAAAACGGTATGAAAAAGTTCATCTCTACGATTTTGTGCGCGCTGTTGTTGTGCGGTGTGTTTGCGGGGTGCGGAGCAGACCCGCAATCGGGCACGGTGGCGCAGGTATATGCGCCCGACGGTGCGCCCGCAATCAGTATGGCCAAGCTGATTGCCGACGAATACGCGGGGGCGGAATTCCACGTGGTGCCGCCCGAAAATATCGGCGCCGCCGTTCTTACGGGGAAGGCGGATATTGCGATTATGCCCACGAACGCCGCGGCGAGTCTGCACGCCAAAGATAAAGATATCGTCATGGTGGGCGTAACCAACTTCGGCAGTTTGTACGTTGTGGGCAAGGGCGAAGAAGTAACCTCTTTGCAAGAACTTACGGGCAAAGTGGTTTACAGTATCGGGCAGGGCAAAGTGCCCGATTTGGTGTTCCGCATTCTCTTGCAGGCGGCGGAAATTCCCTACGAGTTTTCGAGCGCGGCAAAAGAAGGCGTTGTGTCGCTTGCCTATGTGTCCGAAGGCGCCGAATTCGTTTCGGGACTCACGGCGGGAAAAATGCAGTACGGCGTTATCAGCGAGCCTGCCGCCACGGTGGCGCAAAACAAAGTGCAGGGTGCCAAGCGCATGTTGGATATCCAAAAACTGTACGCCGACGCCACGGGGAGCGAAAACGGATTCCCGCAGGCGGCGCTTATCACGCGCAAATCGTTTGTCAATGAAAACGCGGCATATATTTCCGATTTCATGAACGCCTTCCGTGCGGGAATGAAATGGGCGGAAACGGAGCCTTCGGCGGCGCTCGAAGCGATTCAAAAAGCGGGAAGCACCACGGTGCCCATGCTTACCGAACAGATTGCCAAAGGGTGCAATCTGGGCTTTTTGTCGGCGGGGTTGGCAAGGGAACAACTGCTCGATTTTTATACGCGACTCAACGAAGTAAAAGAAGAAGGCGAAACGCCCGTAGGCGATTCTATGCCCGATTTAGACTTCTTTGTTTCCGATTTGTAAGAGAAAGCGGCAATAAACGCGAATGAAACGGGAAATGCGTAAAATCATCTATACGCTTGCGGGCGCCGTGTCGGTGGTGGCAATCTGGTGGATTGCCGCCGCCGCATATAAGAAAGAAATCATCTTTCCCACGCCCGCGGGCGCTCTGCGCGAGTTGGGCGCCGAACTGCGCAGCGGCTTGTTTTGGCGCGGCTTTTTCGGGTCGCTGTTCCGTTCGTTCGTCGGCTTTTCGTTTGCGTGTATGGCGGCGGTGGTGTGCGCCTATGCGGCAAAAGCGTGTCCGCCCGTGCGGTATGTGCTATCGCCCGTGGTGGGCGTACTTCGCAGCGTGCCCACCATGAGCGTGATACTGTTGCTTGTGTTGTGGGCGAGTGCGGATATCACGCCCGTAATCGTGGCGGGATTGGTCATTTTTCCCGTGTTATACAGCGGACTGGATGCGGCGCTTTGCGCCGTGCCCGCCGAACTGGAAGAAACGGCAAAGCTATACGGCGGAAACACGGCGTATCGGTTTGTAAAAGTATATGCGCCCCTGTCGGCGCCCGCGTTTTTGCACGTGGCGGGCGGGGCGGCGTCGCTCACCCTTAAACTCACCGTTGCCGCCGAAGTGCTGGCGCAAACGCGCAACAGTTTGGGCATGCTCATGCAACAAAGCCGCATTTATTTTCAAATCGGGCGGCTGATGGCGCTCACCGTTGCGGTTGTGGCGGCGTCGCTCGCCATAGAATTTGTAGTGTATCTTATTCGCCGCGCGGTAGATTATAACCGCGTGTGAAAAACTTCTTGCAAAACAATTGATTCTTTTCGCGTATAGCGGTATAATGTTGTACGAATATAAGGCAACCTACCAACGGACGAAACACAATGAAAAGAAGCAAAAAGATTACGCTGATAAACAGCGGCGGCACCATATCCAGCGATTACGACGGCATGATTATGCGCCCCGGGCGCGTGACGCAGTTCGACGAATTGAACGGTCGTATAGAAAAGGCGGTTTCGCCCTTTTGTTTGTTGAGTGAAAACATGACCTGGAAAACGCTCAAAGAATTGAGCGACTGTCTGGAACGGGAGATGAAGAGCGCCGAGGCGGTCATTATCACGCACGGCACCGACACGCTTGCCTACACGGCGGCGTATCTCGGATTGATGAACGCGGGAATCGATATTCCCGTCATGATTGTTTCCGCCGATTTTCCGCTCTCCAATCCCATGAGCAACGGTAGCGCCAACTTAATGTGCGCGCTTTCGGCAATCGACCAAAGCGACGTAAAAGGCGTATTCGTTCCGTACCGCAATCCGTACGACCGCCCGATGTTACACGTTTCCACCCGTTTGCTTTCGAGCAGAGATTTCGACGGCGGACTCAATTCGGCGCTCGGCAAAGTGTGCGGCTACACCGACCGCACGGGCAAGTTTTTATTGAGCGAACAGATTAAACCGCGCAAATTCGCCTTGTGCGGAAAGGGAAGCGGAAAGGCGGTGCGTCTGGTGTTCGCCAATCCGGGAATCGATTATGCCGCGCTTGCAAAATCGGCGCATAACGAAAACGCGGCGCTGGTGTTTGCGGGGTATCATACGGGGTCGATTAACACGGCGGCGGACGGAATCGGACTGTTGGAAGGCGTGGAAACGTATCTTGCGGGCGGGCTTTCGGGCGAGAAGTATCAGTCTTACGAGCAAATGCCGTCGTTCGTACATGTAATAGATAACATTGCGCCCATAACGCTGTATACCAAAGTGCGCATTGCGCACGAGAATTTCCCCGACGAAAAATCGCGCCTGAAATATATTGCGGCGAACACGTTCGGCGAATATTTTCAGTGAGCGGCTTTGTAAAAAAAGAGCAACCGTTTTGGTAACAAACAAAATTTAATTAAAATCTAATCTTCTATATATTGACGCATTTTGCCGCAGGGAGTACAATAGGTATTGTAATACGATAGCGTACGCTTGCGGCTTTTTGCATGCGTTCGGAAAAAAGGAAACATTATGGCAAAAAAAGTGGTACAAAGCGATTCCAAAGGAAAAGCTCCCGTAAAGAAGAAACGACACGGTTGCCGAAACTGTCTGATTACCATGTTGGTAATCTTTGTAGTTGTGGGCGTGGGCGTGTATTTTACGGGTAACTATTTCACGCAGAGATATTTGGATATGAGTTTGGCGAACTGCTTCGGCGTGTTGTACGATTTGCGTTCCGCCAACTCCAAAAAGATTGTAACCAACAGCTACGGCGATAAAGATTACGATTCTTTCAATACCGAACTGAAAAAGCAACTGTTTTTGAACGACCAAGCCGATTTCGGCGTAGAAACGTTGCTTGCCGCGCTCACCGCAAAAGAAGAGGGCGGCAGCGAGGCGGAAGGCGTGAACGTTTCCGCCCGCAACGATTATCTTTCGCAGTCGGTAGACGCGTTGGGCGCAAGTTTGAATACAAGCGGTTTGTTAGACGAATTGTCCGAACTGTACGTACGCGAAAATCTCGACCTCGCCCGCCTGCGCGATTACGACCCTACCCGTCATAAAACGGCATACGTCATGCAAGTTACCGACAGAATGTTGGCGGCGGCGGTGAACGGGTCGCTCGACGAAGTGTGCGCCTCGGTCGATTCGGTGCAGAAAATGCTCAACGATTACAAAATCGCCAAGTTGAGCGACGTGGCACGGCTCGACCAGTTGATTTTCGGCGAACGGCAGGGAACAAAGAACGGAGAGAGCGCTACGGTAAAAACGGTTACGGCAACCGTGTCGGTAAACGTGCGCAAAGTGGCACGCTCATACCTAAAAGACGCAACGGGCAAAGATTTGGGCTTTTTGCTGAATATGGTGTTGCCCAAACGTTTATATGCCACCGTTGTGGTGCCTGTGGAAGAAGGCGCAAGCGTAGAGAACAATATCTACGTGAACAATATGACCGATAAGAAGATGAACCGCGCCTACAAGCTGATTGCGGGAATCACCGAACTTACGGGCGAAAGAATGGACGTCAAAGAAAAAATTTCGTCGGCTATGAGCGGCTCGGTGGGCAATACCGTGCGCAAAGTCAACGACGTTTTCCCGATTGCCGACGCCGTGAAAAACACCGTTTCGTTCGACGTGTTCGAAACGGTAATCGATTTGAGCGGACTCAATAAAACGGACGGGGAACTTAAACCCGAAAGCGAGCAGTTGCATGCCCCCGATATCATTCAAACGTTGGGCGGCGTGGTGGCGTCCGACGCCGACAACGCGGTAAAAGAAGAATACGACTATCAACACCAGTGGTTTGACAGCACGCAGAACAAAGTGGTGTACAACAAAACGCTCGACCCCAACACCCAATATCCCGATATGACCTGGCAGAATTATTGGGATTTGTTCATGCAAGAACTTGCCGAAAAGTATATGCTCGATTTAAGCGGCAAAGACCCCGACGACCCGTCCGACGACGTAACGTTTGAAACGCTTATGCGCCTGTTCGGACTGGGCGAACCGCTCGAAGGAGCGGCGGAAACCGAACTGCTCGATTTGTTCGATACGTCCAAGTTGGGCAACGTGCTCGATTCGCCTAACCGCAAAGTCAACGTAGACAGTCGCATGCTCGGTGCGATTTTGCAGGCGCAAATCGATACTCTGATTGACGGAGCGGGTTCGCTCGGAGATTGCAAGCCGTCGCTCGCTTACGTGTATACCTACACCACGCAAAATCACAAGATGTTGCAGGCGGCAATATCGGTGGATATCGGCGGACTTGTGGCGGGAAAGAGCGGCATTGCGTCCATCGTAACCGGTTTAATCGGCGACACGGCAGTCATCACTTTCGATATCGACGTCACGCCCGGATTGCCCGACGAGAACGCCTTTGCAAGCAAACTGATTTATAACGATTTAACCGCCGAGAAAACGGCTGTTATTCTGAAAACCGTTTCGTCGTTCGCGTCCGATTTCGATACGGCGGGACTCTTGTCACAGGTGGAAAAACCGATACGCGACGCAATCGATAAGATGAACAGCGTGATTCCCGTAGAACTCTGCGATTCCACTATCGACCTCGACGCAACGGTGGAAAACGCCGATTTGCCTGCGGCAATCGAGTTGCCGAGCGTATTCGAAACCATAAAATTCATGCTCTTCAAGAACGACGACGCCGAAAAAGGCGAAATCAATCAACAAATCACTGCGCAGGGTATAGAAGACGTGTTGCGCGCCATCAACGCGGTGAACGATGAAAACTTTGAAAGTCTGTATATCGGGCAAGACGGCATTTCCATGGCGCCCGGCGCCGACGGGAATCTTGCGCCCACGTACGGCAAGTCGTTCGCGGAAATTCTGGAAAAATACTATATCGTAAACACAGGAGCAAACGGCGAAACTCTGTACACGCAATTCGACGATTTGTTCGCAAGCGGCGGCGTGGCGAATTTCCAAACGTTCGACGTTGCCAACTTCGACTTTAACAAGTTGTATCACGACCCGCGCGCCATTGTATCGGAAAACGGCGACGACCTTCGCCCCGTGTTTGAAGATAACGATTTGGCGGCGCTGCTTGTGGAAAAAATGCGCGGCGAATCGGGAATCTACGGCGACCTTACGGGAATCAAGGGCTTGCGGATAGACACGCAGAACGGCGCGAAAACGCTCACGATTATGATACAAATCGACGTGAGCAAACTCATCGGCTCCGACGAAACGGCGGCGGAATGGGCGCGTTTGTTGCCTGCCGAAACCGTATACCTGAAAGCCGCCGTCGATTTGAGCCACATTGCCTACTACGATAAAAACGGCGAAGGCAAAACGGTGTACGACAGTATCGACGAAATCCCCGAAGGGGAAAAGCAAACTTCACGCCCGTTTTACCGCACCACGCTTACAATCAACAGAATGGACGAAATGGCGGCGGAAACGGGCAGAAACGTGTACGGCACCATGCTCAACATGATGAAGAGTTTGGGCGGAAACGCCGACGCGCTCGACCTCGACGTAAAAGCGCGCGATATCGGCGCCATTATTTGCAGTCAGATTGAAACGCTGGAAAGTTCGCTCGGCGGCAATATCGAATTCGTGAACGGCGGCGTGCGTTTGGTGTCGGTGTACGACTTCCTGAAAAAAGCGCTCAAAAGCGACGCGGATACGGAAGATATCAAAGCGGCATTGCAAGGTCTTGCGGCAACAAAAGACGGAGAAGAAAATTCCACGCACAACTATAAAACAAGCGAGTTGTTGGTAAACGGAATTTCCGACGAAGTGCTTGCTCTCGCACTCGGCGAAACCACCAAAAAAGATAACGAGTTCGGCAGTATTCTGGCAAACGGATTCACCGTTTCGGCGCTGGGGCAAGAACATAAAGTGAGCGGCGTGCTTGCGCAGGGCGAAGACGGTGCGTTCGGACTTTGCCAACTCAACATTTTGCACCAATCGTTGGGCGAACGCGAACCGTTTGTAAAAGGATTCGTCACCGAAAATTCGCAACAAGAACTTGCCGATACCTTCGCGGATATCACGGGCAAAACGTTTATCGAGTTTACCTTCCGTGCAAGCATGGATAAACTCTTGCAAACGGAAGGCGAAAATCCGCTCGCATCCGCCGTGCCCAAAGAACTGTACGTAACCATTCTGCTGGAAAAAACGGCAACGGGCTATAAGGAAGTGTACTTCCGTATCAACGGACTGAACGACGACGTGCAAAAAGTGCTGTTAAGCCTTGTAAAAATCGAGCAGGCGGAAATCACCGCGCAGATAGATAAATGTATGGCGGCGCTCAACGCCTATACGGGCGCAACGTTTGATTCGGTCACTCCGTATGCGGGCGACGCGTTCGGCACAATCACGTTCACGCAAGGAAACATAGGTATGTAATGTTCGGTATAAGCGGGTTTGCCGTGTGGCAAGCCCGTTTGCCTTTTTCGGTTGCGTTGCCGCTTGAAAAAGCATAAACAAAAAAATGCGGTTAACATACCGCACGCCGTTTTGCTATACTGTTAAAGGCGCTATGGTTGTATAAACAAAAAACCGCTCGTTTCGTAGAAACGGGCGGCAGTTTTTTGTATGCGGGCGCTATTCGTCGAATGCGGGAGAGATATCGTAAGCGCGGTTTGATAAGTCTTTCACAAACAGGGCGCGTATGTATCCTTTTGTCGTAGACGTGGAATGCACGTAGAATTTTTTTCCGTAATAGTAGCGGGCAAGTTTGAAATATTTGGAGTTGGTATGCAACGCCATGGCGGCGTATCCTTTTTGCTTGCAATAATCGATTGCCGCCTGCAATAGCTCGCTGCCCACGCCCGCATTGCGAACAAGCGGGTCCACACCGAATCGGTATACGTAGGCAACGTCGTCGTTGAGTCGTTTTATGCGGATACTGCCGATAACTTCGCCGTTTTCTTCCGCCACCAACACAAAGTTGTGCGCAATGTCGTCCAACACTTTTTCTTGCGGTTCTTCTAACGCTTTTACGTGACTGTCCGGTCCGAGTTCGTCGGCATACAATCGAAAAGCCCTGTGAATCACTTCGTTGATTTTTGCGGCGTCCGAAACCGTTGCCGCGCGGAATTGTATCATGGGGGAAAGTACCTTTTATCTTTTTTTCATGAGTAAGTAGAGCACCGCTTTTTGCGCGTGCAATCTGTTTTCCGCTTCTTCAAACACAATGCTCTGCGCGCCGTCTATCACGTCGGCAGTCACTTCTTCGCCGCGGTGCGCGGGCAAACAGTGTAAAAACACCGCATTTTTTGCCGCTTTTGCCATCAGTTCGGCGTTCACCTGATAGGGCATGAGCGCATTCACCTTTTCGGGCGATTTTTCCTGTCCCATAGAGAAAAACACGTCGGTATATATCACGTCGCAGTCGCGTATGGCTTCGTCTACGTCCGCCGTAACTTTCACGTCGCCGAATTGCGCCGCTTCTTTCACGATTTCGGGGTCGGGTTGGTATCCTTCGGGAGAGCAAATCACCACTTGCATGCCCACTTTGGCGCCGCCTATCATCAGCGAGTTCGCCATGTTGTTGCCGTCGCCGAAGTACGCCATTTTCAGTCCTTCCAACTTGCCGTAGTGTTCGTACACCGTCATAAGGTCGGCAAGCACTTGGCAGGGATGGTAGTCGTCCGTCAGTCCGTTAATCACGGGGCAGTCCGCATATTTCGCCAACTCTTCCACGTCGGATTGCTTGTACGTGCGAATCATAATGCCGTCGATTCCGTAGCGATTCAATACCATTGCGGTGTCGTGCACCGTTTCGCCCCGCCCGAGTTGAATGTCGCCCTGTTGCAGAACGAGCGCCGAACCGCCGAGCTGTTTGATTCCCTGTTCAAACGAAACGCGGGTGCGCGTGCTCGACTTGCTGAAAATCATGGCAAGCGTTTTGTCTTTGAGATAGGCGTGTTTTTTGCCCGCGCGCTGCTTTTGTTTGAGCATTACCGCGGTATGAATGATTTCGAAAATTTCCTGCGACGAATAGGTTTTCAGCGTCAGCATGTGCTTGTTGTTGATAAATCCTTTTGGTTTATACGAACGGATATCCATAAGTTCTCCTTGAATTTTGCATTTGAAAGTCGGTGTTTCGCACGTTGCGCCCTGTGGTATTCCGCAACAAAAATATGCCCGCCGACAGACTTTCTCATTATAATGGAAAATAAGATTGCGGTCAAATAATTTTACCGCATTGTGTCGATATTTATACGTTTGTGTTGGCAAACAGATTCATAAGCGTATCGCACGCTTTGTCTATTTCTTCGTAACGTATCGTGTATGCGGGCGCAAAGCGCAGGGTGTTGTGTCCTGCGGTAATCAGCAATACGCCGTTTGCCGCCATTTTTCCCACGATTTCCGTATTGCTCACTTTGTCGGTAAGGCAGACGCCCAATAATAAGCCCTTGCCGCGCACGTCACGCACAAAGTTGAATTTGCGCAAACGGGAGAGTTTGCCCATAAGATATTCGCCTTTTTTCTCCGCTTCGGCAAGCAAGCCGTTTTTCAGTTTGTCCACCACCACGCAGGCTGCCGCGCAGGCAAGGGGATTGCCGCCGAACGTAGAACCGTGGTCGCCGGGTGCAAAGGCGTGCGCAACTTCTCCGCGCGCGAGCATGGCGCCTATGGGAACGCCGCCCCCCAATCCTTTGGCAAGCGTAATCACGTCGGGCTGAATGCCGTAATGCTCGAATCCGTACAGTTTGCCCGTGCGCCCCATGCCCGTCTGTACTTCGTCCACCACAAACAGAATGCCGCGGCTTTTGGCGTAAGCATAAGCGCCCACAATGTAGTCGTAGTCGGCGGGAAGTACGCCGCTTTCGCCCTGTATCACTTCCAACATAATGGCGGCGGTGTTTTCCGTAACCGCGTTTTTGAGCGCGTCGAAGTCGTTATACGGCACGTGAATAAAACCGGGCGGCAACGGGGCGTAAGGGCGCGAATATTTGTCCTGTCCCGTTGCGGTTACGGTAGCAAGCGTTCTGCCGTGAAACGAATTTTGTGCCGTGATGATTTGGGTGCGGTTTTCGCCGCGGTTAAAAAAGTGCTTGCGCACCAACTTGATTGCCGCCTCGTTCGCCTCGGCGCCGCTGTTGCACAAAAACATGCGCTCGAAAATGGAACCTTCTAATAGCTTTTCGCACAGCATGGCTTGCGGTTCGTTGTAGTAAAGATTAGATACGTGTATCAGCTTGTGCGCCTGTTCGCAGATTGCGGCGGTAAGTTCGGGGTGGTCGTGCCCCAAGCAGTTCACGGCAATGCCGCCCGCCATGTCTATGTATTCGTTGCCCGCCGTGTCGTACAGCTTACTGCCTTTTCCGTGCGTAAAACATATATTTTGCCGCGAAAAAACAGTCATGTAGTTTTTTGCGTCGGCTTCTTTTATCTCCTTGAAATCCATCGTTCATTTCCTTATAATATAGAATTGTTGCAAAATAATATAGAATTGTTGTAAAACAGGCGCATGGAAAACATAAGCGCCCCGCTATGCGCGTGTTTTCAGTCGGGAACCACCATTGTGCCCACGCCCGTGTCGGTAAACAGTTCGAGCAGAATGGAGTGGGGAATGGTGCCGTTTACAATCAGCACGTTTTTCACGCCGCAGGCTATCGCGTCTATGCACGAAAGCGCTTTGGGTACCATGCCGCCGCGAATCCGTCCGTCCTGCGTCATCGCGCGCAACTCGCTCACCGAAATTTCCGCAATTAAAGAGGAAGGGTCGGATTCGTTTTCGCGTACGCCGTCTACGTCGGTTAAATACAGTAATTTTTCGGCACGCAGAGCCCCGCCTATGGCGCCCGCCGCCGTGTCGGCGTTTACGTTGTACGGTTTACCTTCGCCGTCGGCGCCGATTGTGGCAATAACGGGAATATAATCGCGTTCGGCAATCTCGCGCAGAATGTCGGAGTTGATATTGCGGATTTTTCCCACGTAGCCGTAGTCCGTGCCGCTGTCGTCCGAAAACTTCTCCACGCCTATCAGTCCGTTATCCTGCCCGCACAATCCGATTGCTTTCACGCCCAACGTACAAAGCGTTGCCGTGATGTTCTTGTTCAGTTTGTTCAGCGCCATTTGCACCACTTCCATTGCCGCGCCGTCGGTCACGCGTAAACCGTTTTCAAAACGGGACGCAATGTTCAGCCGTTTCAAAAGCGTATTGATTTCGGGTCCGCCGCCGTGCACAAGCACGGGATTTACGCCCACGATTTTGAGCGTGGCAACGTCTTGCATAATCGTTTTGATTACCGCCGCGTCGTTCATGGCATTGCCGCCGTATTTGATTACAATGGTTTTGCCGCGGAATCTCGATATATACGGAAGCGCCTCCGTCAAGATTTTGGCGCGTTCAATCAGTTCGCTTTGTTTAACAGGTTCCATTTTTTCTTTTCCTTTCGTCTGTATTCTCGCACGTATCCGCACTGCCTAATATAAATAACTGCCGATTATAAATAACTGCCTATCAGCGGCAAGCCCGCGCTTTCGTACCGCCCGAACATAATGTTGCAGTTTTGAATCGCTTGCCCCGAAGCGCCTTTAATCAGATTATCGATAGCCGATACAATAATGATACGCCCCGTCTTTTTGTCAATCTTGTAACCGAACGCACACACGTTGCTGTGCGTCACCCATTTGATTTCGGGCAGAACGCCTTCGCCCAACGCTACGGCATATTTTTCGTTTTCATACATCTTGTAGGCGTTGTCTATGTCTGCGCTCGTTACGCCCGGAATAAGGTCGGCGTAAATCGTGGCAAGAATCCCGCGCTTTACCGGCAACAGGTGGGGGGTGAACGTCACACGAAATTGCTCGTTGCCCATGCGCAGTTTTTCCTCGATTTCGGTAGTGTGGCGGTGCGTGGTCACGCCGTAGGCTTTGTAGCTCCCGTCCGTTTCGCAAAAGTTGTAGCTTACGTCCGCCTTGCGTCCCGCGCCCGTCACGCCGCTCGCCGCGTCGATAATAATGCCGTTTGGCGAAAGTACGCCCGCTTTCAATAGCGGATACAGCGGCAAAATAGAGCACGTCGTGTAACAACCGGGGTTTCCCACAATGCTCGCGTTTGCAATTTTTTTGCGGTTGACTTCGCACAGCCCGTATACCGCCGCCGCGTTCAGTTCGGGGCGGGGGTGCGTAACGCCGTAGGTGCTTTCGTATAAATTGATGTCGTCGTAGCGGAAATCGGCGGATAAATCAATCACTTTTACGCCGCGGTCGTGTAGTTCGCCGCCAATCTGCGCGCTTGCCGCATGGGGCAACGCGGTAAAAGCCACGTCGGCGTTTCTTGCAATGGCGGCGGTGTCGGCTTCTTCAAAACATTTGTCGCCGTAGGCAAATCCGAGCGGCGGATACATGTCGCGTATCCGCGTGCCCGCATGCGAACGGGAAACCGCCATAGTAAGCGTAAGATAAGGGTGAGCGTCAATGAGTTTCATCAGTTCGAAACCCGTGTAACCGTTGGCACCTACAATCGCTGCGCGTATCATAATAGGTATATTCTCCCTAAAAAGTATATATACATAATTATACAATGCAATGTATATTTATGCAAGCGTTTTGCATGCGTTTCGCACGAAAAATCGCGCGTCGGCACGTTTATGCGATTTATGTGGAATTTACCCGTAAAAATATTCGTATAAATCATACGGGAAGATTTGACGGGGCGCACGGAAGATGATATAATGAATCGAGTAAAGTTGCTTGTAAGTGCTTTTCGGGCGATACGGCAACAAAAATTCCGTAAAGGAGGTTCGGGTACCACGTGGCTACCAAAGGCGAATGTGAATTGTGCGGCTTTGCCGACGACAGCTATCGTATAGAAGAAAACGGCGCGGTCATGAAAGTCTGCAAATTCTGCCACGACGGATATCTCGAACGCATGGGATTGTCGCCCGATGCCGACCAACCCGTGGAAAACGTGGCGCTCTCGCTCGACCTCGATATCATACGCGAAGCGGGAATCGATACCGAAGGTATGTCGGGCGCCGAACTTTTGGAACTGGAAATGGAACTTGCCGAGCGCAAAAACACGCGCGTGCCCACGCTCGACGAAGCGCAACTCGATACCTTGCTCGCCACAACCGACGACGACAAACGCGTGCTCACAAGCGTGCGGCAAAAAGAACTCCGCCGCAAAAAGCGCGCCGCACAGGCGGGCGAAGACGATACGGGCGAAGATTATAAGGCGTCCGAAGAACTGCTCCGAAGCGGCGAAGAGTTGCAACGCGTGGTAGAAGGCTTGCAGAAAATCTCCGAAGGCTTGCCCGACGAAGAAGGGACAGACGAAGAAGTCGCGCCGCTCATTGCGAAAATCGTCGCGCCGCCCAAAGAAAACGACGGTCGGGAAGAGAACGATAGCGAACCGCCGCAAATTGTGCGGAACGAACGGGTAGCCGACGAGCACCCCCGCGAAGAAACGCAGGTTGCGCCCCAAAAAGAAGAATACGGTAAAAAAGAAGAACGTAATACAACAGATAGAGAAAACGGACAAAGTGTCGGGACGCAAACCGTCCCCGAGGAGAACGATATGAAAGAAAAAACCACCAAGCCGCCCGTCAAAGAGAAAGACCGCGCGCAAAAAGAAGAACGCACGCGCGCACTCATTCACGAAGCGGCAAATCAGACAATCGACGACGAACGGATTCAAATCACCAGTCCCGAAGTGGCGCTTTCCAAAGATACGCGCCCCAAAACCAATCTGGACGTGGCAATCTCCGAATACGCGGGCGGCGTGCGGTTTCTCGATTCGTTCAAATACGTATTGCATAAAATCGGGTATGCCGTGTTTTTGGGAATCATCGTGCTTGCGGTGTCCACCGTTCTGTTTATACGCGACGGTTGGCAACACGCACTCATTGTGTTCGGCGGCGGCGTAGGCGCCGTGGCGGTGGGATTCCTTTTAATGTGGTATCTCATGCACTGCTACGAGCTCGACCGCAGAGCGTTGTTGCTCCGTATCCGTCAGCAGGAAATCCTGTTTGCCGGCATGAACAGCGAATGCTACCGCGAACTGCGCACCAAATTCACAATCATAAAGGCGCTCGGTTGGCTGTTGAACAAACTCACCGTTTTATTGCCGCTCGTCGTGTTTGTGGGCGGAAACGTAGCGGCGGTTATCGTAACGTTCTTGCAAATGTACTGGCTGCTGCCCGTTGTGTCGGCGCTTTCGTCGGTTGCGGGAATTCTCCTATACTATATCGTCAAATTCGGCGCCGATTGCATCGCGTATAAGCTGGATATCGAACGCAATCAGCAGATTCAGCAACAAACACTCCTTGATTTATTGGCTCAACTCAAAAAGTAAAGATAAAAAACGCCCTTCACGGGGCGTTTTTTTCATTTTGTGCATTTCTTATAATTGCGTCCGTTTTTTTTGTTCATAATGCAGTTGATATTGCCGTAAAAAATATAGTATAATAATAATGCCGAATAAAGGCAAAATACTGATTCGTAATGGAGGGTAGAAAATGGCAAGTCTGTCGTTAAGACACATCTACAAGATTTATCAGGGCGGAGTAAAAGCGGTAAGCGACTTCAATCTGGAAATCGACGATAAAGAATTTATCGTGTTCGTCGGTCCGTCCGGCTGCGGTAAATCCACAACGCTTCGAATGGTTGCGGGGCTTGAAGAAATCTCGGCAGGCGAACTGTATATCGACGGTAAGCTCGTCAACGACGTCGAACCCAAAGACCGCGACATCGCAATGGTGTTCCAGAACTACGCGTTGTATCCGCACATGACGGTGTACGATAACATGGCGTTCGGTTTGCGTCTGCGCAAAATGAACAGCAAAGAGATTGATAAGCGCGTGCAAGAAGCCGCCGCGATTCTCGGAATCACGCCGCTGCTGTCGCGTAAGCCCAAGGCTCTTTCGGGTGGTCAGCGCCAACGTGTTGCGCTCGGTCGTGCAATCGTTCGCGAACCCAAAGTGTTCCTTTTGGATGAACCGCTCTCCAACCTCGACGCAAAACTCCGCGTGCAAATGCGTACCGAAATCACCAAACTGCACAACAAACTCGCTACCACGTTTATCTACGTAACACACGACCAAACCGAGGCAATGACCATGGGTACCCGTATCGTGGTTATGAAAGACGGTATCATTCAGCAAATCGATACGCCCACGTGCTTGTACGATAACCCCGAAAACCTGTTCGTTGCGTCCTTCCTCGGCTCGCCGCAGATGAATTTCTTCAAAGCGCAGCTCGTTAAAGAAGGCGACAAGTTGTACTCGGTGTTCGGCAACAACAAAATTCTTGTTCCCAAATCGCGCGCAAAACGCATTATCGACGATTACTATATCGGCAGAGAAGTCGTAATGGGCGTGCGTCCCGAAGATATTCACGACGAAGAAGTGTTCATTGCGTCCAACCCCGACACGATTATCGACGCCGAAGTGGACGTAATCGAAAAACTCGGTAACGAAACCATTCTCTATATGAAGGTAGACGGCAAAGAAGATTACGCCATTGCCCGTATCGACGCGCGTTCGCAGTTTGCGGCGGGTGAAACGGTGCGCCTGGCTATCGACGCCAATCACATTCATTTCTTCGACCCCGATACCGAGCTCACTATCATGGGCGTGCCCAGAGCCAACCGTATCGCCGCCAAATTCCTGGCTACCGATAACGGACTGGTGGTGCGTTTCGGCAACATCACGATTCCCGTGAGCACCGAAATGGCTATGCGCCTTACCGACCTCGAACAAATCAACCGCGACGTCACGTTGGAAATTGCACCTGCCGATTTGTCGGAAACGGAAGAAGAAGGAAGTATCCGTATCGACGGCACCGTCGACTTTGTGGAAAAATATCCCCGCTTTACGGCGGCATACAGCTATGTGCCCGGCAAGAAAGGATTCCTTGTAAGCAAGCACGCCGTAGACAGCACGGTGGCGCCCGGCGATAAACTTGCGCTTTACGTGCGTCCCGAATCCATTCAGTTGCGCGATATCGATCGGAATGAAAAATTGATTGCATATAAACCCGTAACCACCAACACGGCAACCGCCATGATTACGGTAAAAGACGGCACCACGGCTACCATTGCGTTCGGAAAGAGCAAAATCAACATGATTACCAACTCCGAAGTGCGCGAACCCGGCACGGCTGTCATCAATATCGACCCCCGCTATATCCGCGTGGGCAAAGAAGAAGTTTCCAAATCGCCCAAAACGGTGGTTGTGGGCAAGGTGAAAGATGCCGACGTGCTCGGCGCCAATACGATTGTCTACGCCGAAGTGGAAGGAATCGCAAACGGATTCTGCGCCATTGTGCCCGGCACGGTAAACTACAACGTGAACGACAAAGTGAAATTCGTTGTCGACCCGCAGGGTATTACGTTGGGTGAAAAACCGTCCGTCACTGCCGTGATTGCCGAAAAAGTGCAATACGCGCCCGAATATGTGTTCGTGGAAGAAAAACCCGCTAAACCCGCCAAGGAAGAAACGGCTGCCACGGTAGCCCCTGCGGCGGAAGAAACGGCGGCAACCGAGGAAGTGGAAAAACCCGTAAAGAAAGCCGCCACCAAAAAACCTGCGGCAACCGCCAAAAAAACCACGACTGCGGCAAAGAAACCCGCCGCCAAAAAGCCCGCTCCCAAAAAGTAAATCAGGGCAATAAACCAAAAATAAAAAGAACGACTCGAAAGGAGTCGTTCTTTTGTTATGCGTTAATCGTCGGAAACAGTTTCATGGATATAAATTATTTTTTTGTTTTTTCTCTGGGCTCTTTGTATTGCAAGTGAGTTGCCTTTGTAGTTTTGATTCATTCCTACAATAAGAATATCGGATTCTTGCTCTACAATACATTCCATAGTTTCGATAATGGTGAGCGGACGATAGTACTTTTTTATAATGGGGTGATACGGGGCAATTGCATCATAGTCTGCGGTATACTCATTCCAGATACGGTGTAGTATTTGGTAAGGATATTTGTTCGTTTTATTATGTTTGCGTGCCGCTCTCAAAAACAATCGGAAGGATAGCACGAAACTACCCATGCTGCAACATATAAAAGTACGTACACCTGCTTCGAACATTTTCGCTATGGTTTTGCATATGCCGGAATATTCGTCGATTGTCGGAGTGTATTTTTTATTATGGTCTATAATGCCACAAATAGGGTGTAATTGTTCCGAAAGTGTGTTCATTTTTGTCTTTTTTGCGTGCAACTATTTTCATCGGCAAGCAGTTCCATAATTGTCACGTTGCATAAATTTGCTACGGTAAATATATCGTTGACAGTCAATTCACTTTGGTCGCCGTTGATTATACATTGTTGAATGGACGGCGGTAAATCGGAAGTATCTAATTCGGCTTTTTGTAACAATGCGCTCATTTTGTTCAAATCGATATAATTCATTTTTTTATGCTCCCATTTCCAAAAATTAAATACTGGCTTTTTTTTGCGCCGTATGTAGCGTAAAGCAATTTCGGTACCACTATGAGATAGTTGTATTTGTTCATTACAATAAATTAATGCCATATCACAAGTATCAATTAAAGTTTCATTTCTTTTGATGTAAGTTTTTGCAGCGGCATTGTGTGCTTTATTTGCAAAAAAAGTGTCTTCATACATAGAAAGTAGATAGTCGCGATATGTTTCGTCAATATATTCATATTCGGCACGTACATATATTCTTCGAAAATAAGTGTATTGTTGCTGTAAAGCAGATACAGAGTTATAACATAAAGTATTAAAGTTGCTTCGACTACCAAACAAAAACTCATCGGCACGGTAATGGCTAACTAAATTTTTTATAAATTCAGTAACTGTTTCTTGCAAAGAATTTGTTAAATTTGTATCTCTGTGACCAATAAAAGTAATTTTCATACGTTCTCCAAATGTGAATTGGCATACAAAAGCATTGGCTCATAAAAGTATTGGCATGCCAATGTATAATGGCAAAAAAATAAGCTATAATAATTATATTAAAACAGTAGGTGAGATTTTTATGAGATTAGTTGAAGCAGTTCAAAAACGAGTTTATGATTTAGCGGCAGAAAACGATTATACATTATATCGATTATGTAAAGTTTGTGCCGTACCGCAACCAACAATTCTTACTATGACATTGAGTAATACGGTAAAACTATCTACTATTTATGCGATTTGTGAAGGTTTGAACATATCGTTAAAAGATTTTTTCGATTCACCGCGATTTGATAAAGAAAGTATGATGAACTAAATAAGAATAGTATACAACAAAATAATACATTGGTCAACAAATATATTGGTATGGCAATAATTTTTTTTAATGTAATATGCTATACTGAATAAAGGAGGTGGCATATATGAAATTAATAAATGCTGTTTGTGCGAGAATAGAAGAATTGTTAAAGGAAAATTTGATTGATATGAGTCAATTGATTGAACAAAGTGGGATTCCGCAACCAACTTTTGCCACAATGAAAAGGAACAACACGGTCAAATTATCCACCGTTTACGGAATCTGTGAAGGGTTGCAAATTACGTTGAAAGAATTTTTTAATTCTCCGCTGTTCGATAGGGAAAATATCATCGACTGAACGAAAAACAAAGGAAAGGGGGACTCAATTTGAAAAACGTCTGAAATACATAAAACACGGCAAAATGTAAAACAGAAAAGGGACTGTCCGTAAGAACAATCCCTTTTTTTCATATAGGTTTTATAAATCGTTTCGCATTCTCAAATTTCAAAATTCTGCGTTCTGTCCGGTCCTACGCCCACCATTTTCACGGGGCAGTCGATTGCCTTTTCGATTGCGCGCAGATACGCTACGGCGTTCTTGGGTAAATCGTTCAAAGTCTTTGCTTTCGAGATATCTTCCGTCCAGCCGTCGTATTCTTCGTATATGGGTTGGCAACCTTCGAGTGCGGAAATATCGGACGGGAAATCGGTAATCGTTTCGCCGTTTTTTTGATAAGCCACGCAAACTTTGAGTTTACGTAACCCCGTAAGCGTATCCAGTTTATTGAGCGCCAACCCCGTAAGACCGTTCACGCGCACCGCAAATCGCAGAATTACCGCGTCTAACCAACCGCAACGGCGGGGACGCCCCGTAACGGTGCCGAATTCCGCGCCCACCGTGCGAATCCGTTCGCCCACTTCGTCATCGAGTTCGGTGGGGAAAGGACCTTTGCCCACGCGCGTGGTGTACGCTTTGGCAATGCCCAAGCAGGAGTCGATTAAGGTAGGACCCACGCCCGCGCCCACGCAGAATCCGCCCGAAATGGGGTGTGAACTCGTTACGTACGGGTAGGTGCCCACGTCCAAATCAAGCAGTGCGCCCTGCGCGCCTTCCATTAAAACGTTTTTACCCGCTTTGATGGCGTTGTATACGAGTACCGATGTATCGCATACGTGGGGTGCCAACCGTTTGGCATATCCGTTGTAGTCGGCAAGAATCTTTTCATACGACACGGGCTCGCCGCCGTATATTTTGGTGATGATTTCGTTTTTCACCGTTACGTTGCGCCGTAGTTTTTCCGTAAATACGTCGGGATTGATTAAATCGCACATGCGAATACCGATTCGCTCGGCTTTGTCCATATAGCAAGGTCCTATACCGCGTTTGGTTGTGCCTATGTCGCCGTTTCCGCGCGCCTTTTCGCTCAATTCGTCAATCACAAGATGGTAGGGGAAAATCACGTGCGCCCGCGCGTCGATTTTCAGGCGCGAAACGTCAATCCCTTTGCCCGAAAGGTCGTCCATTTCGGATAGAATAACGGCGGGGTCGATTACCGTTCCGTTGCCTACCACGCAAATCGCGTTGTTATATAAAATTCCGCTGGGAATCAGACGCAGTTTGTATGTAACGCCGTTTGCAACCACGGTATGTCCTGCGTTGTTGCCGCCTTGCGCGCGTACAACCATATCCGATTTTTCCGCTAAAATGTCGATGATTTTGCCTTTTCCTTCGTCGCCCCATTGTGCGCCGACTAATGCGGTTACAGCCATTGTCTTGCCTTACCTCCGAAAAAAATACCTTTCTATTATACAATATTTTCGTCCGATAGTCAAATAAAAGACGGTACGTGCGAACATTTGACAACCGATTCGGAAAAGTTTTACAATAGAGATATGATTATCGATTTTCACACACACTGTTTTCCCGACTCGCTTGCGCCGCGCGCCATGCACAATCTGCAACAAGGGTCGCCGTATCCGCCCCGTACGGATGGTACGGCGGGAGATTTGGCTCGTTCGATGAAACAGGCGGGGATAGACGTTTCGGTGTTGCAACATATTGCCACCAACGCAAAACAGACCCGCCACGTAAACGATTTTGCCATTGCCACCAACGCGCAAAAAGAATTTGTTTCGTTCGGTTCGGTGCACCCCGATTGCGACTACATAGACGAAGAACTGCAAAGACTGTGCGCCGCGGGAATAAAAGGAATCAAATTGCACCCCGATTTTCAAAACTTTTACGCCGACGATCGCGCGGTGTATCCGTTGTACGAAAAGATTGCCGCCTATGGATTTATTCTGCTCTTTCATTGCGGATACAATCTCACGCCGCACCCTTGCAAGTGCCCGCCCGACCGTTTTGCTCGGGTAGCGCGCGATTTCGCAGGCGCGAAAATCGTGGGCGCGCATTTGGGCGGACAGGGCATGTGGGACGAAGTGTTTGCGCACGTCTGCGGCAAAGACGTATATCTCGATACGTCTTACGGGTTCGGGTGGCTTACAAACGAGCAGCTGCACCGTTTTTGTTCCGAGCATAATCCCGATAAAATCCTGTTTGGAACGGACAGCCCCTGGGCAGACCAAAAATCGGACGTAGACATGATGCGCCGTCGCATTACCGACCCCGTTCTCCGCAAAAAAATTATGGAAGAAAACGCCGCCACCTTATTGCAATTGACGGAAAATTAGCTTGCGCAACCGTGCGCATGAAAAAGAGCGCTTACGCAATCGGTAAACGCTCTTTTTGTTTATTCTTTTTCGGCTACGGTAGCGGCGGCGCAACGTAAGCCTTTTTCGCGTACGTCGTCGGGGATTTCGGGCGGTTGCTCGTTGCGTAAGTTGGCAAACGCCACGCTCATCATCAGCTTGATTCGGTTAATCTGATTGACTTCGCTGGCGCCGGGGTCGTAGTCTACCGCCACGATGTTTGCGGTGGGATTATACGCTTTGAGCGCTTTCATCACGCCTTTGCCCGTCACGTGATTGGGAAGGCAGGCAAACGGCTGCATGCAGATGATGTTGTTTACGCCGTTGTGCATGAGTTCGAGCATTTCCGCCGTAAGGAACCAACCTTCGCCCGCAATGTTGCCCAGTTCCACCACTTTGCTTGCTTCTTTCGCCATTTCGGCAATGTGTGTAGGAGCGCCGAATTTTGTGCCTTCTAGCGCTTTGAGCATCGGCTTTTTCAGGTGTTCTATAAAACGGATTTCGAAATCGCCCATAAACTTTTGCATGCGGGTGCCGTCGAGTAAATTGTATTTTATGGTGCTGTTATAAAACGAGTACATGAAAAAGTCTAACAAATCGGGTACAACCGCTTCGCCGCCTTCGCGTTCGATGAGTTCTACGGCATGGTTGTTAGCCACGGGGTGGAACTTCACCAGAATTTCGCCCACGATACCCACTTTGGGCTTTTCGAGATTGAGCGTTTCCACGGCGTCGAAGTCGCGCACAATCTGCGCCACGTTTTTCTTGAACGCGCGTGTGTTGCCTTTTCTCATCTGCTCGCAAACGATTTTGTTCCATTTTTCGTAAACCGCTTGCGCCGCGCCTTCCTGCTTTTCGTACGGGCGCACTTTGTAAAGACACCGCATAAACAGGTCGCCGTACAATATGGCGTACACCATGTTTTTCATCAGCGGTATGGTCACTTTGAATCCGGGATTTTTCTCCAATCCCGCAAAGTTAAGAGAAACAACGGGCACCTGCGGCATGTTTGCCTGTTTGAGCGCTTTTCGCAGAAGGGCTATGTAATTTGTCGCCCTGCATCCGCCGCCCGTCTGCGTAATCATTACAGCTGTTTTGTCGGGGTTGTATTTTCCGCTCAAAAGCGCGTCGATAACTTGTCCTACCGTGAGTATGGTGGGGTAGCATGCGTCGTTGTTTACGAATTTCAGCCCCGTATCTACCGCCGTGGGACTTTCGGGCAATACTTTGATATCGTAGCCGAATTTGTGTAACGTGGGTTCGAGCACGTTCAGATGAATGGGGGAGATTTGCGGCGCGATAATGGTATAGTTTTCGCGCATTTCTTTGGTGAACAGCACTCTGCCTTTTGCGGCGGTCACTTTGGCGGGAGCATGAATGTTGCGCCGCCGCCGTTCTTCGAGCACTGCCATTAAAGAACGGATACGGATTCGCGCCGCGCCCAAATTGTTCACTTCGTCTATTTTGAGAACGGTGTAGATTTTGCCCGCCGCCTCTAAAAGTTCCTGTACCTGGTCGGTGGTAACGGCGTCCAGTCCGCATCCGAACGAGTTGAGTTGCACAAGGTCGAGGCAATCGCTGGTGCGTACGTATTCGGCGGCGGAATACAACCGAGAATGGTACATCCACTGGTCTACCACGCGTATGGGGCGTTGCACCTTTTGCAGATGAGAAATGCTGTCCTCGGTAAGAACGGCGAATCCGTAGGCGTTAATCATTTCGGGTATGCCGTGATTGATTTCGGGGTCGAGATGATACGGTCTGCCCGCCAACACAATGCCGTGCTTGCCCGTCTTTTTCAGATATTCGATTGTCTGCTCGCCTCCTTTGCGCGTTTCCTCTTTGAACGCTTCGGTTTCGGCGTATGCCTTTTGCACCGCGGAAACGATTTCTTTGGCGGGAATGTCGGGGAATTCTTCCGTCAGCCTTTTTTGCATGCGCTCGGGCGAAGAAAGGGGCAAGAAGGGGGACATAAAGCGCACGTCCGAGCCGAATACCTCGGTCATATTGTTGCGAATTACTTCGGGGTATGTGCCCACAATCGGACAGTTATAGTGATTGTCCGCCTGCTTGTCCTCTATCATTTCGTACGGCAGGCAAGGATAGAAGATGAATTTGATTCCCTTTTTTACGAGCGCGGTAATGTGCCCGTGCACCAGTTTGGCGGGATAACACACCGATTCGCTGGGCATGGTGTCGATTCCCAGGTCGTAAATCGCGCGGCTCGACCGCGGACTCAATTCCACGCGGTATCCCAGTTCGGTAAAGAACGTAAACCAAAACGGATAGTTTTCATACAGATTGAGCACGCGGGGAATTCCCACCGTACCGCGTTTGGCTTGCTCGGGCGAAAGCGGCTTGTAGTCGGCAAACAACCGCTTGTATTTGGTGGCGAACAGGTTGGGGGGCAGGTCGGTTTTTTCCTGCGTTTGCTCGGCGCCTTTTTCGCAACGGTTGCCCGTTACGTATTTTTTGCCGTCGTTGAATTCCGAAACGGTGAGAAGACAGTTGTTGCCGCATTTTCCGCACCGCTTGTTGGTTTTTACAACGGTGAATTTATCTAATTCGTTCGCTTTTAAGAGCGTGCTTTCGCCGCCCGTATAGTTGTTTCGCGATAAAATGGCGCCGCCGTAAGCGCCCATTAAGCCTGCTTTATCGGGACGCACGACTTCTCTGCCCGAAACCAGCTCAAAGGCGCGCAATACCGATTCGTTGAGAAACGTGCCGCCCTGCACAATCACTTTTTCACCCATCTGACTGCTGTCGCGCAGTTTGATTACCTTGAACAGCGCGTTTTTCACTACCGAATAGGCGAGTCCCGCCGAAATGTCCGAAACGGTGGCGCCTTCTTTTTGCGCCTGTTTAACGCGCGAGTTCATAAACACGGTACATCTGCTGCCCAAATCTACGGGCGCCGCCGATAACAGCCCTTTTTGCGCGAATTCTTCGGCGGTTAAGCCGAGCGCGGACGCAAACGTTTCGATAAAACTGCCGCAACCCGACGAGCACGCCTCGTTGAGCAGAATATCGTTGATTACGCCGTTCTTAATGCGCAGGCATTTCATGTCCTGCCCGCCGATATCGAGAATGAATTCCACGCCCGGCAACAACTCGTTGCTTGCCGTTTGGTGCGCCATGGTTTCGATTTCGCCCGCGTCGATATGCAGGGCGGATTTAATCATGCCTTCGCCGTAGCCCGTAATCGTGCAACGCCCTATGTAGGCGTCGGCAGGCAGAAGGGAATAAATTTCTTTGAGGACGGACACGATGCATTTGAGCGGGTCGCCGCTGTTGCTGCCGTACCACGAATAAAGAAGCGCGCCGTCTTTGTTAATGAGCGCCGCTTTGGTGGTGGTAGACCCCGCGTCTATGCCCATAAAAGCGGGTCCGTTGTGCGACTGAATATCGGCAAACGGAATTTTGGTTTTGGCGTGTCGCGCACGGAATTGTTCCAATTCTTCGGCAGAAGAAAACAGCGCGGGCAACCGTTCCACTTCGTGCGAAGTCACGTTTTGCAGAGCTGCGAGTTTTTGCTTTAAGTCGGCGGCTTTGTATGCCTTTTCACCCGAAAGCGCCGCGCCGATTGCATTGAACACCTGACTGTTTTCGGGGAAGATTGCCTTTTCGGGTTTGAGCGTTTCGGTAAACCGTTTGCCGAGTTGGGGCAAAAAGTGCAACGGTCCGCCCAAAAATGCCACGTTTCCGCGAATCGGTTTGCCGCACGCAAGTCCCGAAATGGTCTGATTGACCACCGATTGAAAGACCGACGCGGCAATGTCCGCTTTTTGCGCGCCGTCGTTAATCAGCGGCTGAATGTCGCTTTTGGCAAACACGCCGCACCGCGACGCAATGGGGTAGAGTATGGTGTGTTTTTCGGCAAGCTTGTCCAGCCCCGACGCGTCGGTGCTTAAAAGGCTTGCCATCTGGTCGATAAACGCACCCGTTCCGCCTGCGCACGTTCCGTTCATGCGTTGTTCCAATCCGCCCGTCAGATAGGTGATTTTCGCGTCCTCGCCGCCCAGTTCTATGGCAACGTCCGTTTCGGGAATGAGCGACTGAATCGCTTTCACGCCCGCAATCACTTCCTGAATAAACGGTATTCCCAGCCATTCGGCAACCGATATACCGCCGCTGCCCGTTACCATTACGGTGAAATCGTCGTATGTATCCAAAACTTTGCGCAAAACGCCGATAAGCGTCGCTTTAATATCCGAAAAATGTCTGTCGTAGCTGGAATAAACCAGCGAACCGCTTTTGTCGAGTACGGCGGTTTTAATCGTGGTGGACCCTACGTCCAGTCCGATTCGGTAGTTCGTCATCGTGTTACCTCATAGGAAATAGTATAAAAGTCTGCTGTCGGTTCGATTATGAATGGCAATACTTGCCGTAAGGCAAACCGCATTTTTGCAATGCCTGCCATAGCAAACCGCTACGGCAACGTTGCAACGGAAAAATCCGTAATATTTGCAATCTTATTATATATCGAAAATATTTTTCTGTCAAGCTGTTGACAAAGCCGCATGCATTGTTGTATACTATTCTACGGTTGTTGCCCGACTCGTCGTGTAATAACCGCCTATATGCGGAGGTGGCGGAACTGGCAGACGCGCAGGTCTCAGACGCCTGTGGTTTATTCTCGTGTGGGTTCGACTCCCATCCTCCGCACCAGGTCAGGGGTATACGAACACCCAGATTGAGAAACCGAGTTTTCGGTTTCTTTTTCTTTTGCGCTGTTTTCGTCCGCACAACCACTCCCTTCGGGGTAATTGGGAAAAATCAAGTTCAAAAGTAATTCGTTCTTTTGTCCGCTTTTCAGACTGAAAAGCACTTTCATTTTATCGTCGTACAGCAAAACGCGATAAATAAACGTATCTATCGTACCTATTACGCGCAAAACGGTCTAATTGATAAACTATGACAAACTGAAAGCCTTTGCGCTTGCTGTCCTCAATCATTTGACAAGTCTATCATTTTCGTATATACTGAACGTTGTTCAAAACTGTGTTCAATAGGAGTTTCAAAATGGAAGTTAAAGATAAAATTATCAATGTTACTATTGATTTGATAAAAGAAGCAAACGGCAATATTGATAAAATTACAATAAGGGAAATTGCCAAAAG
>JAAWAB010000016.1 GCA_022791915.1 Clostridia bacterium
AAGGCGCGAGTATCCGACAGCTTTCGCGTGTGCTCGACGTGAGCAAAAGCGCAATCGAACGAGCGCTTGCCATTTACAAAGAAAATCAAGAAACAGCTGAATAACCATGGCGTAGTGCTCGCCAAACTTGCTTTATTTTTTGCGGAATCCTTACAGGGACTTTTGGCTTTCTAATGTTTATATAATTTTCACATATTTCCACCTTTTTAAGCTCTAAAAAGGTGGAGCCAAAAAGAGCCAAGGGGGGGACACTTTTCGACTGTGTCCCTCCCCTTTAATCCTCACCCCGCAATGACCAATTATGTTCTATAAATTAAATAGAAAAACCTTACAAAAAAAGAACACTTGACGGTAAACGCAAAATGTTCTTTTTAATTATGTGAATTATAAGAGCATGAGAAAGTAAAAGAAAGTATTAAGATAAAGCAAGAAAACTCACGGCAGAGAATACAGTTTCGGCAGAAAAGAAAATCTTCTTTTAAGGATAAAAAAGTAAGTTTGCGAACGCTATACCATTATAAAGCTCTTATACTTGCCACGGGCGGTTTCCGCGAATAGATTGTAACGGGCAGAAGTGTGGAAAACGTAGCCGTAACAAGCGTAATGCCCAAAATACAAAGCACCGAAATAGGTCCGAACACAAAGAGCGTGACGGATAAAATGGTATTTGTCATCAGGATACCGTTAATCAGCACACAAATGCCCGCGCTTGCAAATGCGGAAACGGCAAAGCAGATGAGCGCAATGATACACGCTTCGGATAAAAAGATTTTGAACACGTCCAGCGTGCGCGCACCGATTGCCCGCAAAATGCCGATTTCCTTTTGTTTGGCGGCAATGGACACCGAAATAAAATTGAACATCAACAAAAACGAGAACACGGCGAATATGATTCCCGTCCATAAGAACACGGTGCCGAGCGCATCGGCGGTATCGGATACAAGCAAAATTTCGTCCATAAGCGCATTGCCTATCAGCGTAGTGGAATCGTCGTCCGCCCGCTTGTAGGTAAGGTCTATCAATTCGGTTGTGAGCGCATTGCTTTTATCGTATGGAATAAACACCGACGAAATATAGGCGTTTTCGTTGAGCACATATTTGGTTTCATACTCGTACCACCACGACCCGGGGTCGGACTCTACATAAAAGACATCGTAGAGTTCATCGCTCATATAGCAAGCGGGACCTGCTTTTGCATAAAACATACCGCCGATTTTTACAACGCGCATTTCGTTTGTATACCCGTTAGTGAGCGTAAATTCCGTAGGCACGTCCGTATCTTTATCTCCCAAAAAGGCAAACAGCGATTCCAAATACTCTTTTGCCGTTTCGTCCGACACATCTCCCCGTGAAAGCGCCTCATATTTCTTGCGCAACGGCGTTAAAGGATTCACCTTCTCCCAAGCGTCTTCGCATGCTTTCCGCCTTGCTTCATACCATTCGCTTTCGGCTTTTCGATACGCCTCCCATTCTGCTTCCGTTGCATTATCGGGAGCTATCGGTCGGGGCGTGTTTTTTTCATATTCCTTTTCAGCTTTATCATAAACCTCGGCTTTTTCATAAATATTTTCTAAATCAGCAGAATCCAATGCGCTATCAAAACTCCGCTCATATATTCTGAACATTAAAGAATACGACACGCCGATTTCGTTTTTTTGCAACGACGTCAGCGCTTCCCCGCTTTTGGTATACAGCGTCAACTCTTTATCATGATTATTGCTTGCACCGTATTTCGATAGCCCTTCTATGGAATCGGAATAATTTCCGTTCGCATCACGAAAGGACGTATACGACCGACCGTAATCAAAGTACTTTCCTTTTTCAAAGTCCCTTCCGTTGGTAACAATATCGCGATTTGCCGCAACAAATGCTTCGCTTACGGCAATTCGGCTAAACAATCCGCTCGCCCGTTCGCTCTGCCAATTATACTGCGTAAGAAAATCGGAAAATTGCTGTCCGCTGTCGGCGGCGCGTTTCAACTCGGTATATTTATCGGGCACAACCGACCCTTTATATACACCCGTAATTTTGAACGGCTTGAAATATTGTCCCATAATCAGAATTTTGGGATTATCTACATCAATCAAACTGGCGTAATCGGTGAGTTCCACTTCGGTATTACGGTCTTCGTCGGCATAGAGTTTGCCCGCTTTTAAGCAGTCGAATAAAAAATCGGAAACGGCAACTTCGTCTGCGGCAGTAGGCAATCTGCCCACAAGTACGGGAAGAGAATCGTTTGTAATCACCGCGCCGTCCAGTCGGTCGGCATAATACTGTGCACGCATTGCAGACATGTCGAAATTATAAATCCCGCCTACCGAAGGAAAATCTATTGCCGCCATGGCGCCCGCATACTTTTTTCGCAAAGTTTCGTATTCTTCAAGCGTGTATGCGGTGGTTTCCTTTCGCACTTCGGAATCAACGTGTTCCCCGTACCGAATAAGTTTTGCATTGACGAAGTAACCTTTTTTCAACGTGATATATTCGTAGTTCGAGTTCTCAAACGATTCGATTGCCACACTGCGTTCGTTGAACAGCATGACGGTGGAGGCAAGCCCGAACATCACAAACGCAATAATCGACAACAACATGGTAAACACAAGACGCACGGGCTTGCTTTTCAGTCCGCTTGCACCCATTTTGAACGCGTGCCGCAACGGAAAATGCGAGCGAATCAATTTTTGCGGCGGATACGTTTTGGATTCGGGTTGGGTTTCGAGTTCGCAGAACGACCCCACGTTGATTTCGGGACGGTCGCGTCGAAATTCCCCTATTTTTTCGCGCGAAGTGGAAATAACCGCACTGCCGCCCGCTTGCGAGAGAAACTTGCGGATTTTCTCCATGTCTTCGTCGGTTACTTTTCCGCCGTCGGTTACGCACACCGTGTCGGTGCCGTAAAAGCGCACGTTTTTGTTCTCTTCGCTTTCGGGCGCCCGCGTCATATCCGAGAGCACTTTGCCGTCTTTAAGTTCGATAATGCGGTCGCCGTATTGTTCCGCAAAATCGCGGTCGTGTGAAATAACGAGCACAAGTTTTTCGCGTGAAAGTTTTTTGAGCGTATCGAATACTTGCTTGCCCGTGTTGCTGTCGAGCGCACCCGTCGGTTCGTCCGCCATAATGATTTCGGGTGCTTTTACGAGCGCACGCGCGATTGCCACACGCTGTTTCTGTCCGCCCGAAAGGGTGTTGGGCTTGCGGCTCGCATACTGTTCCATTTCCACGTCGGCAAGAATTTTGGTAATGACTTCTTTGTCGCGCTTTTTGTTCTGCAATTCGAGTGCGAGCGCGATGTTATCTTCTACCGTAAACTCGTCGAGAATATTGTATTCCTGAAAAACGAATCCCACGTATGTATTGCGATAGCTGTCAAAATCCTGCCCCGAAAAGGAAGCGCTGCTTTTGCCTTTTATTACGATTTCGCCCGAATCGGCTTTATCCAATCCGCCGCACACGTTTAAGAGCGTGCTCTTGCCACTCCCCGACTTGCCGAGAATAAACACCATGCCCGTTTCGGGAAAAGTGATAGACACGTCGTCCAGCGCTTTAGTTATAACACCCTTTTTTGTTTTGTACTCTTTGCGCAGATGTTTAACTTCCAACATTTGCTTTCCCTCCGTGTAAATAGGTGCTTTTTTATTAAGTGTACCCCCCCCCGAAAATATTTGTCAACTGTTTTATATTATTTTTGAGATATTTTTGTACTTTCTTAATTTCCTAATGCCTATTTAATTCTCATTTGTTTTCGCTTTTTGAAGTGCCCAAAAAGCGAAAGGAAAAAGGCGCCAAACAAAATTTAACGGCACTTGCGTTTTACATCAAGTTATTATTTTGCCGCTGTGTTATTATAACGTTATTTGTTCTTTAATTCGGGTGCAGGGTGCCCCTGCTCGTTGCGGGGCGGGGATTAAAGGGGCGGGACACAGTCGAAAGTGTCCCGCCCCTTTATCGTTTTCGCCAAGCCTTTTGCGACCAAAAGGCTTGAAGTTTCTTTAACGTTATGGTAACATCAAGCGTACAAAAAATCTATTGAATGGTAGTAAAGCAAGTTTGCCGAGCGTTACGGCATTACGCTCTTTTCTTGCGAAGAATCAACACTACCGACGCCGCGCACAAAAGGGCAAGCGCAACGATAATGCTTTCGGTAGCAAGCGACGAACCGCATTTTTTCTTTTTGGGCGTTTCGGTCGGTTCGGTGTTGTCGCCGCCCGAAGATGCCAGCGTGGAAACCTTCATTTCGTAGGCTTCGGACGCAAACGAAGTTTCGGTAGCCACTTTGCGCATATACACGGTGTATTCGGTACTCGGCGTAAGATTTGCCCACGAGCCGAGCGTGGTTGCCCATTCGCCGTCGGCACCCAGTTTGAATTCGTACCCCGCAAGTGAGAAACGAATAAAGTCGGCGCCTACCGAAGGCGTGGGCGCGTTATCCGCCGTGATTGCGGGACGCGCGGCAAGGGTAAACACCGCGGGCGCGGAAACGGGATTCGCTTCGCGCACGTAGAGCGTGGCACCCGGCGTCACAACATCGCCCGACGTAATTTTGTTTGTAAAATCTTTATCTGCGGCAAGTTCGTATTTTGCATCAAACGTAGCCTTTTCGGTCTTGTAATCAATCGTAACCACGTTTGTATTGGGCGACGACACATACGGTGCGGTTTCGCTGAATTCAATGGAATGAACCGTAACCGTTTTAGTAATCGAATCGGTTGCCTTGTTAGTAACGTCACAATAGAATCTGACTTCATTCATGGCTCCTTCGGTAAAAAACGGAACCTGACATAATCTCAAATCAAAGCTGAACGTGTATTCACCTGCACCGTAAGCTTCATGATACATCACGTTTGTTTTGTCCCCAAGATTGAATATGCCGAATTTCATCGCTTCGCTCAACGTGACTTTGATGTTCATGAACGGCATATATTCGTTCCAATTGACTACGGGAACAGCCACATAATAATATTCACCTGCATTCTTTGCGTCATATGTCCAAGATACTTGCGTATCGGTAGCTTCCACAGCATATAAGCCATTAGGCGCTGCCTGCTTATACGATACCGAAAGCGGTTCCAAACAGCGAATGCAATCAAACACAATATTCTTTGTTCCTTCAAACGATTCGGCATTTGACCCGCTATCCAAATAGAGTTGTAATTTGAACGCACCATCTTTATATGTTTTTTCACTCATATCCACTGTTATCACGTGATACCCTGCGGCATAGTCTTTATGTCCCGCAGAATCGTTCGTAATATCATTAGTGCCGTCCCAAACACCCAGTTTCAACGCAGTATCGGTATAGAAACCGATACGAAGCGTGGGATATTTTGCAGGGTCAAAATTCAAAACGGAAGCTTCTACGTACGACCACGCCGAGGCTTGTTCTTTGGTATAAGAAATCTTCAAACCCGTATATGTAATCGTATCATCTCCGTCTTGCACATCCAACGAGCCTTCTTGCGTTACGGAATGACTTCCACCGTTACCGCTCGCCCAAGCTCCGATTTCAAACTTCGGTTCCCCAACATCGTTAATAAACACAGGAGTACTACTTCCGAATACCATGCCCGCAATTTCCACTTTTGCGGATTCGGCACCTGTAGCAACAACCACTTCAAGTACGATTTGAGAAAGCGACGTATGCGCAACCTGTGTGCCCCACTCATCGGAGAATCCGTTGAAATAATTGTTGGGATATGCCCCCATTGCTATCGCCACAAGGCTGTATCCTTCCGAAACGCAAGGCAACGCAGAAGTATTCCAACCCAAAGCGGGCAGAATTCCGCCGCTGAAAAGATTAGCTTCAGACGTTGCACCTGTTTGCGGTTCAATCGAAGTGAAATGCGTACGAATCTGCGAAACTCCCGTAGCTTTGAATTTAATATACAAACTCGTCCACGTGTTCGGCCAAGCAGTAATTTCCTGACTTAACGGTATAGTAATCGACGCATTTTTCGTAGCGTCCGTAACCGTTAAATCAACTGCCCCTTCCCGCACCGCAGTCGCATAATTTTCATCGGTATCGGGCAAACTCTCAAGCGTATTTGCCGAAAGCGTTCCGTTCTCTGCCGTCCAATCCGTCATCGCTTTGAACGAATGTTCGGGTGTAACTACGGGGTCGACGGGGACGTAAGTTGTGGGCACATAATTCACTCCGTCTACTGCCAATTTATTGACTGTAACAGTTTTATACGTGCCCGCCGTGGCACCGATATCCAAATAAAAATACATATCAAACGTGGTAAGCGTCTGAACTCCCGCGTGGTCGGATAAATTGACCGTTTTGGTGTATTCGGTATTTGCCGTTATCGTTTCGCTCGCAATACCGTTGGTCAACATCTTCCCGCTTTCATCATAAAATGTAAGCTGAATCGGTGTATCGGCATCTGCCGTCATGCTCAATTCGATTTTCGATTCGGGAGTATACGCAAAATTACTCACACGTACCGACGCATACGAATAATTCCCCACCGTAGTAAATGAAAGCGTCGTTTTGTTTTCGGCTGCGGTTTCGGACGTTCCATTCAGCGTATAAAACGACGATTCAAACGCACCGACCGCAAGCGTTCCGTCCGCATTTGCCGAAGTGGTAGCTGTGAGAGCACCCACTCCCGCTATGCCTACCAGCAATGCCATAAGCACTGCCAAGAGTACCGAACTTTTCTTTTTCATAATCTTCCTCCTGAAAAATTTTTGTTTATATAAACGGCTTGCGCCGATTTTTTTTGCCTGCCTTACAAAAGGTCTATCGACAGGAAATAGAGCGTGTGTTTTCCGTCGAACTCGTGTTCGGCATTATCGTCGGCACAGTTCAAATAGAAGAGCACCGAAGTAATCGAGTAGTCGGCAAACGTTTTGTCGTCGCCGTCTTTATCCATATTGGTGAAATCGAACGTGATGGTAAACAGTTTCGTTTCGGCGTCGTATGCGCACGTTTCCACGATTCCCTTCATGCCCGTTTCGGTAATGGTGCGGGGCGCCGCCGCCTTATCCACTACGTCGAGCGCACCGCGCAGAATAAACGTGCCCGCGTTCTGTCCGCCGCTGCTGTTGGGCGACGAAGTGGTGATACCCACACCCAAATGCGTGAGCCCGTCGGGGTCGTACATAACGAGTCGCAACTTGTTCACCCCTTCGCCTTTACGAACGGGCACTGAAATGTTGAACCATGCCGTATAGTAAGCATATGAGATTTTCGCATTGCCGCCGCGCGCCGCACGTTCTACCGAAACGTCGGACGCCTCCGACCAAACGTCGGACACATAGCTGCCGTCGGACACGGTGCGTTCAAACGTGATACTCTTTACCGTGATTTGCGCATTCGCAACGGTAGGCGTAAGAATTACTTCGGTTATCGTTCCGTTTTTAATGAACTGCGTGGTAAGGTCATCGCCGCCCGAAGTGGGACGCATGGCAGTGAAATCGTATTCCGCACGGCTTTCTTCTCCCGTAAGCGTTACCGTTTGTGCGGAAGATACCGCTTTGGTTTTGCCGCCGTCCAGCGTATAACCGAGCGCAATATCAAACGCCGAATCGGCTGCGCCTTCCGCCACTACCGTGAATTTGGCAAAGTCCGCCGACGTATACTTTTCCACGGGCAAACGAACCGAGCCGCTATCGCCCGTAAGCGTGAATGCAAGCGTTTCGCCTTTTACAACGTTTACGCCTTCGTCCGCCGTCGCATTTTCAAAATCGGCAACCGGCTTTACGTAGCGGTCTTCGAGTTTGGGGTCGCCGTCGGCAAGGAATTCGAACGCCGTGATTTCCAGCGAGCCGTTCGCGTCCAGCGAGGGCGCATAAGTAGGCAACGAATCGATAAAGATAACGAATCCGATAATCGTTTTATCTTTTACCGACTGCCCTTTTACCTTGTTGTAAGATTTATCGGTGATGAGAAATTCGCCCAACTCGGCAACCACGTATTGTTCGCCTGCCGCAAGTTCGCCCGCATATACGGTTACGGGCGCATACCCCAAATCATACGCTTCGTAATAGAGTGCCTGAATGGTAATGCGTTCCGCCGCCTGCGCGCCGCTTTCGTTGCGGACTGTGATTTTTATGTTACCATAGGCGGACGAATAGTTTTCCACTGCCGCATAAACGTATGCCCAGTCGGTAACTTCGGAATAGCCGATTTTGGTAACGTTCTGCTCGGTTGTTACGGTATAACCGCTTTCCGCCTGACTCGACGCATACGATTTCACGCTCGGCAAAGTGCCCGCAGGGGGTGTCGCGGGTTTCTCGCTCGGTTTTTCGGGATACACGATATGCGGCGACACCGTGGGCATTTCCAACTCGGGACGCTCTACCTTTGTTCCGTTGTCGCTTTCCGTCCGTCCGCAACTCGCCACCGCAAACAGCAACGCGAGCACAACGGCGAACACCGTAATCATTCTGAACTTCTTCATACTTCTCCTCTCCTTTTTTATCCGATTCTTTTTTTTGCTGTGTTTTTCGATTTAAGATTATTCTTTCACCGAACCGAGCACAAGCCCTTTGATAAAGAACTTTTGCGCGAACGGATAGATGGGAATAATGGGCAATATGGCAATGAAAATCTGCGCCGATTCGAGCGTTTTGGGCGGAATCGTGGCAAGCAGTTCCGCCTGATTGGGGTCGTTTGTCAGGCTTTGCCGCAACGACGTTGCCTCGTTAATCATGGTATAAATGTACGACTGCAACGGCATTTTATCGGGTTGCATATAAATAGTGCCGTCGAACCAGGCGTTCCAGTGCTGAATGGCAGTGAACAGAATCACGGTGGCAAGCGCGGGCAACGATACGGGCAAAATAATCTGCAACAGAATGCGGTAATGCCCCGCGCCTTCTATTTTTGCCGATTCTTCCAGGTCTTTGGGCACCTGACGGAAAAAGTTGACAAGCAACACCATGTTCCAGGCATTCATTGCCGTGGGCAACACGAGCGCGAAAATGGTGTTGTTGAGTCTTAACTTGGATATGATGATATAAGTAGGCACCAATCCGCCCGAGAAAAACATGGTGAGAATAAAGAATGCCGCATAAAAGATTCTGCCGCGGAAGGCATGCGCGTTTTTGGAAAGCGGATACGCACCCAACGTGATAACCGCCATAGAAATTGCCGTGCCGAGTATAACGCGCAACACACTGTATCCGAACGCGCGGAAAAACGCTACTTTGGTTACGAGCACTTTATAGGCGTTGAGTGTAAAGCCCACGGGAATAAGCCCCACCGCACCCGCGTCTACCGCTTCGTTGCTCGAAAGGCTGGTAGCAAGCAAGTTGAAAAAGGGAATCATACACACCACGGCAAGCAGAATCAGCAATACGGTGTTGATGACAAGGAACGCGCGGCGCGAGGGCGCTATTTTTACGCGATTTTTTGTTTTGGTCATTTCTTGCAACATGCGCACGTTCCCCCTTAAAAGATTTTGTAGCCTTTGATTTTGTAGGCAAGAAAATAGCTCAACGAAAACACCGCACAACTGATAACCGACTTAAACAGTCCGATTGCGGTACCCATGGAATACTGCGCCGTAGAACCGCCGCCGATTCCCAAACCGATACGGTATGCCATTGTATCGAGAATATCGCCCGTTTCGTATACCGACGGATTATACATAACAAGTATCTGTTCAAACCCTGCGTTCATAATGTTGCCGATGTTAAGAATACACATCAGCACAATCATGCTCATAATGCCGGGAATGGTGATATGAAAACACAGCTGCGTATTGTTGGCACCGTCGATTTTTGCCGCCTCGTAAAGTGCGGGGTCAATGTTGACGATTGCCGCCAAAAAGACTACAATCTGATAGCCGATTGTCTTCCAGACGTCGGACGCCACGATAATGGTGCGGAACCAGGTGTTGGAAATAATCCAGTAAACAGGTTTAATGCCGAAAATACCTAAAAAGTTGTTAAACGCGCCCGTGAGCGAAAACAGATTGACCATAATGTTGCCGAGAAGCGCCCACGAAAGAAAGTAAGGCAAAAACAGAATGGTCTGTACCGTCTTTTTGATATTCTTAATACGCACTTCGTTAATGAGCAACGCCAGAATAATACTCAATACCGAAGTAAACAAAATTTTCCAAAAGGCAATCACAACGGTATTCCATACCGCGCGCACGAAGTCGGGACGATTGAACAACATGTAAAAGTTGCGCATACCTACCCACGGCGAACCGAAAAAGCCTTGCACCACGTTGTATTGCTCGAAAGCCATCACAATGCCCACCATGGGCACGATTTGGAAAATGATTGCAAGAATCACCCCGGGCACCATCATGGAATGGAACGTAAGCTGTTCTTTGATATGTACGCGCGGCTTTCTGCTCTTAACGGGCTCGGAAAGCATACGCGTTTGTGTTGTCTGTTCCATACGACGCTCTCCCATCAATCGAATTTGTGCACCGCTTCATACCAGGCGTTCACCTGTTTTACGATGGACGAGCCGCCGTTTTTGTTGAAAGTTTTCACAAAGTCGTCGAACGCACCCATAGACGAGCCGCCCGAAATGATTTTGGTGAATTCTTCCGCGGTGTGCGTGGTGAGATAACTGCCGTAGTCGGTCATGGACGTGAGCGACGTACCGTAGAATTCGTCGTATTTGGCAAGTTCGGGATTTTCACTCAATTTCACAACGTAGGCATAGCTGCCGTTTTCGTCAATCATTTCGTGATAAATGCCCCAGCCTTCTTTTTCTTTCTCGGTCATATCCTTGGTGGGTATGCCCTGTTTATATGCTACGTAGTACGGATACCCGTCGGCAAAGTGCAACGTTTTTTCGCGGTTGCGCATGGTATCGAACGCCGCTTTGAGCGCAGGTTCGGATTCGATTTTCGCCACCACGTTGCGGTTTAAGCAATAGAACGCACCGCTTCCGTTTGCCGAAATTTTATAAACAACGCCCCCCCCCCGCTTCGATTGCGGCGATTTCGGCGTTCGTCAACGATTCGTATAAACCGTCTTTGAACATATTGCGGTCGGTCAGTCCGCCCTTATAGAGTGAGTCGAACGCTTTTTGTACGCGTTTGTATTCTTCACCCGACGCCATGCCGTCCCACAATTTTACGGGAACGAACTGGTAGTAGAATCCGTTGCTGGGCAGAACTTTGTCGCCGTAGATACTTTGCGCGTTGTCGTTATAGTAAATATCGTAGAAAAGATTGATGAGCTTTGCCACCGCTTCGGGGTGCGCGCACTTGCTCGAAACCAGATTGTAGCCGGAGATAAGCATGGTATCCACAATGGGCTTGCTCTCCTTTCCGCCGTAAGACGGAAGGTCTACCCACGTCCAATCGGCGCCTTTTACCGACTGCGACTTAACGGCTGTGCCGAGCGCGTCTTTGGGAAGCCACCACTCGCCGAACACCATGCCGATGAATCCCGCCGAAACATACGACTGGATATCCGCCGCCGTACTCGACAGAAATTCGCGGTGCAAAATTCCTTTGGAGTACATGGTGCGCATGGTTTCGAGCGCCGCCCTTGCTTCCGCCGAAGTGTTGGAGCAATAAAGCTGTCCGTCGTCGCCCATGAAGTAAGAACCGAGCGACGCGCCGTGCGCGTTGAACAACCCTTCCGCCGAATACGACCCCGCATAGGTGATGTCTTTATGCATGGAGAACGGAATGACCTGCGCCGGACTTCTCAGCCCCGTTTTTTGCGCGATTTCTTCTTTGTGGTCTAAAAATGCCTGCCCCACTTCTATCATTTCTTCGATTGTCGTGGGTGCCTCCACGCCCGCAATTTCCAACCAGTCTTTACGGATATACAACCGCTGTGCCGATGCGTACTGGTTTGTCTGCTGGGGCAATGCGTACAGTTTGCCTTCTTTCATGCAAGCGCGGATTGTCGCCGACAAATTATCGTACGACTGATAGTTATACAACAAGTCGTCGTCGAGCATGTAATACGCCCGCGTAAGGTCGGCGAGCATACCCGTATCGCGCAAAGTGGCAAACAGGTCGGACGACGTGGTGTAGAACATATCGGGCATTGTGTTGCCCGCAATGGCAAGATTGAGTTTGTTGTCATACGTGGAACTGGGCGCAACCACCGTATACTTGATATCGATGTTGAGTTTTTCACGCGCAATGTCGTTGAACGACTGATTCTGCGGCGTAGTGCCCACTTTTACGTTGGATTCCAACTCGTACTGAATGGCGGCAACGTTCACCGTAACGGTTTGTTCGTACCGTTCGAGCGTGGGATACACCGCACGATAAGCCGCATTCTTTTCGGCGTCTTCGGACGCACGTACAAATTCCACGCTGGGCGCGGCAAGCGTACCCGGGTCGATTGCCTCATAGCTGTAATCGAGATCGTAACTGCACGACGCAAAGATACCGCACGCCATACAAGCCGCCATACAAATTGCCGCAATTCGTAACTTTTTCATATCGTTTTCCTCCCGTCTTTCGGTCAGTGGATTTCCACTTCGCTGACCCACATGATACCGCTGAACTGCGTTTCCACACCGTCGGTGAGCGCACTGGACGCGTCGCCCATTCCTTTGGGTTGACACACGCGAATTTTTTCGGTAGTAACCGCGTCAAAGGTGAATTTCGTACTTTGCTGACGCGTTAAGTATTCGCCGTCCTGTTTCCAACTGTACGACGCCACACGTTTCCATTCGCCGTCTATCCACGCTTCTACATACGCTTCGCGCGCCGAATAGAACGTAGGCGTTCCTTCTCCGTCCGCCGCCCAGTATACGGTTACCGACGAAACGGTTTGTGCGCTTGTGAATGCAAACTGAATCCAGTGGTCTTTTTTGTTGTTGTTTTCACTTGCCCACGCTTCGGTTGCCCAGTTAATCTGATTATGGGTTTCGGGTGTTGCGTAGAATCCGTCGTTTAAGGGCGCCGCACCCGAGTATCCGGGATATACCGAATCCACCGTAACGGTAACCAGCCCGTTGCCTGCGTATGCAAGGTTTGCCGCACTCGTATCGCCGTTTGTGGTTTCGTTGCCCGAGCCTTCCACCAATTTGGAAAGAGCAAGCTTGCCGCGTTCGCTCTTGGGCGTTACGCCGGGATACGGGCAGATGTCTAACCCGCGGCTATACGTTACGTAGGGAATGAAATCGTATTCCCACACCGTGTTGTACACGTTCTGCGTCATGTAGCTATATTCCATCTGATTCACGTAATCCAGGCAGAACACAGGCATGTAATCATATCGACGCGCGCGGTTTATTACGTTGCATGCCACCGTCTGATTATAGGCAAGGTCGGCTTCGGTTCTGTCTACAAACACTTTGCCCGCCTCGTCGTAGGTAGTGGAAAAGCTCTCGAACATGATACCGTCTACAAACTGCGAAATATACGGATACACCGTGAATCCGCGGTTGGGCACGAGTTTGGCGTTGGGATACGTTTGGTCTAATTTTTTCACCAAATCCACCATACCGCCGATGGTATCGTATGCCACGTCTACCGTATCGAGCGTATCGAGAAACAATCCGTCTACACCGTATTCGAGAATCTGCCCCGCTTTTTCCAAAATAATCTGTTGCCAAACGGGATTGCCCGCGTCTACAAAATACGAGCCCCACGAACCGTTCATTTTGGGCGCGCCGTTTTCGTACAGATAGTAAGAGGCATATCCCCCTTCGCCCAATCCGTCCGCTTCGTGCAAGCGGTCGTCTTCGCCGATGGTAAGATACGCAATTACCCAGGTACCGCTATCCTGCAATTCCTTTACTTGCGCTTTTGCCTGTTCGTTTGCAAACAACTGCGAGGAGTGAATGATTGCTACGTCGAATTTTTTAAGATTATCCATTACGGGCACTTCACCCGTTTTTTCGGCGTAACCCGTAAGCGGACCGTAATAGCAGGTAAACGAATCCACGTCTAACCAATCCTTTTTCTGCCCTGCCACTTTTGCCACCGTGGGGCGGGAAAACGGATTGTCCGTTTTGGCGGTAATTCTGGTGCAGGCAACGGCAGGGAGCATCAATGCCATACACAACAGCGCCGAAAGAATCATTTTGCACTTTTTCATATTATCAACCTCCGTGTGATTTGGGGATTTCTTTACGAAACAGACTATACCGTTTGACGTTCGAACTTGGCAATCTCCGTTTTTTCGCCGCCGCGCAACCGCGATTCTTCGGCGGCAAAAGCGGTGAGATGTGCCGCAATCGACCCTTCTATGGACGACGATACGTCGCCGTGGCAATCGAGTGCATCGAACATTTCGGTCATCATTTTATTATCGCCGCCGCCGTGCCCCGATAAGTCGTCGGTCATCTTCGTGATATCGTATACCGTGCTCTTGCCGCCGAACGGCGTTACGGTAACGAGATTTTTTGCCTGGTCGGCAATAATTTCGCCGCGCGTGCACATGATTTTAAGCCAACGGGAATTGGCAGCGGTGAACGCCGTCATGGTGAGCGATACGGTTACGTCGTCTTCCATGTTCATGTTCACAATCTGGTGGTCTACCACGTTGTTGTCGCAACGGAACACACATCTGCCGTAAGGACCGGTGCGGATTGCGTCCATAAGGGTTTCGGCAGTGGGATTTTCCACCAATATGTCGCACGGCCAGAATCGGTTTCCGTTATTGAACCCGATTTCGTCGTTTTCGAAATAAATGCGGATTGCGCTGTACGGACATGTTTTTACATGCGGGCAATCCACGCAACGCTCGGTGCTCCCTTTGGGCGCATTTTCGGAGCGGAAATATTTGAGCGAACCTACCGACGACACCGACAAACACCGTTTATCGGTCAGCCAGGAAAGTATATCGAAATCATGGCAACACTTTTGCAGAATCATGGGCGATTCTATGGTATCGTTGCGCCAATTTCCGCGCACGAAGCTGTGCGCCTGGTGCCAGTAGCCCACGTTCTCGATAGCGTTTACGGTAACGGGTTCGCCGATTTCCCCGCTTTGGATTGCGTTTTTGATTGTGCGGAAAAAGGCGGTGTACCGCAGCACATGACACACGGTTACCAGTCTTTTCGCTTTAACGGCTGCGTCGCGGATAGCGATACAATCGGACGCACTGACTGCCACGGGCTTTTCGAGCAATAAATCATACCCTTTTTCCAGCGCTTTGATAGCGTGCTCTCTGTGCTGACGGTCCTGCGTTGCCACAATCATCACGTCGGCAAGTTTATCGCAAGCGAGCATGCTTTCGGCACTGTTAAACCGATACGCAGACGGTACCGCATACTTCTCACCCGCATAGCGCACTTTTTCGGCATCAACGTCGGCAACCGCGACGATTTTCATTCGGTCGGGAAATTTTTCCTGATACTTGGCATATGTATGCAGTCCTCTTCCGCCCAGTCCCGCAATCGCAACACTGTACTGTTTCACACTTTCACCTCGTTCTGACAATCCATGCAATTATGAAATTCCACTGCTTTGTATAAATATAATACCACATATTTTCGGATTCGTCAATAGTTTTTTCAAAATTTAATAAAACTTTTTTATTTACTTGCTTGTTTACCGCCCCTTTTTGGCAGTAAAATGAGCAAATTAGGTTAAAAGCGGCGGAACGTTCCATAATTTTCAAACTTTGGGCATATTTGTTTAGTAAACAACTTGACAATCGCAAGCGCATTATGTTATACTGTATGCGTAAACAAAATTGCGACTGCTTACAAAAGGAGGAATTGCTCGTGGCAACAATACGCGACGTTGCCGAGCTTGCAAACGTATCTATCGCCTCCGTTTCCCGCATACTCAACCAAGACCCCGACTATAAGGCAACGCCCGAAACACGCGAAAAAGTACTCAAAGCAATCTCGTCGCTCGACTATAAACCCAATCCCAACTATAAAAAACGCCGCGCGGCAACGCAGGTTTCTATCGGCTGTATTTCGCGCATGACGGTGGAGCGCACCAAAGACAGTTACTATACCACCATTTTCAACGGAGCGCAAAATTACTTAAAACGGCAAAACTACGATTTCGATTTCGTTGTATCGCAGTTTGACATCATGAACGAAGAATCGCTTTCTTCGCTCCTGTCGCACCCGCCCAAAGGGTTGATACTCATGGACCAACCCGACAACGAAACCATGCGGTATCTGTCGTCTAAAATCAAATACATTGTAGGAATCGATTCGGGGCAATCTTCGGTGGATAATATTTGCTACGACCGTTTTGACGCAGGTTGCAGAGCAATGCAATACCTAATCGATAAAGGGCACAAAAAAATTGCCTACATCGGCGCGCACATATCCGAAAACGTGATGACTATCGGGCGTTACGAAGCGTACGTGCGCATGATGCGGCAAGCAAAACTGCCCGTGAATCCCGCCTGGGTGATAGACAGCGACTGGCATCGCGGTATCTGTTTCGACAAAACGATAGAATTGATGCGTTGCGCCGACCGCCCCACCGCTCTGTTTGTGGGCAGCGACCACATGGCGATTGCGGCGATTTCGGCATTGCATAAACTGAACATATCCATTCCCGACGAGATTTCGGTGATAGGGATTTCGGACATAGAGGACGCAAAATATCTCAATCCGCCGCTTACTACCATTGCGATTCCGCAGGTGGAAATCGGCGAAATTGCCGCAAGCACTCTTTTGCAACGAATCGGCGGCGATTTATCGTTGCCCAAACGCATTGTGGTGCCTACCGCGCTCGTGGAACGCAGTTCGGTTGCTCCGCCCAAAATCGCGGAATAACGAAAAACACATAATCCATAACAAAAAGCAAAAAACTCCGAACGGACTATAATCCGAACGGAGTTTTTTTATGCGGTAGGACAAATTCATGCAAATACATATTCTTAACATAACAGAAAAGAGCCGAACCGCACGGCGGAACGACTCTATCTTGTTTCGTTTCGGATTTTGCTTTCGCAAACTTATTTGATGATTTTGGCTACAACGCCCGAACCAACCGTTCTGCCGCCTTCGCGGATAGCGAAGCGCAAGCCCTGCTCTGCCGCGATGGGCGCGATGAGCTGTACGGTGATGGAGATGTTGTCGCCGGGCATAACCATTTCAACGCCCTTGGGAAGTTCAATCGTGCCGGTAACGTCGGTAGTTCTGAAATAGAACTGGGGACGGTAGCCGTTGAAGAACGGAGTATGACGTCCGCCTTCTTCCTTTTTAAGCACGTAGATTTCGGCGGTGAATTCGGTGTGCGGCGTAATGGTGCCGGGTTTGGCAATAACCTGTCCGCGCTCGATTTCTTTACGGTCGATACCGCGAAGAAGGATACCTGCGTTGTCGCCCGCTTGCGCAAAGTCAAGGCTCTTGCGGAACATTTCGATACCCGTTACAACGCTCGCTTTCGTAGCTTTGATACCCACGATTTCAACGGGGTCCTGCACCTTAATCTGTCCGCGTTCCACTCTGCCGGTAGCAACGGTGCCGCGACCGGTAATGGTGAACACGTCTTCAACAGGCATAAGGAAGGGCTTGTCGGTGTCGCGCACGGGTGCGGGGATTTCCTTGTCAACCGTGTCCATCAACTCGTATATGGGTTTGATAGCAGGGTCTTCGGTGTTGCCCGCCATAGCCGCTTCGAGCGCTTTCACGGCGCTGCCGCGGATAATTTTGGTGCCTTCGAATCCGTAGCTTTCCAAAAGTTCGGTAACTTCCATTTCCACAAGGTCAAGAAGTTCTTCGTCGTCCACAAGGTCGGTTTTGTTCAAGAACACAACAATCTTGGGCACGCCTACCTGACGGGCAAGCAAGATATGCTCGCGAGTCTGGGGCATGGGACCGTCGGTTGCCGCAACCACGAGGATTGCGCCGTCCATCTGCGCGGCACCCGTAATCATGTTCTTTACATAGTCGGCGTGACCCGGGCAGTCAACGTGCGCATAGTGACGCGATTCGGTCTGGTATTCCACGTGCGCGGTGTTAATGGTGATTCCGCGTGCCTTTTCTTCGGGTGCGGAGTCGATTTCGTCGTATTTTTTCTTTTCCGCAAGACCTTTTGCGGCAAGCGCCATGGTGATAGCGGCGGTAAGAGTGGTTTTACCGTGGTCAACGTGACCGATGGTGCCGATGTTTACGTGCGGCTTGCTTCTGTCGAATTTAGCTTTTGCCATTTTGTTTTTCCTCCAAAAAATTTTATGGGTTTTATTTTGTGGATTCGCCGCTTTTTGCGGCAAATCCGATTTTACCTGTGCGGTTTTTTCAAACCTTTTCTATTATACCAAAGCCGAAAGAATTTTTCAATCGTTTTGCCATGGTTTTTGTGACTTTATTTGTCGCCGTGTCGGGTGCCAAACAATATCACTTGCTATACGGTAGTGCAGAATGTGTTCGTACGGTACACTCTGCGTTACCGTTAGTCGCGTTTTGCGCGTTCGCCGATAATCTTTTCCGCCACGTTGCGCGGCACTTCGGAGTAATGGTCGAACGTCATGGTGTACTGTCCTCTGCCCTGCGTGCGGCTGCGAAGGTCGGTTGCATAGCCGAACATTTCGCTCAACGGAATCTCGGCGCGGATTTCTTGACTGCCGTTCACCGATTCCATACCGAGCAGATTGCCACGGCGCGAACTTACGTTGCCCATAACGTCGCCCAGATATTCTTCGGGAAGGTTGATTTCCACGCGCATAATCGGTTCCATAAGCATGGCGTCGGCTTTGCGCATACCTTCTTTGAACGCCATAGAGCCTGCGATTTTGAACGCCATTTCGGACGAGTCGACTTCGTGGTACGAACCGTCGTAAACGGTAACCTTAAAGTCCACACATTCGTAGCCTGCGAGCACGCCGCTCTGCTTGGCTTCGCGGATACCGTTGTCGATAGCGGGGATATATTCTTTGGGAATACTGCCGCCCACCGTTTTGTCTTCAAACTCGTAGCCTTTGCCCGGTTCGAGCGGTTCCATAATGATTTTGCAATGTCCGTACTGACCCTTGCCGCCGCTCTGACGGATATACTTGCCTTCCACGTCCACCTTTTTGCGGATAGCTTCGCGGTACGCAACCTGCGGCTTGCCTACGTTGGCTTCCACTTTGAACTCACGCAACAATCTGTCTACAATGATTTCCAAGTGCAACTCGCCCATACCCGCAATAATGGTCTGCCCCGTTTCCTGATCGGTATACGTTTTGAACGTGGGGTCTTCTTCGGCGAGTTTTACAAGCGCCATAGTCATCTTTTCCTGCGACGCTTTGGTCTTGGGTTCGATAGCCACGCGAATAACGGGTTCGGGGAATTCCATGCTTTCCAGCACAATCGGCTTGCCCGCGTCGCACAGCGTGTCGCCCGTGGTGGTATCTTTGAGTCCTACGAACGCACAGATATCGCCTGCGAAAATCTCGTCGATTTCGGTACGGCTGTTTGCGTGCATCATCAGAATTCTGCCGATACGCTCTTTCTTGTTCTTGGTGCTGTTCAGCACGTACGAACCGGACGAAAGCGTGCCGGAATAGCAACGGAAGAACGCAAGTTTACCCACAAACGGGTCTGCCATAATCTTGAACGCAAGTCCCGAGAACGGTGCGGAATCGCTGGTTTCGCGCTCTTCCACCACGTCGCTGTCCATAAGCGTGCCTTTAACGGGCGGAATGTCGAGCGGCGACGGCATGTAGTCCACGATAGCGTCCAAAAGTTTTTGTACGCCCTTGTTCTTGAACGAACTGCCGCACGTAACGGGATTGATTTTCATGGCGATTGTAAGCTTGCGGATTGCCTTTTTGATTTCCGCCACCGTAAAGTCGGCGCCCTCGTTTTCAAAGTATCTCTCCATGAGAGCGTCGTCCGCTTCGGCAACCACTTCGAGTAGTTTGGCGCGGTATTCGTCTGCCGTCGCTTTGAGTTCGGTGGGGATTTCGGTTTCGTCCATCACCGTGCCCAAATCGTCTTTGTAGATATCCGCTTTCATGGTAACAAGGTCAATCACGCCCACAAACGTTTCCGCCGTACCGATAGGCAACTGAATCGCCACGGGATTGGCTTTTAAGCGCGTGCGCATCATGTCCATCACGTTAAAGAAGTTTGCGCCGTCACGGTCCATTTTGTTCACGTAGGCAATACGGGGAACGCCGTATTTATCCGCCTGACGCCAAACGGTTTCGGACTGCGGCTGTACGCCGCCGCGGGCACAGAACACCGCAACCGAGCCGTCAAGCACTTTTAAGCTGCGCTCCACTTCTACGGTAAAGTCCACGTGACCGGGGGTGTCGATAATATTGATACGCGTAAACGGCTCGGTGCTGGACGCACTGCGGTCCACTCTCCACTGCGTGGTGGTGGCAGCCGACGTGATAGTGATACCGCGTTCCTGCTCCTGCACCATCCAGTCCATGGTGGCGGCGCCTTCGTGCACTTCGCCGATTTTATGCGTTTTGCCCGTATAGTACAGAATGCGCTCGGTCGTTGTGGTTTTACCCGCATCGATGTGCGCCATAATGCCTATATTGCGCATGTTTTTCAATTCATACTGTCTTGCCATAATTCTTTCTCTCTTCTATCTTACCAGCGGTAATGCGCAAACGCCTTGTTCGCTTCCGCCATACGGTGCATTTCTTCCTTGCGTTTTACCGACGCGCCCGCATTGTTGTATGCGTCCATCAGTTCGCCCGCAAGTTTCTCTTTCATCGTCTTTTCGCTGCGCTTACGGGCAAACATAACCAACCAACGAATGGCAAGCGTCTGTCTGCGTTCGGGACGGATTTCCATGGGCACCTGATAGGTGCTGCCGCCCACTCTGCGCGCCTTGACTTCCAACAACGGTTTCACGTTTTCGAGCGCTTGGTTGAAAACGTCCATTGCTTCGAGATTGAGCTTTTCCTTAATAATATCGAAGGCGTCATACACAATCGCTTGCGCCGTGCCTTTTTTGCCGTCGAGCATAACCTGGTTGATGAACTTGGTAATCACCTTGCTGCCGTAAACGGGATCGGGCAAAACGTCGCGTTTGGGAACGCCGTTTCTTCTGGGCATAACTTATAACCTCCTTTTGGTATTTTGTTTTACAAACCCTTATTTAGCGCGTTTTGCGCCGTACTTCGAGCGAGCTTGCTTGCGTTTTGCCACACCCGCCGTGTCTAACGCACCGCGGATAATGTGATACCGAACGCCGGGCAAATCCTTCACTCTGCCTCCACGAATCAGCACGACACTATGTTCTTGCAGATTGTGCCCGATTCCCGGGATATAAACCGTGCCTTCCATCTTGTTCACAAGACGTACTCTTGCAATCTTACGAATTGCCGAGTTGGGCTTTTTGGGGGTGGTCGTTGTTACCGACAAACACACGCCGCGTTTTTGCGGGTTGTTATCGAGAATAGGGCTCAAAGACTTGAACACGGGTTTTTCACGACCTTTCCTTATAAGCTGGTTAATCGTAGGCATTATTACTCTACCTCCTTTTTGACGTAGTCTTGCCCGCCCCAATAAAACAAAATATTCCATTGCAGACAGGTCTTTATTTGCCGTTTGCACGCGCCGTTCTCCAAGCAGAAAAGCGCACACAAACATAGCGCACACCTTTTCAGTATGCGCTATAACATTTTAGCACAATCGCATTCCCTGCGTCAACTGTTTTCGCAATAAAATATTGCCCGACTTTGCGCTTGCGAATTACGCGTTTTCTTCCCCTTCTTCGGTTTGACGCTTTTGTTGCAACGCCGCATAGTAGTTGTGCAAATTGTTTGCGATTACATTCAACGCATCATAAAATATTTTGCGGTTTGTTTCTCCGAGCGCGTCGTCTTTGCCCGCAATCACCGCTTCTTTTGCCCGCTCTTCGATATGCCGTGCAACCCGTTCGCCCGACGGCGTTAGCGTGATTGCCGAATTGTACTTGCTCGAATCGTACACAACATACTCTTTTTCGCGCAGAATTTTAATGGCGCGGGAAATAGCCGCTTTATCTTCGAGCGTGAGCGCTATCAGCTCGCCCGCCGTTAAACCTTTGGGATTGTGCGCCAGATAATACACGCACATCACGTGTATGGCTTTCAAGCCGTATTCTTCCATTTCGTACAGCTTAATCCGTTGCACCAATTTGTTGATTCGAAGTATGGCAACGGTAAAATCTTCAAACAAATTCTCCATATTTCGTATCCCGTATTTTTTCTTTTCTATATAATATAGTATACGATTACGATTTGTCAACCGAATAATTGAAAAATCAACAAAATTGCGCAAACATGCTTTTACAGCAAATTACTCGGAATATAGCAATTTTTTTCGTCTATGGGAAGCGGCGCGTCGCACATGCACACAATCCCCCCGTTACCGCGTTGCAACGCCGCTTTATCAAGAAGTTGATATTTTTTTACGGCGCGAACATCGGGCATTGCCGACTTTTTGATTTCAAGCGGATGAATTATCTGTCCTTCTTCTATAAACACATCTATCTCGTTGGCATTTGCGTCCCGATAATAGGTAATGTTTGCCCGTTCTTTCGCATAGGCATAGTTTTTCACCAACTCCATCACCACATAATTCTCATAAAACGCTCCGCTTGCCGCACCTTCTCGCAACGTATCGGCAGTGAGCCACATCGAAAGATATGCGCACAGCCCCGTATCGCAAAAATACAGTTTGGGCGTCTTGGTTAAACGCTTTAATGCATTGTGCGAATATGGTTTAAGAAGATAAACTATTCCCAAACTTTCCAAAAGCAGCAGCCACGATTTTGCCGTCGGCTCGGATATTCCCGCCGATTCTGCCAATGTATTGTATTTTACTTGCTGACCGATTAACGCCGCACATGCCATTAAAAATTTAGAAAACGCGCCGCTATCCGTAATTTTGCCGAGTTCGGACACATCGCGCATTAAATACGAATCGATATATGAATTAAAATATTCCGCTCGCATTTCTCCGTCGGCGCCCACCGCTTGCGGCATGCCGCCCTCCCAGATATGCGCAAAAACTTTTCGAACGTTATTGGGCGGCAATTCTTTTTGCCGCCTGATAAGCGTTTCCAACGAAAAATCGTTTTGTTCGTCAAATTGCACGCCGCTCTTTTCCCGTTGCGAAAGACTGTATAATTCCAAAATTCCGATTCTACCCGCAAGACTTTCGCGCACGTTTTTTATCATAGCATACTGTTGCGACCCCGTAAGCCAAAACAACCCTTTTTCTTCGGTTTCGTCGCAAAGAATTTTAATATACGGGAACAATTCGGGCGCATACTGAATTTCATCTATAATCACCGGCGGACGAAATGTCTGAAAAAATAAAATCGGGTCACTCTGCGCAAGTTGCCGCACTTGAAGATTATCTAATGAAACATACGTTCTGTTCGTGCCTTGCGCAAGATGTTTGAGCATGGTGGTTTTGCCCACCTGACGCGCACCCGTAATAAGAATCGCTTTGAAAAAAGAATTCATTTTCAAAAATTTACGTTCGGCATCCCTATGAATATATTGCATAACCCCTCGCATTTTAGTAAAATCTAAAATGTATTTTATATTTTCTTTAATTATAGCCGTTATTTTCGTTTTTGTCAATTTTTTAGATTAAAAAAATCTCCCTTTTTCAAGGGAGAAGTTTTTTGTCAGCAGATTTCAAAAGCTCGAATCATTTCATGGAGTTTTTCGGGAGTTTTGGATTCGTACGTTAAAAAGTAACAATAACCGTTATATTCGTATTTTGCCAATGCTTTATTGGGATAGTCCCCATATAAATATGTCACATAATCCGATTCGTTCTTTTCAGTCAAAGATGTGAATAATATATCCGACTCGAAATCAAAACCGTTTTTACAAATATCTATCTCGCAATTCCCATGCACATAGCTGAATTTCATTTCGGCAGAAAAAATGACTTTTGTTTTTTTGTCTGCTTTAATAAATATCTTCTCTGTGCTAATAATATCTTTCGGCAAGAGAAAGTCATACTTCTCTACCAATTCCCCGTACGTAATCACTTTATTTTCGATTATGCGATTCTGATGCACCGAATCTCCGCCCGAACAAAATATACAACATATAGTAATTACGCAAATCAAACATGCCGCGGCAAACGACGCAAATACAGGCATTTTCCACGTGCGTTTACGTGCCGCAACAGGCTGTGCCGTAACCGTATCGAATAACCGTTCGCACTTCTGTTGCAAATCGGCGGGCGGCTCTATTTCCTCTTCCGGGGGCGCCGTAAAAACCGCCAGTTTTTCTTTGATAAATTCGTCTTGTTTGCGCATAGCGCCCCCTTTCGACCGACTAATAAATTTTTACGCCGATCGCTCCGTTAAATTGTTCGTTATCGTACATCCGCATATACCCGTTTCCGAACACGGAATCTCCCGAAGAAACTTTCAGCCAGTTTTCTATGCGGAATATGATGCCGTTCTTATTATAGTAATCGATATCCAAAAATCCGCTTCCCACCATCACATGCGGCACGGTATAATAGTTAACTCCAACATAGTCAATGTTTTCGTCACGGTCTTTCAGCGGACCTTGCGAAAGATTATACGTTTCCAAAAACAACGCAACGGGATACCCCGACCGCACCTGCATTTTATAGTAAGTATAGTTGAACCCCGTGCTCGCAATTACCGAAGTGTATACCCGATTATACCCCCGCCGCTCGATATACGCCGTAAGTCCCGTTTTGAAATCGGTATACGTGGTTCCGTTATTCTTATCGGTTTTCATATCGTAGTATAATTGGTCGGTCACATTATACAAAGCATATTCGGCGTTATCGTCATCCGTATGCCTGCGATACCGCGTTTCATATACCGTAGTAATCAGCGGCTCGAAGTTGGGAATCAGATTGGGATACTTGATATCGTAGTATTGCAATATATTCGCGCCCGCAACATTTCCGCAGGAATTGGGCTGTTGCGAATAACAATTTTCGGGCAGACCGTATTCAAATTCGAATTCGTTTACCGTTCTGCGCGCGTAGCTGATTTCTTCATAATCGCCGTTTGCTCTGCCCGTATATTCATATACAAAGTTACCCTGTTCGGCGATTTCCCGCACCTGTTCTTGGGTGAGTTCGACGCCCGACGATAAATCGAAAAACCCTTGCTCGGCGGCGTCGATATAGGTGAACATATCCACATACACTTTTTTGCCCGTTGCCTGCGCGAACGGCGAAGGCGTATCGAAAAAGATTTCCATAATATCGTAGTATGTATTTTCCCCTTCCACTTCCCGAATCATAAGCGCATAACAGGGGGAATCGCCGAGCGTGAACGAATATTCGTAACCGTTGGGGGTAAGATTCTCGGAATAGATTTCATCGATTTGATAGTTGCCCTCGGGCGTGTATCCCATAGAAATCATGGTCTGTTCGAGATATTCGGTAGGGTCTTGGTTGGGGGCACTCCGTGCAAGCGCCGTAGCCATACACGGCACAACCACCGCCACGGCAAGGCAAAGCGACAAAATTGCCGCAAGAGCCGACTTCTTTTTCATTTGCTAATACTGCCTCCGCAAAAATAAATTATGTAGTACAGACATCTGTATTGCTCTATTTTTGCGTTTACTTCTCAAAATATTTTTTGAAATTTGCCTTTGCTCTTTGGTACATCCGCCAAACTTTATCGTATCGGACACCCGTTTCTTTGGAAACGTCGGTAACGGACAAGCCGTCGTTGCACCGAAGCAATACGTTGCGCTCGTCTTCGGGCATTTTGGAAAGACAATCGCGAACATGCAAGTATGTAACCGAATCTTTGTGTTCTTCGCAGTTCACCCTGTTGATATTGAATTCAATATCTTTATCTTCCATATCGGAACTGCGTTTTCTCTTTTTGCTCATGTTGATAGAAATATTACGAACGGTTGTTTGCAACCACGAATACAAAGAAACTTTGATTCTCTTGCAATGAATCAACAATTGCGTATACGTATCTTGAACCGCATCTTCCGCAAGCGATTTATCGCCCAGAACTTTGTATGCCGCATTATACAGTTGCTTTGACGTTTCTCCTACCAGAAAGACGTACGCATCGTTGTCTTTCTTGCAAATCTTCTTCCATAACGCTTTCTCATCTCTTTCCATTACAACACTCACATTCTGCACGAAAAATTTTTTTCGCATTCTTTGCAAAATTTCGCCCGTCAAATTGTCTAATAAATAGTTCATAATAGAATCATCTTAACATAATGACAAATTTTGACAAAATACCGCACACAAAATTTGTAACTATAATACTATATAAAGGAGCAACCCAATCATGTCACCTTTGTTCAAAGACCCCAAGTCCAAGAAACGTCGTAATTCTGTATCGCAAGAAGCAAAGATACAAGAAATGCGCAAAAAAGTCGCGCATTGGCTTGTTCACGACGGTTTCACCATTACCAGTCCGTTTGTAACGGACATGCTTGCCACGCTTATCGAAAAGAGCATGCGCACCGACAAACTGCATATCTGCGAAGAATATGCCGCGTTCGGCGGGCAAGAAGTTTCATCCGACTCCATCAGAAACAAATTAACCTACTACATAAACAAGAACTATTCCCGTATATACGAATGTATTTCCGAAAAGTACGACTGCAAAATCGAGCCGCACTTTTCGGGAAATTCCATGTTCATACGGCAACTGGGCGCTTTATACCGCGATTTTTACGACACGGACCTCGACACGGACTCACAGTAATTTAATCAGCAATCCCGCCAAAGCCGCGCTGTCGTCTACGGGCAGGTTTTCCTGCAAAAGCGCCGCGCTGAACAGCGCCTGCGTGTAGTCTGCCACTTTGGAATCGCTTATTTCAAGCGACGCAAGTTTGACGAACGCGGGATGGTCGGGATTGATTTCGAGCACCCGACCTACCGATATGCCTTCGCTACCCGGCATGGCGCGCAATACTTTTTCCATTTCGAGCGAAATATCGCTATCCGACGTAAGGCACACTGCGGCGGATTTCAGTCGTGCGGTAAGACGGACGTCTTTCACCTTATTTCCGAGCAGTTCTTTCATTTTGGCGAGCAGCGCAGAATAGTCGCCCGCTTTCTTTTCCAATTCGGCTTTTTGCTCTTCGCTGACCGACGCCGCGTCTTTATCCGCCACCGAAACGAATTTCTTACCGTCGTAATTTTCAATCATTCTGATAACAAATTCGTCGATTCCGTCTTTTAAGCAGAGAATTTCGTACCCTTTTTCGGTGAACATTTCCACCTGCGGCAACGCCTTGATTGCTTCCGCGCTTGCGCCCGACGCATAATAAATGTTATCCTGCCCTTCTTTCATGCGCGAAACGTATTCGGCAAACGTGGTTTGCTTTCCTTCGGTAGATTGAAACAGCAGCAAATCTTTGAGTTCGTCTTTTTTGGCGCCGAAATTATCATACGCGCCCATTTTGAGCGAATTACCGAACTCCGCAAACATTTTTTCGTACCCTTCGCGGTCGGATTTGAGCCATTTGCCCAGTTCGTTCCGCAGTTTCTTTTCCAGCGAAACGCCTATGGCGCGCAGTTGCCTGTCTTTCTGCAACAATTCGCGGGAGATATTCAGGCTTACGTCGGCGGAATCCACCAATCCTTTCATGAATCCCAGATAATCGGGCAACAGTTCGGCGCACTGTTCCATAATGAGCACGCCGCCGCTGTACAACGCCAACCCTTTCTTATAGTCGCGCGTATAGTAATCGTAGGGCGCTTTATCGGGCACGAACACGAGCATGGAATAATTTACGTTGCCTTCCACCTGCGACGCAAACACCTGCGCGGGGTCGCGGAAATCGAAAAATTTGTCGCGATAGAAACTTGCGTATTCTTCTTTTTTCACTTTGGATTTGGGCTTGCGCCACAGCGGCACCATGCTGTTGAGCGTGTTGCCGTTGAGTTTTATGGGATAACGGATGTAATCGGAATACTTTTTCACCAAACGGGTGAGCGTCCCCTCGTCCAAAAAGTCGGCATACGTGCAGTCTTCGTCGTCGGCTTTTAAGTGCAACACGATTTTCGTGCCCACGCACGCATAGTCGTTCGGCGCCAACGTATAACCGTCTGCCCCTTCGCTCTCCCACACGTTGCCTTGCTCGGTGTTTGCCTTGCGGCTGAAAACAGTCACCTTATCCGCCACCATAAACGACGAATAGAATCCCACGCCGAATTGCCCGATAAGACTTTCGTCCGTTTTTTCTTTCTCTTTGAATTCGAGCGTGCCGCTCTTTGCAATCGTGCCGAGATTGCTCTCCATTTCGTTGCGATCCATTCCGCAGCCGTTATCGATAATCGTGAGCGTGCGCGCCGCCGCATCGGGCACAAGTTCGATTTGCCAATCCGCCGAAAGCGACGAATCGGTCAAACTCATATAGTGCCGCTTGTCGATTGCGTCGCTGCAATTGCTAATCAACTCGCGCAAAAAGATTTCGCGGTTGGTATAAATGGAATTAATCATCAAATCAAGCAACTTTTTCGATTCGGCTTTGAATTGCTTTTTTGCCATACGCATTTTTCTCCTTTTCTGTAATAAACGAACTTATTATACTACGTTCCGCAGAAAAATGCAACTTTTTCCATATGCCGCTCTTTCTTATAATCATATCGCAAGCAACGCAAAAGGTCGCGGAATATTCCGCGACCTTTCGCTGTTTCGTATCAAATTTGTTTTTTATCAGGTTGCCAAAAATCCCGCGGCACGAAGAGAAGCAAGCAACTGGTTTAATGTGGCGCCCACTTCGTCAGGCGTAGGCGTGGCTTCCACATCGGGAACAGCGGCGGCAGGGGTTATTGTGGCGGCAGGCCCCGTCGGTCCGGTGGGTCCTACTGCGCCCGCAGCGCCTGTTGCACCCGCAGGCCCCGTCGGGCCCGCAGGTCCTTGCGGTCCGGTCGGTCCCGTAGGTCCCATTTCACCCGTAGCGCCCGTTTCACCCGTAGCGCCCACAGGTCCTTGCGGTCCCGTAGGTCCCATTTCACCCGTAGCGCCTGTTGCGCCCGTTGCGCGCACAGGTCCTTGCGGTCCCGTAGGTCCCATTTCACCCGTAGCGCCCGTTGCACCCGTTGCGCCTGTCGGCCCCGTAGGTCCCGTCGCACC
>JAAWAB010000017.1 GCA_022791915.1 Clostridia bacterium
ATGAGTGGATAAATTACTTACTTTTTTAATTGGGTATGGGTACGCGTATGGGTACACACAGCCCATCATACCATATATTGTAGTTATACGGTAGTCAATCATACAATATATGGTATAGTTGCAACTCGGTGGAGTCACCACTATAAGGACGCTTTAAGGCGTCCTTTTTGCATATTGCGCCGCTTGTTTCATAAAGGCGAAAAAAAACTTTTGCCATAGGCAACAGAGCAACCAAAGCGGTTTTAAGCAGATAAAAGAAATAAGCGGCAAAAAACACAATAACGCCGTGTAAATATTCCAAAACGCTTGACGCAATTCTTTCAAGGTGCTATCATATATACATATAATATGAAAGGAGGTAAGAAACATGGCAAAGAAAGGAGATTATTTCGGACTGCCTTATATCGTGAGCGTAATTCTTGCGATTATTCCCGTAACCGCATGGGTTTGCGGCTGGATTACACGTTTCTCCGAAGGCAAAATCGTTGCGGGGCTTATCCGCTTGATTTTCGGTTTTACGATTGTATGGATTATCGACTTGATTCTTATGATTGTAAGCAAGCATATCATGCGCCTTCTGCCCGTGTAAGTCTATCTACTTTTAAGAAGAAAAAGAGCAATGCGTTCGGCGTGTTGCTCTTTTTGTATATTCGTCAAAGAAACACATTTTGCCCTATCTTTTCCGTTCAAATAAATTGACAAAAGGCGGTCGGGGGCGATATAATAAGACAATACCTTTTTGCACGGCAAAAGGGGAACGATATACGCAATAATTTCGGAGGATACGGATATGGCAAAAATTTATTATCAGCACGACTGTAATCTCGACTGTTTGAAAAAAAAGACGGTTGCGATAATCGGTTACGGCTCGCAAGGGCACGCGCATGCGCGCAATCTGCACGATAGCGGCGTGAAAGTGGTTGTCGGCTTATACGAAGGGTCGAAGAGCCGCGAGAAAGCGGAGAAAGCGGGACTCACCGTAAAAACGGTAGCGGAAGCGGCAAAAGCAGCCGATATCATCATGATGCTTGTGCCCGATGAAAAACAGGCGGCGCTGTATAAGAGCGAGATTGCGCCCTATCTCACCGAAGGCAAAGCGCTTGCGTTCGCGCACGGGTTCAATATTCATTTCAAACAGATTGTGCCGCCCGCAAACGTAGACGTATTTATGATTGCGCCCAAAGGTCCCGGGCATACGGTGCGCAGCGAATATCTCGAAGGCAAGGGCGTGCCCTGCCTTGTGGCAATCGAGCAGAACTACACGGGCAAAGCGCTCGAAATCGCGCTTGCGTACGCGCTCGGTATCGGCGGGGCGCGCGCGGGTGTGCTGGAAACCACTTTCAAGTGCGAAACCGAAACCGACTTGTTCGGCGAGCAAGCCGTGCTGTGCGGCGGCGTAACCGCTTTAATGAAAGCGGGATTCGAAACGCTTTGCGAAGCGGGATACGACCCGCAGAACGCCTATTTCGAGTGCATACACGAAATGAAGTTGATTGTAGATCTCATCTACCGCGGCGGATTTGAATTCATGCGGTATTCGGTGTCGGATACGGCGGAATACGGCGACTATCAGATTGGCAAGCGAATTATCACCGACGAAACCAAAAAGGAGATGAAGAAAGTGCTTTCCGAGATTCAGGACGGCACGTTCGCGTCCGCCTGGATTGCCGAAAACAACAACGGCAGAGCGCACTTTAACGCCGTGCGCCGTTTGGAAGCGGAACACCCGCTCGAAAAAGTAGGCGCCGAACTTCGCAAAATGTATTCGTGGAGTGATGACGATAAATACAATAAATAACGCAAGCACGTTGCGTATGGCATAACGGAGAACCGTCGGAAAGTTGATTGCTTTTCGGCGGTTTTGCGTTCCGCCGATTTATATTCGGGGGGGGGCGTTCGCAAAAAAGCGCCGCAACAAAACAGATAAAACAGGGAACAAACGCTATTGCTACCCCGCGGGGAAGAAGGTATACTGAATATTGTGGTAATTATGGTAAAAATTTCGGCGTACCGCGCGTGCGCCCAACCCTGCGAGGAGAATGACAAATGCTCAAAAAACCGATATCTGTTGTGTGCGGAATTTTTATGTGCGTTGTGTGGGCGCTTGCCGTCGGGTGCCAAACCGACGTTAAAAAACCCGAGCCGCAACCGCCCGAAGAAACAGCCGCATGGACGGCGGAAACCATACGCGAAAAACCCACTACGCAAGACGATTTTTTAATCGGCAGTTGGGTGTCGTATGCCAAGTCGTCGGCAAAAAAATCGGCGCTCGACCAAACCGCGCTTTTGGCGGACGGCGGCTTGAATTTTTTAATCTACGCCAGTTGCATTCCCAGCTACGGAATGCTCAAACAGGGCGAGAGCGCCCGCGTGCGCGACCTTTCGTCGCTCGATTGGTGGCAACGTATCGATAACCTGATGAAAGATAACAACATGGTGTACCTGTTCTCGTCCGACGCGGGACTGGGCGGAAACGATACCGAAACGCGAATCGGCTGGAAAGATAACGCGGGGCAATCGGGCGTGGATAATGCGGCAAAAATCGTGCCGCAGCTTAATAACTGTATCGGCTACCACCTTGCCGACGAGCCGTCTTTCGAGTCGTTGCCGTCGCTCGCTTCGGTGGGTAAAAAGTACGCGAAAATCAAAGACGGATACACGGCGTTCTGGAACGGACATCCCGGGTCGTCGGCGGCGGCAACGGGCGGCAACTACGAAGCGTACTTCAAAGCGTATTTGGATAACGTGGGGCAGGGCAACGCGCAGTGGATTAGCCACGATTACTATCCGTTCACCGGCAATATATCTTCGGTGCCCGTCAGTTCGCCCATGTTCTCCGATATGGCGGTAATGCACAAATTGAGCCTTGCCTATAACGTAAAGCCGCATGCGTTTGTGCAATCCTGCTCGTGGAGAGGGGGCGTCTGGGTAATGCCCACGTTCGAGCAAATCAAGTGGAACGTAAACGCATATATGGCGTACGGGTTCAAAGCAATCTCATACTTTAACTATGTGATGTGGGGCTACGAAGATTGCGTAGACGGTATCATCGACATCAACGGAAAAATGAAAAACCGCAAGCTCTACGATGCCCTTGCCGCCTATAATTGCGAGATTCGCGCCCTTGCCGCCAATATCGAGTTGTCGTCGCTCGATTGCGCCGCGGTGTATCATACGCGCGCATCCGCGCCCGGCACAAAGAAATTGCCCGACGACTGGCTCATTACGCCCGACGGAAAACAGAATCTCATACTGTCGTATTTCCGCCCGCATAACGGCGAAGGCGATTCCTATCTGATGATTATGAACAACTCGTTTGAAGATACGATTGCAAACCGTTCGTTCACAATAGCCGAAAATAGCGGTATAGAAAGCGTTGCGCTGTATAATCCCGCTACGGGCAAATTCGAAGCGTTAGACGCAGAGAACAACACGTTCGCGCTTTCGTTCGGCAAGAGCGACGCGAAGTGGTTGAAAATTTCGGGCAATCCCGACCAAGCGAAAATCTGACGCTTTTTCCGCGAGAATCAAAACCGTATAAAAAAGCCGCGCTCGGATAAAACGTCCTGTGCGCGGTTTTTGTATTGTGCAAAATTCAAACTATATCAAAAGTGCCAACAACGGCAACGTGAGCACGGATAACAGCGTGCCCAACAATACCGTGCCCGCGGCAACGTCTTGCCCTTCGCCCAGTATTTCGGCGTAGTTCTGTACTACCGACGCCACGGGGCAGGCACACATAACAAACATGCACCACATGAGTTCTTTGTTCACGTGCAACAGCATTAAAATGCCCAGCGTGCACAGCGGAAAAACAACCTGATTGATTGCCACCGCAAAATATTGCAAGGGGTTATCAAACAGACTTTTGGGACGCATGGTGGCAAGACGCATGCCCATAACCAGCATGCACAGCGGCGTGGTCATCTTGCCTAAAATGTTTATCATGTTTTCCGCCTGCGCCAAAACCTGTCCGTTTTCTCCCGAGATTTTGAATCCCGTAAAAAAGAAGGGGAGCGCCGCCGCAATGGATAGCGTGGCAGGGTTAAGAAGTATCTTTTTTACGCTTATGTATTTTCTGTCGCGCGTAATGATTGCCGACACCAACGTCCACCCCAACAGATTCATGGAAAGAAAATACATCATCGAATACACCGCCACGTTGGGCGAATCGGGAAAGATAGCTTCCAGTAACGGCACGCCCAAAAACGAACAGTTGGAAAGCGTTGTCGCCACCGTGGTAATGCGGTAGCGCACATCGTCCGACTTTTTGCGAAACACAAAAAAGAAAAAACCGATAAACAGAAGTTGCACGGCGGTAATCACGCCCAAAAACACAAGCAGGTTTACGCCCAGCTCTTTGGAAAAATCGGCTTTGTTAAACGAATACAGTGTGAGCGCGGGCTGACACACATACATCAGCACCTTGGAAAACGACGAAATATGCTCCGATTTTACCGCTTTCGCCTTAACGAGAAGAAAGCCGGGCACCGCATAAGCCAGCATAATTCCCACCATGATAAGCGTCGTTTTGAATTCCTGCATCCGTTCTTCTCCGCCGCCCGTTGCGGCATGTTCCATTGTATCACTTGTTTGCGCATTTATCAACCGTATCGCCCCTATCGAAAAAAATAAAAAATCGGGTATTGACAAATTTGGTAAATCATGGTATACTATATACAAATAATGTTTGCATGGCGAATAACATCGGGGAGGAGTAATAAGAAATGAAAAAAATGAAATGTTTAACGTTGATTGTCGTGGCAGTAATGTTACTGGGCGTTTCGTGTGCGCATGATTTGCCCGAACCCGAATATTACAAGGTGACGTTTTTTGCGCAGAACGGCGGTTGGATAAAAGGAAAAGAACAACAAACCGTGTTAGAAGGGAACAGCACTGAACAGGTAATTGCCGTTCCGTTTGAAGGATACGTTTTTACGGGGTGGGCAGGTTCATTGGAGCGTACGCCCGAACGAGTGATAAAAAACGTAAAAGAAAGTCGAACATATGTTGCATGCTTTGAAAAGAAACAGCTCGATATACAATATCTTGCTACCGAAAACGGCAGTATAGGCGGCGAAACTACCCAAAAGGTTGTATACGGAGAAAATGCGCAAACGGTTACGGCAATCCCGAAAGAAGGCTATATGTTTTCCGGTTGGTCGGATAACATTACAACGGCGGAACGGCAAGATACGCAAGTAAAAGAATCGATATGCGTTACGGCAAATTTCGAAAGGCTCAAAAAAGAGTTTACCTTTGATTATAATTACGCCACCGAAAATTGCGAAAAGAAAGATATCCTGCTTACATACGGAGAATTGCAGGATGTAAAATTTCCCGTTCCCGTAAGAGAACACTTTACTTTTAACGGTTGGTATTTGGGCAATGCGCCCGTGTCCGATTCGGCGGGAAATCCAGTGATTGGGAATGAAATTTTTTATAATAATCGCACCGATATTTGTGCAAAGTGGACTCCCAACGAAACGTTTACCTATAAGATTTTGTTTGTATATGTGACCGACGTGGTAGCAACCGTTCCTTCCGCAGATAATAAAGACGTTGTGAATATCCGTTATAAAATGCCCAAAAGAGAAAGGGCACTGTGTGAATTGATAACAGAGCAAATGCGCGTTTGCATGAATGAACTGCTCGACGGACTTGTAAAATTCGAAATCGATGAATATTATACCACACAGCCCGTTTTGTCGGAAGACGTAAAGCAAACTATATCTGGCGGATGCATTTCCAATTACGTTTCCGCAAGTTCTTTATCGGAAGTGCAACAGTTAATTGGTAATTATCAATGTGTAATAACAACATGTAATTTTAATGATTATGAGAGTTTAACAAATAATTTGATGTCTTTTTCAACCGAAAAATACTCTACGGTATTTTTTGAAGGACTTGTAGCCAATTGGATTAGAAATGGGGGTTCCTTTGAATCGCTTTTCGATTACAATAATGCGTATTGGAATAATATGCGGTACAGTTATGTAAATGCGATTTTGCACGCGATAGAAATGCAAGTTAAAGAAGATATTGTTCCATCCACTATTGTGCAAGCGGAATATATTAAACAATGGACTTCTGACAAGGGTAGTGTGGCAAAATACCAATTAACCGTAGCAAAATTGTATTTTTTGTGTCAAGCTGTTATAGAAGAAAAGAAAGTCGGAATTCCATATACATTTTGGTCTGGTCAATTCGCTTAAAACCAATCGTATTTTTATTGGATATCTAATCAAAAGGAGGATATAGATATGTGTTGGGTAAAAGGCAAAAGGTGGCTTGTGAGCGCAATCATCGCAATAGCGACAATGTGCGTGGTAACTCTTACGGTAGGAACTCTACCTGCAAAAGCGGCAGAAAACAGAGATTCCGAATACTTTCTCTATACGCTTATCACGAATGAAGCGGGAGAATCTTCTTATCAGGTGGCATTGCGCCCAGCCGCAAGACCGTTGGTGGAGTATTTGATTATTCCCGAAACGTATGAAGGACTTCCCGTCACCGAAGTGGCAAACAACGGTTTTGTGTCGTGTGCCAAGTTGCAAAAAGTGATACTCCCGCAATCGGTAGAAAAATTGGGGAATAATGCGTTTATGAATTGCGCCAAATTGCAGTATGTCGGTATGCCGGGAGTGAAAAGTATAGGCAATACCGCATTTGCGATGTGTCCTGCTTTGGACAGGCTATATATACCGCAATCGGTGGAAACAGTGGGCACTTATATTTTACGTAATAATCCGAATACGGTTTATATTCAGCAGAGTGAATCGGAAATCGGCGCGGGGTGGTCGGCAAATTGGAATACATATTTTACCGGTCAAACAGTATATAGCGCCGACCCCGAAGATACGCTTTCGTATCGCGAAATTTTGGACTCTGCGGGTGAAGTGATTGGCTACGAAATCGAAGAAGGACAAATGGCTACGTTAGACGACGTGGTGATTTATAACTGTATGAACACAGAATCAAATCCGGAATATTTGCCTGTCTTGAATATTTGCGCGGAAGCGTTTTTGTACACACAAGCCAATTCTATCACAATTAAAGACAGGCATTCCGACGACCCGTCGGTGCCGTCGTTTAATCATAAGATTAACATACGTAGCAATGCGTTTTTAATGTCTTTTGTTCAAACAATCGATTTTGAAGTGGGTGTCACTTTTGAACATCCCGAAAATCTTGTAACCGAGCGAGTGGAGAGTCAATATGATTTCATGCCGATTGTCGGTGACGCAAACGGAAAATCCATACGCATTTTTGAAGAATCTACCGTAGAATCGATTACATTGCCTGCCGATTTAGAAATAATTCCCGCTAAAATGTTTTATAACTGCGCATATTTACGGGAAATACAAATAGCAGGAAAACAGTACAATGGTATCAACATGTTGCCCGAGATAAACGGTATCGGAGAACGGGCGTTTGCGGCTTGTACGAGTTTGTCGAATGTGACTGTTCCCGATTCGGTAATCGATATGGGAGAAAGCGTGTTTTTCGATTGGGGATTCGGTGAAAAACAAAAAATCAACATAAATATTTATGAAGACGAAATACCCGCAAGTTGGAATTCCGGTTGGGCGGACCATTTGGCGGAGAATGCCGAAATTTGTTACAAGGAACAAGTAAAGATTACGCTTGATTGGCAAATTGCGGAAGCCGAACCGCAAAAGTTCGGAATCAAGCCCGAAACCGATATGCCGGAAATGGATTTACCGCAAAGGAAGGGTTATACGTTTCTCGGTGTGTTTACGCAACCCGACGGAACGGGAATACAATATTATTCCAATACTATGCAAAATCTGCGAACGTGGCAACATGGGGACCCTACCGTATGGTATGGAGTTTGGAATATTAACGTATACACTATTACATATAACGTAGATTGGAAAGGACAGAACAATCCCAATCCCGTAACGTATACAGTTGAAGATGAATTTACATTGACCAATCTTGTGAAAAAAGGGTATCAATTTAACTGGGGAGTTGTTTCAGTTGTCAAAGGTACAACAGGTAATTTGACAATTGACGGGACATGGAAGATAGAACACTATGCAATTATTTATATGGTAGACTTAAAGGGGAATGACAATCCGGAAGCAAGTGAATATACGGTTGAAGACGAAATTGTATTCACAAAACTCGAAAAAGCAGGATATACTTTTGAATGGCAACCCGCGCGTATTCCCAAAGGTAGCACGGGAGAACAGGTTATAACGGGTGTTTGGACGCCTATCCGCTATAATATATACTATTCTGTCACTTCCGATACAACACATTCCAATCCTGCTACTTATACGGTGGAAGAAGCGGTAGTATTTTCCGAAGCAAAAAGGGGTGGGTATTTTGTTACGTGGAGTATTCCGAGGATTCCGTTGAACAGTACGGGCGACGTTACAGTTCATGCGGAATATGTGGAAAAAACATTGGATCAATGCTTGCATAACGGCGTATATGAAATTTATACGCGCAACCAATTTTGGCAACTTCCCGGTCAACCCAACGGCGGGCAAGGCAGAGTATATTCTTTGCAAAATGATATTTATACAGGTGGTAGTGGTATGCCCGGTAAATGGACGCCGATTGATGAGTTTAAGGGCATATTGGAAGGGAACGGATATTATGTGGGAAGTTTTAGTATTATAGGATTGGACGCCGACAATAGCAATATCGGATTTTGCAGAGTGAACAGTGGAACAATTCGTCGGTTGCGTCTTGAAGCGGCAATCACTAACAGGACGTATGCCAATGTAAATATGGGGATTTTCGCGGGTGTGAATAACGGTACGATAGAAAATTGTAGTGCGTATCCTGGCGGAACAATATCTCTGTATTCTTCTATCGGAAGTGGTTGTATGGGCGGCATTGCCGGTGTCAATAAAGACACCATTCGTAATTGTACCGCAAGTTTTTATATGGAAGGTTCTTGTGATATGGGCGGTATTGCCGGAATTAATGAAAACTTGATTGACGATTGCACAAGTCATGTGGAAATTCAAATCAATTATTCGGATTACAACGCTTCTGTGGGCGGAATTGTAGGAAAACAGATTGCAGGGCGGACAATCAACTGTTTTTTTGATACTAAAATATATTTGATGAATTATAGGTCTTCTAAATATTCGATAGGCGAAGATAGAGAAATGCAGTTGTGTGTAGGTATTATTATAGGCTATCTGCAAGGCGGTACGTCAAGCAATAATACAAGTAAAGCGCCCTACAATAAGAATGAGAATGTATACACTTCAATAGAATTACATGTTGTAACTTGGAAAACGGGTGTATGGCCTTTTCAAAAAACGCATACGAATGATCAAGGATTATACTTCCGTAATGAGCTAATCGGACGAAGCGATGTATAACAGAAGTTAAATCAAAGGCTTGCCTGAATACGGGCAAGCCTTTGTTATATAGCAAATTAAACTTCTAATACGCCCGAAGAGCGAGTTGCACCAACTTATTTTCTTTGCGGGCAAGTTCGATGATTTTTTCGGATACTACGGTTCCTGCGGGAATAAGAATCTTTCCGCCGCATAACACGGGCGTGTGCACGGGTTTGCCCATTAAAAAGCTGTAATCTTTTATCGGGTCGCCGGGCGTTCGCGTTACCGTAACGTTCTGCGGGGTCGGCGGCGTCTGTACGGGCGAGTAGATGGAAACGGGTATTTCGGCATGTTGGGGCACGGGCTTGGGCACGCGGGGACGGGGCGTGCGCGGTTTGGGTAATTTGATGGGCGCGCCTGTATCGTTAAAAATGCACAAATTGTTGCCGAGCGTGAGTAACTCCTTGGGAGTGAACGTCGCTTTTTCGCAGAAGATTTGCGCCACGGCGTTGCCTTCCAGCACTACGTCGCGCACCTTTCCGAGACTGTTGCCGTTTTGGTTGAAACATTCTCTGTTAATCGGACAGGGCACGGGAGAACTTGCCGCCTTTTTCTCGGTAACGCACGAAAGCGATTTGATTACGGCGGCGTCGCCGTCGCACCGCATAAAACGGAAGGGCGCATACGTTCTTTCGGGATATTCGTCGTCGTCGTTGGTAATTTCGGCGGTTTTTACGCGCAACAACTTGTCGTCGAACCATAGATTGGAAAGGTATCCCACCGATTTTGCGTCTGCGAGAGAAATGAGCGGTTTACCTAAAAGGTCACTTACTTTTACCATAGGAATCTCCCTTGTAAAGCTGTATTTTACACGATAGTATATGCCCGTTGCGGACAAGATAGAACGGTTGTCCCAATACGGAATCTCCGCCGCGGCTTACGAAAATTTGCGCAACTTCGCGTTTATTTGCGTTGTTGCAAAGTTTTTGAAAAGATAGTTTGACAAAACGGGCGAAATGGGGTACAATAGGGTGCGAATCATAAAGAAGGAGGGATTTCCCCATGGCGAAAATTACAGCGGATATGACTATTTACGAGGTGTTGCAACTTGTGCCCGATATCGGTCCCGTGTTCTTTGAGTTCGGCATGCACTGCCTCGGTTGCCCCATTTCGCGCGGCGAAACGGTTGCGCAAGCGGCGGCGGCACACGGTGTAGACGAGCAGGAAATGCTCGATAAACTCAACGAATTTGCCGAAGCGCACGCATAACAATCCGCAATGAAGATTGTGGTTGGATTGGGCAATTTCGGCGACGAATACGCCTACACGTTTCATAATATGGGATTTTTGGCGGTAGACTGCTTGTCCGACCGTTTGCATATTAAAGTAAAAACGCGCGAGTGCAGTGCGCTCACCGGCGTCGGGTCTTACCAAGGCGAAAAAATCGTGTTGTGTAAGCCGCTCACCTATATGAATCTGTCGGGTAGGGCGGTGAAAGAACTCATGGCAAAATATCATGCGCAGCCGCAAGACGTAATCGTGCTATTCGACGATATCGACCTGCCGCGCGGCACCGTGCGCGTGCGTGCGAGCGGAAGCGGCGGCACGCATAACGGCATGCGGAACGTGGTGTCCGAAAACGCGAGCGAAAACTTTCCGCGCGTGCGTATCGGTATCGGGCGCCCGCCCGAGCATATGCCGCTTGCCGACTACGTGTTGCACGACGTCCCCAAAGACGAACGCCCCGCGCTTGCCGATGCAATCGAACGCGCGTGCGACGAAGTGCTCAAACTTTTCTGAAACGAAACGGACGGGCTTTCGTACCGTTTTCGCAAATAGAATCATGTCGCAATAAAACCTGCATAGCTTTTATGCGGGCTTGTTGTCTGCCCTGCGCCGTAAAAAGCGACGCTTGCCGATAAAAGGAGTACGGAATTGAAAATCGGGGAACTTCTCACGCCCCAAGGGAATCTGCGCGAATTGCTCGAAGCGGTACGAAACGGTAAAGCCGTTTCGTGTTTCGGCATGCGCGAATACGATAAAATGCTGTCCGTAGCCTTTTTGGAACGGTTTGTCTACGTGTGCGCCGATATCTCGTCGGCGCGTGCGGCGGAAGAGCAATTTGTCGCGCTTGGGTTGCGTACCGCGGTCATGCCGCAAAAAGACGACACGCTGTCGTGCACCGTAAGCCGTTCGGCAGATAACGATTACCGTAGATTGAGCGCCGCAATCTCTTTTTTAATCGGAAAAACGGACGTTCTCATTGTTACGTCGTCCGCGCTTTCCGAATTGTATCCCCGTAAAGCGGATATAGTAAACGGCGCAATCCGTATCGTGCGCGGCGAAGAATACGGTTTTTCCGAACTGTGCGGCAAGTTGTCGGCGCTCGGGTACGAGCGGTGCGAACAGGTCACGGGCAGGGGGACGTATGCCGTCCGCGGCGACATTCTCGACGTGTGGAGTATCGGCGACGAGAAGAGCCGCAGAATCGAATTTTTCGGCGACGAAGTGGATTCCGTCCGCGTGTTCGACCCCGCCGAGCAAGCGGCGCATACGGAAATAACGGAAACGTGTCTGTATCCCGCAACGGACGTCTTTTTGTCACCCGAACAGGCAAAAGAAATTACGGCGCGTCTGCGAACCGACGCTTCGCTTTCGGGCAGATTGCAAAGCACGCTGGGTCTTACCGAAATGTTGCTGGACGGCGGCGGGCGTTCGGTGCGGCTTTCCTATTTGTTGCCGCTTTGCCCGCACGAACGGTTTGACGAATTTTTTGCGGGCGAGCGGGTCATCGTCGATAACGCCAAAAGCGTGGCAGATAATCTGTCCGTGTTGCGCGGCGAACACCTGGCGCGTTATAAAAGCCTGCTTGCGGGCGGCGATACGTTCGCGTTTTGCAAAGACGCCGTGTGCGAAACCGTTCGTTTAAGCGGCGGAAATATCAAGGGTTTGCTGGCGTTTCATAAAGTAGACGGGCAGAACCGACTGTTCCCGCCCGATACGGTAATGCGCTTTACGTCCGCCGATATCCCCGATTATTCGCGTGACCACGAAGCGCTCGCGCGCGATATAAACATCTGGTTGCACCGCGGCTACAAAGTTACCGTTCTGTGCGGCAACGAAACGGCACGCGAAAAACTGCGCGAGTCGTTCGATGAAATGGGCAAGGGAACGGGCGCCGACCTGCGCGCCGACTTCCTGCCGCACGGCGGCGCCTTTTTCGAATGCAATCAAATTATCGTGGGCACGTTGGATATCGGCAAACGCGCCGCCAAAAAAGTCATCAAGCGCACGGGGCGGGACGCCTTTGTTCTGCCCGAAGTGGGCGACTACGTGGTGCACCGCGTGCACGGTATCGGACTGTGCGAAAATATCTGCAAGCTCGACATGGGCGGTAGCGAGCGCGACTATATCGTGGTGTTGTATGCGGGCGGCGACAGGCTGTATCTGCCTATCGAAAATATGGACAGCCTTTCCAAGCTGGTGGCGAGCGAACATCCCAAATTGAGCAAAATCGGGGGCACGGAATTTGCCCGACTCAAAGAAAAAGTTCGCCTTTCGGTGAAGGACTTGGCGCTCGGTTTGGTAGAATTGTATTCCCGTAGAGCCGCCGCCAAAGGACACGCGTATTCGTCCGACGATTCGCTTTTAGACGAATTTTGCGCCGATTTTCCGTACAGCGAAACCGAAGACCAGTTGACAGCCGCCCGCGAAGGCTTGCAAGACCTCAAAGAAGGCAAAATCATGGACCGCCTTTTGTGCGGCGACGTGGGATTCGGCAAAACCGAAGTCGCCATGCGCATTGCCTTTAAGGTCATCTGCGAGGGCAAGCAGGTGGCGTTCGTTTCGCCCACCACCATTTTGGCGCACCAGCATTACGAAACCGTTTCGGCGCGTATGGAAAAATTCGGGGTGCACGTTGCCGAACTTACCAGAATGTCGTCGCAGGCGCAGATAACCAAAACGTTGCAAAAACTGTCCGACGGCAAAATCGACATCGTGTGCGGTACCCACCGCGTGTTGAGCAAAGACGTGGCGTTTGCCGATTTGGGACTGCTCGTTTTAGACGAGGAACAGCGGTTCGGCGTGGCGGATAAAGAAAAAATCAAAAAAATCAAGGTGAACGTCAACGTGTTGAGCCTTTCCGCCACCCCCATACCGCGCACGCTCCATATGTCTATGACGGGTATCCGCGATATTTCGGTGCTCGATACGCCGCCCGCCGACCGTTTGCCCGTGCAAACGTTTGTCACCGAGTACAGCGAAACGCTTGTTGCCGACGCCATCGAGCGGGAAATCGGCAGGGGCGGTCAGGTGTTCATGGTGTATAACCGCGTGGCGGACATCGAGTCGTTCGCGGCGTCCGTTTTGCGTCTGGCTCCGCATGCGCGCGTGCGTGTGGCGCACGGACAAATGGACGAAAAGCGGCTAACTGCGGTTATCGACGAGTTCGCGGCGGGCGACGCCGACGTGTTGGTGGCGTCCACCATCATCGAAAACGGAATCGACATGCCGCGCGCCAACACGATGATTGTGCTCGATTCCGACCGTTTGGGGCTTTCGCAAATGTATCAACTGCGCGGCAGAGTGGGGCGGAGCAATCGTCTTGCCTACGTATATTTTACCTACGAACCGTCTAAAATTATGAGCGAAGCGGCGTATAAGCGGCTGGACGCGATTACGCAGTTCACCGAACTTTCCAGCGGATTCAAAATTGCCATGCGCGACCTCGAAATCCGCGGCGCGGGCAATATTTTGGGCAAGGAACAGCACGGGCACATCGAAAAAGTGGGCTACGACATGTATTGCAAAATATTGCAGGCGGCGGTAGACGAATTGCGCGGCGCAGGCAATGCCGAAGAGAAGAACGACGTGGTGGTTCACTGCGACTTCAACGCGTTTATTCCCGAAAGCTACGTGCCCGATAAAGAGTGGCGCGTGCGGCTGTATGCGCGTATCGCCAAACTTACAAGCGAAAGCGAGTGCGAAGCGCTGCTGCGCGACCTTGCCGATATCTACGGTCCCGTGCCCCCGTCGGCAGTCAATCTCGTCACGGTGGGGCTGTTAAAGAATTCGGCGGCAAAAATCGGGGCGTCGGCTGTTACCGTGCGCGGCAATATGGCGCAACTCACGTTTGCGTCGGTAAAAGATTTGCCCGAGAACGTTTTGGCGTATATTGCGTCGGGCGAAGGGGTTACTTTCACGGCAAAGGAAGCGCGCGTCCGCTTTACGGGGCGCAACGCCATGGCGCAGTTACGGGAATTTTTATCCGATTGCAGAAAAAAAGCCTTGTAATTGACTTGCTTTTTCGTCGTCAATCCTGTATAATAAATAGACCGATACTTGAAGTGTCGCTATTTTTTCGACCGATTGGGAGATTTTTACAAACATGCGGAAAAAAATAATCAGCATTTTCATCAGCGTACTCCTGTGTTGCACGGTGCTTTGCGGCTGTGCGCTCATCGAACATAACTACGAAAAAGACGCCAAGCAAGTGATAGTCGTCATCGATTCGATAGAAGATACCGACAACGGCGTCACGTTCAAAAGCGAGCCGCGCTATATCTATAAGAGCGACCTTACAAGCGTGGTGCAACAAAATGCGCAAACCTATATGTCGAACTACGGCTACACGCTGCAAAAAGCGGTAGAAGTTTTGCTCGACCAGCTCGTTATGCGCGAATTGTTGTCGGTGGAAGCCGACCGCCTGCGCGCGCAAGGATTCATCGACTGGACGCAAAAAGACGATAACGATAAATTAAAGTCTATTTATTCGGCAATCGACAGCCGCTTAACTTCCATTCGCAGCGAAATTGCGAGCGGATTCGGCGAAGACGACTCCATGGAAACGGAAGAAGTGAGCACCGAAACCACGTATCCCACTCCCGAGCAAGAGAAAAACGACGAGGATACGTCCTACTATCAGTACGACGAATTCGGCGAAGTGATTATGGTAGATAAAGTGGTGAACGGTCAAATTGTATACGAACAGAAAACCGATTCGTTCGGCAATCTCGTGTTCGATGAAGAAGGCAAGCCCGTATACGACCAAACGCGTCCCGTAAAAGTGCCCGATTATAAGGTATGGGAACCCGAAGAAGCCGACTATCCCGCCATTTGGGGCACCGAAGACGAAAAGAGTTTAGACCGCGAGGCAATGTACCGCTTTATTAACAACATCAAAGACCTGGCGAACGAAGATTTCAAAGCAACGGCGGAAGATAAAGCGCTTTTTGCCCAAGACGAAAAAGATATCGAGAACGTTATCAACACCAAGGGAATCGAAGCCGTATACCCCATGATTGGCAAAACGCACTATCTCGAATATCTGGTGGGAACGAGCGCCGAGCAAAGTATCATGATTACCAAATTGCAGGATTACATCACCGACAGCGTAGACGTAACCGACGACGAAGTGGTAAAGCAATACCGTAACCAGCTCGAATATCAGGTGAACACGTATGGCGCCGACCAAGCCGCTTATCAAAAAGCGGTGGCGGACGGAACCACTACCATGCTCTATCTGCGTGACGACAGCTATTTCTACGTAAAACATATTCTGTTGCCCTTCTCCGACGAGCAGAAAGCGTATCTCGAATCGTATAAAAAAGACCCGCAGAATGCCGATAAAGATTACAAGGTAATGCGCGACAGTCAAATGGTGAACGAAACGGTAGTCTACCCGCACAAAAACGGAGAAGACGATAAAACCAATCCCAAAACGGTGCAAAACGTATTTAACGAAGTATATGCCGCCATGTCCCGCGTGCAAAGCAATCCCAAAGAAGCGGAACGCCTGTTCGACGACTATATCTACAAATACAACACCGACCCCGGCGCGTTCGGCTACGGCAAAATGTACGCCGTTAAACGGAACGACGACGAAGAACATTCGGGCTATATGGAAGAATTCTACGACGCGGCAATCGAGTTGTATGACGGCTACAATGAGGGCGCCGTATTGCCCCAATATGCCGTTACCGATTACGGCGTGCACATCATGTATCTTGCGCTCAAAGTAAAGCCGGGTACCCGCCGCAATCTCGACGATTATCTCACGCTCGGTCAGTATAAAACGGTGCGCGAAACGTTGGAAGAAACCATTCGTTCCACCAAAGAAGGCAGTGCGTTCGACGCATGGGCGGCAGACCGTATCACGTATTATCAAGATAACGAAAAAGTGGTGCACACCTATCCCAAGCGTTACAAAGATATCTACGAGTCCTAAAAAATCCGCGGGCGCGCGCCCGCCCCGAACATTAGCGCGAAAGAAAAAATGCGTCATCGAGCCGTCAGTGGCGTCGGTGGCGCTTTTTTATCGGACGCACCCCTACATACAAAGTAAGGAGAGAAAAAATCATGTTATCGCAAATGGCGAAAAATCTGGTGCCGTATACCGCGGGCGAACAACCGCGCGACAGAAAGTATATCAAACTGAACACCAACGAAAATCCGTATCCGCCCTCGCCGTCCGTGCAGGCGGTACTGCGCGGCGCAGACTATGCCGCCTTGCGGTTGTATCCCGACCTCGATTGCACCGAACTGCGCGACGAAATCGCTAAAAAAGAAGGGGTGAAACGGGAGAACGTTTTCGTGGGGAACGGCTCGGACGAAGTGCTCGCGTTCGCGTTTGCCGCCTTGTTCGATAAAGAGAAACCCGTGCGGTTCGCCGACGTAACGTACAGCTTTTATCCCGTATATTGCGCGTTATTCGGTCTGTCGTATCAAACCGTGCCGCTCACGCAAAATTTTCTGCTTAACCGCAAGGAGCTGTGCGGCGGGGGCGGTATCGTCATAGCCAATCCCAACGCGCCCACGGGCTTGTATGAAAACGTATCCGAATTTGTGGGCATGAATGTGCCCGTCATCATCGACGAAGCCTATATCGATTTTTCGCGCGGGCAAAGTCTGGCAACGGCGGCGGCAAACAGCCAAAATGCCGTCGTCGTAAAAACCTTTTCCAAAAGCTACGCGCTCGCGGGCATGCGGTGCGGATATGCGGTGGCGGGAGCGGAGATTATCGACGGACTCAACCGCGTAAAAAATGCGTTCAACAGCTATTCGGTAAACACCGTAACGCAGGCGGCGGCAATGGCGGCATTGCGCGACAAAGAGTATTTTAACGGTCGCATTGCCGACGTGGTGCGCACGCGCGACGCTTTTTGCGATACGCTTAACCGTTTGGGGTATGCCTGCGCGCCGTCGCAAACCAATTTCCTGCTGGCAACGGTGCCCGACGGCAACGGCGAAAAGGCGTACCGCTTTCTCAAAGAAAACGGCGTGTTGGTGCGTTGGTTCAACGCGCCCCGCCTTAGCGACAAATTGCGTATCACCGTGGGCACCGACGAAGAAATGGACGCGCTCGCGTCGCTGCTCGAACGGCGGGAAAAATAGCCCGAGCCGTTGCGCCCGTCGGGGAAACAGGGCGATTTTTCGGGTATCTCGGAAAAGTGGTTTTCCGACAAAAGCAGACGGTTTCCGACGGCGCATACGGTGTATACTGGTGCGTATCTTCGGAGGTGTTTGCCCGTGCGTATCAGCGACCTTGTAACCGAAAATTTTCCTTTGCCCGAAGCGGTCGAGTGCGATTGCGGCGGGCATACGTTTTCGGCAAAAATAGCCGAACAAGACGGCGTGAGCGAAATCGCGTCCCGTCTGCCGCACGGTTCGGTGGCGGCGCTCGTGTGGGGAAGAGAAGACCACGCGCGCGAGTATGCGCGCCGATTGCGTAAAGCGGGCATCGTTTCCCGCCCGTATCCCGCGTCCGACACCGTGCAACGGGCGCAGTCCGTCGCGTTGGCGGAAGACGTGCGCATGTTGGTGGCGGTGGGCGGGAGCAAAGAAGCGGATTTTGCCAAATATGCGGCAAAGATACATAACCTGCCCGTGTTCGTAGCCGTCACGCATTCCGACGCCGTGTCCGTACTGGGAAAGAATTGCGTGCTCTATAACGGAAACGAACTGTGTCTGTGCGAGGGGAAAGAGCCGTTCGGCGCGGCGATTGTGCCCGAACTCGTTCCGTCCGAGCATTTGCCCGCGGCGTTCGGCAATATCTGCGCCTGTGCGCTTTCGTTGTTTGATAGAGAGGCGTATGCCCGCGCCACGGGTACGGAAATCTGTCCGCATTTGCACGAAACGGTGCTTGCGCTCGTGTACCGCGCGCTCGATACCGTGGCGGCAAGCAATCGGCACAGCCCCGAATTGCCCGCCCGTCTTGCTCAAATCGCTTTGCGCCTTTCGTATGTATCGCAGCACGAAGATTTGGCGCATGGCGCCGCCGACGATTGCGCCCGCACGGCAGACATGCTCTTTCGCAGAGAAAACCGCGTCGCGCCGTCCCGCGGCGAATTTGCGTTTGTTTTCGGCGCCGTGCTCTGTGCGGTGTATCGCGAATTCGTGCGCGCGCCGCACGCTTTCACGCCGCCGCCCGATAACAACTTGCGCGCCGAACTGCTATGCGAATATCTGGGGTGGGACGAACTGACCGCCGCCCGCGCCGCCGTGAGCAGAGTGCGCAATCTCGGGCTTGCGGCATACCGCATAAACGAATACCGCGACGAACTGATTTCGGCGTCCGACGAAGCGAAAAAGGTGTTCGACGAAGGAAAAAAATACTTTCGCCGATTGTATGAAGACGACGGCTACGGAATGAAAAACCGAATAGAGCCGTCCGACGTAAAAACGGTAACAGCGCTTGCGCCCGATACGCACCCGTTGCGCGGCAACGCATTGCTGTTAATGCGCGATTTGGGACTTTTGGAACGGTATCTCGCCTGAACCGCACGCAAAAAAAAATCGGCGTATCCGTAAAAAAACGGAAAAACGCCGCAATTTTTAATGAAATTTTAATCGTTTGTTAATTGCGTTAAAATGCGGGTGTTCTATATTGTTAGTGTAGCGTAAACGTCAGTCGGCGTGTGCACGCTTGCGTTCCGATTTGTTTGCAGTCTGTTGCAACGCGCACGCGAGCGAATCGGCGATTTCGGACGCAAGGGAATACACGAATCCCAATCGCACCGAATACAGATTGTCCGACGACCCCGACGCCACCGTGGCGGTAATGCTCACGTCGCCCACTTTGGGGAGCGACTTTCCGCAGGCAAGACCGGGGCGAATGGCGCCGCGACTCACGCGGATTTTCCCCAGTTCGTCGCTTTCGCCCACGCACGAATCGATTGCCACGACTTTTCTGCCCGCATAGCGGCGCTTTATGAGCGATACGGTTTCGTCGAGATTGAGCGCGGTAACGGGTTCGGTAAGCGTGCCGAGCACCGAGCAGGAGAGTTCGCGCGAGGCAAGCAAGTGCCCCACAAGCGGACCTATGCAGTCGCCCGTCACGCGGTCGGAACCAATGCACAAAATCACGGGCGGACGCCGAAGCGTGCCCAATGCGTCGCGCAGAGCGGATACGGTGCCGTCCGAACGGGACGGCAAAAGCGGCTTTTCGTTTTTCATATTCCCAATTGTCGCCCGCAAATTCACCGTTTATACGTTTATAATCCGAAAAAAAGGGTATCTTTTCAAAAAGAGTACGTTTTGCGTAAATCGGAACGGCAGGGTGCCCGAAAGGAGTCAATATGTCTTACATCGATATAGCAATCATCGCCGTTGTGGTACTGGGCGCGTTGCTCGGATTGTGGAAGGGCTTTTTCAAAACGCTCATTTCCTTTTTCGGCTGGCTGGTATCCTTTCTTCTGGCATTTTTTCTAACAAGAGTGATTGCCGACGCATTACTAGACGTAGGCGCTATCCGCCAATTTGTAGTGGGAACGGACGGGTGGTCGCTGTATAGCTGGATTTACGGCAAGTTGCCCGACCTTTCGTCGGTGAGCGGTGTGTTGGCGGTTTTGCTCAAACCCATTCTTGCCATTGCCGAAGCTGGCGGCGGCGATGTTGCCGAAAACGTGGCGCTCCTTCTTGCCAACGGCATTTTCTGCATTATCGTGTGTATCGGTTTGTTTATCGCCATTCGGTTGTTGTTGTTGCTGTTTACCATGTTCGCCAACGCCATGACCAAAAACAGATTCGTGGGCGCTCTCAACCGTTTGCTCGGTTTGGTGCTGGGCGCCGTGAAAGGGTTGAGTTTTATCGTCATCATCATGATTATCATGAGTTTTGCCATGGGATTGAGCTTTATGGCGCCCGTTCGTGCGCAACTCGATAAAAGCGTGCTGGGCGCGCCCATATACAATCAGGTTTACAAACTGACCGATAAATTCTTATCGGGCGACAACGATACGCTTGTAAAATTGCGCGACTACATGGGTAAAGGCGATAAAGAGGAAGAAAAAGGCGAGTACGCCGCCTATGCGGGCACGTATACGGGAGAAGATAACGGCGTGACCTATGTGTTCGTGTTAAAAGCGGACGGCACGTTCACCAATACGCCCGCCGACGGCGCGCCGCTTTCGGGAACCTTTACGGTGGAAGAAGACGTGCTCACGTTTACATACGAGAAAAAGGGCGACGAAGAACAAGACGTAGACGTCGCTACCATGGGAGAAGGGTATTTCCGCCTGTGGGACACATATTTTGCCAAAGAGGGCGTAACGCCGCCCGCCGATACGGAACAGATTGAACTGGGCGGCGCCTATACGTTTACCCAAGGCGAAACGCAGTACACGTTGGTGCTCACCGAAGGGGATACGCCCACCGACGGCACCTACGTGCTTACCGTAATTACCAATGGGGAAGAAACCAAAACGCAGGATACCTACGACTACGATTCGGATACCAAAAAACTCGGATTGCTGCTTGCAGACGGCACCCGACTGTACGGCACCGTTTCCGCCGATACAATCGAGTTCGAAGACGGAAAAACGTTTGTGAAAGCACCCGCAACGCCGCCCGCCCAAGACGGCGAAAACGGGGAAGAAAACCCGCCTTCTCCGCCCGAAACGAACAACGGCGACCAAACCGAAAACTGAATAACCGCATAAAAAATCCGTCCGCAACGTCTGCGGGCGGATTTTTCGTAAAAGCGTTCATCCTACGTGAAAACATGCAAATATAAAAATTATTCGGCTTGCGAGTTGTTGCCTAAAACTTTGTTGAAAGCGGTCATCAGCTCGCAAACGTCGAGCGGCTTGGATAAATGGGCGTCCATGCCGCATTCGAGCGACGCTTTTCTGTCGCTCTCGAACGTGTTGGCGGAAAGCGCGAGTATGGGAATGTTTGCCAGAGCGGGGTCGGGCAGATTGCGAATGGCGCGTGTTGCCTGCCGCCCGTCCATAACGGGCATTTGTATGTCCATCAGTATCAGCGCATACTCTCCCGGTGCGGACGCGCCTATTTTCCGCACTGCGATTTCTCCGTTCTCTGCCGTGTCCACCTTAAATCCAATATCCTGCAAAATGTCCGTTTCGATTTCGAGATTGATTTCGTTGTCCTCGGCAATCAGAATCTTTTTGCCGCGCGGGTCGAATCCGTCCCCGCTCTCTGCCGCCGCAACTTCGTTTTGCCTGCGTAACGCAATCGTTACGGTAAACGTGCTGCCCTTGTTTACCGCGCTTTTCACTTCGATTGTGCCGCCCATCATTTCGGTGAGATGTTTGGCTATCGTAAGCCCCAGCCCCGCGCCGTACACACCGCTGCTTGTCGTGTTCTTTTCCCGTTCAAACGGAAGAAAAATCTTGTGCAGAGATTTTTTTGCAATTCCCACGCCCGTGTCGCGCACCGCAAAAACATAGGTGGCGTATCCGTCCGGTCGGCAATTCCGCTCGCTTACCGTAAGGCACACTTCGCCGCCGCTTTTCGTATAACTTACCGCATTATGTAATAGATGCGTCAGAATCTGCCGCAGATTTTCCCTGTCGGCAAATACTTCCGCATGTTGCAAAGCGCGTGCGTCCGTCTGTAAAGAAACGTTTTTGCGTTCGGCGGGTAATTGTACGGTGGCGTATGCGTCCCGCACGATTTCTTCCAAAGAACAAGCCGATTCCGCAAGACGAAAATCGTGCGATTCGAGATAAGAAAGTTCGAGCACTTTTTCCACGAGATTGAGAATCTCTTTGCCCGCCGCGTCTATTTTGTCCAAATATTCGCTTACGGCTTGGTTGTCCGCATGCTTTTTCGCAAGCATGGTAAATCCGAAAATGGCGTTTAGCGGCGTGCGCATGTCGTGCGACATGTTGGATAAAAACGTGTTTTTGGCAACGTCCGCTGCTTTCGCCGTAGTAAGCGCTTCTTGCAAGATTTGCTTTTGCTTCATCTCTTGCAAAATTTCTATGTCTACGTTCTTGTACCCCATTACAATGCGGGAATTACTCTTATCGTCGCCCACGTCTACAATGCGCAATTGTATGTATTGCGTTTCGCCGTTTTGAATACAGCGGTAGTTTAGATAGTAGGTGGGGTTTTCGGCAAGCATTTTGCGAATATAAGCGGGCGACGTTTTTTCGGCGACCGAAGCGCGGTCGTCGGGGTGTACCCACACGTTTACGTAATCGGATAAAAACCATCGGAGCGGACGCACCTGCAATTTCTTTTCAAACTGCCGCTCCAACCGACTGCTCAACCGATAGGGAAGAACGGTGTCGGTGTCCAAATCGGCGTATAATATCGAATCATAGTTCACGCTCAACCCTTCGATTACTTCCAGCCGTTGCAAATGCTCTTGTCGAATGAGTTTGCGCTCTTTGTCGTATTCTTCAATCAGATTTTGCAGCTTCTTGTCTTTTTCCCGCCCCGCATGAATGAGCGCCGCTTTCTCTCTTTGCCGTTGCGCCATCTTTTCGGTGGCATCGGCAATGAATACGTAAAAGATTTTGCCCGACGTTTCGCTGTGCACAAAATGCCCGTAGTCTTCCACCCAATGCACCACGCCGTTTTTGTCGCGGATACGGTATTCCACGTAGTCGAGCGCGTCCGAACTGTCGGCAATTTGCTCGTTTATGCTGTTTACCACTTCGTCCCTGTCGTCGGGGTGTATCATGCCGCCGAACGTGTTGCCTGTGAGTGTTTTGAATTCTTCGACGGTGTCGCACCCGAAAATGCGAATCAGCGCGCGGTTGGCGTAAAGAATTTTGTCGTTGTCCGCACGGTAAATAAAAAAGCCGCCGGGGATTTCGTCGATGAATCGCTTGATTTGTAAAGCCGTGCTTGCGTCGGGCGCGAGCGCACGAAAATCGTCCGCGTCGTCGGAACCGATATCATGACGGGCATCCAAAAAGGAAATCAATTGTTCCATCAGGCTGTGTTCCGATTCGCGTGGTTTCATTCCCGTTCCTCCCTGTTTTCCGCATAAATTGTACCACAAACCACGCCGTTTGTCAAATTTCTGACAGATTCACGGCGTCGCGCGTTTGCCTTTTATCGCGTTTTTTCGCAGAAAATCGATATTTCGTCATTTTTTATCGTATTACGGCATATATATTCCAGTACAATAAGTACCGAATCCATATCAACAGAGGTGAACCGCATGAGCTTTGAGAAAAAACTTGTGATTCTAACGGGAAAGACGGGCAGGGGAACGGCGCTTTTGGAACGCAACGGCATGGGCACGTTCGTCACGCTCAATGCGTTCGCCCTTCCCGACCTTACGGCGGGCGAATATGCTTTGGGCGTCAAAACGGGCACCGACGTGTTCCGACGCGAAATCGGCTCGCTCGGCAGAATCAAGTCGCGGTTCGCTTTACCCGACGGCGAATATGCGGCGGCGCATTTGGTGGTATTCCGCACGTTCGACGAAGAAGTGGTGCTCTACGGCACGAGTTCGGGGCGCAAGATGTGGGAAGGCAACCTTATGGACGGATTGAGGAGAAACAAGGTTGAGGCAAAGACGACGGATACGGGCACGAATGTTGCGCCGACGCAGGAATTTCATTACAGCGAAAGGAAAATAGAAGACTATTTTCTGCGTATCGACCCGTCGTCGCGGTATTACGACGGCGCGCTTGCCGAAGTAAACTATTTCGATTATACGCCGCAGGAACCAACTGCGGATACCGACGTGCTGTATTACGATATCCCGCCCACGCCGGGAGAAATGGAGCGCATGTACCTTCGCAATCGTTTCGGCGGCGGCGTCGCGGTTTCCCAACCGCAGGCAAACGAAGAGATTGCCTCGTCCGTTGCGGCGGTTGTCGCCGACGCCCAACCGCAGGCACGCGGCGAACGGAAAGAAAAGCAAGACGCACAAAAAACCGCGGACGAGCCGATACGTATCAAAAGCGCGTCCGAATACAGCGTGGAGCAGGCGGTGGCGGCGGTAAAAACGGAAGCGGGATTTTATGCGTCCGTCAAAGCGCAACTCGATAAATTGTTTGCCGACGGCGAACGGTTTGCGCCGCTCGAACGCGCCCTGCCCGGAACCAAATGGGTGCGGGTGAACTACGACGACAGTGGCAGATACTATGTGGTGGGGCTTATCGGCAACGTCCCCGAATACATAGCCTACGGCGTGCCCGGCGTATACGGCGAAACGCCCGCCGCATTCGAAGGCGCCGATTTTGTTCCGCTCGACTCCCAAAACCCTGCGGGCGAAGGATTCTGGGTGCTGTTTCAGTCGGCGGAAACGGGCAAAGAAATCGCCAAAAATCCGTAGGGGCGCAAAAGCGTTTTTCGGACGCGAAAAAGATTGAAAACCCACAAGAATTTACTTGACACGGCAGGTAAATTTGTGCTAACATAGATAAGCACCGCAATCGGGGTGCTTATTTTTCTATGTGTTTACCATAGACGAAGGAGTTGGATATATATGGCAGCAACTACGAGAACGCGTATCACGCTTGCCTGCACCGAGTGCAAGCAGCGCAATTACGACAATATGAAGAACAAGAAGAACGATCCCGATCGTATCGAGCTGAAAAAGTACTGCAAATTCTGCCGCAAGCACACCGTTCATAAGGAGACGAAGTAACGATGGCGAACGAGAACAAGCAGGCGCAGGGCAACGATAAGCCCAAAAAGCGCGGGCGTGTCAAAGAAACGTTTGCCGAACTGAAAAAGGTTACGTGGCCCACGTTCGGCAAAACGATGAAGCAGACGGGTTCGGTATTCGTAGTTACCATTTTCTTCTTGGTGATTTTGCTTGCCATGGATCAACTGCTGGGGCTTGCGCATAAACAGCTGATTAAAGGTCTTACCGAAACGGTAATCGGCTTGCCGAAAATGCTTTCGGCGGGGTTCGAGAGCGTGATGAACACGCTGTTTTCGGGTGCGCGCGCGTTGCCGCTTCTCATATAGCGGGAGAGATATCGAATGGAAGGAACGACGCAAGAAGCAAAGTGGTATGTTCTGCACACCTATTCGGGGTACGAAAACATGGTGCGCGACAACCTTAAAATGGTTTTTGAAAAGAACAACATGCTCGACCGTCTTATGGAAATCACCATTCCCATGGAAGACGTGGTAGAAGAAAAGAATGGAAAGCGCAAAATCGTACAGCGCCGTATGTTCCCGTGTTACGTTCTCGTAAAAATGATTTACAACAACGATATGTGGCACATGATAACCAACACGCGCGGCGTTACGGGATTCGTGGGACCGCAGGGGCGTCCGCTTCCGCTCACCGAAGACGAAATCAAGCGTATGCATTTGGAAAAAATCGTTGTGGAAACCAACTACCATGTGGGTGACAGAGTAAAAGTTACGCAAGGTCCGCTGGAAGGATTCGTGGGCGAAATCGAAACAATGGACGCCGGCGCGAGCAAATGCCGCGTAATCGTCAGCATGTTCGGCAGAGAAACCCCCGTGGATTTGGAACTGTATCAAATAGAGCGCGCCGAATAAAGGCAACCAACGTCAAAACAATTCGGGAGAGCGAAAGCTCGCTAATACCGCGATTGCTATAAAATTAAGCAAGGAGAAACAAACATGGCAAAAAAACTGCAAGCAGTGGTAAAACTTCAATTACCCGCAGGCAAGGCAACCCCGGGACCGCCCGTCGGTAGCAGCCTTGGTCCGCACGGTATCAACATTCCCGGTTTTACCAAGGAATTCAACGAAAAAACGAGAGGGCAGGAAGGTTTAATCATTCCCGTCGTTATCAGCATCTACGCCGACCGTAGCTTTACGTTCGTGCTCAAAACCCCTCCCGCAGCCGTCCTTATCAAAAAGGCGTGCGGTATCGAGAGCGGTTCGGCAAAACCCAATAAAGACAAAGTGGCAAAAATCACCAAAGCACAGCTCACCGAAATCGCCACAACCAAAATGCCCGACCTCAACGCCGCCTCGCTTGATGCGGCAATCAGCATGATTGCGGGAACGGCGCGCAGTATGGGCGTCACCGTGGTGGATTAAGGAGGGCACACACATGAGCGGAAAGAATTACAGAGAAAGCGTAAAGGCAATCGATACGAGTAAGGCATACGAACCCGGCGACGCAATGGGCGCCGTGCTCGCTACGGCAAAAGCCAAATTCGACGAAACGGTGGAATTGCACGTTCGTTTGGGCGTAGACCCCCGTCAGGCAGACCAACAGGTGCGCGGCACCGTCGTATTGCCCAACGGAACGGGTAGAAGCGTCAAAGTGCTTGTAATCGCCAAAGGCGACAAAGCGGATATCGCGGCAAAGGCGGGCGCCGATATTGTGGGCGCCGAAGAAATCATCGCCAAAATTCTCAACGAAAACTATCTCGATTTCGACGTGGTCATCACTTCGCCCGACATGATGGGGCAAATGGGTCGCGTGGCTAAAATTCTCGGTCCCAAAGGCTTAATGCCTTCGCCCAAGTCGGGAACGGTTACCATGGATATCGAAAAAGCCATCAAAGAAACCAAGGCGGGCAAGGTGGAATACCGCGTAGATAAAACGGCTATCATTCACTGTCCCATCGGTAAAAAATCGTTCGGCGCCGAAAAGTTGCTCGAAAACTTCAACGCGCTGATGGAAGCCATCGTAAAAGCAAAACCCGCCGCGGCAAAAGGTACGTACATCAAAAGCGTATATACCGCGTCCACTATGGGTCCGAGCGTGCGCGTAAACTACCGCGTGTAATCGGAGTAGCACAAAAACAAAACGCAACTGAATAAACCGTAGACAACAAGCGACGCGAAAGCGGCTGAAATGATTGAAAATGTCAATCGGCTTGTCGAGGTGTGAAAAAAATCTTGCGGCAAGCGCATAAACCGTGCGAGCCGAAAAAGAAATCCGCGCCTCGTTTATCGGGGCGTTTGTTTTATAAGCGGAGCGCCGTCGGCGTATCCGCAAAAAATAAAACAGGAGGTAAAAAACATTGTCGAAAGAAGCAATCGCACAAAAAGCCCAACAGGTAGAAGAAATCAGCGAAAAGGTTAAAAAGGCAAAAACGATTGTACTTGTGGATTACCGCGGCTTAACCGTGGCGCAAGACACCGAAATGCGTGTCAATATGCGTAATGCGGGCGTGGATTACAAAGTGCTCAAAAACCGTCTTGTATTGCGTGCCTTTAACGGTTGCGGTTTTGACGGATTCGAAAAGGTTCTCGAAGGTCCCACCGCCGTGGCGTTCGGCTACGAAGACGCAGTGGCGCCCGCAAAAATCGTTTCGGAAACCGTGGCAAAAACCAACAACAAGATTTCGATTAAGGGCGGCATCATCGAGGGCAAGCAGGCAAGCGTAGAAGAAATCAACGCTCTTGCCAAAATCCCCGCAAAACCCGTGTTGGTCGGTCAACTCTTGGGCATGCTCACCAATCCTATGCGCAGTCTTGCCGTCGCGCTCAACGAGATTGCCAAAAAACAGTCCGCATAAGGGCGGAAAAAAGTCGTCGGTGCAAATGTTGCGCGTAAGCGCATAACCGTATCGGCGGAGCGTAAAAAAATGACAGGGGCGGAGCCAACGCCCGAAATAAAAAAAGGAGATTAAAATATCATGGCAGATTTGAATAAAATGTTGGAAGAAGTTAAGGGTATGACCGTGGTCGAACTGAACGACTTCGTGAAAATGTTGGAAGAAGAATTCGGCGTATCGGCGGCAGCTATGGCTGTTGCGGCACCCGCGGCAGGCGGTGCGGCGGCTGCACCCGCAGAAGAAGAAAAAACCGAATTCAACCTTATGCTCAAAGAAATCGGCGGCAACAAAATCGCCGTCATCAAAGTGGTGCGCGAAATCACCGGTTTGGGTTTGAGCGAAGCCAAGGCGCTCGTAGACGGCGCTCCTTCCACCGTAAAAGAAGCTATGCCCAAAGACGCGGCGGAAGAAGCAATGAAGAAGTTGCAAGAAGCCGGCGCTACCGCGGAATTGAAGTAAGCACAATCGATTGCACGGCACGTTTCGGCGTGCAACATGTCAGTCGACGGGCGGTGCCCGAAGCGCGCGGAAAAGAATCCGCTTGACAAGGCGGTCTTTGCGTGCTACAATGGGTATTGCCAAGGTCTTATAAGGAGAAAGCGCAATGAAAGAGAATATTCATCCCGATTACCACGAGGTAACGATGGAATGCGCCTGCGGCGCCAAATTCGTAACCGGGTCCACCAAAAAAGGGGACGTGGTTAAGGTAGACGTGTGCAGTCAATGCCATCCGTTCTATACGGGCAAGCAAAAACACGTAGACACGGGCGGACGAATCGACAAATTCAACAAACGTTACAACAAAAAGTAGATTAAAAACGCAAAGAAAAAGACCATTGCCTTTTTGCATACGCATAGGTATGGTCTTTTTGCATACGGGCAAACAATCTCGGCACGCACCCCCGATTCAAAGGGGTATCGTCGCGTTCGCCTGTTCGTAGAATAAAAAACGAAAAACGAGGAAAAGGAATTGTCGCAAAAAAAGAAAGGCGTGAAAAGACGTACGCGAATCGGCGGGCAAGCGCTTATGGAAGGCGTGATGATGCGCGGCTCTGCAAGCATGGCTATGGCGGTGCGCGCGCCCGACGGCAGCATTATGTTGGAAACGGAACGCCTGAAAGGCAGAAAATGGTATAATAAAGTGCCGATTGTCCGCGGCGTGGTGAGTTTTGTTTCCAGCTTAATCGGCGGTATGCGCACGCTCATGCGCAGTGCGGAAATCTCTTCGCCCGAAGAAGAAACGCCGGGCAAAGGGTGGATGGCGTTTGCCGTCATTTTGGGTGTGGTGCTCGCGGTCGGTCTGTTTATCCTGTTGCCGGGTTTTCTCAACGATTTGATTTTGGGCAGACTCGTAAAGTTAGGCGAACATGTGGGACCCAAAACCAAGATTCTGCTCGAAAGCCTGTTTGAAGGCGTGTTGCGTATTCTGATTTTCGTGCTCTATCTGTTTATTGTGTCGCGTATGCGGGATATCCGCCGCACCTTTATGTATCACGGCGCCGAACACCGCACCATCAACTGCTATGAAAAAGGGTACGAGATGACGGTGGAAAACGTGCAGAAGTGTTCTACGCGCCACAACCGTTGCGGCACCACCTTTCTGTTTTTTGTGATGATTGTATCCATTCTCGTATTTGCGCTCGTGCGTTGGGCGCTCTCCTATATTCCGCTCGGGGCGGGGAGTTGGAGCGATAACCGCTGGATTCTCACCGCAGCTCGATTGGTTATGTTGCCGCTTGTGGCGGGATTGAGTTTTGAGTTGTTGCAGGGACTGGCAAAGTTGCCCGATAACGGCTTCACCAACATTCTGCGCGCGCCGGGCTTGGCGTTGCAACGTTTAACCACCTATCCGCCCGCAGACGAAATGGCGGAAGTTGCGCTCAAAAGTTTTCTTGCCGTACTCGCCATGGACGAAGACCCTGCCATTCAACCCGTTCGGTTCGGGGAGCACCGCATACCCGACGTGCGCCGCGAATTGCGTACGGGGCTTGTTGCCTACGGGTTGGACGAACGGGAAGCAGACGCGGAAACGGACTGGATTCTCTGTCATGCGGCAACCGTGCGCCGCAACGAACTTGCGTCCATGCGCTTACTGCCGCATGCGGCGTATGGTACCGCCGTGCAAATTCTTTCGCGCAGAATTTCGGGCGAACCGCTCGATTATATTTTAGGCGAAAGCGAGTTTTTCGGCAATAAAATCAAAGTAACGACGTCGGTGCTCATTCCGCGCATGGAAACCGAAGTGCTTGCCGACGAAGCGATTCGCCGAATCGGAGAACGCGAACTTTCCGTTCTCGATTTGTGTACGGGGAGCGGTTGCATAGCGCTTGCCGTGGCAAAGAACACGCGCGCCTGCGTCACGGCGTCCGACTTGTCCGATTCGGCGCTTGCCGTGGCAAGAGAGAATCTTGCGGGCACAGACGTAAAAACGGTGCAAAGCGATTTGTTCGCGTCGGTGGAAGGAACGTTCGATATGATTGTGAGCAATCCGCCGTATATCCGTAGCGCCGAAATCCCCGCGCTTGCAAGCGAAGTGCGTTGTCAACCTGCCATAGCGTTAGACGGCGGGGCGGACGGAATGGCAATCTATCGCCGAATCGAGTCGGAATACCGCGAGAAACTGAACGAAGGCGGCATACTGCTAATGGAAATCGGGCACGACCAAGCGGAAGAAATCCGCAATCTGTTCGGCGCGCATGCAACCGTGGAAATCATCAAGGATTTAGACGGAAACAATCGGGTGGCTGTTATCGTACCCAAAGGATAAAAGAGATGAATACCGAAAAACTGAAAAGTATCAAAGCCAAATACGAAGCGCTTTCCGAACAAATCGTAAAGCCCGAAGTCATTGCCGACAATAAAGAATGGACGAAACTCGTCAAAGAGCATTCGTCGCTCGAACCCGTGGTGCAAACGTACGAGCGTTTGGAAAAAGTGCAGTCTGACCTAAACGGCGCAAAAGAAATGCTCGATAGCGAAACCGACCCCGAAATGCTCGAACTCGCCAAAGAAGAATGGGAAGACAAAAAGCGCGAGTTGGAAAAAGTGACCGAAGAACTCAAAATTCTGCTCCTGCCCACCGACCCCAACGACGAAAAGAACGTCATCATCGAAATCCGCGGCGGCGCGGGCGGCGAAGAGGCGGGGTTGTTTGCCGCCGAGCTTGTGCGCATGTATAAAATGTGGGCGGCGAACCACCGTTTCAAGGTGGAAGATATCGACGTAAACGAAACCGAGCTGGGCGGAATCAAAGAAGCGGTGTTTCAGATTTCGGGCGAAAGCATTTACCGTTTGCTCAAATACGAGAGCGGTGCGCACCGCGTGCAACGCGTGCCCGAAACGGAAACGCAGGGTCGCATTCACACGTCTACCGCAACCGTAGCGGTACTGCCCGAAGCGGAAGACGTCGTGGTGGAAATCAACGAAAGGGATTTGAAAATCGATACCTACCGCAGCGGCGGTGCGGGCGGTCAGCACGTCAACAAAACCGATTCCGCCGTGCGCATGACGCATATCCCCACGGGTATCATCGTGCAGTGCCAAGACGAACGCAGTCAGATTAAAAACCGCGAAAAAGCAATGCGCGTGCTCAAAAGCAAATTGTACGATTATTATCAGTCGCAGGCAGACGCCGAATACAGCGAAAACCGCCGCAGTCAGGTGGGCACGGGCGACCGCAGCGAACGCATTCGCACCTATAACTTTCCGCAGGGTCGCGTCACCGACCACCGTATCAATCTCACCATGTACAGTATCGGCACCTTCATGAACGGCGACATAGACGAAATGCTCGAAGCGCTTCGCCTTGCCGACCAAACGGCAAAATTGGAACGGGAAGAATAGCCCCGCGTCGCGTTCCCGTTCGGCGCGGGCTTTCGGGGGGGATATGCATATGATGCATGGCTACGCGGGTAGCTATGCATGCGAGTGGGGTATGCATACAATGCAAGGTAGGGGACGGGGTATGCATGAGAAGCATACCCTTTTTTGCGCCCGCGAAAAAAATTTATCGAAAAATATTTTCTCGATTATGCTTGACTTTCTCGCAATTATAGATGTATAATGAAAGGTGTGCTCTTTTTCCTTTATTTGGAATAGGCGTACAAAGGCAGTAAAGAAAGAGAGGAGTAATAATGGCTGAAAGAACAATCAGAACGGTGAAGTACGGCAACACCGAACGCAAATCTTTTGCGCAGATTCACGAAGTAATCGATATGCCGTATCTCATCGAAGTGCAAAAGGCGAGTTACGAGGAATTTCTCAAACACGGAATCGACGAAGTATTCAAGGATTTTTCGCCGATTACCGACTTTTCCAATCGTATCGAATTGCACTTTTTGGGGCATAAGCTCGAAGATAAGCCCAAATACACCGAAAAAGAGTGCAAAGACCGCGACGCAACCTATGCCGCGCCGCTTAAAGTGCAGGTTCGTCAGATTAAAACGGAAACGGGCGAAGTAATCGAGCAAGAAGTATATATGGGCGATTTCCCGCTCATGACGCCCAATGGGTCGTTTATCATAAACGGCGCCGAACGCGTGGTGGTAAGTCAGCTTGTTCGTTCGCCGGGCGTGTATTTCAATTTTACTCCCGACCATAAAACGGGGCAACCGCATTACAACGCCACCAATATCCCGTCGCGCGGCGCCTGGCTGGAATTCGCTGAAGACGATAAAGGCGTATTGTGGGTGCAGGTAGACCGCATGCGTAAAGTGCAGGCTTCCGTTCTCATGCGTACGCTCGCATCGGTAACGGGCGACGCCAAATTCCGCGAGAACGAAAGACGCAGCTGGATTGCGCCCGCTTATCCGTTTGCAACCGACGAAGAAATTCTTGCGTTGTTCCACAACGAGCCGCTTATGGCGGGTACGGTAGATAAAGACCTTGCCAAAACGCCCGACGAAGGTCTTGTGGAACTCAACCGCAAGTTGCGTCCCGGCGAAGTGCCCAACGTAGACAGTATTCGCGGATATATCGAAGGCTTGTTCTTCGACCGCCGCAAATACGATTTGAGCCGCGTGGGCAGATATAAATACAACAAAAAACTGGCGCTTGCCGCCCGTCTTGCGGGACAAGTCGCCGCACAAGACGTTATAGACGCCGACGGCGTGCTATACGTTAAAAAGAACAATGTAATCGAAGAGAGCGTGGCAATCGCCATTCAGAACGCGGGTATCAACGAAGTTGCCGTAAAAGTGGAAGGCGCCGACGAGCAAAGCCATGTGGTAATGGGCAACCGCCATGTGGATATCAAAGGCTACGTATCGTGCGACCCCGCCGAACTGGGTATCACCGAAAAAGTATACTATCCCGTTCTCCGCTCGCTTATAGACGAAGCGGCGGGCGACGAAAATGCGCTCTACGAACTTATCAAAGAGAATGCCGACCGTCTTGTCGCCAAGCATTTGTTGGTAGACGACGTAGTGGCAACCATCAACTACTTAATCGGCTTGCGCTACGGCGTGGGATATGTGGACAACATCGACCATTTGGGCAACCGCAGAGTGCGCAGTGTGGGCGAGTTGTTGCAAAACCAATTCCGTATCGGTATCGCGCGTTTGGAACGCGTGATTCGCGAAAGAATGCAGATTCAGAACGAAGCCGAAGTATCGCCGCAAAGCCTTATCAATATCCGCCCGATTGCCAGCGCCATAAAAGAATTTTTCGGGTCGAGTCAGCTCTCGCAGTTCATGGACGAAAGCAACCCGATTGCCGAACTGACGCATAAGCGCAAACTGTCCGCACTCGGTCCGGGCGGCTTGAACCGCGAACGCGCGTCGTTTGAAGTGCGTGACGTGCACTATACCCATTATTCGCGTATGTGCCCCATAGAAACGCCCGAAGGTCAGAATATCGGTTTGATTTCTTCGCTTTCCAGTTATGCGCGCATTAACGAATACGGTTTCATCGAGGCGCCTTACCGTAAGGTGGAAAAAGTATGCGACGCGGCGGGCAACGTTATCAACGGCAAAGTAACCGACGTTGTGCAATATATGCCCGCCGACGAAGAAGACCGCTACCGCGTGGCGCAGGCAGGCGAACCGCTCGACGAAAACAACTGCTTTGTGAACAAACGTGTACTCATGCGCTACCGCGAAGATATTTCCGAAGCGGAATGCACCGATATCGACTACGTAGACGTTTCGCCCCGCCAGATGATTAGCGTGGCAACGGCGCTCATTCCGTTCCTGGAAAATGACGATACCAACCGCGCGCTCATGGGCAGTAACATGCAACGGCAGGCGGTGCCGCTCTTAAAACCCGAAGCGCCTATTGTGGGCACGGGTATCGAACACAAAATCGCTTACGACTCGGGCGTTATGGTAATTGCCCGCGCCGACGGCGAAGTGTCGTATGTAGACGCCAACGAAATCGTCGTGCTTGAAAAGGGCGGCAGTGTGGCGCGCTACACGCTCAAAAAATTCATCGGCTCCAACCAAGGCACCTGTATCAATCAGCGCCCTATCGTCAGCAAGGGCGATAAGGTGCACAAAGGGCAAGTGCTTGCCGACGGTCATTCCACCGAGAACGCCGAACTTGCGCTCGGGCGTAACATTCTTATCGGCTTTATGGCGTGGGAAGGCTATAACTACGAAGACGCAATCCTTATTTCCGAACGCTTGGTAAAAGACGACGTATTCACGTCCATTCATATCGAAGAACACGAACTCGAAGCGCGCGATACCAAACTCGGCGAAGAAGAAATCACGCGCGATATCCCCAACGTGGGCGACGACGCACTCAAAAATCTGGACGAAGACGGCATTATCCGTATCGGCGCCGAAGTAGACAGCGGCGATATTCTGGTGGGTAAAGTTACGCCCAAAGGCGAAACCGAACTTACGCCCGAAGAACGTTTGTTGCGCGCCATATTCGGCGAGAAAGCGCGCGAAGTGCGCGACACCAGCTTGCGCGTGCCGCACGGCGAAGGCGGTATCGTGGTAGACGTAAAAGTGTTCACGCGTGCCAACCGCGACGAAATGAGCCCCGGCGTGAATAAACTCGTGCGCGTTTACATTGCGCAAAAACGTAAAATCAGCGTGGGCGATAAAATGGCGGGACGCCACGGTAACAAAGGCGTCATCTCGCGCATACTGCCCGAAGAAGATATGCCGTTTATGGCAGACGGAACGCCGTTGCAAATCGTGCTCAACCCGTTGGGCGTGCCTTCCCGTATGAATATCGGGCAGGTGCTCGAAGTCCATCTCGGCTTGGTGGCAAAAGCGCTCGGCTGGAAGGTGGCAACGCCCGTATTCGACGGTGCGCTCGAAAGCGATATTCAAAAGTTGCTGTCCGAAAACGGATTCGTGAATTCCGAAGGAAAAGTAGACGGCAAAATTCAGATGTACGACGGCAGAACGGGCGAACCGTTTGAAAACCGCGCTACCGTGGGCTATATGTATATGATTAAGCTCATTCACTTGGTCGACGATAAGATTCACGCGCGCAGTACCGGTCCTTACTCGCTCGTCACCCAGCAACCGCTCGGCGGCAAGGCGCAGTTCGGCGGACAGCGTTTCGGCGAAATGGAAGTGTGGGCGCTGTATGCCTACGGCGCAGCCAACATCTTGCAGGAAATCATGACGGTGAAATCCGACGACGTGGTGGGCAGAGTCAAGACGTACGAATCCATTGTGAAAGGACTTAACATCTCCGAACCGGGCGTGCCCGAATCGTTCAAGGTGCTTATTAAAGAGTTGCAGGCGCTTGCGCTCGATGTGAAAGTGCTCACCGAAGACAAAGTGGAAATCGGAATCAAAGACCTTATCGAAGACGAACTCGACGAGCCCGAAGAAAAGAGCCGTTTCAAACATTTCGAGGCGGGCGAAATCAACTTCGACGACGAGATCGATATTTTGGGCGAAGACGTCTTTACCGACGACCTCACCGCCGACGACGAAAAGGATTCCGACAGCCTGTTCTCCGACGAAGAAGAATTCTCGTTCGACGATTTGGACGACCCGTTTGCCGACCTTGAACCCGACGAACTCGACGATGCCGAATTCGGCGAAGATTTCGGCGATGACGACGACAAGCCCAAGTCGAAGAAGAAAGGCAAGAAGGCGTAAAGGAGAGAGCATATGTTTGAATTAAATAATTTCGATTCCATGCAAATAGCAATCGCCGGACCCGAAAAAATCAGAGAATGGAGTCACGGCGAAGTCACCAAACCCGAAACAATCAACTACCGCACGCAAAAGCCCGAAAAAGACGGCTTGTTCTGCGAACGGATTTTCGGACCCACCAAAGACTGGGAGTGCCATTGCGGCAAATATAAGCGCGTCCGCTATAAGGGCGTAATCTGCGATAAGTGCGGCGTAGAAGTTACGCGCAGTAAAGTGCGCCGCGAGCGCATGGGGCATATCGAACTTGCCGCGCCCGTCACGCACATCTGGTATTTCCGCGGCGTGCCCAGCCGTATCGGACTCTTGCTCGATATGACGCCCAAAGCGCTCGAACAGGTAGTGTACTTTGTGCATTTTGTGGTGCTCGATCCGGGCGAAACCGATTTGGAATACAAGCAGATTTTGTCCGATGCCAAACTCGCCGAAGCAAGAGAAAAATGGGGCGATAACGCTTTCCGCGTGGGCATGGGCGCCGAGGCTGTCAAAGAACTGCTTGCGGCAATCGACCTCAATGCCGAATACGAGAAAGTAAAAGAAATCGTCAACAAGTCCACCGGTCCCAAAAAGGTGAAAGCCATCAAACGTTTGGATATTCTCGATTCGTTTGTGCGCAGCGGCAACAGCCCCACCTGGATGGTGATGGACGTATTGCCCGTACTTCCGCCCGAATTGCGCCCCATGGTGCAGCTTGACGGCGGTAGATTCGCCACCAGTGACTTGAACGACTTGTACCGTCGCGTTATCAACCGCAATAACCGCTTGAAAAAGCTGATGGATTTGTCGGCACCCGATATCATTATCCGCAACGAAAAACGTATGTTGCAAGAGGCGGTAGACGCGCTCATCGATAACGGAAGACGCGGCAAGGCGATTTCGGGCGCGGGCAACCGCGAACTCAAAAGTCTTTCGGGACTTCTCCGCGGCAAGCAGGGGCGTTTCCGTCAGAACCTTCTCGGCAAGCGCGTAGACTATTCGGGACGAAGCGTTATCGTTGTGGGACCCGAACTGAAAATGTATCAGTGCGGACTCCCCAAAGAAATGGCTCTCGAACTGTTTAAGCCGTTCGTTATGCGCGAACTTGTCCGCCAAGGCAGAACGCACAACATAAAGAGCGCCAAGCGTATCGTAGACCGTGCGGGTAGCGAAGTGTGGGGCGTGCTCGAAAACGTTATCAAAGAACATCCCGTTCTTCTCAACCGTGCGCCCACGTTGCACCGTTTGGGTATTCAGGCATTCGAACCCGTGCTTGTGGAAGGCAGAGCAATCAAGTTGCACCCGCTCGCTTGCGGCGCGTTCAACGCCGACTTCGACGGCGACCAGATGGCAGTGCACGTTCCGCTTTCGGTGGAAGCGCAGGTGGAAGCAAGATTCTTAATGCTCGCCAGCAACAATATTCTCAAACTTTCGGACGGCCGTCCCGTCTGCTCGCCCACGCAGGATATGGTTATCGGTTGTTATTACCTTACTATCGATAAACCGGGCGCCAAAGGCGAAGGCAAAATTTTCTGCGACGTAGACGAAGCCAAAATGGCATACGCCAATAAAGAAATCGAACTGCAAAGCAAGATTTGGGTGCGTATTTTCAAAGAAATCAACGGCGTTATGGAACACGAACGCATCGAAACCACCGTGGGTCGCATTATTTTCAACGAGGCGATTCCGCAAGACCTCGGGCTTACCGTGCGCAACCCCAACGACCGCAAGAGCCTGTTCGCGCTCGAAGTAAATTACAAAGTGGGCAAGAGCCAACTGCAAAAAATCGTAGACGCCACCTTCAAACTCAAAGGCGCCACCGAAACGGTGAAAGTGCTGGATAACGTAAAAGCGCTCGGTTTCAAGTATTCCACCATCGGGTCGATAACCACGTCGGTGTTCGACATGAACATTCCCGACGAAAAGAAAGAAATTCTCGACCGTGCGGAAGAAAACGTAATCAAAATCGAAACGCTGTATAAAATGGGGCACATGACCCAGCGCGAAAAATACGAACGCGTGGTGGGCGAATGGAGCCGCGCCAACGACGAAGTTACAAAGGCGTTGCAAAAAACGCTGTCCGAATTCAACCCCATCAACATGATGGCAATTTCGGGCGCCCGCGGTAGCATGAAGCAGATTGCACAGCTTTCGGGCATGCGCGGACTGATGACCAACCCGCAGGGCGAAACGTTGGAAACGCCCGTGCGTTCTTCCTTCCGTGAAGGACTTTCGGCGCTCGAATACTTTATTTCGTCGCACGGCGGCAGAAAAGGTCTTGCCGATACCGCACTCAAAACAGCCGACTCGGGATACCTTACCCGCCGTTTGGTAGACGTGGCGCAAGACGTTATCGTGCGCGAAGAAGATTGCTTTGAAGGCGCGGCGCCCAAAGGAATCCGCACCACGGCAATCATGGAAGGCGACCAGGTTATCGAAAGCCTCGAAGACCGCTTGAACGGCAGATTCGCCGCCGAAGACGTTGTGAATCCGTTCACCAAAGAAGTGATTGTGCATTGCAACGAAATGATTACCGAAGATAAAGCCAAGGAAATCGCGTCGGTTGTCAATCCCAAAACAGGAGAAAAGGCAATCACGGCGGTCAATATCCGTACGGTACTCACCTGCAAGAGCAAACACGGCGTGTGCGCCAAATGCTACGGCAAAGATATGTCGGGTTCGAGCAAAGTCAAAATCGGCGAGGCGGTGGGTATCATCGCCGCACAGAGTATCGGCGAGCCGGGCACACAGCTTACCATGCGTACCTTCCATACGGGCGGCGTTGCGTCCGCCGACGATATCACCCGCGGTCTGCCCCGTGTGGAAGAGCTTTTCGAAGCGCGTAATCCCAAGGGTGTTGCCGTTATCGCGGAATACGGCGGAAAAGTCCGCATGGAAGAAAAAGACGGCGCGAGAAACGTGTATATCAAGAACGACGAAGGCAAAGAAGACCGCTACGTTATTCCGTTTACCGCCAAACTCAAACCCAACATCGCAAAAGGCGCCACCGTGGCGGCGGGCGACCCGCTTACCGAAGGTCCCATCTATCCGCAGGATATTTTGCGTACCAAGGGCAGACGCGACGTACAAGAGTATATTCTCAAAGAAGTGCAGTCGGTTTACCGTAGCCAGGGCGTGCAGATTAACGATAAGCATATCGAAGTCATCGTGCGCCAAATGCTCAAAAAAGTCAAGGTGGAAGACGGCGGCGACGCCGACCTGTTGCCGGGCGAGTTAATAGACCTTTCCACCTTTGAAGAAGCGAACGCCAAGGCGCTCGAAAATTACGGCAGACCGGGCGCGGCAAAGTATACGTTGCTCGGCATCACCAAGGCGGCGCTTGCTACCGATAGTTTCCTGTCGGCGGCGTCCTTCCAGGAAACGGCGCGCGTGCTCACCGAGGCGGCAATCAAGAACAAAATCGATCCGCTGATCGGATTGAAAGAAAACGTCATTCTCGGTAAACTCATTCCCGCAGGCACGGGTATGAAAAAGTATAAAAACATTTACCCCGTCGAGCTTTCGGGCAGTGCGGACGAGAACGTGAACGCGTAACCCAAAAAAATCAACCGAAAACCTTTCGTTTTCTTTGCGGCAAACGAAAGGTTTTTTGCGTGTTGCGCACTTTGAACGTCGGGAATAGTTCTTGACAAACGGGCGGGCGCTCGGGTATACTGATAACGCAATGTTGGAAAAAGCAAGACAATTGATAGGAAAACATGCGCTCGGAAAACGGGTGGCGGCGGCAGTCAGCGGCGGAGAAGATTCCATGGCGCTGCTTTGGTTGTTGCTCGAATACCGCAATGCGGGAAAGCTATCGTTGCTTGCGGTAAACGTAGACCATTGTATCCGTAAAAATTCGGCGGGCGACAGTCGGTTCGTAAAAGAGTTTTGCCGCGCGCACGGCGTGGAATTTGCGGGAGAAAAGATAGATGTACCCGCGCTTTGCAAACAGAGTGGACGGGGTGTGGAGTGCGAAGCGCATTTTGCGCGCAGGTCGGTTTTCGATACGCTTTTGCAAAGCGGACGCACCGACCTTATTATAACGGCACATCATATGCGCGACAATGCCGAAACGGTTTTGTTACATTTGTTCCGCGGGGCGGGGCTGAAAGGGCTTTCGGGCATGAACGTGTTAGCCGAAGGGATATTCCGCCCGTTTCTCACCACACAAAAAGAAGAGATTTCCGCTTTTGTACAACAGGAAAACATTCCGTTTGTAACCGACGAAACCAACGCCGACACGGAATATAACCGCAACTATATCCGTCATAAAATTCTGCCCGAAATTACGGTGCGGTTTCCCGCTGCGGAGCGCGCTATCTGCCGCACGGCGGAATATGCCGCGCAAGCCGAACAAGCGGTGCGGGCGAACTTGTGCCCCGACGCGTTTTGTGAAAATTGCGGTGCGGTATCGGTGAAAGAAGGAGTTCTTTCGGCGCCGTATGTGTTCGAGGCGTTGCGGCGGTTGGGCAAAGATTCGGATGTGTATGCCGCCACGGTAGACGAAGTGCTTGCGCTTGCCGATAAAAAGCCGTGCGCGCGTGTAGATATCGGAAACGGAATCGTTGCGGCACGCGAATACGGCGTCGTTACGTTTTACCGTGCGGAAAATGCGTCGGCGGAAAAAGAAGGGGATACGCCGTTTATGTTGCGTAAAAACGGGCAAACGGTATTCGATTGCGGAAACGGGCGGGAAGTCGTTGTCACGGAAGAAAAACCCACACTGCCGCCCGAGCGGGGAACGCTCGTCTTCGATGCCGACAAACTGCCGCCCGACTGCGTGTTGCGACACAGAAAAGATGGCGACCGTTTCACGCCGTTCGGCGGCGGGAGCAGAAAACTCAAAGAATATCTCATCGATAATAAGGTTCCGCTGCGGTTACGCGATTCGCTTGTTCTTGTGTGCCGTGGCAACGAAGTGCTTATGATTGCGGGCATGCAGATTTGCGACGCGATAAAAGTTACGCCTCAAAGCGTGCGCGTGCGTTCGCTTTCGTTGCGTCCGAAAAAAGCGGAGATAAAAGCATGAAACGAATCGAAGATTTACAGACGCACGGGTTGCGGTTTATGCAGGATACCGATTTGTTCTTATTCGGCACCGACGCGGTGGAACTTGCCAACTTTGCCGCGCCTGCGGCGGGTACAACCGTGTGCGATTTGGGCGCGGGAAGCGGAATCGTTTCGGTATTGCTTGCGGGCAAATACGGTGCGGTTGTCACGGCGGTGGAAATTCAGGAAAAGTGTTGCGCGCTCGCCCGAGAAAACGCACAGTTGAACGGACTGGATATTGCGGTATTGCATATGCCCATGCAGGAGTTTCGCGGGCGGTTCGATATAGTGGTGTGCAATCCGCCGTATATCAAAGCGGGCGGCGGGATTGTGCGCGACGCCGAGAGCGAGCGCATTGCCTGTTTTGAAGAAAAAGTGACGTTTGACGAAGTGGCGGCATGCGCGGAGCGATTGCTTTCCACGGGCGGAAAATTTTACCTTGTTCATCACATCACGCGACTTGCCGAAGTGCTTGCTACCGTAAAGGCGCATCGGCTCGAACCCAAGCGGTTGCAGATTTTGCGTCCCGTTGCGCATAAACCGCCGCATATCTTTCTTTTGGAATGTATGCGCGACGGAAAAGAAGGAATCACCGTACTTTCCGAACGCGACGTGTTGGGCGCCGTTTGCCCGTAGGCAAAATCGCCGTAGGAATCGAATTGTTGCAATTTGACCGAATTTTTGCTTTTTGGGCGGTAAAAGGTGTACAAGCGGTAAAAAACGTGGTATACTTATCGCAGTACGGAGCAAAGAGAAGGATGGACGGAAGAGAAATCGTTTTTCGATACGTTGCCGACCGATACGGGTCGGTGCCCGAATATTTGTGGGCGGACGACCCGTTCGGCGCGATATTACGGCATACGGGAAACAGAAAGTGGTATGCGGTCGTTATGCGTGTTTCGCGTAAAAAACTGGGGTTGGACGGCGAAGGCAGTACGGATATTGTAAACGTTAAGTGCGACCCCGTGTTGCATGCGCCGCTTTGTGCAACGGACGGCATATTTCCCGCTTATCATATGAACAAGCGGCATTGGCTCACGGCGCTTTTAGACGGCACCGTACCGAGCGACACGCTCGGTAATCTGCTCGATATGAGTTTTGCATTAACGGCTGAAAAAAATCCGCATTGCGGCATAAAAAGCGAATATTGAAAATTGCGTATACTAACGTAAGGAATCATTTATAAAGAGGTAAAAATATGGCGGAATGTAATCATAATTGCGAAAGTTGCGGTGAAAACTGCGGCGAGCGCAAACCCGAAAGTTTTATCTGCAAACCGCACGAAGGCAGCAGAATCGGTAAGGTAATCGCCGTAGTCAGCGGCAAGGGCGGCGTGGGCAAATCGCTTGTAACCGCACTTTGCGCCGTGGCGAGCGAACGCATGGGGTATCGCACTGCCGTGCTCGATGCCGACGTCACCGGTCCGTCCGTTCCCAAAATGTTCGGAATTTCCGAAAAAGCGGTGGGCAACGAGTTGGGGCTCTTTCCCGTTATCAGCCGCGGCGGCGTGCGCGTTATGTCGCTCAATCTGTTGCTTGACGAAGAAACCAGTCCCGTCGTATGGCGCGGACCGGTCATTTCGGGCGCCGTAAAACAATTCTGGACAGACGTTGTGTGGGACGATGTGGATTACATGTTTATCGATATGCCGCCGGGAACGGGCGACGTTCCGCTCACCGTTTTCCAGAGCATTCCCGTAGACGGCATCGTGATTGTTACGTCGCCGCAGGAACTTGTTTCCATGATTGTGGAAAAAGCGGTAAACATGGCAAAAATGATGAAGGTGCCCGTGCTCGGTCTGGTGGAGAATATGAGCTGGGTCACGTGCCCCGACTGCGGCAAAAAACTGTACGTGTTCGGAGAGAGCGGCTTTGAAAGTACGGCGAAACGGTTGGGAATTACGCCTATCATGCAAATTCCCGTACAGCCCGAGATTGCCCGACTTGCCGATGAAGGCAGTATAGAAAACGTGGCGGCGGTCGATTTGACGCCGTTGGAAAAAATGATAGCCAATCTCGGTCAATCGCGGAAAAAGCAAAAATAATCGGGGAAAGGACGGCGTTTCGCATGAAGTGTTTATACGTATATAATCCCGTAAGCGGGAAAGGGCAAGCCGAAAAAAAAAGACACTACATCGTGAAAAAACTGCGCGCGCGTTTCGGGAACGTAGACGTGCGCGCAACGCGCGAAGCGGGCGAACTCAAACGGCTTGCGGCAGACGCTTGCGGCAAGTACGACGTTCTCGTGTTTGCTGGCGGCGACGGCTCGTTTAACGAGGCGGTGTCGGGACTCGCGGAAAGAGAAAATCGCCCCGTTTTGGGATATATTCCCACGGGTACGGTAAACGACATCGCACGCAGTACGGGAATCGCACGCAATATCCGCGGCGCCGTAAAGAATATTGTTTCGGGTTGGGCGTATCCGCTCGACGTAATGAAAGTAAACGACGGCTATGCCATGTATGTGGCGTGCAGCGGCGGCTTGACGGGTTGTTCGTATAAGGCGGAACAAAGCGTCAAGAAAAAAATCGGAAAATTCGCCTATGCCGTCGAAGTTCTCAAACACGAACTGGTGTTTGAAGATTATCCCGTCACCTTTATCGGCGACGAAGTAACGGTAGACACGCATGCCGTGATGGTGCTCATTATGAACGGGCGCAGTGTGGCAAGCATGCCCGTGAACGCGGGCGGATTGCTGGACGACGGAGAGGCGGAAATCGTAATCGTATGCCAGAATCCGCGGAGAAAAGAACCGAAAGTGCATCGGCATTTCCGCTATTTTTTCTCCGCTATTCGCGTGTTCGTTCGCGGATTTCGTCGCCTGCGCAAAAGCAAGCGCGTTTATTATACGTATAAGGGCAAGAGTTTTTCGGTAAAAGTGTCGCCCGACGTCGCCTGGAATTTAGACGGAGAGTTGGGGCAGAACGGCGATATTTCGGTACGGGTGTTAAGGCGACATGTCCGTCTTATTATGCCTACGCCCAAAAAGAAACGTTCCTGTTTGTCGGCTGATGCCGCTATTGCCGAAAAGCCGGACGTTTCGCTTACCTGCGCCGAATAAGTAAGCACGGGCGGAACGGTATGCCCGAGGAGAAAACATGCTGTATCTTGTTTGTACCCCCATCGGGAATCTCAAAGATATCACCTACCGCGCCGTGGAAGTACTGCGCGGCGTTTCGATTATTTTGGCGGAAGATACGCGCAGGTCGGCGATTCTGTGCGGCGAATACGAAATCACCGCGCCTATGGTTTCGTATCAGAAATTCAACGAAAAGCAAAAGTGCGAAGAAATTGTGAGTCGGTTGCGCGCGGGCGAAGAAATTGCACTTGTTACCGACGCGGGCACGCCGCTCGTAAGCGACCCGGGCGCGGTACTCTTATCACGCGTAATCGAAGAAAACCTTCCGTATACGTTGGTGGGGAGCAGTTGCGCGTTCGTTTCCGCCGCTGTGCTTTCGGGATTCGATTTGCGCAGTCTGGCGTTCGGCGGATTTTTGCCCGAAAAGAATTCGGCGCGGGAAAAATATCTTGCGTCGTTTACTCGATTCGGCGGGTGCCTTGCGTTTTATGTATCGCCGCATGCGTTTATACGCGACTTGTCTGCATTTTTTGCGGCTTTCGGCGCGCGCCGTGCCGTTCTGGTGCGCGAAATCAGCAAAAAGTTTGAAGAATGCGTTCGTTTCACGTTGGGAGAAACGCCCGATTTCACCGAGAAAGGGGAATACGTCCTCGTTATCGAAGGTAAACAGCCCGAAAGCGAAAAAAACGCTTTATCGGTGCGCGAACACGTGCTTTCTTATATGCGCGAAGGCATAGATAAAAAGGACGCAATCAAGCGCGCCGCCGCCGACCGCGGTGTGGCAAAGAGTGAAATTTATAAAGAAACGCTCGATTTGTAACAAATGCGGACGGACTTTTCGTACTCGCTCGTTTAACGCATGCGGTCTTGTGGGCACAACTTGCATCTGCCGATAGATATATGCGCGAAATGCTTGCAAAAAAGGGCGGCAATGTTATATAATAAGATATAAAACGCAAAAAAGGGAATGATATGGTTATAGACATCGGCAAGGGCTGGAAGTATATCGAACGCGTTGCAAAAGACGAAACGGGAATTCCCGCCGAAGCGGAAAACGTAGACCTTCCGCTCGATTTGTTGCGCCGTAAAAACAGAAACTATCATACGCCTTTGGGCGAATACGGCAGCTACTACGATGCCGTTGCCGTCACCTTGTATAAAAAATTGCCTACGCTCGAAAAAAGCGAATGGATTGTACTCGAACTGGAAGGCGTAGACCAGATTGCCGACGTATACATAAACGGAATTACCGTGGCGCACGTGGAAGGCGACGGCAAACATTTTATCGATATTACCGAATATTACCGCTACGGTGCGCAAAACGTCGTAAAGTTGTGCGTGTGGGCGCCCCAGCTTGCGGGCAGATATACGGGCGCGGGTATCAGCGGCGGCGTGCGGTTGCGTACGCATGCGCATGCGGTGGCGCTTCGTGACGACGGCGCCTACGTCGTGGCGGAAACGGAGAACGGACGCGCACATATAACGGTGAACGCCGAAGTATGCGATAAAACGGGTGAATGGGCGAAAAAACCGTTTTCGCTCGAAGCGGTAGTGTTGAACGCGCGCGGCAAAAAAACGGCGCGCAAGATTAAAAAGTTCAAACTCAAAGCGGCTTATATCAATCTGTGCGAAACCACGCTTCGTCTGTCGCGGTTTTATACCTGGTCGGTAGACGACCCGTATTTGTATACGCTTCGTCTTATTTTGCGCGATACCGAAGGGAATGTGCTCGACGAAAGCGAAAGTACGTTCGGCATTGTAGACAGAACCATGTCGACCACGCGCGGATTGGTGCTCAACGGGCGCGGGGTCAAACTTAAAGGCGCGGTTGTGAGCCGTGATAACGGCATTTTGGGCAAGGAAAGCACGCCTTCCGCCGAAGAATTCAAACTTTCGCGTATCAAAGAAATCGGCTATAACGCCGTGCGGTACGTCGGGTGCCCGACCGAGGCGGCGCTCGACACGTTGGACAAGTTGGGGCTTATGGCGGTTGTCGATTTATTCGGCGTTTGGAATCAGGGACAGTTTCCCTACGACGGGCATGTGCGGTTTGCGGCAAACGCCGCAATCGATACCGAACGCGCGGTGTGCACGCTCCGCAAACACCCTTGTGTGGTTGCCTACGGATTGGGCGACGACGCGGCGGAAACGTACGGGCGGGGCGAAGGAAGTAAAACGGCGCAGGCGCTTGCCGAGCAGGTGCGTTCGCTCGATTGGTCGCGCCCCGTGGTGGTAAACGCATGCGAGCGCGTGCCGCTTCCCGAAGAACTGGCGGCGGCGGGCATTAAGGGTAAGCCGCAAGATAGCGCGGCGGCTATCGGCATGGGCAGAGAAAAAGATTTGTTCGGGAAACTGACCGAACCGTCGTTTGCGTGCGGCGATATTGCGGGTTATGCGTATCTGTATCCGCGCTATTCGTCCGATCGTTCCCGATTCCCCGACCGCCTGATACTGGGTACGGCTTGCTATCCTTCCCGCGCGTTCGAGGCGTTTGAAGAGTGTGAAAAAAATGCCAACGTGGTGGGCGAATTTGTTTATTGCGCCGCCGATTATCTCGGCTATCCGCTCGGCAAACCCGTATTTGAAGACGAGCAACTTAAACTGTTGCCGCCGCATTGTTCGTTCTGCGGCGATTTGGATTTGATCTATAACCGCAAACCCGCCGCATATTATCGCAGTATCATGCTCGGGAATCGTTCCGAAAGCTGTATCGCCGTTTCCGACCCCGAGTCGCGTCAAACGGTGGATAAGGCGGGCTATTCCGTCAAGCAGGCGCACTGCGTGTGGAACTGGCCGCACAATCTCGGCAAACCCATGGAAGTGGAAGTGTATTCGGGTGGCGAAGTGGTGGCTTTGTATCGCGACGGTAAGTTGATAGGCAGAAAGCTTGCGGGTAAAGTCAACAAGCACGTGGCTACGTTCAAAACCGAATATTATCCGGGCACCGTGGAAGCGGTAGGCTACCATAAAGGGCGCGAGTGCGGCAGAGTGACGCTCGAATCGGTTACGGCGCCGCGTGCGGTTAAATTGTCGTGCGCCCGCAAGGCGCGCAAAAGCGGCGAACTTTTCTTTGTGGAAATCGCCGTTACCGATAAAGAAGGCAGAGTGGTGCCGTATGCCTCCCGCGAAGTGGAAATCGCCGTTTCGGGTCAGGGCGAGTTGTATGCAATCGGTTCCGCCGACCCCGAGTCGCAGAACAAAACGGCGGAAACGTCCATGTGCGCCGTTTATGAAGGAAGAGCGCTTGCGGTAATCCGCGCGTTCGAGGAAGGCGACGGAAAAATTACGGTTAAGGCAACGGGCGACGGACTGTTGAGCGGAAAAATCGCCCTGCGCGTCCGTTAATGTTCCAATGCGGTGCAAAAAGCCGCGGCGGAGATATTGCGCGCGATACGGTTAAATAATTGACTTTGCGGCAACAATTGTAGTATACTATACGCAATCGGCAATAAAAAACAAAACGATTTTGCAAATCATACGGAGTACGATAAAGAAATGAAGAAAAAGATTTTTCCTTTACTTGCGTGTCTGCTGTTGGCGGTGAGCTTTGCGCTCGCGGGTTGCGGCGATTCGTTTTCCAAAATCAAGGTAAACGGAACCCAGTCGTATGACTACACCGTACACAGCCAGGGCGGCATGGCGGTGCAATACGGCAACTATGTGTATTTCATCAACGGCTATGCGGGCTACGACGATACCGACGGCAAACAGAATCTTTGGCCGGACGTAGTAAAGGGCGGGTTGTATCGCGCCGAGCTTTCGGGTAAGGCGGAAAAAGATACGAACGGCAACGCCACGGGTGAATTTACCGTAGAAAAGACGCCCGACGCAGTGCTCACGGGTATGGAATTCGTTGTGTCGGCGGGCGTGGGCTACGACGGCAATGCAACCGACGTTGTGAACGTGCAGCAGATTGCGCCCAAACGTATCGGCACGTCGGGCTATAACCAAGGCGGCATATTCATATACGACGAATGGGTATATTTTGCCACTCCCAACAACGAGAAAGATAAATCGGGTACCGTGCAAATCACAAAAACCGATTTCTTCCGTGCACGGTTAGACGGAACCGACGTACAGAAAATCTACACCACCGAAAACGCAGACAATGCAACAAAACCGTATGCTTTCTATAAATATGCGGGCGCCGTGTATCTTGTGGCGCAAGACGGCACCGACGTCGTTTCGGTGAAAATGAGCAAAAAACCCGGCAACAAAGTGCGGATTGCACAAAACGTGACCAACGTGCTGTTGCCGTATTCTCAAACCTATTATGCGGGCATGAATGAAAACACGTTGGAACATTTTGTGTATGTTCTGCGTGCGGCAACCGATGACGATTATCAGCGGTCGGGCAATATTATCGAAATTATGCGTCCCGACGGAACGCAGGGCGGTGTAATTCACTCGCAAGGAAAAACGGACGATACGCTCGAATCGGTGCGCAACGGATTGTTATTCTACCGCACGGCAAACACGTCTAAACAAACCGAAATTCACTACACCAATTTGCACGACGTGCTCATGGGCGACCATGGCGACGCGGGATATAAGGCATATCAGCAGACGCTTGCCGACTACGTGGACGAAAGCGGCGAGTTCAAAGCGGGCGTTACCGAGGCACAGCAACAGGAATATCGCTTGAACGCGCGCGAGCAGATGAGCGGCGTGCTCGGTTCCGCGGCGATTGCCGACTATACTGCCACGTACTGTTTCCGTCCGGGCGGAGAGCGTAGCGACATGGTGTATATGTTGGGTGTGTCCTCTTCCAAAATCGAACTTCGCAGCAGCTTGGATAACGGCGCAACCACTATATACGAAGGCGAGGCAACCTTACTTGCCGTAGAAGGCGAATATGTATATTTAAAGGCGGATAATCTGATTTACCGTACCAAATGGCTTGCGCCGAGTGCGGCGGAACAGATTTCGGAAAGCAGTGTAAGCGAGTCGGCACCGTATAACGGCGACTACTGCGCGGGTTATATCGTTTACGTAGGGTCTGCCGACGAGTTCGCGTCCGATTATACGCTCTTCAAACAGGTAGACCGTGTCGACGGAATGGAGTCGGTATTCGCGGGCGTAAAAGTATCGGGTGATATATTCGGCGTGCCCGAAATCTCGATGAAAAAAGGCGTGATTTCGTGGGGTGCGTCCACAAACGCCGCAAGCTATAACGTGTATAATTCGGTAGACGGCGTGGTTACGCTCGTTTCCGAAAAGCAGAGCGAAACAAGCTATACCATAGCCGACGGACAAACGGGCGAGTTCTGGGTGTGCGCGGTGAGTAGCGGCGGACTGGTAGGAACAAAATCCAACATCGTTCGCGCGTAACAAAGAACGAAAGGAGAGTGCCGCAAGGTAATCTCCTTTTATATTTGCGTTGTTTTGCCAAAGTCTGTCGATTTTGCTTGACAAACGCAATCGATTCATATTAAAATATATAGGCATTTTGCGCCGAAGTGTTTTTTTCCTGTTTGCGGATTTAGCCCCCGCAAACGCACGGACAACATAAAGGCGGAGAAAAGTCATTCGGCGGCGACGGCGTGAAACGGCGACGTTCGAGTGCAAATATTTTGTGAAAAGGATATTGTGCAATGAAAACATTTATGGCTAACGAGCAGACGGTCACGCGCAAGTGGTACGTTGCAGACGCGGCAGGCGTTCCGCTCGGCAGATTGGCAAGTCAGGTGGCGGCAGTGTTGCGCGGGAAGAATAAGCCCGAGTTTACGCCGCATGTGGATACGGGCGATTTCGTTATCGTCATCAATACCGATAAGGTTTTGCTTACGGGCAAGAAACGCGAACAAAAAATGAAACGGCATCACACCCTGTATATGGGCGGGCTCAAAGAAATCAAGTATGATAAGTATTTGTCCGAAAAGAGCGACGACGCCGTATACGAAGCGGTGAAGGGAATGTTGCCCAAAAACTCGCTCGGCAGAAAAATGCTCAAAAAACTCCGCGTGTACAAGGGTGCGGAACACAAGCACGAGGCGCAACAGCCCCAACCTATGAATCTTGTAGCAAAGAGGTATAACTGATATGGCAACCAAATCATCGGCAAAAAAGAAAATCCAGTTCTGGGGAACGGGACGCCGTAAAAAGGCGATTGCTCGTGTGCGCCTGCTTCCCGGCAGTGGCAATATAACGGTGAACAAGCGTTCGCTCGACGATTATTTCGGGCTCGATACGCTCAAACTGATTGTGAATCAACCGCTCGAAACAACGGGCGCCGTGGGTAAGTTCGATATTTTCGTCAACGTGAAAGGCGGCGGCTTTACCGGTCAGGCGGGTGCAATTCGTCACGGTATCGCGCGTGCTTTGTGCGAGGCGGACGGAGCATATCGCGCGCCGCTTAAAAAGGCGGGTTATTTAACGCGCGACCCGAGAATGAAAGAGAGAAAGAAATACGGTTTGAAAAAAGCGCGCAAATCGCCGCAGTTCTCCAAGAGATAATCGCATGCTTCAACAGCTTTTCCGCACGGGAAAGCTGTTTTGCTTGTCGGGTGGGTATAAAGAATGAATCTGAAAGATACTTTGCGAAAACACGGATTTGCATGCAGTAAGCGGTACGGGCAGAACTTTTTGTCCGACCCGCAACTTTTGCGCGCCATTGCGTGCGACGGCGCCTGTGCGCAAGACACCGTAATCGAAGTAGGCGCGGGGGCGGGTACGCTCACGCGGGCGTTGTGCGATATGGGCGCAAATGTAATCGCATTTGAAATCGACGAACGGTTGCGCCCCGTACTTGCCGAAACGTTGGCGGGTACGAGCGCGCGCGTAATCTATGCCGACGTAATGGAATACGAGCTTTCGTCGCTTGCGGCGGGTAAGTATCGTTTGGTTGCCAACTTGCCGTATTATATTACCACACCCGTGATTTTCCGCTTTTTATACGACCCCAATCTTTTAAGTATGACCGTTATGGTGCAAAAAGAAGTGGCACAGCGCATTTGTGCCGCCGCGGGTACTGCCGCATACGGTGCGCTTTCGGCGCAAATGCAGGTGATGGGCAACGTAAAGATTGTGCGGGAAGTGCCGCGCAATATGTTTTTGCCTGCGCCCGACGTGGATAGCGCCGTCGTGCGGTTGGATATTGCGCCGCTTTGCCGTTCGACGCTGCTGCCTTCTTACCGAAAGGCGGTTGCCGCCGCATTTGCCATGCGAAGAAAAACGCTTGCCAACAATCTGACGGCGGCATATTCTCTTTCCAAGGCGAAAGCGGAAGAAATCGTGCAAGCGGTTTGCGGCAATCGTTCTGCCCGCGGCGAAACGTTTTCACCCGAACAATTCATTGCGCTTGCCGAACTTCTCGACGGAAAATAAATAAAATTGCGAATCGGCGGGACAAAATGCTCTTCTCGGTTGTTATATATGTAGGAGATGCAAAATATGGTGCCGATTCAAGATGAAAAAACGATTCGCACGTATACGCTGGAAAAGAAAGACGGCGGTGGGAAAAATATAACCGAAACGGTCAGTCTTACCACCAAGCGGCTGATTTATTCTGTATACGACGCAAACGCAACGCCTGTGTATCGACAGGATACGCAGTGCGCTTTGTGTGATATTCACCATATGGAATACGGAACACGGCGGGACCGCAACGGGGCGTTTTTGGCTGTGGGCGCGATTTTCTTGCTGTTGGCAACTTGTTTTCTTGTGTCGGCGGTTACCGCACGGTCTTTTGACGCGGTTGTGTTTACGGTATCCGTTTGTTCGGGGTTTATCGGCGCGGCTTTTCTTTGGGAAGGGAAAAAGTCGGTGAAACGCGTTTGGTTATACATATTCACTTGCGTAAAAAACAGCGCATTGCCGTTCGGTATGGAAATGTCTGCATTGCGGTTATCGCGTAACGGCGCGTGTCCCGTTTTTGAAAAAATGATTGGCGAACTGCCCGCAATCATAGCCGATATCGGTACTATGGGCAATGCGGCGGCGGATAAGTGGGGTGAAGTATGAGAACGGCTATTTTATCGGTGCCCATGGCGTCGAACCGCGTCTGTGAAGTGTTGCTTATTGTTGCCGCTCTGGTGCTTTTGTGCTTTTTATTGCTGCCGCCCGTTTTGCGCTACGTGGGCTACGGCGGAAAAGTCAAACGAATCACCAATGCCGTGGCGGGAGTGTTGAGCGCCGTGCAGATGTGCGTCGCTACGGTATATGTACTTGTTGCGGCATGCAATAGTTTTGTAATCGATGAACAGGGAAATGTTTTGCGGCGCGTGATAGGCTGGAAGTATCCTGCGTATCTTGTTATTGTTGCGGTAATTCTTGTTATTGCAAGCCTGTTGTCGCTCAAAAAGAATCTTCATTTTGTGTATAACGGTGCGGGGGTGCCGATTTGGGCGACAACTACGGCGTTGACCTGGTTGTTCTTTCTGTTTGCCTTCGATTTGCGGCATATTTATTCCGCCTCCGTACTCTTGCATCCGGCATTTATCGTTCAAGCGGTATATGTAGTGGTGCTCTCACTGAATCGACTGCCGCCCGAGCGGGACGAGTCGCCCGAGAAAAGGAAGAAATCGGACGTGCGCATAATTGCAACGGTTTTTATATTGCTTGCCGTGGCACTGTTGGTGTTTGTTCCCGTAGAGTTTCCGGTAAAAATATCCGTTGCGGCAGGCGGGACTGTGCTCGCGATTCTATATGCGCTATACGCCTGTTTTCCCGAAATGCGCGCGCCGTCGTTCAGCGTGTGTATTGTGTTGGGTTGTTCATTTGCATTTTTCGCCGCGATTATGACGCTTATATCTGTTTTTTGCAAACTTTCCATGCCGCACTACGTATTTTTTTCGATAGCCGCCGTATTTCTCGGGTTGTTGCCCAAAGCTACCCGCCGATGAACAAATAGTATGCGCTGTCGAAAAAGCGAATAAACCCGTTTAAATCACTTGCTTAATTTGTATGCTTGTAGTATAATATATTTGGTGAAAGTTGGCATATAACTTTTGCCTAACATCGAATATATTCAACAAGGAGACAGAAGCTATGGAAACTTACGGCATCGAAAAATACGGTATTCTCAATCCCAAGAGTGTGAACCGTAATTTAAGCCCCGCGCAACTTGTGGAAACGGCACTTGCCACCGAGCAGAGCCGCTTAACCGATAAGGGCGCGCTTTTGATTGAAACGGGCAAGTATACGGGACGTAGCCCCAAAGACCGTTTTATTGCCGATGAAGAAGGCGTAACCGAAGAAATCAACTGGGGCGCCGAAAACAAGAAAATCACGCCCGAAAAATTTGAAAGAATTTACGGAAAAGTTGCCGCTTATCTTTCCAACCGCGACGTGTATCTGTTTGACGGTTTTGCGGGCGCCGACCCCAAATTCCGTATTGCGGTGCGCGTAATCAACGAATACGCCTCGCAAAATCTGTTTATGAACAATATGCTCATTCGTCCTTCCGAAAAAGAGCTGAAAAATTATAAAGAAGATTTTACCGTAATCTGTGCGCCCGGACTCAAACTGGACGCCGAGAAGGAAGGAATCAACAGCGAAGCCGCCATTTTGGTCAGCTTTACCAAAAAGTTGGTTGTGATTGCGGGCAGTAAATACTGCGGCGAAATGAAAAAGTCGGTGTTCTCGGTAATGAACTACCTTCTTCCCAAAAAAGGCGTGCTCGGCATGCACTGCTCCGCCAACATGGCAACCGACGGAAGCGGCGATACCGCCTTGTTCTTCGGGCTTTCGGGCACGGGTAAAACTACGCTTTCCACCGACCCCAATCGCAGACTTATCGGCGATGATGAACACGGCTGGGGCGACGACGGTATTTTCAATATCGAAGGCGGTTGCTACGCCAAGTGTATCGATTTGTCTGCCGAGAAAGAACCCGAAATTTACGGGGCAATCCGTCACGGCGCCGTTATGGAAAACGTGGTAGTGAATCCCCAAACGCGCGTTCCCGATTATGCCGATAATTCGCTCACCGAAAACACGCGTGTGTCGTATCCCGTTAACTTTATTCCCGGCGCGGTTATTCCGAGCGTGGGCGGACACCCCAAAACGGTGGTATTCCTTTCCGCCGACGCGTACGGCGTGTTGCCTCCCGTTTCCAAACTGACGAGAGAACAGGCAATGTACTATTTCGTTTCGGGTTACACCAGCAAAGTGGCAGGCACCGAGCGCGGTATTACCGACCCCGTGTGCACGTTCTCCACTTGTTTCGGTTCGCCTTTCCTGCCGCTCGATTCGAGCGTCTACGCGCAGCTTCTGGGCGATAAAATCGATAAGCACGGTTCCGACGTTTACCTGATTAACACGGGCTGGACGGGCGGCGCCTACGGCGTAGGAAAGCGTATGTCCCTTCCCGCAACGCGTGCAATCGTTACGGCGGCGCTCAACGGAACGCTTGCCAAGGTGGAATACGAAACCGAGCCGTTCTTCGGTCTTGCCGTTCCCAAGTCCTGCCCGGGCGTGGACGCCGAAATTCTCAACCCGAAGAATGTTTGGAAAGATAAAAAAGAGTACGACCGTCTTGCCAAGAAACTTGCGGGCGAATTCGTGCAGAACTTCAAAAAGTACACGCACATGCCTGCCGACATTGTAAACGCGGGACCCAAAGCGTAATCTTTTCTGTTGAATCTCATCTTGAAAACGGTGCGAAGAAATTCTTTGCATCGTTTTTTGTATTTTGTCAAAAAAAAATTGCAAAAAATGCGTTAAAACAGTTTACAAATACGCCGAATATGAATATAATAATTGCGTCCGTCGGAAATGAAAATTTTACCCGTATTTTCAAACAAGCGGGAACGGACTGCGGGAGTGTTTTGTGAAGAAAGACGAGAAAAAACAAGCGTATGTGCTCTGCCCCCGATGCGAGTTGAACTACATCAAGAGCAAAGATAAATATTGCACGGTGTGCAAGGCGGAAATGGGTCTTGTGGACCCCGGTATCTTATTGCCCGACGACGAAGAAGTCGGTTTGGAAAAGCTGTGCCCCGTCTGCCAGGTAAACTATATCGGAGAAGACGAAGAAATCTGCTTTTTGTGCCAGAAGGAACGGGAAGAACGGGAAGCTACGCGCGAGCAGGACGAATGGGCGGCAATGGACGAAGATTCGGATATGGGAAACGGTTCGATTGGAATTTTGCCGCTTGATGAAGAAGAAACGCTTTTGGACGACGAGGAGCCCGAGGAAGAAGACGAAATGGTGCGCACTGAAGGGGACGACGATTTCGATTATCCCGACTTACCCGACGACGCCGACTTTGAAGACAGCGAACTCGACGAAGACGAAGAAGAGGAAGAAGACGAAGATTTCTGATTCCGTTTCAACTAAAAACTATAAAAAAGGAGTTGCCTTGCGGTGACTCCTTTTTACAAACAAAAGCCCGTGGGAGAAATGCTCCCGCGGGTTGTGCGTTTTATGGGTTTACGCCGCCATTTTGTTGGCGACTTTGTATTTCCAAATCATTTCCGCATGATTCTGTTCGTCGGTCATGATTGCGTTTAACACGTTGCGCACGTCGGTGGACGCAAAGTAAAATAAATCGTTATTATAGGTGGTGGCAACGTATTTTTCGGTGGCGATTACGTCGGTGCATAAGAATTTATCGAATTCTTTGCTCGTTGTATCGCCCGTGTGCGTGCCTTTCGGTTCGTATTTTACCGCTTCGGGCGTTTTGCTTCTGATTTGCGGCACCGTGCCGTTCATCAGATTTTCCAGCATGTCGTAGTGTGTCTGCTCGCGTTTGAGAATCTTTTTGAATAGGCTTTTCAGTTCGGGGTCTTTTGCCTGCTTGGCGTAGAAGTCGTACTTCTGCACGCAAAGCTGTTCTTGGTTTTTCAGTTCGGTAATCAGTTGCACTTCTTTTTGGTTCAGTTTCATTTTGCCTTATATGTGCGCACTTTTACGGGACGGTCGTCCGCACAATCTCCTTTATTTTTTGTCCCGCAAAAAGTATTGCCACTGCTATATTTTTTATTCCTTTTCTTTTCAAAAAGAACGTTGCACAATCAAAATAGCCGTACAGAAGTTACTTTATGTGTGAAAGAAAAATAGGCTATATTATAAATTGTTGCCATAACGATAGTAATGTGTTACAATGAACCGAGAAACAAAATTCGGGAGAGAAAACAATGCAAAAAAGCGCCTTGGTAATAATAGATATTCAAAACGATATAACAAAAAATTATAAAGATATTATAGAGAACGTCAACAACGCTATTGAGTGGGCGGTTGAAAACAATATATACGTTGTGTATATCAGGCACGAGAACGTTTCGGAAGGAACAAGAACGTTCAAACACAATACGCGTGGTGCCGAATTGGTTCCGGAATTGAAAATCGTATCAAATGACATTTTTACGAAGTACAAGGGCAGCGTGTTAAGCTGCGAGAAATTTGTGGAATTTATCAACGAAAAGGGAATACGGGATTTCTATATAGCGGGTGCAGACGCCGTTGCCTGCGTGAAATCGTCTTGCTATAATTTGCGTAAGGCTAACTATGACGTTTGTGTTTTATCCGATTGCGTCACAAGCTACGATAAAAAGAAGATACCCGAAATGTTGCAATATTACGAAAGCAAAGGGTGCCGCCTTATTGAATTGCAAGACTTACCTAAAAAACAATGAAATAAGGCGCGTATAAAATAGTCAATATACAGGCAAAATAATCGCTCCGGGCGACGTAAAAAAAAATAAGTATCCCTATGTTTTGCGTGGGATACTTATTACTGGCGGAGGCGAAGGGATTCGAACCCCTGTGCCCGTTAGGGCAAACGGTTTTCAAGACCGCCTCGTTATGACCGCTTCGATACGCCTCCGAACAGAGTAATAGTATAATATATATAGAAAAGAATGTCAAGCGGTTATAACTGCGGGGAGAAGAAGTCGAAGGGAAGAAAGCGGGTGCCGTGTAGCCAAAGATAAACGGAGTTGAATACAAAATCGGCGGTGATTAGGGCAAAGAAGAGAATTGCCGTGACAGCCACTGCTTTTGTGTTTATGCGGGCGAGCACGTTCATTAGAGGATACCATACGGCGCCCATGACGGAAACGCAAAGCAGTCCCCATAAAAGAGAAAATCGAATGCTTACGTAGCCGTTAATATTGTCGGGGTGACGACGGTAACTCCATAAACGGGTGCCGAAATAGCGGTGATACACAAATCCCGTTGCGTATTCGAGCAGTGACGCAAGCAAAGCCGCGGCTACGGCGTAGAGAAGAATACAGAGCAGCACGGCAAAAAATTTGCCTATTTTGCTTTGCGTGTGCCCGATGATTTTGCCCCATATACCCGTTTGCGGTGTGCGCAACACGGCATACACCAGTAAGACGCCGAATCCGTAGAGCGGACAGAAGGGGAGCGTGAGTAATCCTCTGTCTACGAATTCGCCGTCGCGGGTGAAATAAAAGAGAATCGTTTCGCTCACCCAACCGAGAAAAGATATAAAGATGGCGAGAACGGTGAGTATGCAAATCTTTTTCCAACCCGATTGCTCTTGGTAAACGCTACGGCGGGGGAAATCGAGAACTTTGGTTTTTTCCATAAATATAGTATGTACACGGCATATTTGTATTATGTGTTGACAATTCGATGCAATTCGGGTATACTATACGCGAAAGGAGTCGCAAAGGAAAAAGATGTCGAATAAAGAAAGGTGGCTGTCGAGTGCGGCGTTGCTGGTGGCGATATTGCCGTTTATATTGGTGGCAAGTTCGTTGCAGCTGTTGCCCGACCGTATTGTGCTCCCCACAGTTAACGGCGAAGAACTGATGTTGTCGAAATATCAATATCTGTTTATCGGACTGTTTGGGGGAATTCCTGCGGTACTTATGGTGGTAGCGCGGATTTTACGCGCCCGTCGTTTGGTGGAACGTAACTTTACTTTTATGTGCATTGCGGCGTTGTGCGTAGGCGGCGTTTTTCTGTTGGTGAGTGTTTACGGGGTTTTGTACCACATTCGTATGTATGATATCGACCTTATCAAGCGATTTGACTTTTTCGGCGGGGCGGCGGTAATCGCTTCGCTTTTGGGCGGTATGCTCTCTACATATTTTCCTCAACTGCGCCGAAACGACGTGTTCGGGTTGAAGAACAAATATACGATGTCGGATACGCGTATCTGGACAAAGGTACACCACGTTGCCGCCGACGTATATCTGGGCGCATTTTACGCATTTGCCGTGTTTTCGAGTATGTTAAGCATTTGGCTGGAATTTCGGTACGGCTGGGTACACCTCATCTTATGGGTGTGTGTGGCTACGGGATTGATTATCTGGGGCAGAGTATATTCGTATTCTTTGTCTAAACGATTGGGAAACGCACGGGATAAAATCGATACGGTTTCGGTAGAGGAGTAAGCTGCGTTGCTCGGTACGCATAATGTGCCGCATATATTGCAGAAAAAAACACGGGTTCGTGATACGCGTCCCGTGTTTTTCTTATACGGATTGATAAAAATTATATTTCCAACGGACAATCGTCCGGATTCAAGCGGTTTTCAAGAAATTCCACTGCGTCGCGTACACAATCGTCGCATTCGCGCAGAATAACGCCGGTGCCCACGCCTTTGAGCGTTTTGCACGTTACGGTTCCGTTCCGTTCTTTGAAAGCCGTCATAATTGCGCGGATATCGGCAACCGTTTTGCGTTGGTCTTTGTTCACCATACCGAGTATCACGCCTGCGCCCGTCAGTGCGCCGCAGTTTCCTTCCAGTGTGCCCATGCCCACGCCGAACGCCTGCGTGATTTGCCGCATGGTTTCTTCGTCTATGCACGCTTTGTCGCAGAACGTGCAGGCAACCGCCTGCGCGCAATTATATCGTCCGCTTTTTTTCTTTGCCGCCGCTTCTTCCATTCTGCTGCTCATGATAGTATTCTCCGTTTCCCGTTCATTACGGGCAAGAAAAGTATAACACATTTCTCACAATACGGATAGTATTTTAACGTATAATTTCACAAAAAATCCGTGAATGGTTTGCGCAACACAAAAAAACGGCGTTTCTCCAACCGCCGAAAAAGTACATCTATTCGTTTAATAGGCGTACACTTTATCTTTTCATCAAGTAGGACTCCCCGCTTTATTACTTCTTTGTCACAATTTTTTCACTTTTTGTCAATGATTGCTTGCCAATATCATAATAATATGGTAAAATAAAGTAAATTTTTGTACGCCTATTAAACGAATAGATGTACTTTTTCGGCGGTTGGAGAAACGCCG
>JAAWAB010000018.1 GCA_022791915.1 Clostridia bacterium
ATTTCCACGAAGACTGCGTGAATATAATTATGAACGACCTTATTGATTTGATGGACCCCGCATATATCGAAGTATGGGGCAAATTTTTGCCTCGCGGCGGAATTTCCATAGACCCCTATTGCAATTACGGTAAAAAGGGGACCAAGTGGGAGCAAGTAGCCTGGGACAGACTTTCGCGCCACGATATGTATCCCGAAAAGATTGACAACAGATAATAAAAAACGGACGTTACGTCCGCTTTATTATTTTTTCGAGTACGCTCTTTCATTCAATGAGTGGCAAAAGTCTTTTTTGTTGTTTTAACCGGAAATCGGAAAAAAATAAGAAAAAGAAAATCAAATCCACTTATGGCAAGCATTATATTGCACGAAAATGGTAACTAACCGGGAACGCCCCTAAAAGGGCGTTTTTGCATAGAAAAAGACACATGCAACGGAATTTTGTAAGCTCCTTTTGCGTGTGTCTTGTGGAGCGGAAGACGGGACTCGAACCCGCAACGTTCAGCTTGGGAAGCTGACGCTCTACCATTGAGCCACTTCCGCATTGCACAGGTATTATAGCGCAAACGGAAAACTTTGTCAACTTCTTTGCAAAGATTGCTGTGTGGGACGGGGCAAATCGGGGCGGAAAGTAAAAAACGATTTATTCGAATGTCTGTATTTTTATGTAAAAGTATGAAATTTTCTTCGAGTTTCTGCGCCTTGTGTCAAGCAGCGGTAAACGCGCTACAATGAATAGAGGAAATTTTGTAAATATTTGTAAAAATCAGGAGAAAAAAAGACATGGAAGAAGTTAAGAAACAAGGCGACGAAACAACAGAGAAGACGTGCGAACCAAAAGAAGCGGATATTGCGCGTTTTTTGTTGCGAAGCGGGTTCAACGAAACTTCGCTGGATATCGTAAACACGCTTGCGCGGCTGGTGGTTATATCTATGAAATCGGACAATCTTGTTGTGGGACAGGCATGCGCCGCGCTTGCCGAAAAAGGAAAGTGCGGGAACACATTGCGTGCAAAACTCGGGTATCACATTCGGGTAAACTATCAGCGCGTGCGGCAGTTTGTTCTGAACGAATACAGATACGAAATGGGAAAGTTTTATTCGGGCGTAAAAAGTTTTGTGGAACAGATAGCAATCGTTTGCAGCATGTTTGTACGGGAAATATAAAGGAGAGAGGAAAAACCAACCATACATAAAATATTTGCTTTTTGGCGGCTGTTGTGCTACAATAAAGAAAACCGCATTCGGAGGCAGGGCGCAGAAGATATGGCAGAATTGTCGCAGAGAGCACGGAGAGTTTCCCCGTCGTTGACGTTGGAGATTACCGCCAAAGCAAAAAAGATGAAAGCGGAAGGGCAGCCTGTTGTTTCGTTCGGCGCGGGTGAGCCTGATTTTAACACACCCGAATATATCGTGCAAGCGGCAAAAAGCGCGCTCGACGCGGGATTTACCAAATACACGCCCGCTTCGGGTACCGACGCGCTCAAAGCGGCGATTGTGGAAAAGCTGAAAAACGACAACGGCTTATCGTACGAACTCCAAAACGTCGTGGTGTCTAACGGTGCAAAACATTCGCTGTACAATGCGTTTTCGGCAATCGTGAACGCGGGGGACGAAGTGATTGTCCCCGCACCATATTGGCTTACATACCCCGAGCTGATAAAACTGTGCGACGGGGTGCCCGTGTTCGTGAACACAAAACCCGAAAACGATTTCAAGCTGACGGCGAACGAACTGAAAAGCGCAATCACACCGCGAACGAAAGCGCTCGTGCTCAATAATCCGTGCAATCCCACGGGTGCGGTATATAGCGAAAGCGAAATAAAAAAACTTGCGGAAGTTTTGGAAAATACCGACATATATATCATATCGGACGAAATATACGAAAAACTGGTGTACGAAGGCGACGCCTGCTATTCGATTGCCGCATATTCGCCCGCAATCAAAGACCGCACGATTGTGGTAAACGGCGTTTCCAAAACGTACGCCATGACGGGTTGGCGCATAGGGTATACGGCGAGCAATGCCGCCGTTGCCAAGGCAATGGGTAGCATACAAAGCCACGTAACGTCTAACCCCAACTCCATTGCGCAGTATGCCGCGGCAGAAGCGTATCGGCACAACGAAGGGGAACGATTCCTTTCCCGCATGCGGGTTACGTTCGATAACCGTCGCAAAATCATGATAGACGGAATTGCCGCAATTCCGCAGTTGAAGTTTATATATCCGCAAGGCGCGTTTTACGTGATGATAGATATTGCGGGTATTTTGGGTAAAACTTCGCCGAGCGGAAAACGGTTGGATAGTGCGTTCACCGTGGCGAACGAATTGCTGGATACGCAGTTGGTGGCTGCCATACCGTGCGAATCGTTCGGCGCGCCCGGGTATCTGCGGTTGAGTTATGCAATCGGCGAAGAAGATATCCGCACGGGATTAGAGCGAATCGCGGCATTTGTTGCGGCGCTGAAATAAAAAATCATTATAAGGAGAACCAATCATGATTGAACTGATTTACGGAGCAAAGGGAACGGGCAAAACTACACGCATTATCGATAAAGCCAATGCGTGCGTGGCAAAGGCAAAGGGCAACGTGGTGTTTATTACGCCCATCGATAAATACAGCCTGAACATCGATGCCAACGTCCGTTTTGTTGTAACTGCCGAACACGGAATCGAAAAGGAATGTCAGCTCGAATCGTTCATCAAAGGAATGATTGCGGGCAACGCCGACATAGGCGACTTTTTTATCGACGGCATAGCGCGCATAGGTTCGGTGGACCCCGTTCGGTTTATTCCCGAGTTAGACGCGCTTTCTTCTCGGTACAATGTGAATTTCACGGTAACGCTTTCCATGGCGGAAGTGCCTGCCGAACTCAAACGCTACATATAAAAACGGTATCCGTTCGGGGGCGGAAATGGGTCTGCCCCCGAAAAACGGACAAAGAAGGAAACATGCGCTTTTACAGTACGAGAAATAAAAATGTTTGCGTGAGCGGCGCCGAAGCGGTCTGCCGCGGAATCAGCGAGGAGGGCGGCTTGTTTGTTCCGTCCGCGTTTCCCCAAATAACCGAAACGCAGTTGCGCGCGCTTTGCGACGAGGAATACGAAAGCCTCGCCGCATTTGTCATAGGGGCGTTTTTGCCCGAACTCCGTGAGCAACTGCCCGATTACTGCCGCAAGGCATACGCAAAGTTCGAGTCCGACCCGCCTGCCGTTGCACCGCTTGTGAAACTCGACGATAATCTGTGCGTGCTCGAATTGTGGCACGGTCCTACTTGCGCGTTCAAAGACGTGGCACTCACGTTGTTGCCGTATTTGTTGGATGGGGCGAAACGAGCCACGGGCAATACGCGCACAACGCTCATTCCCGTGGCAACCAGCGGCGATACGGGCAAGGCGGCGCTCGAAGGATTCCGCAATGTAAACGGCGCGGCGGTGGCGGTGTTTTATCCCGACGGCGGCGTGTCCGATTTGCAACGTTTGCAAATGATTACCACCGACGGCGACAACGTGTTCGTGTCGGCAATCAAAGGCAACTTCGACGACGCGCAAACGGCAGTCAAAAAAGCGTTTACCGACGAATCGCTAAAAGCCGAACTGCTCGGCAGGGGTATTGAATTGTCGAGCGCGAACTCCATCAATTTCGGAAGACTCGCGCCGCAGATTGCCTATTACTTTTCGGCGTACTGCGATTTGTTGTCGTCCGAACAGATTGAATACGGCGACAAAGTGGATTTTGTGGTGCCGAGCGGAAATTTCGGCGATATTCTGGCGGGGTATTATGCCCGCAAAATGGGACTTCCCGTGGGCAAACTGATTTGTGCGTCCAATACGAATAACGTGCTGTGCGATTTTATCAAAACGGGAACGTACGATATCCGCAGAGAGTTCCACAAGACAAGCAGTCCCAGTATGGATATTTTGATATCCTCCAACCTCGAACGGCTTTTGTTCGACGTGTCGGGCGAGAACGACAAAAGCACCGCACAACGTATGGCGGCGCTCAAATCGGAAGGCGTGTATTCGCTCACGCCCCGAGAACATGCCGAAATCACCGCAATATTCGACGCGGGCTTTGCCACCGAAGAAGAAGTTGCGGAAACAATTGCAAACTATTTTGACGAATACGGCTACATTATCGACCCGCATACCGCCGTTGCGGCATGCGTTGCGGCACAGGTAAATGGCGGCGAGCGAACGCGCCCCACGGTGATTTTATCTACCGCATCGCCGCATAAATTCGCGGCAAGCGTGCTTACCGCAATCGGCGAAAAACCCGTGCGCGACGAATTGAAAAATCTTCAAAACCTGGAAGACGTTACGGCGCTCGAAGCGCCTGCGTCGCTTATAAGTTTGCCCGAAAAGGAAAAACTGTTTACGGGCAGTATCGCGTTGACCGAAGTGAACGACGCATTGCGCGCGTTTGCCGCAAAAATTGCAAAAACCCGTGCGTAACGGAAAGGAGGATTGCATGGAAACACAAAACAAAAAAAGAATATTCAGCGCGGTCAAGCCTACGGGCGCTCTTACGCTCGGCAGTTATGCGGGCGCGCTCAAAAACTGGATTGCCATGCAAGACGAATACGACTGCGTGTATTGCGTGGCAGACATGCACAGCATTACGGTGCGATTGTTGCCCGCCGATTTTCGGCGGAATACGCTCGACGTGCTTGCCATGTATCTCGCGCTGGGAATCAATCCCGAAAAGTGCACGCTTTTTGTGCAGTCGCACGTTCCCGCGCACGCGGAACTTGCCTGGATTCTCAACTGCAATACGCTGTTCGGCGAAGCCAAACGCATGACGCAGTTCAAAGAGAAAAGCAAGCAAGACCCCGACAACGTGAACGTGGGGCTGTTCGATTATCCCGTTTTAATGGCGGCGGATATCCTTTTGTATCAGGCGGAACTTGTTCCCGTGGGGCAAGACCAAAAGCAACACGTGGAGCTTGCCCGCAACATCGCGCAACGTTTTAACGGCAGATATTCGCCCACGTTCGTATTGCCCGAACCTGTTATTCCCAAATGCGGCGCCAAAATCTGCGGTTTGCAGAATCCCACGGGCAAGATGAGCAAATCGGAAGATAACCAAAATAACTGCGTGTATCTTGCCGACGACCCCGATACGGTTATGCGCAAGTTCAAATCGGCTGTCACCGACAGCGATACGTGCATCAAATTCGACTGCGCGAAAAAGCCGGGAATCAGTAATCTTTTAACCGTGTATTCCACGTTTGCGGGCGTGAGTATATCCGACGCCGAAAAGGAATTCTGCGGGTGCGGTTACGCCGATTTCAAAAAGCGCGTGGGGGAAGCGGTTGTGGAATTTCTGCGCCCCGTGCAAGCAGAATGCAAAAAACTTGCGGCAGACAAGGCGTATTTGCAAGCGGTTATGAAAACGGGCGCCGAAAAAGCGGCGCGCGAGGCAAGAAAGACGCTTTCGAAAGTATACCGCAAAGTGGGCTTTGTGTTGCCCGAGTAATGCGGAAAAAGGAATGGCAAAAAAGTGTACGGATATGTAACACCTGTTAAATCGGAATTGGGGCAAGCGGATTTTTGCCTGTACCGCGCGTTTTACTGCGGTATCTGTATGTCTACGGGCAAATTGTTCGGGCAGTTTCCGCGCTTTACCACCAATTACGATATGGTTTTTTTGAGCGTGTTGTTGCACGACTACGCGGAGCAACAAGTTACGTTCGCCAACAAAAGGTGCATATGCAATCCGCGCAAAAAAACGATAGTTTGCCAAAACGAACTGTTCGATAAAATCGTAGCCGTAAATATTTTGCTGGCGTACCATAAGGCAACCGACGACGTAATCGACGGCGGCGGCATAAAGAAAAAGGCGGCGCGGCGCATGCTGGCAAAGCATTACCGTAAGGCGGCGGCGTTGTTGCCCGAGGCGGACGCCGTAATCGTGGGGCAATACGAAAAACTGCGCGCGTTTGAAAAGGCAAACGAAGCGGGAATCGACAGAGTGGCGGATTGTTTCGCCGTCATGCTCGAAAAGTTGGGTCTGCTTTTAACGGGTGCGACCGACGAAAATCTTTCCAAGCTGTTATACAATGTGGGCAAGTTCGTGTATCTTGCCGACGCGATAGACGATTTAGACGAAGATTTCAAAAAAAAGCGGTACAATCCCGTGCTTGCCGCATACGGAGCGTATTCCGACCGAAAGTCGTTTATTCGAGAAAATAAAAGCGAACTCACGTTTTTATTGGCAAGCACGGTAAATCGCGCCATAGAGTGCTTTAACCGCATAACGTTTACGGGCGCGAGCGATTTACTCAAAAACATTGTGCATAAAGGGTTGCGCGGCAAGTGCGAAGAATTGCTGACAAGCGAAAAAAAACTGCCGCCACCCAAAATATGACACAAAACGCACACATAAACGGTGTATACTTAACCGAAAGGAGGCAATATAAAGTATGGGAGTGGCTGTATTTCTGGGAATTCTGTTTTTCCTACTCGCGGGGGGGGGTATCGCATTCGGCGTTCTGTCTATGCGGGATAAAAAGTCCGCGCGCGGACAAACTACCAAAGGCAATAAGGTGCGCGGCGGAATCTTCTGCGGCGCGGGCGTTGCGTTTTTGTTCCTGTTCTTTCTGATTCCGTTCAGCTTTCACACGGTGGAAGCGGGCGAAGTCGCCGTTGTCAAACACATGGGCGAGGCGCGGGAAATCCGCACGGCGGGCACTTATTTCGATTTCTGGCTCACCGAAAAATATCAGAAGTACGACGCCAAGGTGCAAAGCCTGAATATCGTGTCGCCTGCGTATTCCAAAGACGCGCAGACCATGGACGTAGGCATGACGGTGCAGTATCAGATTGACAGCGGCAAAGCCATAGAGATTGCCAATCACTACGGAAACGTTGCCGATTTGAGCAATCGCATAGAAAGCGTGTCCATAGAAAAAGCCAAATCGGTGCTTTCGTCCCGCTCGGCAATGGAAATCATCGAAAAGCGCGCGCAGATTTCGCCGCTTGTGGAAACAACCATCAAAGAGAGCGTAGACGAAAACTATTATGTGCACATCGTGGCGGTAGTGCTCACAAACATCGACTTTTCGGACGCGTTTGAAAAAACGGTAGAAGATAAAATGATTGCCGAACAGGAAAAGCTGAAAGCCGAGTACGAAAAAGAAACGGCAATCGTAAACGCCAACAAAGAGTTGGAAGTAGCGAAATTGCAGGCTTTGGCGCGTATCGAACAGGCAAAAGCGGACGCGCAGGCGCAACTGGAAATCGCCAAAGCCGAAGCGGCGGCAATCCGCCTGAAATCGGTGGAAGTGGCGCGCACGTTGGGTCTTACCGTCAAAGAAAAAGAGATAACCGACGAAAACGGCGTTGTCACCGATATCGAGTACGAGATTGTGTTCGGCGAAGGCTCGGACGAAAAAGCCAAGTTGATTGTAGAGTATCTCAAATACGTGGAGTATCTTGCCAAGTGGAACGGCGAGTTGCCCAACGTGGTGATTACCGACGGCAACGCCACCGTGATGATTCCGTCCAATCCGATTGCCTGACGGGCGCGGTAAAAGCGCCGTAAGCCGCTCGCAACAATCGTGCGCGGCAAAAAATAAATATCGGCAATGCCGAAAGAGGTAAAAAGTGAAAGAACCGTATAGTGTACTCGGGCTCACGCCCGAAACCCCCGAAGAAGAACTGAAAGCGCGGTATGAAGAACTCAAAGCCGTTTACGGCGAACAACGGTTTAAGTCGGGCGCCGAAGGCAACGAGGGTGCGCGCAAGTTGAGCGAACTCGAATCCGCATGGGCGCTTATCTCCGCCGATTTCGAGAAAAAGCAGGCGCGGGAAACGTTCGGCGACGGCGATTACGGATACATCGACGATTTGATTAAAAAGGGCGAATACGACGATGCGCAAAGCCGACTGGACGCCATAACCGACCGCAGCGCGCAATGGCATTATTTGCAATCCATTATCTTTTATAAGCGCGAGTGGCTTTCCGACAGTCGCAAGCAGCTTGCGCTCGCCGTAGAAATGGAGCCGCGCAATACAAAATACAAAGAATCGCTCGATAAACTCGATTTGGTTATGGGCAATCCGCAAGCCGACCCCAACACAATCGGCGCCGACCCCAACCAGCCCCCGCCCGTTCAGCAACAGCAGGACGGACAGATTTGCGGCGGCAACATGCTTTCCAACTGTTGCTTGGCGTACTGCCTGACCGATTGTTGTTGTTCTATGACGCGTTGTTGCGGTTGATAAAAAGATTTCGGTGCGAGAATTTTTGCGGAAGGCGCGCGTTCGGGCGTGCGTTCCGCACGGGATTTCCTAATTCTGTGACAGAAGGCAAAAAGTGTGAAAGAAAGCGGCTCGCGTAAAATTACATACAGCGCGGTAGGCGCCGCCGTTGCGGCGGTGTGCGTGTTTCTTACCAATTTCGGATGGCTGAAAGTGTCGCTTTTGATGTGTGCGGCACTTTGCTATTATATCGTATGCGTAAAATGCGGCTTTTGGTACGGGGTGGCAGGCATAGCGGTGAGCTTGTTGGTTGCCGTGTGCGTGGGCGGCGTGTTCGGACTGTCGGCGCTTATATTAAACGCGTTTGTGTTTGCGCCCTTTGCACTGTTAAGCTACGCCATCCGCAAATTGTATTACGTGCGGGTGAAAACGGCGTTTCTCCGCTTGGGGATTATGGCGGCGTTTGCCAACGTAGCATTATGCGTCGTGTGGTTTACCGCCAAATGGGTCACCACAATCGACGTCGTTGCCGTTGCGTCGCGCGTGGGCGGCTATCCGCTGTTGGCGCTCATTTTTACCGCGTTGACCCTGTTGTTCGATTTCCTGTTCAATCAGTTGAGCATACGAATGATAAAACTGATAAAATAGGAGGCGTTTTCACACAATAACGCGCCGAAATAATTGTAAATTTTGCCGCGTTGTGCTATACTGATACCGTAATGATAGAACTGCGTAACGTAACCTATATATATAACGAAGGCGCCGAAGACGAAAAGACGGCGCTGTCGGATGTGACGCTTTCCATAGGCGAAGGCGAATTCGTCGCGCTTGTGGGGCATAACGGTAGCGGCAAAAGCACGCTTGCCAAACTTTTCAACGGACTGATAGAGCCGAAAAGCGGAACGGTTACGGTAAACGGTATGCGCACAACCAACCATAAAGACCTGTTCGATATCCGCAAAACGGTAGGGGTGGTATTTCAGAATCCCGATAACCAGATGGTGGCGTCCGTCATCGAGGACGACGTTGCGTTCGGTCCCGAAAATTTAGGGCTTCCGAGCGCCGAAATTTCCGAACGGGTAGACTGGGCGCTCCAAAGCGTGGGCATGGGCGAACACCGCAAGGGAACGCCGTTCCGTCTTTCGGGCGGTCAAAAACAACGCATTGCCATTGCGGGCGTGCTGGCAATCAAGCCGCGCGTTATGGTGCTTGACGAGAGCACGGCAATGCTCGACCCCGTGGGGCGCGAAGAAGTGATGCGCGTCATTACGCGGCTGAATAAAGAAGAAAAAATGACGGTGGTCATGATTACCCACTTTATGGACGAAGCGGCGCTTGCCGACCGCATTATCGTGCTCAAAAACGGCAGAGTGGCAGGCGAAGGCGGCAAAGAAATTTTCCGCAACCGCGCCCTGATTGAATCGGCGGGGCTGGAATTGCCGCTTGCCGCCCGCATTGCCGCCGAACTACGCGAATGCGGCGTGGAATTACAGGGCGAAATCACACTGCCCGAGGAGCTTGCGGACGCGTTATGCCGATAAAAATCACAAATCTCGACTATAAATACAGCGCGGGCACCCCGTTTGAAAAATACGCGCTCAAAAAAATCAATCTCACGATTCCCGACGGGGAATTTTGGGGTGTAATCGGACACACGGGCAGCGGTAAAAGCACGCTGTTCTCGCACCTGAACGCGCTCACGAGAATCCAGAGCGGAACGATAGAAATCGACGAATTCCGTCTGGTGGGCAACGGCGGCAAAAAGCCAAAACGAAAGCACCGCCCCGATTACAAAGCGCTACGTGCGCGCGTGGGCATGGTGTTTCAGTATCCCGAATATCAGTTGTTTGCCGAAACGGTTGCCGACGACGTTGCGTTCGGCGCGAAAAACGTGGGAATAAAGGGCGACGAGTTGCAAGCTCGCGTAAAATCGGCAATCGAAATGGTGGGGCTTAATTACGCCGAAGTGGAAAAACGCAGTCCGTTCGAACTGTCGGGCGGGCAGAAACGGCGGGTAGCGCTTGCGGGCGTGCTTGCCATGCACCCCAAAATACTGGTGCTCGACGAACCTACGGCAGGGCTCGACCCGCGCGGAAAAAAGGAAATTCTCGATTTGATTACCGAGATAAAAGCCACGCTTTGCCCTACGGTGATTATGATTTCGCACAATATGGACGAAGTGGCTGCGTATTGCGATAAAATCGCCGTGATGGCAGACGGAGAGTTGCGGCTTGTGAGCACGCCTGCCGAACTGTTTTCGCAACACGACCTGTTGCGCGAGTTGCACGTCGAAATGCCTACCGTAACCGCGCTTGCCTGCCTGTTAAACGACCGCGGAGTACCCGTATCGCGTAGCGTGCTGACCGAACGCGAACTGCTAAAAGAGATTTTGCGCGTGAAGGGGGTGACGGCGTGAAAGACGTTTCGTTCGGGCAATATTATCCCGTAGAAAGCCCTATTCACCGTATCGACCCGCGTATCAAATTGTTGGCGGTCATCCTTTATATTGTTTCGGTATTTTTTATCCGCAAATTCGTGGGGTTTGCCGTGGTGGCGGTGTTTTTGCTCGTGCTGGTTTTTTTGAGCCGTGTACCGCTGTTAAAAGTATTGAAAAGCGTGCGTGCCGTGCTGTTTTTGGTGCTGTTCACGGCAATCATGAGCGTACTGTTTTATTCTGCAAAAAACGCCGAACCGCTCTGGGCATGGCGGTTTATCAAAATTTATAAAGAAGGGCTCTTAAACGCCGCGCGTATGGCATTGCGGCTGATATTTTTGGTAATGGGACCCGGCTTGTTAACGCTTACCACCACGCCCGTGGAATTAACCGACGGACTGGAAAGTTTATTGAAGCCGTTGGCACTCATGCGCCTGCCTGTGCACGAACTTGCCATTATTATGAGTATTGCGCTTCGCCTGATTCCCACGCTCATGGAAGAAACCGAAAAAATCATGAACGCGCAAAAGGCGCGGTGTGCCGATTTCGATACGGGCAACATTTTCAAGCGGGCAAAGTCGTTGTTGCCCATACTCATTCCGCTATTCGTCAGTTCGTTCCGAAGAGCGGACGAGCTTGCCGACGCCATGGATTCGCGCTGTTATCGCGGGGCGAAAGGGCGCACGCGCATGAAGGTGTTGCGTTTGCACGTGCGCGACTTTGTTGCCGCCTTTATCCTGTTGGCACTGTTGTTTGTGATTCTTGTTTTGCGGTATAACTGGTTCGGTTGGGCGTTTATCGGGGTGCTGTGGTGAAAACGTATTTGCTTACGCTTGCATACGACGGAACGCACTACCACGGTTGGCAACGTCAGAAGGGAATCGTTTCGGTGCAGGAATGTCTGGAAACGGCGCTTGCGTCGCTTGTGGGCGCGCCCGTGCCCGTAACGGCGTCGGGTCGCACCGACGAAGGCGTGCACGCCGTGGGGCAAGCCGTGTCGTTTTCGTGCGAAACGAGCGTGCCTGCCCAAAAGTTCGCCGCCGCACTCAACGCAAAACTTCCGCCCGATATCCGCGCGCTGTCGTGTTGCGAAACGGCAGACGGGTTCTGCGCGAGAAAGGCGGCAAAACGCAAGACGTACGCCTACCGCTTTTATCTTTCGCCGCACGTGTTGCCGCATATAGACGGCTACGCTTTGCGGGTGGATTCGCCGCTCGATACAAAGGCTTTGGCGGCGGCGTGTTCGTCGGTGAAAGGCACGCATGATTTCGTTTGCTTTCAGTGTTTGGGGTCGTCGGCGAAAACAACGGTGCGCACGGTGTACGACTGTACGTTTATTTCCTATCCCGCACAGGGACTTATGCCGATTACGTATGAGTTTCGTATCTGCGGCAACGGCTTTTTATATAAAATGGTGCGCCTTATGGCAGGCGCGCTGTTGCGGCTTTCGCAGGGAAAAATTACCGCGCGGGATTTTGCGGCGGCGCTGAACGGCGAGCGGGAACGGGTGGCAAAAATTCCGTTGCCCGGTAAGGGGTTAACGCTCGTAAGCGTGGAATACGACCAAAGCGATTTCGCGCAAATTTAAGAAAATTTTAACAAATCGGTAATGTTGCCTTTATGCGGGCGTGTTACAATATACGTATTCCGGTACAGGAGAGTATTCATGAAAGACGAAATCAAGAGAGAAAACGGTGATATCTCGCAACTTCCCGCCATGGCGGAATTGTTCGAGTCATCTCCTTTTGCCGAAGCACTCATGCGCAAAACCAAAGATATGATGTGGTCGGTGGTACAGCTCAAAGAATTGCAAATGATGTACACCTGCGCGCTCAAAGAAATCCGTACCAAGTTCGAAGTGCTGGATACCGAGTTTGAACATCGGTATAAACGGAATCCCATCAAAACAATCAGTACGCGCTTAAAACGCACCGAGAGCATTATAGAAAAATTGGTTCGGTATAAGTTTCCCGTAACGCTCGAAAGCATAGAAGAAAACCTGAACGACGTAGCGGGAATCCGCGTGGTATGTTCGTACATAGACGATATCTATCGGATTGCCGATTCGCTTTTGGTGCAAGACGATATTACGCTCATCAAAAAGAAAGATTATATCGGTAATCCCAAGCCCAACGGCTACCGCAGTTTGCACCTGATTGTGAAAATCCCCGTATTTTTTGCCGATAAACGGAAAGAAATGAAGGTGGAAGTGCAAATTCGCACCATTGCCATGGATTTTTGGGCGAGCCTGGAACATCAGCTTTCCTATAAGCACGATAACGCGCATGCCGATACGTTGGGCGCGCAACTCAAAGCGTGCGCCGACGTGATTACGCAGACCGACCAAAAAATGCTCGAACTGCGCAAACAAATCGAGGCGTCCGAAGATATTCCCACCGAAGAAGAAATGCTGTTCGAGCGGTTGGCGCGCGTGGGATTATAAATCGTTTACAAAAAAAAGAATTTCGCTTGTGGTGAGGAGGGTGACAAGATGAAATACGTTTTGGCTTACGCCGACGAAATTACGGACAAAGCGGAAGAAGTCAATAAACAACTCGTCGAATGTGGGTGCGTCAATGCGCAGGACAGCGCGCACGACGCAAAGGAAGCGCTTAAAAACGCCGACATACTATTCGTATTCGTAACCGAAGAAACGCAGGTGGATTTGCCTGCCGTTCGTTCGGCATGGGAATTTTTCGACGCCGAAATCCGCTGGAAGAGAAAAACGGCGGGAGAGATTCTGTTTTTGGCGCCTGCCGACGACGTGCTTAAAAATCTGCCGTTGCGACTCAAAAAGTACGGATATTTCCTTACCGACGAAATAGAGGACGCGGCGGCATATTGCGAAGACAAATTGCGCGAAGCGGACGAAAAGAGCAAGCAGGCGGAAGCGGTGCCGCCCGTCAAACAAATCCGATACAGCCCGCCCGAAGAAACGGTGCAACAAATCGAGTTTTCGGTGCGCGCGCCGCGAATCGAATCGTTTGACGGAGGCAAAACGTATCAGGGCGAAGAAAACGACGCCTGTAAGCAAGACCATTCGTTCGACGACAACATTTCGCGGCACGACGGGCAAAGCGGCGCTTGCCGTGACGACCACGTGTTCGGCTACAACGACGGCGGATTGCACAGCCGCAGCGAACTTGCCGCACGCAGAAAGCAAAAGCGCAATACGGTATTGCTTGTGCTTGTGGTGATTGTGCTGTTAAGCGTGGCGCTTGCTATTATTTTCAAGGTGGCGTCTTTATACGATGCGGCGAAAACGGCGGCGACTTTTGAACGAATTACGCCTATATTCGACCAAACCGTGTCGGCGGGAAAAGGTGCAAACGCTTTACAATGCCCGCCGCAGTGTGATATAATAAGAGAAAAAGTTTGCTCGCAAGAACTTTTTCGCGGTATATTGCAACGTTAAAAAGTCCGTAAAGGAGAAATGCTGTGTCGGTTGCCTGTTTCGGAGATTCTTTCAGCCATACGTACGCCGCCGCAGTGCAACTTGCGGGAGAGAAAACGGACGTGTTGTTTTGCGATTCGGTATACGATACGCTCGAACGGGTGCGTAGCCGAACGTGCGAAACGGCAATCGTTCCCATGGAAAACAGTTTTGAAGGAACGGTGGCGGCTACTTGCGACGCGCTCGGCGAATTGGGGCTGTATATCGTGCAAGAAATCGTTTTGCCCGTTCGGCAGTGTCTGATTGTGCAAAACGGCGTGGCACTTCAAAACGTGCGCACGGTGTATTCGCACCCGCAGGCGTTGGCGCAGTGCCGGACTTCGTTGCGGAAACTGTTGCCGCACGTAAAAACGGAAGCGGTTGCGTACACTTCGGCGGGGCTGGACAAGCTGGACGAACACAGCGCGGCGATTGCGCGCGCGCCCCGCACGGGGCAGATTGCGGCGGTGAGCGGGCTGGAAGATTCGCCCGAAAATTGCACGCGGTTCGTTGCGGTGCAAGCTGCGCCCCGAATGTCGGGCAACAAAGTGAGCGTTCTGTTTTCCACGTTGAACCGCCCGGGCGCGCTTTTAGACGTGTTGCGGGTAATGGACGAGCGCGGGCTCAACATGACCAAAATCGAGTCGCGTCCCGCCAAAAAGCGACTGGGGCAGTACGTGTTCTACGTGGATTTTCTGTATTACGGCAAAGAAGGCGTACCCGACGAGCTGTTTGCGGCGCTTGCCGCCCGCGCCGTAGAAGTGCGGTATCTGGGTCGGTATCCGCAGTACGAACAAAATCAATAAGCAAAGAAAGCCAAAACATAAAGGAATAGAAAATGGGACTGATTAGTTTTATTACGGGTAGCGATAACCGTAAACATCTCAAAAAGTTGGAAACGATTGCGCTGAAAGTAGACGAATACGAGGAAGCGTATCGCAATCTTTCGGACGACGAACTCAAAGGCAAAACGGAAGAATTTCGCAAGCGTCTGAAAGAGAACTACGAAACGCTCGACGACCTGTTGCCCGAAGCGTTTGCCACCGTGCGCGAGGCAAGCGCCCGCGTGCTGGGCATGCGGCACTTCCACGTGCAGATTTTGGGCGGTATCACCTTGCACCAGGGTCGTATTGCCGAAATGCGTACGGGCGAAGGCAAAACGCTTGTTTCTACGTTGCCCGCCTACTTAAACGCGCTCACGGGCGAAGGTGTGCACATTGTTACCGTTAACGATTATCTTGCCAAGCGTGACGCCGAGTGGATGGGAAAAGTACACCGCTTTTTGGGTCTTACGGTAGGCGTCGCCGTGTCGGGCATGACGCCCGAAGCCAAGCGCGCCGCTTATAATTGCGACATCACCTACGCCACCAACAATGAACTCGGATTCGATTACCTGCGCGATAACATGGTAATCTACAAAGAAGAAATGGTGCAGCGTAAATTGTGTTACGCCATTATCGACGAAGTGGACTCCATTCTCATAGACGAAGCGCGTACGCCGCTTATCATTTCGGGCAGGGGCGAAAAGTCGAGCGATTTATACGTTCGTGCCAATCAGTTCGTTAAGCGTGAAATCAAAGAAGACGACTACGAATACGACGAAAAGAAAAAGGCAATCAATCTCACCGAATCGGGCACCAATAAAGCCGAACTCTTTTTCGGTATCGACAATCTTACCGACCTCGAAAACAGCGACATCGCGCACCATGTGAACAACGCGTTGCGCGCACATAAAATCATGAAGCGCGACCAAGACTACATTGTGTCGGACGGCGAAGTGGTCATTGTAGACGAGTTCACGGGGCGACTGATGGTGGGGCGTCGGTATTCGGACGGCTTGCACCAGGCAATCGAAGCCAAAGAAAACGTTACCATTCGCAACGAGAACAAAACGCTCGCCACCATAACGTTTCAGAACTACTTCCGCTTATACGATAAGTTGGGCGGCATGACGGGTACCGCCAAAACCGAAGAAGCGGAGTTCAAAGGTATTTACGGGTTAGACGTTGTGGAGATTCCCACCAACGTGCCCAGCCAACGCGTAGACGAAAACGATGTAATCTACACTACGGTAAACGGCAAACTGCGCGCCGTTATCGAAGATATCAAAGAATGTACCGAGCGCGGACAGCCCGTTCTGGTGGGTACCACCAACGTGGAAAAGAGCGAAGAACTTTCCCGCCTTCTCACGGGCAGACGAATCGGGCATAATGTGCTCAACGCCAAGAACCACGAAAAAGAAGCGGAAATCATCGCGCAGGCGGGCAGAGTGGGCGCCGTTACAATCGCCACCAACATGGCAGGTCGCGGTACCGATATTCTGCTCGGCGGCAATCCCGAATATCTTGCCAAAAAGCGCATGCGCGATTTGGGGGTAGACGAAAAACTCATTTCGGCGTCTACCGCGTATTTCACCACTGCCGACCCCGATATTCTGGCGGCGCGGGAGCAATACAAAAAGTTCTACAACGAATACAAAACGGAAGCGGACGGCGAGAAAGAAAAAGTGATTGCCGTGGGCGGCTTGCGCATTATCGGCACCGAGCGGCACGAGTCGCGGCGTATCGATAACCAGTTGCGCGGTCGTGCGGGTCGTCAGGGCGACATCGGTTCGAGTATTTTCTATCTTTCCATGGAAGACGACGTTTTGCGTCTGTTCGGCGGCGACAGAATGAAACGCATTGCCGAAATGTTCAAAGCGGACGAAGATACGCCTTTTTCCATGAAAATGCTCACCAAGCAGATAGCCAACGCGCAGAAAAACATCGAAGGACGCAACTACTCCATTCGTAAGCAGGTGCTCGAATACGATAACGTAATGAACACCCAGCGTACCATTATTTATAAGGAACGCAACAAGGTGTTGCAGGGAGAGAGCGTGCACGCGCAAATAGACGGCATGATGCACGAACAAATCGGAAAAGTGGTAGACACCTACACCGACCCCAAAACCGACTGGAACGAATGGGATTACGAGAATCTCAATAAAGAAATCGAGCGTAAACTCATTCCGGGCGATACTACCTTCCTTACGCCCGAGCGCATGGAAAACTGGGTGCTCGACGAAATCAAAGAGCAGATATACACTGCCATGCAAACGTATTACGTGCAAAAAGTCGACAACGCCAAAGAACTGGGCGTAGACTTCGAAGAAATCGAGCGCGTGATTTTGCTCAAAGTGGTAGATAAGCAGTGGATGGACCACATCGACGCCATGGACGCTTTGCGCAGGGGAATCGGGCTGAAAGCATACGGACAGCAAGACCCCGTTATTGCGTATAAGCAGGAAGGGTTCGCCATGTTCGACGATATGATTGACCGCATACAGGAAGAAACGGTAGCGCTCTTAATGCGCGTGAACGTGGAACGCGCACCCAAACGCGAAGGGCAGAATCTCGATTTGGTGGTGTCGAGCGGCGGCAGTAAACAGGCAAAAGCGCCCAAAGTAAACACGAACGACAACAAGAATGTGGGGCGGAACGACGCTTGTCCGTGCGGCAGCGGCAAAAAATACAAGAACTGCTGTTGGGAAAAAGACCACAAGAATTAAGTAAAAAAATAAAGCGGAAAGGCGGAGCGGTGCAAAGTGCGATTTGCGGCGTTCCGTTTTTTTATTCGCACGAATGTAAGAAAGAATATTGACGAATTATGCGAATGTGTAGTATAATGATAGTAATTAAACCGCAAGCAAGGAGAAAAACAGATGAGAATGTACGATGAAAACTATTCGCTCGACGACGGCGACGACGAATTTGCGGGCTACACCGTGGTAGACGAAAACAGCATATATAAAAAATTCGCGGCCGAAGAAGAAGAGCAGGAAACGATTGCCACGCCCATTCCCCAAAACGAGCAAACCGTTTTGTTGAACGAGCCGCATACGGGCGGATTGAAAGACGGCGTGCCGCTGGAAATGAAATTTACCGAAGACAACTGTATTCTGTCGTTCAACGGAAAACAGATAGGAGTTTTTCGCCCCGCCTACATCAAAAAACTCAAAATCGAGCGGGAAGGGCAAAAAATCAGCGCTTTTTACAAAGCCGTCGAGCCGCCCATGGTACGGATAGTATTCGGCGAAGGCACGGTAATCCCCGAATGGGAAAATCGGGACAGATGAAGAAAAAAGAAGAAAGAAAACGGAATCGGGCGGAAGATTCCGTTTTTTTGTTGCGTAATAGCGCAAAGAAACGGGTTTGCGGCGGCGTTTTGGTTGTAATATAACAAAAAATATGCTATACTGAAAATTCACGGAGGTGGTACCGAAAATGCCGGATTGGGATTCTTTATACGGAGAAGCGGGCGCAAAGGCGATTGCGGGCGGAAAAAAACGTTTTTACGATAACCGCGTCAAGCAAATGGAAACGGCGCGCGAAAACGGAAAGTTCGCGGTTCGCGCGGTGGTGCGGGGCGACCGCGACTATGCCACCGCCGTTCTGTTTGACGAGCAAGGCGGCTTATATGATTACAGTTGCGATTGCACCGCCGACCTTACGGCGGAAGGACCATGCCGCCATATCGTGGCAACGGCGCTCGCGTATGAAAACAAGTATCCGCAGGAACCCGTTCGCAACGAAAAAGTTTCGGCGCGCAGCGATACGAGCGTGCGTACGCTCATCGATACGTACGGTCGCCTTCGTAAAGGCAGACACTTGGCAAAAGAAGGGGGCGGCGTGCGACTTGTTCCCGTTATGGAAATAGGTGCCGATTCGCGTTTGCAGTTGCGGTTTACAATCGGCTTGCGCAAGCAATACACGGTAAAGGATGTTGCCGATTTCGTTTCGTGTTGCAATACGGGCGCGGAAAAGCGGTACGGTGTGGAGCTTACTCTTACGCACGTGCCCGAAGCGTTTGACCCCGCAAGTGCGGCGCTTGTTGCATTTGTTTGCGGCGCGTATCGCGAGAAAACCGAATTTTTGGCGGACGCCGGTGCGGTAAATCCCGATTTCCGTGACCGTTTGCGTTTGTCGGCGGGCGGCGTAGACGAATTTATGGCATTATATACGGGGCAACCCGTGGCATGCGACGACCCCGAAGTAAAGGGCGGCATGCGTCTGATAGACGAAAAAACGAACGCGGCGAACACGGGGTTCAAACTCACCCGCGTATCGGGCGGATATCTTCTCGAATGCGGCATGGCGGCGTGTAAGGTGCTGTCCGGCAAGAAATATCGGTATCTGGTAACGGACAGTCACGTCTATCCCGTTACCGAGGCGTACTACACAGCGATTGTGCCCGTTCTCCGCGCGGTGCAAGCGCGGGGGCGGCTGTTTGTCGCGCAGTCCGATATGTCGCAGTTTTACAACAGCGTTTTGTGCCGTGTGGCGGCGTTTGCCGAAATCGCCGCGCCCGATATCGATTTGTCGGTGTTCGAGGCGGCGCCGCTCGAACTGAAAGTGTATTTCGATTCGGCGGCAGACGGCGCGGTGCAAGCGCGGGTGCATGCCGGTTACGACGGCGAAACGGAAATCGACTTGTTCGACGATTCGGCTTCCTATCCGTTTGTGCGCGACTACGAGAGCGAGAGCGCGTTTTTGCGCGCGGCGGAAAAATATTTTCCCGATTTCCCGTTGCTCCGCGTGTACGACGAAAACGATATATATATTTTGGTACGCGAAGGGTTTCGCGAACTCATGCGGTACGCCGACGTCTATCTTTCGGACGCACTTCGCAAAATGAAGGTGCGCAAGCCGCCGCGTATTAAAGTAGGCGTGCGACTCAAAAGCGATTTGCTGGATATGGAACTGTCTGCCGAAGAATATACGGGCGAACAACTGCAAGAAATTTTAGACGCCTACAAAAACAAACAAAGTTACGTGCGGCTCACCGACGGGTCGTTTGTCGATTTGCTTGACCCGTCCGTTGCGGTGCTCGGGGAACTGACCGACGCGGCAACACGTTCGGGCGACAGACTGACTCTGCCCGTGTGGTATGCCCCGTATGTAGACGCCGAACTCAAAAGCGGATATTTCGAACTGAATCGCAGCGACGACTTCAAACGCCTTGTCAAAGACCTTGCGGGGGCGGAAGAAAGTCTTGCCGAAGTGCCGCCTTCGCTCAAATCGGTTTTGCGCAACTATCAGAAGGCGGGGTATCGCTGGCTCAAAACGCTTACCCGCCTGGGGTTGGGCGGCGTGCTTGCCGACGATATGGGACTGGGAAAATCGTTGCAGGTTATAGCTCTTTTGCTCGGCGAGCGCGAAGGCACGAGTATTATCGTGTGCCCCACCACGTTGGTGCTCAACTGGGTGAACGAATTCGCCAAATTCGCGCCCGAACTCAAAGTGCTTGCCGTATCGGGCAACGGGGAAGAACGGAAAGAACTGGTTCGGTCGTTTTCCGATTACGATGTCATTGTTACCAGCTACGAACTGTTGCGCAGAGATGCGGCGCAGTATGCCGATTTTTCGTTTGCGTTCGCCGTTATCGACGAAGCGCAATACATCAAGAATCCCGAAACAAAGAACGCGCAGGCGGTCAAAAAACTGGTTGCCCGCCACCGTTTCGCGCTTACGGGCACGCCCGTAGAAAACAGTCTTGCCGAATTATGGAGTATTTTCGATTTTCTCATGCCCGGCTATCTGTTTTCCTATCCGCGTTTCCGCGACACAATCGAAGCGGAAATCGTGCGCGGCTCGGATATCGCCGCCCAACGCCTGTCCGCTCTCATCAAACCGTTTATTCTGCGTCGGTTAAAGGCGGGCGTGCTCAAAGAACTGCCGCCCAAAACGGAGAGCGACGTAATCTGTCCGCTCGAAGGAAACCAGCGCGACGTTTATATCGCCAATCTCGGCTCGGTGCGCGACAGCGTGACGGCGGCGGGCGAACACGTGAACAAGGTGGTTGTGTTGAGCATGCTCACCAAGTTGCGGCAAATCTGTTGCGAGCCCAAACTCGTTTATCCCGAGTACACGGGCAATTCCGCCAAGTCGGACGCCTGTCTCGACCTTGTGCGCACGGCGGTGCAGTCGGGGCATAAGGTGCTGTTATTCAGCCAGTTCACGTCTATGCTCGAATTGTTGCGCGTGCGACTGTCCGAAGAAGGAATCACGCATTTTCTGCTTAAAGGCGACACGCCCAAGGTGGAAAGAATCAAACTGGTATCGCGCTTTAATACCGACAAAACGGACGTTTTTCTCATCTCGCTCAAAGCGGGCGGCACGGGACTCAATCTTACGGGCGCCGACGTGGTGATTCATTACGACCCGTGGTGGAACGAGTCGGTCATGCACCAGGCAACCGACCGCGCCTACCGCATCGGGCAGGATAAACCCGTGCAGGTATACAAACTTTTGTTGCAAAACAGCATAGAAGAACGTATTGTGCGCTTACAGGAAAAAAAGAACGCGCTTTCGGATATCGTGATGAACGCCGCGTCGGGCGCCGCCAATCTCAAATACGAAGATATTCTCGCGCTTTTGCAATAGTATATATATTCTGCGGGCATATGATTGCGTATGCCGGCGCATACTATGTCCATGGAGGAAACAACCGTGGATAAACATGAAAACAAGAAAAACGCACTGCATACCGACGAAGAAATGCTCAAAAAGATTCTGATACGCGAATGCGGCGACTGCGATACAGACGAATTTGCCGCCGACCAAGTGGAATTGGGGAGCGACCGCTATTTTCCCGTTCCGTCCGACGCGGAAGAACAAAACGAAGAGTTTGCCCAAGACGAGGAAATCGGGGAACCCGACTATTTTTCCACTTGCGATTTTACCATGATTGGCGACGAAGACGGTTTAATCGATTATCAGGGGAGCTGACAACAAAGGTTTCTTGACAGCGCGGACGGAAAAATGCTATACTGTTTCCGATAACAAGGAGAGAGTACACGTGTCCGACCGAACGAAGAATCGCAAGCAAAACATATCCGCTTCGGAACAAAATCCCGAAGCGGATTTTGCGCATGCGCCCCCTTGCGATTTGGCGGCTTTAACCGAAAAGGTGCGCGCCGACCGATTGCGGCGGGAAAATCTGGTGCGCCCGCATATAAGCGTGGGGCGCGCGGTATGTAACGTCGTGTTTCCGTTGCTTGTCGCATCGGGCGTTTTCTGTTTACTGTACTTTTTGTTGCCCGCGCACCGTTTGGCAGTCGCTCTTTGCGTGTCGCTCGGTTTGCTCGGGGTGTACATAGTCGTGCGTTTCCGCGCCCTTCTTATCTGGTGCATACGCGTCTATCAGGCAACGGCGCCCGAAGAAGTGCGTTTGCGTTGCGTGTTCACGCCGTCGTGTTCCGAGTATGCCGTTCTGGCTCTGCAAAAATACGGCGTGTTGCGCGGCGTGCCCAAAATTATCGGGCGACTTCGCAGGTGTCATCCGCCCAACGGCGGAAAAGACGATTTGCCGTAAAAAAATATTTTCGGGCGGCGGCAAACAAGCGTATTTCTTGTTTCGGAATATAGGCAATCGGATAAAAATACTTGCACTGCGGCGGCGAAAATGGTATAATAAGTGGCGAACGGTAAAATTGCCGTGGCAAATGCAGTAAAAATTTTTCGGAGGTAAAGAACGTGCATTTTTCAAAAGACGTAGAAAGAATGATTTGCGTCAAAAAAGGTCCGCACCACGGTCCCGCCCCCATTCCCGAAGAAGGGAAATGGATTCAGGCAAAAGAGGTCAAAGACATCAGCGGACTCACTCACGGTGTGGGTTGGTGCGCACCCCAGCAGGGCGCTTGCAAGCTCACGCTGAACGTTAAAGAAGGTATTATCCGCGAAGCGCTTGTGGAAACGCTCGGGTGCTCGGGCATGACGCACTCTGCCGCCATGGCGGGAGAAATTCTGCCCGGCAAGACGCTTTTGGAAGCGCTCAACACCGACCTTGTGTGCGACGCAATCAACACCGCCATGCGCGAGTTGTTTTTGCAAATTGTATACGGCAGAACGCAGTCGGCGTTCAGTGAAGACGGTCTGGAAATCGGCGCGGGACTGGAAGACCTCGGCAAGGGCACGCGTAGCCAAATCGGCACGATTTATTCCACCGAAGCAAAGGGCGTGCGGTATCTCGAAATGGCGGAAGGGTACATCACCAAACTGGCGCTCGATAAAGAAGGACTTGTCATCGGCTACGAGTTTGTAAAACTGGGCGTAATGATGGAAAAGATTCGCGGCGGCATGGACGCCAACGAAGCGCTCCGTTCTTCCACGGGCACCTACGGCAGATTCGAGGGTGCGGCGCAGTACATCGACCCGAGAAAGCAGTAAGGAGGACGAAAAAATGAGTATCACTTTTGAAGGTTACGATAAAAGAATCAATAAGATTAACGCGGCTCTCAAAGCGAACGGAATCAAAGATTTGGAAGACGCGCGCAAAATCTGTTTGGATAAAGGAATCGACGTGGAGAAAATCGTAAAATCCACGCAGATGATTGCGTTTGAAAACGCCACCTGGGCGTACACGGTGGGTTGCGCGATTGCCATTAAAAAAGGTTGCAAAAAAGCGACCGAAGCGGCGGTTGCCATCGGCGAAGGCTTGCAGTCGTTCTGCGTGCCCGGTTCGGTTGCCGAGCAACGCGCGGTAGGACTGGGACACGGCAATCTTGCGTCTATGCTGTTAGACGAAAAAACGAAATGTTTCTGCTTTTTGGCGGGGCACGAAAGTTTTGCGGCGGCGGAAGGCGCAATCGGCATTGCCAAAACCGCCAACAAAGTGCGCAAAGAGCCGTTGCAGGTTATTCTGAACGGACTGGGCAAAGACGCCGCCATGATTATTTCGCGCATTAACGGATTCACGTACGTGCAAACCAAATACGACTACGCCACGGGCGACTTAAAAGTGGTTGCCACCATTCCGTATTCGGACGGCGAGAAAGCCAAAGTGCGTTGCTACGGCGCCGACGACGTACGCGAAGGCGTTGCCATTATGCAACACGAAAAAGTGGACGTTTCCATCACGGGCAATTCCACCAATCCCACGCGTTTCCAACATCCCGTTGCGGGCACGTACAAAAAATGGGCGGTGGATAACAACAAAAAGTATTTCTCGGTTGCCTCGGGCGGCGGCACGGGCAGAACGCTTCACCCCGACAATATGGCGGCGGGTCCCGCATCTTACGGCATGACCGACACTATGGGCAGAATGCACTCCGACGCGCAGTTCGCGGGTTCGTCGTCCGTTCCCGCTCACGTGGAAATGATGGGCTTGATAGGCATGGGCAACAACCCCATGGTCGGCGCGTCCGTTGCCTGCGCGGTTGCCGTGCAAGAAGCCATGACGAAGTAAATAAAAACTAATATACGATAATAATACAAAAAAAAGAAGTTTCAACCGAAACTTCTTTTTTTGTACCGTAAATCTATCCGTTTATTGTATACCTTGCGCCACCATGGCGTCGGCAACCTTTTTGAATCCCGCAATGTTGGCGCCGACGATGAAGTTGTCTTTGAATCCGTAGGCTTCGGCAGACGCAGACATTTGGCGATAAATATTTTTCATAATGTCGTGCAGTTTGGAGTCCACTTTCTCAAACGTCCAGTTCAGGCGTTGGCTGTTCTGGCTCATTTCGAGCGCGCTTGTTGCCACGCCGCCCGCATTTGCCGCTTTGGCGGGCGCAAATAAAACTTTGTTTTTAATAAACACTTCCTGTGCTTCGGGGGTAGACGGCATGTTGGCGCCTTCGCCTACGGCGAGCACTTTGTTTTTCACCAGCGTTTCGGCGTCCGCTTTGTTCAGTTCGTTCTGCGTGGCGCAGGGAAGCGCTACGTCGCATGCCACCTGCCACACGTTGCCCGAAGTGCTGTATTCGGCATGGGGGCGGAAAGACTTGTATTCGCTCAACCGTGCGCGGTTCACTTCTTTGATTTCTTTGATAGCCGCAAGGTCAATGCCTTCGGGGTCGTGAATCCAACCCGTGGAATCGGACATGGTGATAATTTTGGCGCCGAATGCCGTAGCTTTTTCGGCGGCGTAAATCGCCACGTTTCCGCTACCCGAAATGGCAACTTTTTTGCCCTGAAAGCGCATGCCTTTTTCATGCAGCATTTCTTCCACCAGATACACCAGCCCGTATCCCGTTGCCTCGGTGCGGGCGAGCGAGCCGCCGTATTGCAAGCCTTTGCCCGTGAGTACGCCTTCGTAGCGGTTGTTGAGTTTTTTGTACGTGCCGAACATGTAGCCGATTTCGCGCGCGCCCGTTCCGATGTCGCCCGCGGGAACGTCTACGTCGGCGCCGATGTGGCGATACAGTTCGGTCATGAAACTGCGGCAGAATTCAAAGATTTCGCGGTCGCTCTTGCCTTTGGGGTCGAAGTCGCTGCCGCCCTTGCCGCCGCCGATAGGCAATCCCGTAAGACTGTTTTTGAAAATCTGTTCAAAGCCCAAAAATTTGATAATGGAGAGATTAACGGACGGGTGTAGCCGAAGTCCGCCTTTGTACGGTCCGATTGCGTTGTTGAATTGAATGCGGAATCCGCGATTTACGTGCGGCACGCCCTTGTCGTCTATCCAGGGAACGCGGAACATGAGCTGTCGGTCGGGCTCGACTATGCGTTCGAGAATAGCGTTTTTTTGATATTCGGGGTGCTCGGCAAGCACCGTTCCCAAACTTTCGAGCACTTCGGTTGCCGCCTGAATAAATTCGGGTTGCCCGGGATTGCGACCTTTCAGCTCTTCGGTCACTTCGCTGATGTAAGACATGGAAAAATCCTCCTGTAAAAAATTGTGAAAAAGAACGCCGAATTTCCTTGTGGAATATCGACGTCCTTGTCCTTTACGATTTTAACGGTCTTATTGTACCGCACATCCCTTTTTTTGTCAAGCGTATGAATGTGCCGTATATACTTTTTTTTCGTATCCGCACATAAACGGGCGCGTAGATACATACAGTTTGTTTGTAAGCACATTTTGATTTCCCGCACGCGAAAAAAAGAAAATCTTGTCGAACGCGCTTACGAAAAATGCTTGACGGGGGGGGGTCTTGATGATATTATATATAGAGAAAGCGGCAAAAAGCCGCATGGGAGGTAGAAAAACAAAATGTTAAAGGCAAAAGACTTCCGCGCCCGGGCATGGGAAAGTTTGCGCGGAAAATGGGGGACAATGGCGATTATTACGCTGATTTACAGTCTGATTTTGAGTGCAAGTTCGGGGCTGTCGTTTATCGGCGTGGGCGTTATCGTTATGTTACTGGTAGAAGGTCCGCTCTCTCTCGGCTACGTTATGATGTCGCAGAAAATCATACGCGGGCAAGATGTGGAAATCGGCGAACTGTTCGACGGATTCAAGAACTTTTCCAAAGCGTTCGTGCTGTCGCTGGTGAATTCGATTTATATTTTCTTGTGGTCGCTTCTCTTTATCATTCCGGGCATTATTAAAACGTATTCTTATTCGATGAGTCAGTACGTTCTTGCCGACCATCCCGAGTTTACGGCAACCGAAGCACGGCAAGAATCCATGCGTCTGATGGACGGAAACAAATGGCGGCTTTTCTGCTTGCAGTTCAGCTTTATCGGCTGGGGATTGCTCACCATTCTCACGTTCGGCATTCTTGCTTTTTGGGTGCAACCGTATCAGCAAGCGGCAACGGCGGCTTTCTATCAGAGCTTGGTGGGTGATACCGTGTCCGAACAACCTGCCGCAGCGCCCGAAACGCCCTTCGATGAATTGAAACAGCCCGATTCGCAACCTGCCGAGTCGGTAGAAGACGCTCTTGCGGACGCAGTGCAAGACAGCAAAGAAAACTGAAAAAACGATAAACAAAATAAAAAAGGGAAGCTCGTAAAGGGCTTCCTTTTCGTATGCGATTGTATCAGAGTTTTTTGAGTGTGTATCCGTCTTTGCCGTCGGCTACCGAATAACCGAGCGCGGCGATTTCGTCACGCAGGCGGTCGCTTTCCGCCCAGTTCTTTTCTTTGCGCGCGGTAAGCCGCAGGTCGGCAAGGCGAGTCACTTGTTCGGGAACAGGCTCGTCGTCGGCTTGTTCTTCGTGCGCCGACTGTAAATCCAGCCCGAGTACGCGGTCGAAATCGAGCGCAAGCGCAAAAATATCGCGCGACGGCGTTTCTTTGCTCATCGTCCACAGTACGCCGAGCGCAAGGGGAAGATTGAGGTCGTCGTCGATTGCGTCGCCGAATTGCGTGCGGTACTTTTCCAACAGTGCGGCGTCGGTGGGGGCGGACGCCGTTTTGTGCTTGTAAAGCGTGTAGAGTAATCGGTCGTATGCTGTCTGCGCCGCGTCCATTCCCTCAAACGTAAAGTTCAGTTTTTTGCGATAGTGCGCGTTCAGGCAAAAATAGCGGAAGGCGAGCGGGGAATAGCCGCGCTCGATAAGATTGTCGATAGTATACGTGTTGCCCAGCGATTTGCTCATCTTGCCGCCGTCTACCAACATAAATTCGCCGTGCATCCACACGTTCACCGTCTGTTTGCCTTCGCGCGCTTCGCTCTGCGCGATTTCGTTCTCGTGGTGCACGGGAATATGGTCTACGCCGCCCGTGTGAATGTCGAACGGAACGCCCAAATATTTGCGGCTCATAGCCGAACACTCGATGTGCCAGCCGGGATACCCCATGCCCCAGGGCGACTGCCATTGCATAATGTGATTTTTTTCCGCCTTTTTCCAAAGCGCAAAGTCGGCGGGGTGACGCTTTTCGGCATTCACTTCCACGCGCGCGCCCGCAATCTGTTCGTCTAAATTCAGGCGGCTTAATTTTCCGTATCCGTCGAATTTGCCTATATCGAAGTAGATTCCGTCGCTCGTTTCGTATCCGTATCCCTTCTCCGTAAGGTCTTGTACGTACGAAATCATGTCGGCTATGTGGTCGGTGGCTTTGGCAATGATTTCGGGCTTGCCTATTTGCAACCGTTCGAGGTCCCGAAAAAAGATTGCCGTGTAGTAGTCGGCGATTTCCCGCGGCGTTTTCTGCTGCTCTTTTGCCGCTTTTGCCATTTTGTCCTCGCCGTCGTCGGCGTCCGAAAGAAGATGCCCTACGTCGGTGATGTTCATTACGCCTTTTAATTTGTACCCGTCGTAACGGAGCGTGCGTCGCAGCATGTCCATAAAAACATAGGTGCGTAAATTGCCGATGTGCGCATAGTTATACACGGTAGGACCGCACGAATACATGGTAACGGTACCCTTTTTTATGGGTACAAAGACTTCCTTTTTACGTGTGAGCGTGTTGTACAGTTTCAACATGTCTATTCCTTTGCGGCAGTTCCGCTTTCGGGTATCGTTGCTTTTTTTGTGCCGCTTGCGTCGGCAAGGCGTTGTTCCAGTACGGCAATGCGCGCCGACAGCGATTTCAACTCGTCGGTCACGGGGTCGGGGAGCGCCTGGTCGAGGTCGTCCACCCGTTCGCCGCCGATTTTTACGATTCTGCCCGGCACGCCCACCACCGTGGCGTTGGGCGGTACTTCTTTCAACACAATGCTACCCGCGCCTATCCGCGCGTTTTTGCCCACGGTGAACGGACCCAGCACTTTGGCGCCGCTACACAGCATTACGCCGTCCTCCACGGTGGGGTGACGCTTTCCTTTGTCTTTTCCCGTGCCGCCCAGCGTAACGCCCTGATAGATGAGCACGTTGTTTCCCACTTCCGCCGTTTCGCCGATTACCACGCCTTCGCCGTGGTCAATCACCACCCCGTAGCCTATTTTGGCGCCCGGGTGGATTTCGATACCCGTGAGAAATTTGGCAAACTGACTGATGATGCGCGCCAACAGGCGGTAACGGTGCACGTGTAAAAAGTGCGCAAAGCGGTATAGTACGAGCGCATGAAAACCGCCGTACGTTAAAATCACTTCGGCTTTGCTGCGTGCCGCAGGGTCGTGTCGGAACACGGCGGCAAGGTCTTTCTTTATTTTTTGCGTCGCTCTCATGAGAATCAGTCCGATTCGGAATGCATCCGCCCGATTTTTCGGGTGCGTTTATAGGTAAGATAACAGTTCGATTGCCGTTTCCAAATTCGCCACTGCGGTTGTCGTCTGGCTGTCGCCCGTCAAAACGGTGGAAAATTTTTTTTCTATTTCGGCGAGTATGCCGTCGATGTACGCCCGCCCTTTGTCGGTCAGCGAATAGGTGAGCGCGCGACGGTCGTCGGCACAAGGCGTTTTCGTAATCCAACCTGCGTTCAAACACTTTTTTGCCAGCGGGGTAAGATTGGATTTTTTTACGTTGAGTCTGTCCATAAGTTCGCGCGGCGGCTGCGGCGTGGTGCGCAACAGAAAAAGCAAACTTTCTTTCTGCCCGAACGTTCCGCGTGACGTGTCGGTGGCTTTTCGCATAGATAACAGCAGGTCTATGATTTTGTCGGCAAGTTCGCTCATTGCGTTGCCCTCCGCAGATTCGGCGTTCGGTTTAACGATTAGTACCATTATACAGGATATGCGGCGTTTTGTCAATCGGCTAAAACCGATTTTGCGCACCGAAAAGGCGGCGGCGGACATGCGTACGGTGTGGCACTTGCGGAGTGCGAGTGTTAGCACTCCAAACCGTCAAGTGCTAATTTTTAGTTGAGATTTTTGTAAAATAAACGGCATAAACACCCAGAGGACATGCCGTTATCCCCCTTAAAACGTACAAAATGTGCCGTATTACCCCAAAATCGTTGCCGCCTGTTTATTTTACGTTCAGCTAAAATAAACAACGAAAACGCGGTTTCAAGATTGACAATTTTCCGTAAATACTGTATTATTATAGTGAAAGAATAGAAGTATTTACAGGAGAAAGCACAAAAATGCCTATTTCCGATCAGGTTATCGAACTGGAAACCAAAAAAAAGGGCAGAACGGCTCTGTTTATCATTCTGATTTCGGTGTTTGCGGCGGCAAGCGTCGCGTTTGCCGTTTTGTGGGCAACAACCGAAAAAGTTGCCGACCCGCCGTCTATTCAGGAGATTAGCGTATGCGCTACCGACCTGTGTTTGGTAGACGACAGCGCCGACGTGCCCGTATACAGCGTTTCGGCAAACAGCACCTACACCGTCACGTTCGACGTAGTGCTCGATAAAAATGCCGACTTAACCGCAGACGACCCCGCCAACCCCATTTTGAAGGTGGAAACTTCGCCTGCCAATATGATTGAAAAAACGGGCAAAAGCGGCATAGACCCTCAAAATCCCAATCGCTACATATTGGAGTTTAAGGTCAGCGAAAGCGCTACCAATAACATGATGATTGACGTGGTGCTTTCCAGCAATTACGCTACGGGCATGAGCCGTATCATGCTCAAAGTGGAAGACGGATTTGCCGAATATTTCGACGTTTCGTCCGATGAGAACAACGCCAAAACGGTTCGCTCGCGCACCACCAAGCAAGTTGTCACGCTCAATCAGGTAACCGAAAAAACAACCGAAACGCGTAAATATTACGAAGTGCAACTGCCGTATTACGACGGCGCGCTCAAAAATCAGAACGACGAATACATACTCAATCTCGACCAACTGGGCAAGCTGGGCGTGAACGGGCAGCGTACCAAAATCAAGCGCAACGTGTGGGCAACCGACGAAAAACTCGGGCGGTACGACCAGATTAAAGTGGAAGTGGCAGACGAAGCCGAAAACGGCGATTCCACTTCATACAGAGAAATGGTAGACGACGGGTATCATTCCACGTCCAATAAATCGGCATATCTTACGTTTGACCTCAATCCCCGCGAGGCGCAGTCCGACTATTGCCGCAATCTGCTGTTTTTCAAAGCCGCCGAACCCAATACGAGTACCATTCGGTTAACAGCAAACGCATACAATAACGCGCCCGTACAGTATGAAATTTATATCGTTGTGGAGTTTGTTGCCACTTCCACAACCGACAACATCATGCAAATTGTGTTAAAAGACCCGTACACGGGAAAAGATACCGACGAAATCGACTTGTATCTCAAAGATTTTCGCTCCGTTTCGCCGTTCGAGCTTTCCAAATTCATTTACGTGAAAATCCGCAACGAAGAAAAACCCGCGTCCGAAGTCACCAAGTGGGATAATACGCATTTAACGGGGTACGAAAGCACCGAAGGGGGCGTGCGCCTAACGTCGTCCGACCCCAAAAGACTGAACGTGCCCAACACGGGATACGATTTCGCTTTTGCGCCGCAGAGCGATAAATGGGTGGGCGACGCCTATGTTACCGTTTACGACAACGCGGGCTTTCATGTAAGCAAAACGATTACGGTGCATATCCGCGCCAAAATTACGTCGTTCGGTATGGCGGAAGAATCGGATAACACGTTCGGAAAAAACGTGAATCTCACCATGTATTCCAACCAAACGCGCAAAGTTTCCGTGGTGTTCAATGCCGCGCAGGAACTTACCGCCGCCGATATCGATAAGTTGAATTCCACGCTTTCGGTGGAATACAATCCCAAGAGCGCCGAACCCGTATTCTACGCCACGTCGGGCGAAATCAACACGGGGTCGAGCAGAGCATCGATTATCGTTAAGGGAATCACCAAAAATCTGACGGTAAAACCCGCGCTTACGGCAGATAAAACGTCGGCGTCGCGGTTCGGTGCGCAACTGGAAATCGCAGTGGGCGCGGGCGTGCTCGAAGGTACGTACAAACTCACGTTTACCACCCATGCGCAAACGCTTATCAACGATAAAGATTCGGGCTACCGTCCGCAGGATATCCACGCATGCACCGTTACCATCGAAGTAACGCACCTTGCGTCCGCGTTCGACGTGAATGAAAAATTCTTTGCGAGCGCCGAGTTTGAAGATACGAAATACGACGGCGACAGATACACCGAATTGCGGGCGGGCGAGCGGACGGCGGACGGCGCCCAAGCCACGCTCACCATTGCCGCGGGAACGGGCGCATTAAACGGCAGTCTGTATTATACGGCGTTTTCGTTGCGCGATATTCTGCAATACTACGAGAAGTACGATGACGAAGAAGCTATCGTAGATAAAAAGAACGCCAACTTCGGCGCAATCAAGGTAAACGCAATCGGCACCGAAGTGCTTTCCGATATTTTGGAACTCAACAAAACGAACGGATATCGCTTTATTGTTCCCACTACGGCGCAAGCTGACCGAAAAATAGAGATTACGTTGGGCGAAGGCGACGAGATGTATTCGCTTATTCTGCTTATAGAATACCGCTACGCCGTAGATAAACTCAAATTTACGTCGTCGCAACAGAATTATACGTTCTCTTATAAGCCGATCGGCGCGCCGAACGGGCAGTATCTCGGCAATAAAAGGGATACGTTCGATATTCTTTCCACCAACGGGAAAAAGATTACAAGCGCTTCCCAGTTAAAACACCCCGAACTGCTCAATATGGATATCGCCGTACTGCGCGGCGACAACGCACAGTACCTTCTTCCCAAAAAGTTCAACGAAAACGGCGATAAGTCGATGTACTACTTTAAGCCGAACACCAATCTCGACTCCATTCAGTCGCCCGATGATTTTGTAAAATACGGAATTTTCCGTTGCGGATACGATAGTTTGCTTGCTCCCGCAGGCGCCGCTACGCCGTATAACATCACCATTCTCAAAGATTTATTCTCTATCGGTGTTGCCGACGCGCAATCGGCGACCGACAACAATATCGACTATCAGAATATCGTGGTGTATTACAGCTACGGAAAAACCGAAGATATTTTCAAATTCGAGAACGGACGCACCATTACCTCGGTTGCGGAAAACGTTGCCATTCATTCCACTTTCAAAATGTTGCGTCAATTCGACGATATCGTATTCTATAAAGACGCCGACTTAACGGAACCGCTCGAAAAACAGAACGGCAAGTATACCGCAAGTTATTTTAATAACGACAGCGTGGAAATTTTCTGCTCGGGTATCATGACGCTACGTAATTACGACGGGCTGACGAATTTCGAGAATACCGAGTATATCGAAAAGAAACAGAACGTTCCCACCGTAACGCGGTACAAACAATTTTTGTGCAGCGTGTTGGATACCGTGCAATACAAGCCGTCGGAAGGTACGGGCGCCCGGCTGGATTCGAATGGCGGCGCCTATACGGTTGTGTGCGAATCGGGCAGACGCGACGTGCTTTGCGGCACGCTGGTTTGCAAAGAGAGAACAACGGGAATTCAGATTGACGGTACGGGCACAACGGTATCTGCCGAAGAAATCCCCGCAAACCTGTGCTCGTCCGATTTTACCGTGTATGCGTCCAACATCGCCGTGGCGGTGGAAAGCATTACGCTCACCGATTCCGAAGGCAATCCGCTGAACGCCGTAACACTGTATAACGGAGCGGATAAAACCGATTTTGTTGTGCATTATGCCGTGAAATACGTGGCGTACCGAAATACCGACGACCGCTACGAAACGTTCTCGGTGTCGCAAACGTCGGGCATAGAGGAACTTTTGACCTATTCGGCAATCGACTGGGATTTCAAATTGCAAAGCGACATTGCGTCGGGCTATGAGCATACGCAAACGGGAACAATCACGTTGCACGTAAAAGATACGTCGCCCAACGGCAGCAGGGATTTTGTGATATATTCGGGCAATATATCGGCTACGGTGCACGTAAACGTTACCACTCTACTGGACGGAAACTTTAAGGCAACCGCGAACGACGACGCAAAAACGGATATCGGCTTTGCCGTGCGCACGCAAGAAAATGCCGTATCGCCTTCCGATACCGAACGGGTGCAATACGTTTGGGCAGACGAAAAAACCGCGCAGTTCACGTTAGACTTTACAACGGCAAACGGCAAAACGGCAGATAAGAAAAATCTGTCGTTCGCGGCGGAAGTATCGGGAACTGTGGCAGGCGAATTCTATTCGGCGCTCGGCGCGCCTCTCGGAGACGCCGTTTTGCGCGGCAACGGCGCCGAAGTACATTCGTACCGTCTTGTTCTCGATAAAAAGCGTGCAACCGATATTTTGCTCAAACTCACCGTTACGGAACAGTGCGGCGCATTCGATTCCGATTCGCAAACATACGAGCACGAAACAACGTACGACCTGTATGTAAAAATTATCGTGCATATCCCCGTGGAATCGGCGGAACTGAAAATCGGCGGCGAGAATTTTTATCCCTTTACGGATACAACGGTGAATCCCGTGCTTGCGCGAAACAACACACATGTATGTACGCAAGAAATACTCGGAATTTCCTATAAAGTAAATGCGGGCAAAGACGAATTGCAACCGTCGGGCGTCCGATTTGCCGTTAGGGTTGACGACGAAACGGGTATTTTCTCGGTGAAAACGGGTGTTGCCACGTCGCGCAACGAAGAACTCGTAATCGATTACGATATGTTTCGAACCCTGTTTTACAATAAGGGAGCGTCGGCAATGCACACCGCCACCCTTGTGTTTGAAGTGACCGATTCGGTAACAAATACAAGCAAAACGATAGAAGTTGCCTTATCGATTACCGACCAAACCAAACGGATTCGTTTTAACGACGTAAAATTCCGCAACCAACCGTACGAGCATGCATCCAATGCGTCCGTTAACTGCGCGGCAAGCATCAGAGCGGGCTGGCAGTCGGATATCGACCAAAACTGGAAATCGGACGGCGGTATTACCTATGCGCTTTTTGCGGCAGACGGTACTCCCGCTACGGTGAACGGAACAACCGCCACGCTGACGTTGGGTACGGGCAAATACGTATTTTTGAACACCAAAACGGGCGAAGTCACGTTTGGCGGCGGTGTGAGCAGTGCGCGGTTTACCGTTAAAGCGCAATATATCGACGAATACAATTTGGAAGGGCAGGTGCAGTGCGCGGTAAACATTACCGTAAACGTACCGCCCGCAAGTATCCGCGTGAACGAAAACGGCAATGCGGTGTCTAACGGCGGCACGGTAGAAGTAATCAAAGGCGAAATGCGCACGTATACGGTTTCCGTTCTTTCGGACAACGGCAGTGTGCCGCCCCAAGATGGTTCGTTCACCGTTTCGTGTGCCGATACCGCTCTTTCGGTAACCAAAACGGCAGACGGATTTACGGTTACGGCAAACGCCGTTACGGCGGGCGGCGTTATTACGGTTACGGCGGGCAAAGTAACGTTCTCCTTTACCGTAAAGTCCTATGCGCCCCAACTTACGCTTACGACAGATAAAACAAGTTACAACGTGTTGTCGGATACCGCAATCCGTTTCACCGTCGCACTCGAAAACGCGGGCACGTATACGCTCGGCAACGTTTCCGATTTAACGGTTTCCCTGCTTACGGCAGACGGACAAAGCATTTTCGGCACGCCGCAAAAGAACGGAAACGGCTGGCTTGTTTCGTTCGATACGTCCGTGCTCGCCCAAAGCGACTTAACGCAATATATGTTTGGGGTATCGGGCACGTTGAACGGGCAAGCGCTCGCGGCAAACACCTGTACGGTTGAACTGACAATAGGGGAAGGCTATTCCTTCGGGTTAACCTACAAAGTTGCGGGTTCGGAAAATATCGAACAAACAGACGGAAAAATCATCGTAAAACCCGACGCGGCAGACCGCGGCAATACGATTACGCTCAATGCCTTGCCCGCAGGTTTTGCGGAAACCGCCTATACCGTGGCGTTCGACACCCAAAGGGCGTTTGAACTGGAACGCGTGGAAGTGCAGGACGGGAATCCCGTGAAAAACGTGTGGCGGATTTCTCGCTGGACGGCAGACTTTACGGGAGATTTTACCGTAAAAGTAACGGTAACGCTACTCGGCAAAGAATACACGAGCACGCTTGCGTGCACAATCGTCGACCCGCAAAGCCTTACAAGCGCTTTGTATGCGGGAACGGTTTCGGTGAACGAAAACGGCGGCATTACGGGCAATCCCGTTTCGGGGTCGGCGGCAATCGATTATGCGGGCAGTGCGCCCACCGCCGCATTCACGCTTGCGGTGAATTTCTCGTCGTTGCCCGTTTTCATGAACGATTTGAACGAAAGCGCGTTCTCGGTGGGTATTTCGGGAAACGGACTGGTGCAAACGAATCTAACGTTTATACAAAAAGCGATTGCGTCCAATCATACGACGGCATATTGGCTGCTTGTGAATTACAAGGCAACGGGCGCGGGCTTTATAACGCTTTCGCCGCAAGTTACCGTGGCAAACAAAGTGTACGCCGCGCCGCAGGTTTCGCTCACGCTCACGCTTACCCAACCCGTGTTCTCGGCGGATAAAACGAGTTTAACCCTTCAACCGGGCGCAAGCGCAACGGTGCAAATTTCGGCTACGGGTACGGTGGGTACGCATTACGAAAAAATAGAATACTCCGTGACAAGCGACGCATTGCTCGATTGCACGGCGGACGATAGCGGCAACGTTACCGTTACGGCAAAAACGGCAATGGGCGGCGGCACGGCAAAAGCGGTTGTGTTTGCCAAAGTTGTGGGCGGCGCGTTTAACGGAAAAATGTATTCGGAAGAAATCACCGTAGAAGTGGCAACGCATGCCGCGCCCACGGTGCAAACGGCAAACGTATTTATCGGGGTGGGTGACACCGTAACGCTGAACGGCGAAAGCGCGTCGCCCCTTACCGTGTCGGGCGTAAACGTCGGCGAATACGAAATCGTTTACGGCAATCTTGCCGCCGACGAAGGCAGTATTTCGGGCGGCGTGTATACCGCGCCCGCAACGTGCGCAAACGGCAAAATCATCACTCTCTCTTACACCGTTACGATTACCGCGGGTCCGTACAAGGGCTATGTAACGGGCGGCAGTTTCACTATCACAATCAAGCCGTCGGAAGTGCGTATTTCGGCAGATAAAACTTCGATACTGCCCGAAGAACAGGTAACGTTCACCGTAACGGCGGGGCAAGGCGACGGCGCTCTTTCGTCCGAATCGGTAGAAATAAAATACACGCTCAACAATAACGCCGCGGGTTCGTTTGCGGGCAATGTGTTTACGGCGGCATACGGATTTGCCGGTTCCGTCACCGTAACGGCGCGCGTGGCGATTGTGTCGGGTGCTTTTGCGGGGGCGTCGTATACGCTTGACCCCGTCACGGTGGAAGTGCGCGGGCTTACGGCAAACGATTCGTTCGATTGGACGCTCGCACCCGGCGACACGCTTGACCTTTCGGCGGCGTTTGGCTCCGCACCCGAAGGCGCTACCTACACAATCGAAACAAGCGACGCGGAACTGACAATGAACGCGGACGGCAAAACGCTTTGCGTGGCACCCGACGCCAACTACGGCGGTGCGAATAAGCAGGCTGAAATCACCGTAACGGCAACGGGAGCAGACGGAAAAACGTATTGCGGAAAATTCGTTGTTGTTATAACCGTTAAAGCGGCGCCTTCGTTCTCGTTGAGCGTAACGGGCTCCACCGTAAACGTATCGGCGCAAAACGAGGCGGCAGACATGCAGTATAAAGCCGAAGTGCTGTTCGGCGGCAACCTCCTTACCAACGCAAACGCATTTGAAGCGTTCGGCAAAGGTAAGGCGTTTGCCTTTACGCTTGCTCCCGATACCGCGGGCGGCGTGGTTACGGTAAAAGTGACAATGAAGGCGGCGGGTATCGCTTATGCCGATATCGTCAAAGAAGAAACGATATCGTTCTCCGTTTCGTCTACGGCGGTAAAACCTTCGGTAAGTCTTTCGGCAGAAAACAACGTGCTCACGCCCAAACTGACGGACGGATATACGGCAACGTATATTTATTCGGTGGAATCGGGTAGCGAATATGTGTCCGTCGAAAAACAGGCGGACGGAACTTGTAAAGTCACGTTTGTCAAAGGCGTTCAAGCGGGCGTAGACCAAAAGGTTGTGATTCGCCTTACGGCAATCGTAAGCGGCGGTATATACGAAAACACCGTTTTAACCGCTACGGCGGAGCTTGCCGTGCCGCAGGAACAAAAACCCGAAATTACGGGCGTTACCCAAGCGGACGACCAAAACAAACTCCTTGTGTCGTTTAATACCGACGTTACGGCAACGGTGAAATTTGTTGTGGCGAGCGGCAACGAGCAATTTATTCGGTTTGCGTCAAACGGAGAATATTCGTTTGTGCTCGGTGCGGATATGCCCGCGCAAATCACGGTAACAAGCGTTACGGCAACGCTTACAAGCGGGCTGTATGCAGGCGAAACGGTACAATACACGTTGCCCACACCGCTCACGCTTTCCGTGCCCGAAGCGCCCACCCTTACGGTGCAAAAAACGTCGGGTGCGATTGCGGCAACGGTGACAGGCGCAAATGCGGATATTATGTATATGCTTGCTAATCCCGAACACGCAAACGTTGTTTTGCTTGCGGCAAACGGAAAGTACGTGCTCATAGACGACACGTTCGACGGAACGATTACGGTAAACGTAACCGCCACGCTCACAAGCGGCGACTATGCGGGGCAAATTCTTACGGGTTCTGCGGATATCGTGCTTGCGGCGGTGGACAAAATCGGAGAAAACGGAATCACGCTTTCGCTCGATTCGTTTAGCGGCACGAACGCAACCGAGTTTACGGGAAGTTTTGCGGGCGATTATACAAGCAATGCGAACATAGCGGATATTTCGTATGTGTCCGATTCGCCCGTTCTCACCGTGTTGCGGAGCGGAAAATTTGTACTCCGTCCCGATTCCGCCGAACACGAGATAACGCTTACGGTTTACTACCGCATTGCATCGTCCGACGACTACAACGGCATGCAGAGAACGGAAACTTGTAAAGTGACGGTGCCTGCTCTTCCTACGGCAACCGTATCCGAAGAAACGCGCACCGAGTTCGGCACAAAAGGGCAACTTACCGTATCGCTCGGCACGGCAACGTACGCCTTAAAAGAAGAATGCGAACAAATCGCTCTGAACGAAAACGGAAGTTTCACGCTTTCGCCGAATGCGGTGGGCGGGCAGGCAAACGTGATTGCCACCGTAACGGTGCAAGATGACTTTTACGGCGCGTATACCTTCACGGCAGAATATGCCGTAACAATCGCACCGTTGCCCGAACTTACGGTAACGCATAATAAAGCCGCACACACCGTTTCGGCGGCAATGAATAACGCGAATCTGTCGATTGCGTTAAAGAGCGGCGACGAAATCTATTGCACGCTTTCGGGCGAAGGGAACCAAAAAACGTATGCGTTTACCGAAGAAGGACACGCCGCGGCGCGGCAAATAACGGTAATTGTTACCGCCACGGTGCAAAGCGGCGAGTACGCGGGGCTTGTCGTCACACGCGAAATCGCAATCGACACGGAACCCGCGCTTACGCTCACCGTACAGTGGAATGCCGATAACAAGTCGGGCACGGTCACGCCGTCGCTCACGTTCGGCACAATCGATTCGTGCACGTATGAAATAATAAACGGCGACAGCATTACGTTGGGAACAAAAGAAGACGATAGCAATGTGTTGTCGTTTACCGTAGCGGATGGAAAGACGGGCGATACTGTAATAAAAGCGGTTGTAACGCTTGCCGACGGCAGTACAACGGAGAGCACCGTAACGGTGCCGGTGTCCGCCGCGCCCGACGCGGGAGAAGACGGCGGCGAAGTCACCGAATAATTTCGGCATAACGCAAAACGGAAACAAAATAAACAAGAGAGGAAGAAGAAACATGCAACAAACGTATACGGTGGATATCTGCGGCAGGGCGGAAGAACTGCCCGTGTTGCAGTTGGAAAACGGTCCCAAAATCGCCTTTTTCAATCTGCATGGCAACGTGCCGCTCACCGAATATTGCGGGCAAAAACTCGCCGAGCGTATCGGAAACAAAGCGGACGTGTTAATCACCGCCGAAAGCAAAGGGCTTCAACTCACGCACTGCGTGGCGCGCTTTTTGGGGCACGATTTCTATGCTGTGGCGCGCAAGAGCAAAAAACTCTATATGCAAGACGGCATTTCGGTGGCGGTGCACAGCATCACCACAAAAGGCGAACAACGCATGTATCTTTCGGCGCACGACGCCGCGCTCTTAAAGGGGAAACGGGTCGCCGTGGTAGACGACGTGATTTCCACGGGCGGGTCGCTTGCCGCGCTCGAAGAATTGGTGGCGCTTGCGGGCGGCACGGTCACGCTCAAAGCGGCGGTGCTTGCCGAAGGCGGCGCCAAGAATCGGTCGGATATTTCCTTTCTGGGCACGTTGCCGCTTTTGTAAGTCGGTTTTCGCTTTCTCCTTACATACAAATCCGCTCTTTTCGACACAATACCTATATGGAAAGAGTGGATAAAATCATCAATTCATTCGAATTGCAAAGCACGGTGTTCCGCAGGGACTTTACCGTGGGGAACGTAAAGGCGTCGATGTTGTTTCATCCCGACATCACCGACGTTTTTATTTTGCGTTCCGTTTTGTTGGCTTGCTCGGGTAAGCACAAGGCGGTGGGGCTTAATGAATTGCTGCGCGAAATTCTCACGGCGAGTGAAGCGGAAGTAAAACAAGACGACTCTTCCGCCGCCGACAGCGTGCTGGACGGCGATGCCGTCATCTTTCTCGATAAAGTGCCGGGCATGATTGTGGTGAACGCCCGCATGTGGGAAAAACGCGCCGTCACCGAACCGCCCACCGAAACGGTGGTGCGCGGTCCGCGTGAAGGATTCATCGAAGATTTCAAAACCAATATCACGCTGGTGGAAAAACGGTTGCGCACCAAATCGCTGGCGGTGGAAAAATTCAAAATCGGAAAAGAGGGCAACACGTCGGTGGCGGTGCTGTATCTCGGCGGCATCGCCAAACCCGAACTCGTGCGCGAAGTGCGTAACCGAATCAAGCAACTGAAAATCGACGCCGTAAGCGACAGCCACTATCTCGTTCCCTGCCTCGAAGAGCGTCCGAGTTCGCTGTTTCCGCAGGTGGGAACGGCGGAAAAGCCGGACATCGTGGCGGCAAAGTTGCTGGAAGGCAGAGTTGCGGTCATCGTAGACGGTTCGCCCATTGCGCTCACCGTTCCGTTTCTGCTCATCGAAGATTTGCATTCGGGCGAAGATTACTACGAGCGCAGCAGCTTTGCCACTTTTTTGCGCGTGTTGCGTCTTGTGGCGTTGGTTCTTGCCGCTTTTTTGCCGGGATTGTACGTGGCGTGTATGACGTATCACTACGAAGTCGTTCCGCTCAAATTACTGATTACCGTGCTTAACGCGCTCAAAGGAATCCCGTTGCCGCCCATGTGGGAAATCCTGTTCATTCTCATGCTGTTTGAAATCATACGCGAGGCGGGAATCCGCATGCCCAAGAGCGTGGGCACCGCCATGAGTATCGTGGGCGCGCTCGTGCTCGGCGATACGGCGGTAAAAGCGGGCATTATTTCCTCGCCCGGCGTGCTGATTATTGCGCTCTCGTCTATCGCTCTGTATACCGTTCCCGCCCTTGTGGGTACTACGGGCTTACTTCGTATTCTCTTTACGATTATCGGCGGGCTGGGCGGCTTGTACGGGCTTATTTTGGGCGGCGCGGTATTGGTGCATTATCTGTCTACGCTCAACAGTTTGGGCGCGCCCTATCTGGCGCCGTTTGCGCCGCTCATCAAAAACGACTTGAAAGACGGTGTGGTGCGTGCGCCGCTGTTCGACCTTTCCACGCGCCCCGCGGCAATCGGCTCGCCCAACAAAAGGAGATTGCAATGGTAGCTACCGAAAAACGGGTGAACACCGCCCAGCTCTTTACCGTGATTTTCATTTTGGGTATGAGCCTTAAAATGCTGATGTTGCCCGTGTTGCTGTTAAAGACAAGCGGACGCGACGCCGTGCTCGGCATGACGGGCGTCTTGATAAGCGAACTCGTTTGCCTTGTCGCCATGCTTTTTGCGCTCGCGCTTGCACCCGAAAAGAAGTTTGCCGAACTGCTCGAAGGGTGTATCGGTAAGTGGGCAACCAAAATTCTGTGCGTGCCGTTTGCGCTGTTCTTCGTGTTCAAACTTTTGCTGCTGTCGGGCGAAGTGCGCATTTTTTTCAGCGAGAATCTGTTCACCGAATTTTCCTGGTCGTTTTATGCGTTGCCGCTGTTCGGTTTGTGCATTGTGCTCGGCAAGGGAACGCTTCGCGCGCTGGGGCGTACCGCCCAGTTCTTGTTTCCGTTTATCGCCGCCGCAACCGTTTTAATGTTTGCGCTTGTGGGGCAACTCGATTATTCCGAATTGTTGCCGCTCGGCGAATACGGCGTTTCGGGGCTTGTGCCCGACGTTTTCCGTCATGCCATGTGGTACGGGGATTATTCGGCGCTGTTGATTTTTTTCGGGTCGGTCAAGCGCACAAAAGCCACCACGGCAATCGGAATCGGCTCGGGCGCGATTGCGTCGGCGGTGGTGCTCTTTTTCACGCTCGGTCTTACAGCGTCGTTTTCGTCGGTTGCCGACCTCGTGCGGTTCGGACAGAATATTACGGGCATGTCGCACTATGCGCTCGGAAACGTAATGCAGGGGCGGTTCGATTTGATTCTGTTTTGCGTGTGGCTGTTTTCGGCGTTCGTAAAGGCGGGCGTGTTCGCCTATGCCGCCGTGTATCTGTTGCGCGTCGCATTTCCCGTCGGAAAAACGCCTTGTGCGCTCGGCGTGGGGGTCGTTTTGTATGTCGGCACGCTGATATGGTCGTCGGCAACCGCCATGCACACCTTTTTCATGGCGTACTGTGCCGTTCCTGCGTTTGTCATGCAGTTTCTGGTGCCTGTGCTGGCGCTTGTGTCCGCTTGCATGATTCGGGCAAAAGAAAACAAAAAGGGCAACCGGGCAAAAACGGCTGCGCAAACGGGGGAGAACGAAAATGCGTCGTAGCAAAAGAATCCTTATTTATAAACTGTGTTGTATGGTTTTTGCGGCGGTATTGCTGTTTTTACCGCAGCGCGGACTGCCGTATTCGGAATTGCGCGTACTGGCAACGGTGCTCGGTATCGACGGCGGAGAAAACGGCGTGTCGGTGTCGGCACAGCTTGCCATACCGCTTGCGCAAGGGTCGGACGGTCAAGCGAGCACGGTGGCGCAGGCAACGGGCGGCAGTCTTGCCGAAGCGCTCGAAAATCTCGAAATCGGGTTGGGACGACGTATCAACTACGGACACTTGTCTACGGTGGCAATCGGAACGGATACGCCGCTTGCGGACATGAAAATGTTTGTGGGGTGTTTGATGTCGTCGGGAAAAATCGGTCCGGGCGCCTATTTGGTGTATTGTCCCGAATCGTCGGCATCCGACTTTATTTCGCAGGCGCAACAAATGGGCGAGAGTTCGGACGCCGAGTTGAGCGGATTCATTTCGTACAGCAAAAGCGGCAACCACGTGAGCACCACTACGGCAATCAAATTCTTACAAGGACTCAATTCGGTATCGCATGCGGCATTTTTGCCGTGCGTGCAACTGGAAGACGACAACGGAGAAGAAAGCAAAAAAAGCAAGGGTACGGGCAGCGCGTCCGACGAAAACGGAAAGGCAAGCAACGAGCAGAGCGGTACGGGTAAAAAAGAGAGCGGCGGGCAAAGCGGCGGACAAAACGAAGACCAAAAAGGCGGAAACGGGGGAGAAAGCGGCGGGCAAAACAGCGGCGGCGGAACGCAAAAGAAAAAACTGGTCGCCGCCGACGCCGTAGCGGTAATGGGCGGAGATGCGCAAACCGCCGTTGTTCTCGATACGCTTACCACCCGCGGAATCGTGTGGCAGGACCCTACGTCCGACTTCGGGTTGGTGGAATTGCGCAACGTGCAAATCGACGGGCAGGAATATCCTTCGCTACCCGCCCGCATGACGGGCAAAAGCGTTAAAAAGCTCGTGCGCGTGGAAAACGGAGAAAACGTGTTTACGTATAAAATCAAAGTAAAACTGCGTTTGGACGACGCGCAAAAATTCGGCAACCCGCTGTCTTACGACAAAGTTAAAGACACGCTCGAAAAAGAATACGAAAGCATGATTGAAAGCAATCTTTTGCGCACCGTGGCAGCGTCCAAAGAAGCCAATATCGACTTTCTGCGTCTGCGCGACACCTTCCACAAATATTGCAAAAAAGGCTTTGAATCGTTTGAACTTTCTTCCGTTGTGGTAAAGGTAGACGCAAAAGTAAAAATATTAACGTAGTGCGGTAAGCGCTCGGCAAACTTGCGTTTCTTTTTGTGAATCCTTGCAGGGGCTTAAATTTTCATGTGCCTATATAATACACATATGTTGCACCTTTTTGAAGTGCCCAAAAAGGTGCGGGAAAAAGGCACCAAGGGGGAACACTTTTCGACTGTGTTCCCCCTTCGGAACCCCCTCGCAACGACCAATTATGTTGAATAAATCAAAATAGTAAAGAAGTACGTCTGCCGAAAAATATATCGGTAGACGTAAGTTTATTTTTTTAATTTATTTAATCTTATAAAGGGGTCAAGGGCGAAAGCCCTTGTTGTTGCGGGGGTGCAGGGGACACAATCAACAGTGTCCCCGCCGACCTTTTGATGCAACTTTTGGGTCGCTTCCAAAAGTTG
>JAAWAB010000019.1 GCA_022791915.1 Clostridia bacterium
ACTTCGCTATCCCGCACCGCTTTTTTGGTTTCATAGCAATACCCGTAATCTTCCCGTACAAACTCGCAATACGCTTTGGTGTAGTATCTCGTAAACCCGCGGCAATTTCCGCATTTCTTTTCTTTCATTTGCTTTTCTCCTTTTGTATCGATAGGCTCATTATAATAGATTTTTTGAATGAAATGTTTCGCAATATGGAATTTTTAGAAAATTTTTTGCAAAAATTTTTTACGACTCCTATTCGTAAAAGTCGGTCTATAAATCAAGAAAAAGAAAATAATGCGTTTGCCGAACGCTATCGGCATAAAAATGATTGCAAAATCCTGCGTTTTGGGGTAGAATAGAGTCGGAGAGTTATATTCTCCGCAAAAACGCACAAGGGGTTATGCGTGTTTTTTAACGAATTGAAAAAGCATATACTGTCGCGCAAATTGTTTCCCGCCTATCTGGTAACGGGGGAAGACGCTTTTTTGGTGTCTAACGCATTGCGCCTTTTTCGCACGCTTGCCCAACCCATGCCCGACTTCAATCTCGGCGAAATCACTTCGCCCGAATCGGTGCGGTCCATTGTGGAAGCATGCGAAAGCCTGCCGCTCGGCGCCGATTACCGCGTTGTAATCGTGTCGCAGTGTAAACTCGATTTGAGCGCGCTCGGCAGTTATCTCGATAATCCGTGCCCGACCACCGTGTTGGTGTTCGCCGCCGAAAAGCCCGAAAGCGGACTCAATAAAATTTTGAGCAAGCTGACAATCGTCGATTGCTCCAAACTCGATAAGCGCACCGTGCTCGGCTGGATTGCCGCAAAATGCAAAGAATGCGGCACGTCTGTCACCGAGAGCGCGGCGCAACTGCTCATCGAATACTGCGGCGGCGATATGTCGCGCATTTCCGCCGAACTGGAAAAACTGTGCGCCTACCGTGCCGACGGAATGATTGCCGAAGCGGACGTAACCGACTTGATTTCGCCCACGCTCGATTATAAAATTTTCGCGCTCGGCGAAGCGGTGGCGTCCCGTCAGCCGCAAAAGGCGGCAATCGTACTCAAAAATCTGCTCGACGGCGGCGTTTCGCCCGTCAGTCTGCTCGGCTTGCTTTATGCGCACTTCCGTCGGTTGTTGTACGTTTCCATCACGCCTCCGTACGACCGCATGGCGTCCGACCTCGGCGTGAAAGAATTCGCCGTAAAAAAAGCAACCGAACAGGCGCGCCGATTCACGCCCGTCAAACTCAAAAAAATCTGCGACGAATTGCAAACGTCAGACTTCGACGTCAAATCGGGCAGAATTACCGATAGGGGAGCGTTGGAGTTGATTGTGTTGCGCGCTCTCGCTATTTAGCGGCGTATAGATTTTCGCCCCAACACACTTTGCAAAATCTATCTCTCACATAAAGCACAAAAAAATCCATTAAAAAGGTCAGTAATCGGAATTGAAATTCATCGACGAGAAAAAAATTCATAAGGGTATCGTAATCGCGGTATTGTTCCTGTCGTTCGGGTACGCGGGGTGGCAGTCCACACGCGGCATGCTGGCGTATATGTCGTACGGCTATCCCGAGTTAGGGCAACCCGCCTGGCTGTTCAACGGCGTGCTGGCGCTCTTTATCGGCGGGGCGATTCCCCTTCTTTTTTACGAACTCATCACCGCATTTTCGTCGCGGTTCGTTGCCATGCGCACGGGCGGCGCGGCGGACGATATGCGTTACGCTCTCCGCTTTTTCTATATCATGGCAAACGTCGTCGTCGGCTCGCTGAAATTCCTGTATTTTCTCACCCCGATAGCTTCGGTGTTCGGCAACGTGCTCATTGATTTTGTTATCACTTCGGCGTTTTTCGGTTGGTTTTTGTACTATTGCGCCAAACACTACGTAGCCAACGTGCGCTGGGGCGCCATGTGTCTTTCGGCGGGCGGCACCTATCTCGTTGTGCAAACGGTACTAACCGTCATCAATCTCATCACAGGCTTATTGCCGGGGTTGGGGGTGTAACGGCATGAAAAACGCATGGAAAAAAGTACTTTGTCTGTTTGCCGCCTGCGCGCTTTCGCTCTGCTTTCTCTGCGGTTGCGGCGGCGCGCCCCAAAACGGAACGCAAAACGATTTCAACCCGCCCGTATCCCAAGATGCAATCGCGCAGAATTTCCGCTGGTTTATGGGAATAAGCGCGCAGAATCCCGACGGCGATATGGGCGACAGAGCGCCCGCGAGCGGGTCGGAACGCAACGCCGCGCAAAAACTGTATAACCGTTTTGCCGACGCCGAAGCCTATCCGTCGGCGTCCGTTACGCCGCTGTCCCGCACCGAATTCACCTTAAAGGCAAGCGACGGCAGTACCCGCACGTCGCAAAACGTGGAAGTGCGTTTCCGTTTCGGCGAAAGCGGCAAGCGGGTGATTGTGGGTACGGGCTACGATAATCCTTTCGGCACGAGCAGCGACGATTTTATCCCCTCCGTTTCCACGGGCGCCATCGAAAGCGGTACGTCCGTTGCCACGCTGATTTCTCTTATAGACTGGTGCAACCAAAACGCCGACACCCTTTCGGCATCGCTCGATTTCGATATCGTGTTCGTGTTTTTCGGTTGCAGCGCCTTTAATTCCATGGGCGCGCGGGCATATATCGAAAAATCCATGGAGCCGAGCGAACGGCTCAACACGCTCTTAATGGTAAATATCGACCGCATGGGCGGTGAGCGCCTGTATCTGTATGCCGACGAAGCGAAAACCGAGCACGAAACCTTTTTGCGTCAAACCGCGTCCGAACAGGGCGTAAGCGTTTGGGCACTGCCCGATAACATGCCGCTCATCGACGGCATGTATATAGACGGCGTGTATTATACGCACTTCGGCATGCTGGGCGACCATGCGCCCTTTATCGAATGGAAAATCCCGTCCGCCTATCTGTTCGGCGGCTACTACGGCGGTTTCAATCTTTCCGACCTCGAAGTGAAAGGGCAACCCAATCTGGGCGGCACCAATAAAGATACGTTCGGTAATCTGCTCGCCTCCCGTCCGTCGTATGCCGAGCAGGGGAGCGCCGCCGCCGCGCTCGTGCTGTCCGCTCTGCAAAAAGAGAACTTCGCGCAGGTTATGGCGTCGTCGCGCGCGTCCGCAAAAGACTATTCTTTTTGGGTGAACCCCATGTGGGCGTATCTTATCGTAACCGGCTTGATTATCGCGGCGGGTATCGTGCTTGTTGTAATCGTCAAGCGTTTGGAAAAGAAGTACCCGTATATCCCGCAGGTTAAACGTATGAAAATCGCCGTTTTCGGCATGGAATACGAAACCGAAAACGACGAAGATATTTTTATAGACGTCCGACGCTCGCGCTATCCGTTCGACGAATACTAAAAGCGGAAAATTTGTTTCATAAAAATGGGGGGGTAGTCAACAGGCGCATAGAAAACGCAAACAAAAAAACCCGACGCATTTTTGTGCGGTCGGGTTTGTTTTTTCGAAGCGGGTGGGGGAATCAGGTGAAAATCTTTTTGAAGAAGTTTCCGATTGCTTTTAAGATGTTCATTACCGAATGTTTTTCGGTGGGGAGTTTGTGCAGCATATCTTTGAGAACTACGCCCAAGTTAAAGGTTTCGTGGTCGAGTTTGAGCCAGCATACAAAGATTACGATGGCAATGGTGAGCACAACCAAAATGAGAATATTGAGAAGGCAACCGCGCACGGAAAGAGGACTCCGTAATTTCCGCAGACGGGACGACGGATCCTGACTTTCTTTGATTGCTTCTTCAATCTGAACTTGTGTGAGTTGCTCGGCGGTCAACTTGCTCGTGTCCACAGCGGGCGCGGCTTGTTGCTTTCCTTTTTTTGTTTTGGATTTTTTGCCTTTTCCGGCAGGCGCCTGTGTTCCCGCAACGGGGGGCGTACCGGGCGCGGCGGGCGCGGCTTGTGCTTTCGCCTTATCCTTTTTCGCCTGCTTCTCTTTTTTCTTTGTTTCTTTCTTTGCCATTACGTCCTCTCACGTACACTTATATACTTTATTATATATCACTTTTGCCATTAAATCAAGTACTTTATCAAAATTTTTCACAATTATCGGACTTTTGCCGAAAATGTGCGTGAAATAAATTGATAATTTCGGAGTTTCGGTGTATAATTATAAAAAAAGACGAGGCGTTTGCGGTGAAACAATTTCTCGACAACATCAAAAACGAACTGACGAACCGTCCCGTTCAATCGGTGATAGACGTCGTTTTATTTGCGTTTTTGATTTACGCGCTGTTTGTGTTCCTTAAAAAGAACGATTCGGTGCGCCTTTTCAAATACGTTGTGGCATTTTTGGCGGTATCGGTGGTACTCACTTCCCGCTTGCTTGATTTTAAGCTGTTGTCGCATGTTTTCGAATATGCGTTTTTGGTGGTAATCGTGGGCGTTGCGGCGCTGTTTCCGCAGGAAACGCGGCGGGGGTTATGGAAGATTTCCAGCCCGCGCGATATGCAGCAGGCATTTAACACGCAATACGATTGCAGTGACGAAGAACTCAAAGCGGGCATAGACGATATTGTGCGCGCCTCGCTCAACATGGCGAAAAAGGACGTGGGGGCGCTGATTGTGATTACGCCCGACTACATTCCCGTGCACATTAAAGAGAGCGGTACCAAGCTGGACGCCGTGGTTTCGTGCGGGTTGCTCGAATCCATTTTCAATACCAAAGCGCCGTTGCACGACGGTGCGGTGCTCGTGCGCGGCAACCGTATTTTGGCGGCGGGTTGCTTTCTGCCCTTGACGCAAAGTCTGGAAGTGGATAAAGTACTCGGAACGCGTCACCGCGCCGCCATAGGCGTTACAGAAACCAACAACGTGCTCACCATTATCGTATCGGAAGAAACGGGTGTCATATCGGTGGCGCACCGCGGCAATCTCAAACGGTATTACGACGCCGAAATGCTTACCGATACGTTGCAGGAATTTTACGGACTGAAAGCCATACCGCACAGCACCAAAAGGGGCAAACACAACAAACGCGACCACGGGAGGGCATAACGCATGACATTACCGCAACACGAAGAAGAGAAGAAAAAAGAGAATCCCGTCAAAAAGTTTTTTAAGGCGGTTTTCGTGCACAATTTCTGGGGAAAGCTGTCGGCTGTTATCGTGAGCGTTGTGCTCTGGATTCTTGCCGTGGGGTTATCGTGAACCGCGTAATCGCAGAACCCGAAATCCTGTTGCCGCTCCCTCGGTTTCTGCCGCATTGGAGCGTTGTTGCGTGCGACCAGTTTACGTCCGACCGCGGCTATTGGGACGCGCTCGATGCGTGGGCGGGAGAGAACCCGAGCACGTTGCGGCTTATTTTGCCCGAGTGCTATTTGGGCGACGATAGCGAACGGGCGCGCAGAGAACAAATCGGGCGCACCATGCGCGATTATTACAACTGCGGCGTGTTTACGCAAAAAAAGAATTTTGTTTTCGTGGAACGCACGTTCCGTTCGGGAAAAGTGCGGCACGGATTGATTGCCGCAGTCGATTTAGAGAGTTACGAGTATAAAAAGGGGAACAAAGCGCTTGTGCGCGCCACCGAAGGTACGGTGGAAAGCCGACTGCCGCCCCGTGTGGAAATCCGTAATCGGAGTTTATTGGAATTGCCGCACATTATGTTGTTTATAGACGACCCGCGTAATCTCGTGCTGGATACGGCGCGGCGTTGTGCGGGCGAAACACTGTATAACATAGAGTTGCCGTGTGGCGGCGGACGGGTGTGCGGCACAGCCGTGAACAATGCGGGCAGTGTGGAAAGCGCGTTCGATACGCTTGCCGCCGATATGAAAAAACGGTACGGCGAAGAACTTCTTTTGCTGGTCGGCGACGGCAACCATTCGTTGGCGGCGGCGAAAAAGTGTTACGAGGCGGCAAAAGCGGAAGGGGACGAAACGGCGGAGCGTAAGCGTTACGCGCTGTGCGAAATTGTGAATCTTTACGACGGCGGCATTGCCTTCGAGCCGATTCACCGCGCGGTGTTCGGCGTGAATCCGCCCGATTTTGCGGCGGCGCTCGCCCGGCGCACAAAAGGACTGCCTGTTCCCGCAACGCTTATCGGCGGCGGCAAAGAATATGCGTTTTCGCTGCCTGCCGAAACCATTTCCGCCATAGCGCTTGTGCAGGAATTTATGGAAGAATACACGGCGAAAAAGTGCGGTGAAATCGACTACATACACGGCGATAACGTATTGCGTGCGCTGGGCAATAAGCCCGACTGTGTAACGGTTGCGTTTTCTCCCATAAGCAAAACGGGATTTACCGAATATATAATACAAAACGGGGTTTTACCCAAAAAGACGTTTTCTATGGGGCATGCGGAAGAAAAGCGATACTATCTCGAAGCGCGTCGGATAGGGAAAATATAGCGCGGTCAATATCGGCAAAGGGCAGAGAACTATGAAGGTTTTGAAATTCGGCGGCACGAGTATGGCGAACGCACCCAGCATACGCAGGGTGGCGGATATCGTAGAGAGCGACGATAAGGCGCAGTTTATTGTTGTGTCGGCGCCCGGCAAACGGGAAGTTGCCGACGTGAAAGTGACCGACCTGCTCTATTCGTGCTATGAAACGCGCAACCGCGACGGATTGTGCGACGCCGCGCTCGAACAGGTGATTCGCAGGTTCGACGAAATCGTTTCGGGCTTGGGGCTTACGCTCGACTTGACGCCCGAGTTTAACGTGATACGCGACCAGATAAACGGCGGGGCGGGGCGCGACTATGCGTCCAGTCGCGGCGAGTTCTTATCGGGAATCGTGGCGGCAAAACTGCTGGGCGCGCGTTTTGTGGACGCGGGCGACGTAATCCGTTTCGATATGGACGGCAACTTCGACAGCGAAACCACCAACCGACTGGTCGGTTCGCGGCTTGCGGGGCTTACGGGCAGAGTGGTAATTCCCGGGTTTTACGGCAAAATGCCCAACGGAAAGGTGAAAACGTTTTCGCGCGGCGGCTCGGATATTACGGGCGCCATTATCGCGCGCGGCGTAAATGCCGAGATTTACGAAAATTGGACGGACGTAGACGGATTCATGACGGTGGACCCGCGTTTGCAGGAAAACCCCGATATCATCAACATGCTCACGTATAAGGAATTGCGCGAGTTGAGTTATATGGGGGCAAACGTGTTGCACCCCGACAGCATTTTCCCCGTGCGCAAAGCGGATATTCCCATCAATATCCGCAACACGTTTAATCCGTCGGCGCCCGGCACAATGATTGTGCCTACCAAAAAATACATGAGCGGCGACTACACGCGCGACGACCGCACGATTACGGGAATAGCGGGCAAAACCGACTTTTCGGCTATCTATGTGGAAAAGAGCATGATGAACAGCGAGCTGGGCTTTGCCCGCAAGCTGTTGCAGATTTTGGAGCGGCACAATATTCTGCTCGAACATCTGCCGAGCGGAATCGACACCATGACGGTAGTGATAGACCGCAGCGACCTTTGCTCCGAATCGGTAGCCGCCGTGTTGCGCGAGATTAAAGACGAACTGGCGCCCGACAACGTGGAATACGTAGACGGCATTGCGCTCGTAGCCGTTGTGGGACACGGCATGAACAGAAAAAAGGGCACGGCGTCGCGCGTTTTTTCGGCGCTTTCCGCCGCCGACGTGAATATTCGTATGATTGACCAAGGGTCGAGTGAGTTGAATATTATCGTGGGTGTGGAAACGGGCGACTACAAAAAGGCGATTCGCGCCATTTACCGCGAATTCCGCGGGGGAACGAAAGAAAAAATATAAAAAACATCGGAATACAAAGGAGAACAAAACATGACGCAAGAAGAAATCGATGCGCGCTTACGGCGTGCTTCCGACAAAAAGTTCAAAGAGTTCAACGCCAAAGTGGTAAATTCCAAGTTGCCGATGCTGGGTGTGCGCGCGCCCGTGTTACAGACGCTTGCCAAAGAAATCGCGAAAGACCCGCAGGATTTTTTGGATACGTTTATCACCAACAATTACGAACAAATTCTTTTATATTCGTTTGTTTTGGCATATATAAAAATGCCGTACGAGCAAAAATTGCCGTACCTTGACAGAATCATGCGCTTATACGATAACTGGGCGCACGTAGACATGACGGTGGGGGCTTTTAAGCAACTCGGCGAGAACCGCGACGACTTTTTGCAAAGATACGCGCATCTTTCCGAAGGGAATGTATTCGAGCGCAGATTTTTGATTGTGTTTTTGCTGGCGTATTGCTTAACCGACGATATGTTGCCCACGGTGTTTTCGTATTACGAGAAAATGCAGTGCGACGAGCACTACGTGAACATGGGCATTGCCTGGGGATTGAGCGTGGCGCTTGTAAAATGCTACGAACCTACGCTTGCCTACTTGCAGAACGCGCCGTATAACGATTTTATTATGAATAAAACGGTGCAAAAAGCGCGCGAGAGTTATCGCATTCCGCGCGACCGCAAAGCCGAAATCGCCCGTCTGAAACGCTGACGGAAAACAGAAATACAAATATACGCAGGAGTCGGAACGGAAAAACCGTTCCGATTTTTCTTTTTGTTTGGTGGTGTGTGTGCGGGCACAGGTGCTAAAATAAAAATATTTCAAACAAAAAGGAGAAAATTTCTGTGAAGTACGAAAATTGGTTGAACGAGTGGTTGGATAACTGTGTGCGGCTTTCCGTAAAGCGGCGAACGTATGTGCGCTACAAAGAGCTTGTGCACGACCATATTGCGGTTAAGTTGGGGAATTACGAGTTGGGAGAACTTTCGCCGCTCGTTTTGCAACGGTTTGTGCGCGAGTTGGTACAGAGCGGCAACTGTCGCACGGGTCGGGGGCTTGCTGCAAGTTCGGTAAACGGAATCATTACCGTAGTGCAGAATTCATTAAAAGCTGCGTTTTCGTTCGGGTTGTCGGGGGAATACGTTGCGGACAGAATCAGTCGCCCCAAACCGCGAGAGAAAGAAATCACATGCTTTACGGCGAGCGAGCAGAAGATACTGGAAAATGCGGTGCGTTGCGGCACAAAGACCAAAATGTACGGAATTATGATTTGCCTGTACACGGGATTGCGGATAGGGGAACTTTTGGCGCTTACCTGGAACGACGTGGACTTGAAAGGGGGAACGCTGTCGGTAAACAAAACGTGTTGCGACGGAAAAGACGACAACGGCAAATTTACGCGGCTTGTCGGCACGCCCAAAACCGCGTCGTCTAATCGGATTATACCCATGCCCCGACAGCTGACTCCTTTTTTGCACGAGATGAAAAAACGTAGCGTTTCCGAAAACGTGGTGACGGGAATGTACGGGCAAACCGTTTCCGTGCGCGCGTATCAGCGGAGTTTTGCGTCGTTTTTGAAACGGTTGCATATTGCGCACAAGGGGTTTCACGCACTCCGCCACACGTTTGCCAGCCGCGCGCTCGAATGCGGAATGGACGTAAAAACGCTTTCGGAGATTTTGGGACACAAGAACGCCACCATAACGCTCAACCGCTACGTACACACGCAGACCGACCATAAAAGGGAAATGATGAACCGTGTGGGAAGGTTGATGACATGAAAAAACGGCACGAAAACATCGCGCCGAACAATCGTCTATGTATATAATAGGCGAATTTATATGTTTTCATTATAGACATTTCGGGCGGAAAAGTCAAGCCTTTCGAGAAAAAAGTCGGGCTTTTGCCCAATCGGCGTCGGCAGAATACAAAAAGCGACCGCATAGCAATTACTGTTCCACGAGCACGCTATACGTGCGCAACTACTGCTCGATTAAACTGGACACCGTGGACTTTTTCACTTTCTTTACGGGTATTTTCGTAGACGGATTGTCGTCGTCGGTAGAAGTGGTGAACAATTCGGTAATCGACGCGGAAGGCGCTTACGGAATAGCAACCAACGCCGCATCGTCGCAACGTTGGAACGTAGTGGTGAGCGTGAAAGATTCTACAATCAATGCGTCGTCGGTGAACGAACGCCGTTCCATAGTGCCTTGTCAGTTCGGGGTGGCAACGGCGGTTATGATTAACGTGCCCGGCTCGGTAATCATTGAAAACAGCACATTAAACGGTACGTCGCAAGCGCTCATTGTGCGCGGCGGACACGCGGTGGCGCGCAACTCCAAACTTTCGTCGCTCGGCGTGTATCCCGAATCGGAAGAAAGATTCAACGAAAGACTCAACGGCAAGTGGGGAACGTCTAACGAAGTGCCGAGCGCCACGGTAGTGGTGGGTAACCGCAACGCCGCGTATCAGTATGAGTCGGACTGCACGCTTACCAACTGCGAAGTAAAGAGCAACACGTTCGGCACGAACAACTGGGAAATGATTTACGTGCACGGTAATAGCGGCGTAAACGAAACGGGCTACGACGATAGCGGCAAATGGTTGGGCGCTACGTTTACTTACGACGCCATGACGTTTGCCCGTTCGGGAAAAGTGGATTTTCACGTGGAGAACAAGAGCGAAGAAACGGGGAATGTATATCGTCCCCGAAATGCTGTTGAATGCCAACGAGTGGTACGAGGCGGACACGCAACGCAAGATTCAAGACCTTATGGATTACGGCGCGCGCAACATTCGTCTTGTGAACGACTTAAATCTGACGGCGAACGTCGACGACGGCGACTATGCGGGCTACACCGTAATAGACCGAGATTTGCAGTTCGGGCTGAACGGGCACACAATGAGCATTGTGTCCAAAGGTGTGAAAATCGTAAACAATGCGGACGTACTCTTTCAGAACGGCACGTTGCTGACCGATTCCACGCCCAAGCCCACGGCGGACATGGTATACGGCGATTATGCGGTTTCTGTGGGCGAATTTTGCACATTGTCGCTTGAAACGGTGAAAATGTACACCAACCGCAGCGCGGTGTTTATGGACGGGAAAGCGGCTACGCTCAACGTTACCGCAGATTCGGAAATCCGCGCGGGCGGATATTACGGCGTGGGTACCAACGTGAACGGCACAACCGATTTCGGTGTGATGATTACGGTGAAGTATTCCAAGATTGTGGCAGGCATGAAAAACGGCATTTGCGATTCCAATCCGCAGGACGACGCCTCCCGTTACGGTGTGGCGGTACTGTTGAATGTTCCGGGCACGCTCAAAGTGGAAAAGTCGTCGTATCTGGCGGGATACACGCAAGGCGTGATTGTGCGCGACGGCATTGCCATTATGGAAAATTCCACCGTGGAAGTGCTGGGAACGAATGCAACGCTCGGGCAATACGTTACCGCCGACGCGGGCAGTCCGCATGCGGCGTGGGGCAAGGGGTACAACGTGCCCAACGCGGCAATCGTAATCGGAACGTATCACACGGGTACGGAGGGCAACTATCTCTATCAGGCGCATACCGAAGCGGTGTTGCGTAACGTGACGGTAAAGAAGAACAATGCCGCGTCCGCTTATGTGGTAATGCATAACGACGGCGAGGCGAGCAGTGCCGCTACGCTCACGTTCGATACGCTGACGGCAATGAAAACGCCGGGCAAAGACGATTACAAGACGGGCGAGTTGGTAACAACCTGTCCTGCCGACCAAAGTAAGTTGGAAATCTGGGACGAACGCGCCTGATAAAGTAGTATAAAAAAGCGAAACCATGAAAAAAATCCACCGTTTGTATGGTGGATTTTTTGTTACGCTTAAAAAGGGTGCAACTATTTTTAGAGAAAATCAATTTTGTTCGGGCGGAGTATAGCCGAGATTTGTAGCTTGCCGAAAGAGCGCCGTGCCGATACTCTTGTTTCGCCCTACGCCTTGCCCGTTGGTATAGCAAAGCCCGAGATTGTAAATGGCGGCGGGGTGCTTTTGGCGGAATGCCTCGCGGAACCAGTAAACCGCCTGCGTATAGTTGCGGTCGATGGTATTGCCTTCATAGTAGATTTCGCCGAGCAGGTTTTGGGCGTCCGCTTCGCCTGCAAGCGCAAGAGAAGATAGTTCGTCGAAACGCGTCCAGAATTCTTTTGCCGCGAGTTTGCCGCGGTAGTCGTTCTGAATCGCCTCGTTCTCGCGAATGAGTTTACGCTCTTCTTCGATTCGCGCATCGTCTATGCCCAACGTTGCATTGTAGGCACGGCGGCGGGAGGGGTCGGCGAGTACGGCGTAAGCGTCTTTTATCCTACGGAAACGGACAAGCGATTCGCCGTCCGTTTTTCCTTGATACCGGTTTTCCAAACGGGCAAATTCTTCGTCGATTTGCGCGGGCGTTGCCCACACAAGCAACCCGAGCGTACCGTAGTGGGTAGGCTTGGAAAATTGCGCGTCTTCCGCTTGCTTGTTTGCCCAGGCGGTTGCTCTGCGTTCCATGGCGGACAGCATGCCGTCGTCTTGCATGCTTGCCTTGTATTGATTGTACTGTTCGCAGACGTTGGACACGCGGTCGGAAAGTTCGTCGATACGGGTGTTGAGCGCCGCAAATTCTTTATTGAGCGCGTCGGATAGTTCTTTGATACGGCGGGGCGTTGCCTGCGCCTGCGACGGGTTGGTTTTAATGTCCGATTGCTCTACCGCCGAAAGTTGCTTTTTGAGTTCGGCAACGCGCAGTTTGGCGGCGTCTATTTGTCCGCGCATCATTTCCGTGGGGCGCACGGTATCGCCCGTGGCGCTTTTTAGCCATTTCAGTTGCGTTTCGAGTGTGCGCACGCGGTCGTTTGCCTGTGCGAGTTCGCGGTCGCGGTCGAAAAGTTCCTGTTCGAGTTCGCCGCGGTTACGACGGAATTCGTTTACCGCGCGTTGCGCCTGTTCGGTTTGGGCGGCGTACGATTGCGACGCCTGCGTTTTGCCGTCTTGCATACCGCGGGCATATCCTTCTTTATACGCGCGGTCGCGCACGCCGTTTAATTGCGCCGCCACTTCGTTTGCTATTTGTGCACGAATCTGCGCCTGCATTTGAGCTTGTGCCTGTGCCTGCGCTGCTTGCGTCTGTGTTTGCTGTGCTCGATAGGAGGACTGCTGTGCGGTTGTTTGCCTTCGTTGCGGATTCATCGCTTCCCAAAGTTGTGCGTCGTATTGCTTGCGCGCCTGCGGGTCGGTGAGAACGGTGTGCGCTTCGTTGATGTCGGAAAACCGTTGCGCCGCTTCGATGTTGTTGGGGTTCACGTCGGGGTGATACCGTTTGGCAAGCGTGCGGTAGCTGTTTTTGATTTCCGCTTCGGTTGCGTTTGTACGCACATTCAAAATACGATAGTAGTTTTTCATTCGTCACCTCGCTGACGTTTGGCGGTGGGTATTACGGTATATATTTGTTTCACTATCAATTATATTCTTTGCAACGCGATTCGTCAAGCGGTTGGATAAAAAAGTCGAGTAGGACGAAAATTGCATTTTTGCGAGGGAGTTTGTGTGAAAATCCCGAAAATAAGTCTTGCCAAATTTCAAAGTATATGGTACAATAGTACAAAACGGAGAAGTGTAGGCGGTGTACGGTTGCCTTACGGACAAGCGAAAGCCGCAGGACACGGATAACCCGAGAAAAAGAGGTCTTTTCTGTATGTGGAAGAAAAAGTGGCGAGAGATTGTGATTATAGCGGCGTGTGCAGTGGCTGTTGTCGTAACCAGTGTGCTGTATACGGTGTTTACGTCCGACCAGATTTTCAGGGAAAGCGCCAACCATTTGCGCGAGATATACGACCAGCTCAACACGCGCGTATACCGTCAGGTGGAAAACGACCGCAGTCTGTTAAAAAGTTGGAAGAACTACATAGGCAATTCTATGGAGATTATCAACAATGAAACTGCCGACGACGTGCGGATTGATTCCCGCAAACGCGAATTTATGACGTTTATACAAGAACAGCAAACCGAGTGGGGATTTTCCGACTTCTATTTTATAGCGCCTTCCGACCCCGAGCAGGAAGCGAAGGACGAATTAAAACCCGATTTATATAAATACGAGTATCGGTATGTTTCGCCCTTTATCTCTCCGTTTTCGGACGAAGGGGACGCCGAGTCCAAAACAATCAAACTTCGCCGTAAGTTGGGTAAATTGATGGACAACAAGAACGACGGCGGCGGCGTGGGAATGATTACCGACAAAGACGGCAACGAAAAAGTTGTGATGTTGTTTGCCGTAAGTGCGGAAGAAGAGAGCGCGAAAGACGACAGCCGACTGGTGTATAAAGGGTTTTCGTATGCCTCCATTGCGCTTTGTTTCGACACCGATAAAATGGTGGAAATGTTGGATGCCGACGTGTTCGGGAACAGTGCCGAATTATACATGACGCTTGCCGACGGTATTGTGCTGTTACAGTCGGGCGGCGTGGCAAAAGACAACTATCTCGATTATCTGCGCCATAACTGCGACATCAGCGACAAAAGAATCGACGAAATCATTTATGATTGGGAACCGTACGAAGTAGGCGGAGAAGAACAGCGCGCAGGCACGGTGATTATGACCGACCACGACGACGGCAAAGAAAAATACGTAACGTATATTCCCATCGGATTCGGCGACTGGATGTTGGTGGGCGTGGCGCCTGCCGACGTGGTAAACGGCAGCATGAGCCGATTCCGCACGATTACGGTGATTGTAATGGCGGCGCTTTTCGTAGTGATTGCGGCAGCGCTTGCCTGGTTGTTGTTGACAATACAAAAACGACGCGTTAAAGAAAAAGAGTTGGAAATCAAATCGCGTGAAAGTCTGTTCGACCTGTTAACGGCGAACACCAACGATATTTTCACGTTATTCTCGCCCGATACGTTTGTGGCGGAGTATGTGAGCGCCAACACCAAACGCGTGCTGGGCGTAGACCCCGAAACGGTGAAAAAAGACGTACATCGATTGTTGGATGCCGCGGTGGATTCGCATGGGGCATTCACGTACGACGGGTTGAGAAAACTTGCCGCCGGTGAAACCTGGACGTCCGATTTGCAGTTGCGGCACATGGAAAGCGGAGAAAGTTTCTGGTTCCGCCTTATGCTGTACCGTGCGGCGTATCAGGATAACGATAAGTTTATTATGATGCTTTCCGACCGCACCAAAGAACGCAAGATGAACGACGACTTGAAGGAGGCGCTCGGCGTGGCGAAATCGGCAAACGCGGCGAAAAGTAATTTCCTTGCCAACATGTCGCACGATATCCGCACGCCCATGAATGCCATTATCGGGTATTCCACATTGCTTGCCAAAGATGCCGAAAAGCCCGACAAGGTGCGCGAATATATCCGCAAGATTGCGTTCTCGGGGCAACATCTGTTGAGTCTTATCAACGATATTTTGGATATGAGCAAGATAGAGAGCGGCAAAACAACGCTTAATTTCGAGGACTTCAATCTTTCCGAATTCCTCGAAGAAGTATACGCAATGACGGTGTCGCAGACCAAAGCAAAGCGGCAGACGTTTGAAGTGCACACGCGCGGACACATGCCCGAAATCGTGCGCGGCGATAAGTTGCGGCTCAATCAGGTGCTGTTAAATCTGCTTTCCAATGCAATCAAGTATACGCCCGAAGGGGGCAGAGTGGACCTTATGGTGGAATCGCTGGATAAAAAAGTGCACCACCATGCGCATTTGCGTATTACCGTAAAAGATACGGGTATCGGCATGAGCGAGGAATTTGTGGGTACCGTGTTCGACCCGTTTGCCCGCGAAGTGACGGCGGCAACCCGTGAGATTCAAGGTACGGGACTGGGTATGGCTATCACCAAAAACATTGTCGGCCTTATGGGGGGCACAATCCGCGTGCAGAGCGAACTGGGCAAGGGCAGTACGTTTACGGTGGAATTCGAGTTGGCGGTTGCCGACAAGGTACAAAACGACGAAGATTTCTGGATTCATCACAACATTACAAACGTGCTTGTGGTAGACGACGAAGAAGATATCTGCTTGGATATTCAGGAACTGATGCGCGATACGGGCGTGGAAGTGCAGTATGCGCTCGGCGGAAAGCAGGCGGTGGAAATGGTTACCGAGGCGTGCGATACGGGCAACGACTTCCACATTGTGTTGCTCGACTGGAAGATGCCCGAAATGGACGGCGTGGAAACGGCGAAACGGATTCGTGCCAAGGTGGGACGCGACGTGCCCATTATGGTGCTCACTTCGTACAGCTTTGAAGATATCGAAGACGAGGCAAAAGAAGCGGGAATCGATTATTTCTTGCCCAAGCCGTTCTTTGTTTCCAACTTCCGCAACGCGATTACCAAGATACGCGACACCGGCAAGAAAGAGAACGCGCCCGAATCGCTTAAAGGCGTTTCGATTAAGGGGCTTAAAGTGCTTGCCGCCGAAGATAACGAAATCAACGCCGAAATCTTGGTGGAACTGATGGAAATCGAAGAAGTGGAGTGCGACATTGCCTGCGACGGCAAAGAGGCGCTTGATAAATTCGAGCAGTCGGCTCCCGACCGTTACGACGTTATTTTCATGGACGTGCAAATGCCTATAATGAACGGTTACGAGGCAACGCGCGCCATTCGTGCCTGCAAGCATCCGCGGGCGAAGAGCATACCCATTATCGCCATGACGGCGAACGCGTTCGACGACGACGTGCGTATGGCAATCGACTCGGGTATGAACGCGCACCTGGCAAAGCCGATAGACGTGGAAAAGCTGAAAGACATTATCGAAGACTTGCGAAAGGGAAACAATGAATAACGCCAAAAAGAAAATTCTGATAGTAGACGATTCGGAACTCAACCGTTCGCTGTTATCCGACATGCTTTCCGACAGCTTCGAGATTGTAGAGGCGGAAAACGGCATGGAGGCAATGACGATTCTGCATGAGCAGGAATTGGAAATCTGCTTAATGCTTTTAGACATCGTAATGCCCATAATGGACGGATTCGAAGTGCTTGCCATGATGAATCAGAAGGGGTGGATAAAAACCATTCCCGTGATTATGATTTCCGCCGAAACGGGGGGCGCTTACATAGACAGGGCATACGACCTCGGCGCAATCGATTACATAAGCCGTCCGTTTGACGAGCGCACCGTAATGCACCGTGTGACCAGCAACTTCATGCTCACCGTCAAGCAGAAAGAAATGTCCGAGATGTTATCGGAACAGATTTACGAGAAAGAGAAAGATAATAGCTTGATGATTGAAATTCTGTCGCACATTGTGGAGTTTCGGAACGGCGAGAGCGGTCTGCACGTGTTGCACGTGCATGCCATTACCGATATGCTACTCGAACAGTTGGTGAAAAAGACGGACAAATATCCGCTTTCGGCGCAGGAGCGGCGGCTGATAGGAAACGCGTCGGCGCTACATGACATAGGAAAGATTTCCATACCGTCCGAAGTGCTCAATAAGCCGGGACGCTTTACGCCCGAAGAATTCGAGATTATGAAAGGGCATACGATTGAAGGCGCGAACATGCTTTCCGCCATACCGTTCCGTGGCAACGAATCGCTCATTCAACTCGGTTATCAGATTTGCCGCTGGCATCACGAGCGGTACGACGGCAAGGGGTATCCCGACGGATTAAAGGGCGACGAAATTCCCATTGCCGCGCAGGTGGTGGCTATGGCGGACGTGTACGACGCGCTTACGAGCGAGCGGGTGTATAAGCCCGCATACACGCCCGAACAGGCAATGCATATGATATTAAACGGGGAGTGCGGCGTATTCAATCCGTTACTGCTCGACTGTCTGCGCGATATTTCGGGCAAGCTCAAAGAGGAACTGAACGTGATATCGTTCGGGCATGTTACCGAAAGCGGTATCCGCGATACGGTAGAACGCACGCTCAAAAGCGGCGGACAGGACGTTTCCAATCGTTCGATACGACTGCTCGAACGCGAACGCATGAAATTCAAGTTTTTAGCGGATATTTCGGGCGAGATTATGTTTGAATACAGCGACGTGCCGCAGATGATTTCGCTTTCGGAATGGGGCTCGGAAACACTCGGAATGCCTGTGAAAATCGTAGACCCCGCAACCAATGCGCAGTGGCTGAACATATTCCCCGAAAAGGACTTTGCCGATTTTACCGAGGGAGTTAAGCGCACGACGCCCGAGAATCCCGTATTCAACCGCAAATATCTGCTCACAATCGGCGGAGAAAAGCGGTGGTGCAAGGTGATTGCCAAGGTAATGTGGGGCGATAGCGAAGCGCCCGAGTTCGACGGCGCCATAGGTAAAATTGTGGATATCAACGACGAAACGGTTTCTATGCAGTCGTTGGAGCGCAAAGCCGAACACGATTCGCGCACGGGGCTGTTTAATCACAATGCCGCCAAAAAGCGTATTTCGGCGGCGCTTGCCGAAGGAAAAGGCAAGCACTACGCATTGGCGGTTTTCGATTTGGATAACTTTAAGAGCGCCAACGACGTATACGGGCATTTGTTCGGCGACGAGATTCTGGAAACAGTGGCGAACCGAATCCGCGAAAATATACGAAGTACCGATATTGCAGCGCGTATGGGCGGCGACGAGTTTATTCTGTTTATGGAATACAAAGATTCGGTAGAACCGCAAATCAAGCGTATTTTCGAGCGGCTCACCAAGCGGCACAAAGATTTCGACGTGAGCGTGAGTATGGGAATTGCATGCACGAAAGACTGCAAGGAAGATTACGACACACTGTTCACCATGGCGGACACCGCGATGTATACCGTTAAGCGCGAGTCCAAAAATTCTTATTGTTTCTACAACCCTACGATGACGACTGTGTTGCGTGGGGAGGAATAAAGATTTTTCGGTAAAAAGGAGATGAAATAAAATGACGGTTCAGGAATGTTATGCCGCAATGGGCGCCGACTATGCCGACGTTATGAGCCGATTGCGCACCGACGAGAGAATTACCAAGTTTTTAATCAAAGTAGCTGATGACAAGAGCTATGCGCTGTTAATCGATTCGTTGAATGCGCGCAACATGGAAGAGGCGTTTCGCGCCGCGCATACGCTGAAAGGCGTGTGTATGAATCTTTCGCTTAACAAGCTGTATTCATCGGCGGCACAGCTGACGGAAGCGCTTCGGGGCAGAACGGAATACGGCGCCGACATCGAGCCGCTGCTTGCCTGTGTGAAAGACGACTACGAACATACGGTGAGTTGTATCCGTACTTTACAGGGCTGATACAAAACGCGCAAAACCGAAAGGGAAGGAGGAATAAAAGCATATGTCGAGAAAGAGCGACCTGAAAAAGGCGATTGCCGAAAGCGAACAGGAAATCGAATCGTTGGAGAAAAAGCGCATACGCTCGCAGTCTGCGCTATTGGAAGCATTTTTGAACCACACCGAGCCGAATGAAAAGGACGCCGAATATTTCAAGGTGTTTTCTTCGCTCATCGAGTTAGAGCGCGACAATCTGCGCAAACTGAATGCCGAACTGGAATCTTTGGGTGGCTGACCGACTGTTGTGTGAACGGAAAGGGCAGGTAAGTAATTCTTATTGCGTATAAGTTGGGAACAAACGGCAAAATAAAAACACAGTTGCATTTGCAACTGTGTTTTGTTTACGATAGGGGATTATTCCGCTTTGGGTTCTTCTTTGCTTTCTTCTGCGGGAGTTTCCGTTGCGGCTTTTTTGGTGGTTTTCTTCGCCTTGGGCTTTTCTTCCGTTTGTTCGGCGGGTTCGGCTTTGGCTGTTTTTTTGGCGGGTTTCTTTTCTTTTACTTCTTCCGCATCTTTTTCCTTTTTCTTGCCGCCTTTTTTGGCTTTGGCTTCGGCTTCGAGTTTGGCTTTTTCCGCTTCGATGCGCGCCGCTTTGCGTTCCGCCGCTTTTGCTTGATATTCGGCTTTTTGCTGTGCGCGGATTTCCTGCGCGGCTTTTGCTTTTTCCGCCGCGATGGTCTTGTTGTCTTTTTTAATTACAATAACGACTTTGCCGCTCTTTACGTCGGAAAGGCGCTTTGCGATTGCCGACTTTTTATTCGCCGCCTGATTTTTGTGGATAACGCCTTTGGACGCGGTTTGGTCGATAACCGACATCACTTCGGGCAACATTTTTTCGGCGCCTTCAATATCGTTGGTGTCGATGGCGTTGTTGAACTTTTTAATTGCGTGATTCATGCGCGTTTTGTAAGCGCGGTTCTGTTCGTTCTTCTTTTCTGCAATCAACACGCGTTTTTTCGCGGATTTAATGTTGGGCACGGGTCTTTCTCCTTCTATATAAAAAAATGTATTTTATGATTCCGTACAAAGTACATTACCTATTTTATCACAAATATTTACGAATTGCAAGTGATAAAAGCAACATTTTTTGCTCAAACTGATATTAGTTTATGAAAAGAACGGATATGGCGTGCGATTTTCTGCCGCACGACGAAACACAAACGGAATATATTCGCAGCTTTACCGTTACGGTAGACGACGAGCTTGCCCGCAAATTGCGTCGTCCGAAGGGAAGATACTGCACGGTAGAGAGCCGCGCCGTGCCCGAGCGCGAGCGCACACGCTTTCGTGATATTGCCGCGCATATCGAAGGGGCGATTCGCAGACTGTTGCCGAGCGCGGTAAAGTCGGTGCTGGTGGCGGGGCTGGGCAATCCCAACATGACAGCCGATTCGCTGGGAGCGAAAACGTGCGCGCGCATTATGGCAACGCGCCGAACGGACGAAAAGGACACGCACGCCGCCGTGAGCGTACTTACGCCCAACGTGCTCGGCGTGACGGGAATCGAGAGTTTTGACGTGATTGCGGGCGTGGTGGAGCGCACGTCGCCCGACGCGGTGCTTGCGGTAGACAGCTTGGCGTCTGCCGCCGTTTCGCGGATTGCGTCCGCTTTTCAGGTGACGGACACGGGAATCACGCCCGGTAGCGGCGTGAGCAATCACCGCGCGCGGCTGTGCCATGCGTCGTTGGGGGTGCCCGTGCTTTCGGTGGGCGTGCCGCTTGTGGTGTATGCGTCTACCATTATAGAGGACGCAACGGGAAAAGAGTGCCCCCAAGAGAGCATGGACGAAGTGGGGCGCATGGTGGTTACGCTCAAAGATATCGATTTATATGTGGCGGATTGCGCCGACATTTTATCCGCCGCAATCACGCAGGCGTTTTTATAGAAAGAATGAAATAGGCGTAATCGGTAAAAAATGCGCTTGCAAAAAAATGTCGGAAAATGGCATTTTTTATGCGGCGGCGCATATACATAAAGGGTATGAAAGGGAATCCCATAGGTATTTTCGATAGCGGGTCGGGCGGGCTGACCGTGCTCGATACTTGTCGTAGGCTGTTGCCCGACGAGAATTTTGTGTATGTTTCCGACTTCCGCACGGGCGGTTGGGGAAATTTGTCCGAACGGCAAATCGGCGAGCGGGCGGAATCGTGCGTGAAAAAATTGCTCGAATACGACTGCAAAGCGATTGTTGCGGCATGCAACACGGCAACCGAAGTGGCAATCTCCCAATTACGCAGCGGTTTTCCGGTACCGTTTGTGGGCGTGGAACCCGCATTGCGTCCTGCCTTAAAAGCATATCCCGACGGAAAAATTTTAGTGCTTTGCACGCCTGCCACCGCGCGGCAACAAAAGTTTCGCGCGCTATTGCGCGACGCGGGAAGTGCGCGGGTAGAAGTGCGCCCGCTTCCCAAACTGGCGGCGCGGATTGAAAGCAATTTGGATAAATTGGATACGTTACGCGACGATGCGGAACGGAGTATGGACGGAGCGGACGCCGATGCGGTGGTGTTGGGGTGTACACACTATGTGTTTATTCGTTATATGTTCGAGCAACTTGCGGGCGGCGCCGAGCACGTGTTTGACGGTAACGACGGGGTTGCGCGGCGGCTGCAATCGATTTTGCACGAGCAAGGCATTGCCGCGCCTGCGGGCAAAATGGGGCAAGTGATTTTCGATACGATATAGAGCGCATGTTTGTGTGCTTTACGGCGCACACTATGCGTATGCTTACCAAAACTTCCATTGCATTCGGATTGGTGTATATTCCCGTGCGGCTGTCGCCTGCGGCGCGTCGGGCGGAAATCGGCTTTCATATGCTCGATAAAAACGGCAGTCGGATTCGATATAAAAAAGTGAACGATAACGGCGAAGAAATCGAGCACAAGGACATTGTGCGCGGATACGAATACGAAAAAGGAAAATTCGTCACCTTTACCGATGACGAATTGGAACAAATCAAGTCCGAAAAGGACAGGCAAATCACCATAACGCAGTTTGTGTCGGCGTCGGAAATCGACCCCGTATACTACGAAAAAAGTTACTATTTGTCGCCTATGGGTGGGGAGAAAGCGTATTCGCTGTTTGTGTCGGCGCTTAACAAGCAGAAAAAAGTGGGGATTGCCAAAGCGGTGCCGTCTAACAAAGAAGTGCTTGTGGCGGTGCGCGCCGACGGGGACAGGGCGATTTTGAGTACGCTTTACTATCCGTCGGAATTGTTGCCGCCGCCCGCCGTGGAAATCTGCGCGGGAAACAAAGAAGAACTCAATCTTGCCTGTACGTTGATTGACACCATGACAAAGCCGTTTAAGCCGGACGAATACACCGACGAATACCGCGAAACCTTGCAAAAGGCGATTGACGAGAAGATTGCGGGCAATAAAGTTACCGTGCCGAGCGAAGGCAAGCCGACGCACGTACTGGGATTATTGGACGCATTGCGCGCCAGTTTGGGCGAACAGCCGCATGCATAGATTTGTCAGATGTCGTCCAGCCCCAAAAGGAAATCGGCGGAAACGTCTAAACTCTTGCACAGAAGGCGGAGCGTCTGAATGCTCGGGAATGCTTTGCCGCTTTTATAGTCGCTGATACACTGTTTGGAAACATTTGCGCTTTCGGCAATTTGCACCTGTGAGTTTTTGGTCATTTTGAGCGCTTCGTTGAACCGCTCGGTGAATATATCTTTCATATTTGTATTGTACGCTCCGATAGTACGCTCTTACTTGACAGTATGGTAGTATCGTACTATTTTCCGTTTGGGGAAAAGGGGTGTTCCCGATTGGGAACAGTCGATTTGCTCGGAATTGTTTACATTTCGGCTTTTTTGTGGTATACTGAAAACGGTATGGACATATTCGACAAACTGAAAATTCTGACGGACGCGGCAAAGTACGACGTGGCATGCACGTCGAGCGGCGTAGACAGGGCGAGCGACGGCAACGGAATCGGGTCGGCGGCGTCTTGCGGGATTTGTCATACCTTTTCGGCGGACGGGCGGTGCGTGTCGTTACTCAAAATTCTGATGAGCAACGTGTGCGCATATGATTGCGTTTATTGCGTGAATCGCAAAAGTAACGACGTGCCGCGCGCTACGTTTACGCCGCGGGAGATTGCCGACCTTACCATCAATTTTTACAGACGCAACTATATTGAAGGATTGTTTCTTTCGAGCGCAGTGATAAGCGACCCCACGCGCACCACCGAACTGATGACCGAGGCGTTGCGCATTTTGCGGGAAGAGTATCGCTTTTACGGATACATTCATGCCAAAGCGATTCCGGGCGCCGACACCGACGCGCTCTATTTGCTCGGGCTGTATGCCGACCGCATGAGCGTGAACATCGAGTTGCCGAGTGAAAAGAGTCTGAATCTTTTGGCGCCGAAAAAGACGCGTTCCGCCATACTGTCGCCCATGGGATTTATTCGCGACGGAATCCGTGAATCGTCGCATGCCGTGGCAAAGTTTCGCCATGCGCCCAAGTTTGCACCCGCGGGGCAAAGCACGCAGATGATTGTGGGGGCGAGCGGCGAGAGCGACCGTCAGATTATGAATCTGACTGAGTCGTTATACGATAAATATCGATTGAAACGCGTGTTTTTTTCGGCATATGTGCCTACGGTAACATCGGGACTGTTGCCGAGCGTAGACACCAAGCCGCCGCTGTTGCGCGAGCACAGGCTGTATCAAGCCGACTGGCTGTTACGCTATTACGGTTTTAAGGCGGGAGAATTATTAGACGAAGGGGAAAACTTCAATTTATACGTAGACCCCAAATGCGGGTGGGCGCTCGGGCATTTGGAATTTTTTCCCGTGAACGTGAACACTGCCGCATACGAAACGTTGTTGCGTGTGCCCGGAATAGGCGTGACGAGTGCAAAGCGGATTGTGGCGGCGCGTCGGGCGCGGTCGCTTGATTTTGCCGCGCTTAAAAAGATGGGCGTAGTGCTCAAACGCGCAAAGTACTTTATTGAATGCGGAGAAAGAAACAACGATATCAAATTGACCGAAAGCGCGATTTTGCGCGGATTGTTATCGGACGTGAGCTATTCGCGTCTTACGGCGAAACAGATATCGTTTTTCGACGCCGAGCCGCAGGCGGGCGAAGAAGAGAGTATAAAAGCGTTACTCGGGCAGTTCTGACGGAGAACGTGGTTTGCCATGCGGAGAGAGCACGATGGTAGAGAAAGAACAATTTGTATCGCCCGTATATGTGTATGACGGCAGTTTCGACGGACTGCTGTGTTGTTTGTTTGCCGTATTCGAGTACCGTGAAATGCCTGCCGAAGTGGTTGTGCGGTACGACGGATTTTTGCCGCATAGAATAATCGTATCACAAGACGAACGGGCGGCGCGCGTGCGGAAGGGGATACTGCGGACGATGGGAAACGAGGCGCTCAAAGCGGGCGAGCGTGCCTATTTGAGCGAGAGGGAAGGAATCGAAAAACAGGTATTGGCATACTGGAAATTGGGATTTTCGGTGGGGAAGGAATTATACCGCCGATTGTTTGAAGAGTGCGTTTCCGCCGTTGCGGGCGCGGCGAAATTCACGATGAACGAGCGGCACCGCATATTGCAGTTTTTACGTTTTTCGGACGGGGGCGGCGTGCTTACGTCGGTAATCTCTCCCAAGGCGAACATATTGCCGCTGATTGCGGGGCATTTTATCGACCGATTTCCGCGCGAACGGTTTTTGATTTACGACAGTGCGCGCGGTGTGGCGCTTGTGTATGCGGACGGAAATTCGGCGTTTGTGCCGCTGGAAGAATATTCGCAACCCGCGCCCGATGAAACCGAGCAGAAGTACCGTGATTTGTTCAAAATGTTTTACGATACGATAGAAATAAAAGAGCGGCACAACGAGCGGTGCCGCATGAATCATATGCCCAAGCGATTTTGGAAAAACATGACCGAATTCACTTGGGACGGAGAGAAAAAGGCGCGCAACCGCGCCGCCGCCGTGTCTTCCGCACCGCAAAGCGATGATTGCGGGTACAAAGCCGAAGAAACGGGAAACGTCGCGCAAACGGCAAAAGACGCCGCCGTGGCGCGCATTGCCGTCGCGCGTAATCGCGAGAAATAGAGTATATTCCGAATTTTCATGTGCGGGTGTACGAAAATTATTATATGATTACAAATCTTTTCCGATGTCGCTTTCGTTTATGTTGGGATTAACGTAGCGGTCTTTTTTGCGTTTGTTCCGATAAATGATTGCTTTTTGCGGACAGCGGTGGTAACAGCCCAGACATGCCACGCACTTATCGGAGAAACGGATTGTTCCGTCTGTGAGCAATATATTTTTACTCGGGCAGAGCGCGACGCACTTACCGCATTGCACGCAGGCGTTCGTAACCGAAAACCGTTCGCCGATGATATGCCAGTCGGCTCTGTTTTTAAGATACGTTTTTTCTTTGGTTTTACGAGTGTTAGGCAAATATGATTGATTGGATTGTATTTTTGCGATAACGGCGTTTATGCGGGAGTCTGCCTTTTTGAGTGCGCGGTTAAGATAGAATTTGGGAACGGTGAATGTGAGCGTAAAGTTTTCGGGCATTTTCAGTTTGTAAACACCCGCAACGCGCAAGCCGTTATTTTGGGCATAATTATAAAACAGTCGGTCGGCGCCGCCCGCCATGCCGCCGTAGTTGAGAACGGCAACGATTTCTTTTTCTTTTGTTAAGCGGGGCAATAGTTGCGCCACGTGTACGGGCATGCCGAACGAATAGACGGGAAAAACGAGGATGAGTTTTTCGTATTCGTTTCCGTCCCCTTCGTAGGCGGGGATATAGCGGATTTCGCCGCCCATTGCTTTGCCGATTTGTTGCGCGATATACAGGCTGTTGCCCGTGGCGCTGAAATAGAGAATCCCAATCATGGCGAATTTACTCCTTGTATCCGACTACTTTCAGTATAGCACCGTTTTGGTGAAATATCAATCGGAATCGGCGCGTTGCATGACTACCGTTTGGGTTGCCACCGCATTGCGGAACGCTTCGTCGTGCTCTACGAACAGCATGGTGGGGCAAAATTGGAGAAGCAGTTTTTCGATTTGCATGCGGGCGAATACGTCGAGAAAGTCGAGCGGTTCGTCCCACAGATAGAGATGTGCCTGTTCGCACAGACTTTTTGCCAAAAACAGCTTTTTCTTTTGTCCGCGCGAAAAAGCGGAAAGGTCTTGCTCGCAGTCGCTTTCGTTTAATCCCGTTTTGTGCAGTATGGCGCGCAACAGGGTTTCGTTTACGCCGTGTTCCGCCGCAAATGCGGAAACGGTGCCGCGTACGTTTTCTTGCGTTTGGGGAACATACGAAACGATGACGCCCGACGAGAGCGTAAACGTGCCTGCGTGTGAAATATTCTGCCTCGCAACGAGTTTGAGAATGCTGCTTTTGCCGCAACCGTTGGTTCCGTCTAACGCGATTCGTGACCCGCGCGTAAGCTCAAAAGTGACGGGTTTGCAAACGGGTCGGTTGTCGTAGTAAATAACCGTTTGCGAAAAGGAAAGTAATCGTTCCGCGCGGTAGGCGAGCGGTTGCAGTTTGAGCGCGTCGGTTGTTTCTACGTTTTTAAGCAGGGCGGATTTTTGTTCGGCGGCGCGCGTTTGTCGTGCTTGGGTGACTTTTGCCCGTTGCATCATTTTTGCCGCCTTGTGTCCGACGTACCCTCTGTCTTGTTTAAGACCCGAGTCGGCTTTGCCGAATTTGGACTGTTCGGTTTTATCCGCCCAAGCGGCGGTGCGTTTGGCGGTTTCGCGCAGTTTGGCGATTTCCTTTTCTAATTTGTCGTTTTGCGCGCTTTCAAAGGCTTGCCGACGCTCGAAGTTTTGTAACCAAGAAGAAAAATTCCCGCTTTGTACTTCTATGTTTGCACGGTTTATCGACAGAATATGGTCTACGCAACCGTCTAAAAACGTGCGGTCGTGCGAAACGAGGATATAACTTTTCTTGCTTTTGAGATACTGTGCCACCGTTTTGCGGGCAGTTAAATCGAGATGGTCGGTCGGTTCGTCGATTAACAGAAAATTGCCGTCGTTCAAAAACAGCCCCGCCAAGAGCGCTTTGGTCTGTTCTCCGCCCGAGAGTGTGTTGAACGGACGATACAGGGCGTCGGCAGTCAGTTGCAAGCGGGAGAATTCGCGGATTATTTCCCATTCCTGTGCTTGCGGGCAGATATCCGACAGTACGTCGCAAACGGGTTGGTCGGCATTGCGAACAGGAAAAGGGAAGTAGGTAAAAGCGACGCTTGACGCGATGGTTCCACGGTAGCTGTATTCGCCCGCGAGCAGGCGGAGAAAGGTGGTTTTACCCCTGCCGTTTCTGCCGGTGAGTCCCAGTTTCCAGTTTGTGTCAAGTTGAAAGCTGACGTTTTCAAATACGTTTTTATCGCTGCCGTCGTAGGCGAACGTGAGATTCTGTACATTTATCAAAGACATGGCGTTTTCCTCCGAGAAAATAAAAAAGAGTTGCGAGAAAGAGTTCTCGCAACCCCGATGAAAATAACGATTTCGGTTGACAGACTTTCTTACAACAAAGGGCAGGACTGCGGATAATCGCATTCCGCAGTCTGCGCCGAATATTCGGTTTGTTAAGAAAGTTGCTTCATTTCGCACCTATGTCCTCTTTTGGTTCAGTATAGCATATGCGTACAATAAATGCAAGCGTTTATTGCGCGGTTAAAACAAAATAGTTTTCGTATGGCGTGCCGTCGGAGCCGAGTGACTTTTCGTTCGTTTCCGAAAATCCGAGTTTTTGCAACGCCGCGATTCTTTGAAAAAATGGAACGGCGCGTTCGTCGGAATATACTTTGAGAAGGTCGTCGGTATCGTCGTTTTCGAGCAGACGCAAGCAAAACAAAAAATTTTCAAACACGGGATAGGATTGATATACGTTCATATAATTATGTCATTAGACTGTTTGGATAATAATTTTTGCATTAAATAATCTTTTACTCTTTTTTTTGCTATTTGAAAATATTCCGAATTTAATTCAAAACCAATAAATTTTCTTCCTGTTTTTAAGCATGCAATTGCAGTTGTTGCAGACCCCATGCAAGGATCTAAAACAATTTCATTTTCGTTAGTATATGTTTTGATGAGCCATTCAAACAGGGAAACAGGTTTTTGTGTGGGATGCAATTTTCCTTCGCTTTCAGCTGTTACAAAGTATTGAACAGAACGGGGATATCGTAAGCCTGTTTCATTTTTTACTAAAACTGCCTTTTCCTGCTTTCCATAAGCCATTGTATCTCTGACAGCACAGCCCTTATTATAAGGTTTACCTTCCATCATTTGCGGATTATAGGTGCATTGTTTTTCGTAAAAGACTACAATATCTTCGTGTGCGCGTAGCGGCTGCTTTTTTGCATTTAAGTATCCAGTTGCTTTTGATTTTTCCCAAACCAAAGAATATTTGAAATCTTTATAATTTGTGCTGATTAAATATGCGGTGAAAGGCATTTGCGCTGTTGAAATGACGGGAGAAATTTCTTTGTTGATTCTTTTAGCGTTTTCCCAAAATTTTTCATAATCTATTTTTTTATCCCATAAATTTCTTTTATTCAATGTACCATAAGGAAAATCTGTTATTATGGCATGTATACTGGATGATTCAATGGATGAAAAACCTTCGAGAGAGAACATATCGCAATTAACTAATTTTATATTGTCATATTCAAAGATATTCTCTTTGTCGATTATTGATAAAAGAGAATTTTGCGCATTATGGGTAGCGGATAAGTTTAATGAATTCAGTTGTTTCTGTATGTATGGCATAAAAAGTTCCAAAACTGTTGTTACTTATATTATACGCTAATTACAAAAAAATTTCAAGCAATTAGAGTTGTTTTTCTAAAATGGAAAGAATTAGCGTAACAAATTCTTTGATAGCATCGGTATTTAGTTCGTGCCTAATTTTATATAAAGGTTTTGATGAATTTCTGATACCTTTCAGAAAGAAAAAGATTTTGGGTTCAATGCCCGAATCGGAATGAAGCAAGTTTTTTGTTTCGTACCAGAATTCGGCTTCATATGTCAGAAAAGTATTTTGCTTGCCTGCTTTTTGCCCTGCAAAGACAATAAACTCACAGGCTTTTGGATCTATCTTTTCTTGTACCAGCGCTTGCGCAATTTTTTTGAAGTCGGCTAATGCTCTGTCGTAGTAGCAAGTATCCAAATATGTTTTGTTTTCTATGAATGCAATGCGGTTATTTTTATACCATACGTGACGGTCTACTTGTATTTTATTGTTTACATATGTTTTTCCTTTGTAGTCTATTTTCTTTGTTAGATAATCGGTACCGCCGACTTTGGAAATTATTTTATTATCTAAAAAAGTATTGATGGAATTAAAAATAGATTGCAATACTTTTTCAACAAGTTCGCCTGCTGCATAACGTATTGCACCTTCGGTTTTATGCACTAACCCGATTTGTTTTAAGGTTTCTTGTTCTGTGTAATAACAGTTGGTAACATCTGTTACTACATTCTCTATTACTTTTTCATAATCAAACTTTATCATATGTATTATTCCACTTATATATATTCAAAAAATTCGCTGAAAGAAATTTCAAGAGCGTTTACAATTCTTTCTAAAAGAGCAATCGAAATATTTCGCTTTCCAACTTCAAGGCTGGCAATATAGGTTCTATGTACATTAGAACGGAACGCTAATTCTTCTTGTGAAATGTTTAATTTATTGCGTAGTTGTTTTATTCTTTTTCCTACTATTTCTTGAATCATAAATCTTTTTCCTTTCACTACATTATAATTGTTTGTTACTTATATTTCAACATACAATGAGTAACAATGAGTGGTAAAAAATCCCGACATTTGTAATTCGGGATAAGGAGTGTTTAATGGAAGTAGAAATTTGAAATATTAAGAAATGTTTTTTGTGTCCAATCGGAAACTTTATTGTTGGGGCGCATACAAAGGAATAGTAAGAATTTTCAGGAGGTTATCGTATGCCCAAACCTATGACCGAAGATTTGCCTTTCCCCGATTTGGAGGAGTTGACTGCCGATTGTAAAAATGCGCGAGTCATCATGCCTGCATATGCGGACGCAAAAAGTGAAATGACGGCGGTATTGCAATACATATATCAGAGCATACATTTCGGCGTTGCGGGTAACAGCCGCTATGCAACAACAGTGGAGGAGATTGCCATTGCGGAAATGAAACATCTCGACCTTTTGGGCGAGGCTTTGTTGCGCATGGGCATAAATCCGATTTATGTGTGCCGTCCGCCCGACAGGTGCAATTATTATTCGACTTGTTGTGTGGATTATTGCACGCAACCCGCCGCCATGCTTGCCGCGGATATTGCCGCCGAAACGGAAGCGATTCATTCTTACGAACAGATGTTGTGTTGTATCACAAATCCCATACTTGCGGCGTTGGTCAGTCGCATTTTGTTGGATGAAAAGTTACATCTAAAAACTTTTAAGGAATTATATTGCGAGTTGATGAACGAATCGGGTAAGCGATAAGGCAAATACAAACTCGACAAATGCTGTCCGACGAAATCGCGGCAGGCAATAGGAAATTAAACGTATTTTGCGAGAAATTCGGATAAAGGGGGAATACTGTCCGCTTTTTGATAAACGCGGCAGTCTTTTGTTCTGTACAGCAGTTGCTTTTCGACTAATTCTCTGCGAAGCGTGGCGGGGTCGCCGAACGTTGTCAGGTTGTTGAGAAGATTATTGATTTCTGTTTCGGAAAATTGCGTTTCTTCGGGAATGCGTGTTGCAAGATAGTGAAAAGCCACAAGTTGCTTTTTATATTTTGTGGGCAATGCCGAAAGTTGCATTTGTTCGTTGAGAAAGGGGCGTAATTCTTGCAGATAATCGGTTGGCATGGTGCGCTCTCCTTGTGGTAAATTCGGTATGTGAATATGCGAATATTGAAAGGCTAAAACTGTAAAGACAGTATTCTCGGGCGTTTGCAAGCAGGACAAGCTGTAAGGGAATACAGCAGTTGACAAAAATATCGGTTTATCTTTTAGTGAAATAAAAAATCCACGAAAACAGAAAGTAGAAGATTGCCGTGGGAAGAAAAGCCACAATCGCCCAAAAATAGCTATCCTTGATTTTATCCAATTCGCTTCGATAAAAATTATCATGGGAATACATATCGCGTACGCGGGAGGGCATAAGAAATTTAACAATGCCCATTTTGAGCGTGTATGCCATAAAGTAAGTAAGTGCGAACAGAACGGGTACTCCCAAAAGAGCAAAAAATACAATTCGGTTTAGTGACAAGGCTATCATTGCAATAATAAAAGCATATACGAGCGATATGCACGTAGCTATCACCATTCCCAACTTTAACGCCGCAACCTCTTCATTATCCATACATAGAGTATAACACAGAAAAAAGATTTTTTCAAGTATATAGCATGGTCGAAAAATAAAAATGGCACGGTGCCGAGAAGAATAGCGCGTACATCTTATAAAAAGGGAAAATCAAGAAACCGCCGAAAAGCATGGCGGCGGCTAAAATACGGTGACGCGGCGTTTTCGTGAAAATTCACACTTTATAATAAAAAAGCCTTTATCAACCGAAAGATTGTAAAAGACTTTTTTGGCGGAGCAGTAGTAACCTAAAACGAATTTTATTTTCCGCGGTATTTTGATAATTTATACGTTCCGCTCCATTTGCCATTCGGGCAATATACTATATCTTCGTCGCCTGCCGTCGCAAATTCGGGAGATAATTCTTTATCAATCAGCGAACGCAATTTCGCACGACATTGTTTTTGCGTTGTGTCGGTTATTGCGATATTCAGTTCACGTAGAATCTCTTTTACGTTATAACCGTTTTGGTTATGATATGTGTTTTCTAATTTTTCCAAAGCGTCTTTTAATTTTTCGATTCCCATTAAATTGCTTCTCCTTGTCATCCTTGTTGTTCATTTGTATGCGTTTGGGGTTATTCCCACTTATAAATTAAGTATTTCACGTTTCTTTTTTTCAAATTCTTCTTGCGTAATGATACCATTGTCGAGCAATTCTTTGTATTGTTTTAATGCGTTTGCCATATCATTCGTTGGAACCAAATTATCACTTTTATGCATAGCCATGGCTTTTTTTGTTTCGTCTTTTAACACAATGGAACAAATAAGAAACACTATAAGCAATAGCATGCCGATAATGAAACCTATATAAGCAAAAGTTTGCGCTCGCACGGCATATAAGGGATTTCCCAAGTAAGTATTTCCTAAACGTTCCTGCGTGTTAGCAAATTTAAACGTTCCGTATTTAAAAACGCAAAAGTATTCATAGTAGCTGTTAACATATGCAATTCCAAAAATCATATAAACTGTAATAAATACTATACAAATTGCCATTTGTCCAGACAATATAAAATGAACTGTTTTTTCATTAGGCACGATTAGACAAATAACAGAAATTAGCATTGTCACTATCGCGAGCGCCAATTGTGCCCAAGAAAAAATTCCTACCGCAACGGCAGATTCTTTGTAAATAGCCGAACTGCCTTTCATGTCAAGCAGAGTAAATCCAGATTCGAAAGTGGTGACATCCAAATGCGAAACTGAAATAAGACTATCGAGAGTACTGTCGTGTACTTGAAATAAAGGCAGGAACAAAGTCAATAAAGCCATAAGCCCCATTGCAAAGGTGATACTGCATAGGACAATGCGTTTTACGGTAAATTTTGTTTTCATGGTGTTATCTCCTATAAATTTGAAAATTTAATTACCAATTTTTGCTTTTGCAAATAATAAAAAAGTGCGCTCCAATGTGGAACGCACCCCAACTGTACACTCCACGATTGTTGCGACACAACTCCGACAACGGGATATGGGAGAGGTACTAATTGGCATAGTACTCCCATTGTCGTTATTTAGCTGTGTCGCAAATATAATATATCACATTTCCAAAAGAAAATCAATAGTTTTGTAAGTAATTTTCAGCTTTGGCATTATGGGGGGCTTGAATAAACAAGTGGCTCGCTTGCGCTCGCTGTCAAGCGTCCGACGCAACCCGACCAGACAAACAAAACCGAAAAGCCGCCGAAAGCAACGTAGCGGCTAAAATACGGTGACGCGGCGTTTCCGTGAAAATTCACACCTTATAATAAAAAAGCCTTTATCAACCGAAAGATTGTAAAAGACTTTTTTGGCGGAGAAGGCGGGATTTGAACCCGCGCACCGGTATTAGCGGTCTACTCCCTTAGCAGGGGAGCCCCTTGAGCCACTTGGGTACTTCTCCGCAAGGCTCTTGCGATACGAAAAGGCGTTCGCCTAACGTGCGAATTTTATTATAGCAAACAATGCGGGGGAGCGTCAAGTAAATTTGACTTTATTTTCAATGTATTTTCCGATTTGTATGTTCGGCAGCTAAATGCAATCGCTTTTTCGCAAATGGCATGCTCGTATTCTTGTGTCGGCGGGGTTCATTATGATTCGTTGAGCGCCCGCAATCGGTTGTAAAAGTTGACGGCTCTGTCGCCTTTGAAATAGTCGGTATAGAAAATTTGATTGGTGCGGCTTACTTTTTCGAGTAGGGTGTGTGCCGTCTGCTCGGTTTGTTCCCGATATGTTTGGTCGACGTTCGGCGACTGATAACGGATTTTATTGATGGAAGTAAAATACATTTTATCGGTGAGAAACACATCGTAGGCACGTGAATAGAGCACGCTTTCGTGTTCGTCGAATACGCTGTGACCGTAGAGAAAATTGCCGAATGTTTTAATTCCCAAAAGGTCGTAGATTGTGGGGAGAATATCGGCGGTGCAAGTGAATTTATCTATTTTCTGTGCGTGTTTTCCGTCGCCTATGCGTATCATAAACGGCACGCGATAGAGATCGGTATAATTACGGCTTGTGTCGTATTTTCCGTCGGTTATGCCCTTTACGTCGCTCGACAGAGAAGAGTAATAGGCGTTGTGGTCGCCGAATAACACAAGTAGGGTGTTTTCGGTAAGTCCGCGTTCGTCGAGATACCGATTGATGGCGCTGATTGCCGCGTCCAGTTCGATTGCGGCGGCAGCGTAGGTGCGGAAATTGCGGGCAGATACGTAGTTTTTATGGTTGGGTTCGGGTAAAGGCGCAAGCCCGAATTCGTCTAATTTTGCATAGTGGGGTGCCAGATTATCGCGCGGTTCATATTGCCCGTGTTGGGTAATAGTGGTTATATAGGTGTAAAAGCGCTTGTCGGTTGGGAACATTTTATCAAAGCAGGTGTTTATCATTTCGCTATCGAGATTGCGTTCGCCTTTTGCGATGTGGTCGGGCATGCCTGCTTTATTCATATCGTCGGCGGCGGTAAACGAATCGAATCCCAGCCCTTTGGTGAGATAGGTGTTGCGATTATAGAACGACGATGTTCCGTTGTGAAAATAGTTGGCGGTTATGTTATCGGCACCGTAGAGTTCTTTAAGTGTGCGCGCGAGAGAAGTGACCACCGTATTTTTTGGATAGTCGTAGTTGATGATTTTGTCGGTAGGGTAGGCACCCATAATAGACAGATTTTCGGAGATGTCGGTTTTTTCGCGTGAGCGGAATCCCGTCATTGTCACGCTCGAATCGTAGAGCGCGTATAAGTTGGGATATACTTTGCGCAAGATTTCTTGATCGGCGGAATGCCCCAATACAAATTCCTCACCGTTCGGAAATGCATTCATGAAAGAAAACCATTCGAAACTTTCTGCGAGTACGGTGATTACGTTGTAATCTTTTGCCGCGCCGAACAGTGCGGTGCCGTCATAGATTGCGTTGTCGGAATAGAGAAAGTTTTCCAGCGTTTCGGGGTCGTCTACTTTGACTTTACTGAAAAAGGCACCTTTATATAATTCGGCAAAAAAATTTCCGAGCGGACCTTTGTCGGCATAGGACGAAGTGTCGTTGCGATAGAGTTTGTTTGCCGTAACGTCGGCGGGGTCGTACTTATACCAAGAAAAGTACACGAACACGCCGTGCAAAACAAGGGTGAGTGCCATGGCAACGGCGGTGGCGGCAACGCGCAGTTTGGTGTTTCCGGTTCGGGGGGGGTGCGCTTTTTGGGTTGGTGACGCACATAGTAGCGCCCGAATACAAGGTAAGCGCCGATAAGCGACCCCGCTACGAGCACAAACCAGAAGTTGATGGGCAGGCTTTCGATGATTGCCATGGCGTCGCTTCGCAGATTGAGCATGGAAAAGTCGAAAACGGTGTCTGTCATTTCATATATGACAATAAAAACGAGATCGGCGAAGAAGTTGAACAGCAACAAACAGAATGAGAACCAGAATCGTCCGTTCTGATTGCCGATTGCATACATTACGCCGCTGAATACGAGCAGTAACGACAGCCATATCCATGGTTTGCGGATAAAAAATGCCCCGCCCGTTACGGTTACGGCGGTTAATTCTATGAGTACCGAAACAATCCAAAATGCCGGTAGCAGACAATTATCGGTTAAAATTTTCCAAAGCCGTGTTTTCATTGTTCTTTATTATACATCAATCTTGTGGCAATTGCAAATTATTTCCGCAAATTTTTTGAAACAGAGCAAAAAAACGGTTGACATCTTTTGGGCTATGTGGTAGAATACCTATGCTGTGTGGGAAAACACGCAGTACCATTGCGGTGACGATATCGTGAGGGACCCACCCGTTCCCATACCGAACACGGAAGTTA
>JAAWAB010000020.1 GCA_022791915.1 Clostridia bacterium
GTAAAAGACCGCAGTCAAAACAAGACGGTTACGAAAACTATGTCGTGGCGTCCCGAATATCCCATGACGGAAAAGCAAGCCGAGCGAGAATGTGCGCGAGTGGCAGAAAAGTTCGAGGAAGATATTAAACGCATGTTTACGAGCAGCCTGCCGGATATTCCCGATTATAACGTAACGGTGGCGGAAATGGCGGAAAAGTGGCTTGAGCGTGTGCAGCACGACTTTTCCGTGGGGTATTATGAAATAGGCGTTGGCGCTGTGGCGTGGATGAATCGTTATATCGGCGGATATAAAATACGCGAAGTCACGCCGTATATCATTCAGGACTTTTTCGATAAGTTAGACAGCGAAAGATATACCACTTACACTGTAACGGCGAAGCCTGCATTTAAGGAAGTGCTTGAACGTAGCGGTATATCGTATAATAAATTCCGCACCCAATACAAATTAAATACTTGTTCGCTCGTACACTTAATAGGCGGAAAGTCGGTCAGCATGGAATATGCAAGCTGCATGGCAAAAGTATTGCGTGTAGATATAAACAAAATCTTTAAGATTGAAAAGACGGTGCGTCCCTATGCGGCGGCAACTATTGCAAGAGTAAAGCGCGCTACGAGGTGCATCTTTGCTATGGCGAAGCGGCAACGGCTTGTGGAAGATAATTTTGCGTCGGCTGATTACGTTTCCTACGGCAGAAAGCCTAAACGCAATATTAAGTATCTTGACGACCAACAAGCAAAGGAACTATTCGGCGTGATTATGGAGTACGATGATATTCGCGCCAAGACGGCAATTATGCTTGCGCTCATGACGGGACTTCGGCGTGGCGAGCTTGCGGGACTGGAATGGAAAGATATAGACTTTGTGCTTCATACGCTTAGCGTAAACCGCACTGGCTGTTATAGCAAAACCACGAGAGGCATTTACACTAAAGAGCCGAAAACAGAAGGTTCCATTCGCAAAATAACGATATCCGAATTGCTTACCGAGCAACTCAAAGAATACAAGGTTTGGTACGATACGCAGCGTGAGAACTGGGGCGACCAATGGGAAGACTCGGATAGACTGTTTGTGCAGGAAACAGGAAAACCTATCAATCCGAGCACGATACACTTCTGGTTAAAGAAGATGCTCAAAAAGGCAAATTTGCCCGACGTTACGCTACACAGTTTGCGCCATACGAATATTACGTTGCAGATTGCGGCGGGCGTACCTCTAACGACAGTCGCGGGCAGAGCAGGCCATTCGCGCGTAAGCACCACGAGTGATATCTATTCCCATTTCATAAGAACAAGCGACGAGGCGGCGGCAACGGCAATAGAAGATATTTTTATTCCGCACGTCGCACAGGAGGGCTGATGTATATTCCGAGATTGCGCAAAATAGACGCTGTTCTGAAAGATGTGAAGCAAGCCGATCCCGATACGGTGGTTTCGAGGTTCTTTATAACTAAGCTATTGCGAGAGGGAAAAATAACGCCGCTCAAATACGTCGACGCTTGGGTGGTGAATATTGATGAACTGTACGGATATCTGAACGGAAAAGTATTTCATGACAAGTCCTACACTCCACCGCCCAAACGTAATATTCAAAAAAGTGGCGATATATGGCGAATGTTCAAAGCAGAAGATCCCGATACGATAATCCGCAAACTGAACTTACGCCTATTCATTAAAGAGCAAGGTGGGAGGTATTTTGTCTCCTCGCTCGGTCATTGGCTCATAGACAGCGATGAATTGATGTATCGACTAAATCCTCGCGGAATAGATTGCCGTGCCAATATGCCACATTTACGGTGGCATGACGAAACGGTACGTGGTTTCAAGAAAGCACATCCATATTTGCCCGTAACTATGAATATCGTAGAAAACGCATTGAAGTCGGACAATGTATTCAAAATAAAAAACGGCCACCGTTGGATTATCAACTATGACCAACTCGAAATGGAAGTGTATAAGCAAATAGGGCGCATATAGGTTGTAATAATAGATACAGCGGGCAGAGAGATCTGTCCGCTGTATTTTATGATTTTCTGAAATATCGTTAATAGTCCACTTCTTTAGTATTTTTTAAGAAATTTTAATGATATTAAGCCTATTTTCTAAAAGAAGTTTGTGTATCAAGTTTTTGCCTTGTTCTTTATTTGAAAGCGATTTGCCATAAATATTAATTAGTCGATATATTGCGTCTGTTTGCTCATGCCTTTCTGAATAGTAAAAGTTTAAACTTATATTACTATTGCTATAAAGATTATAATAATCAAAAATACTTTGAAAATACGAATAATCAGCCGCACTAAGTGAATGTCCGTAAAATTTTAAAGTGACAGGGGTGTCATCATTTGGCGGTAAAATACTTGTTGGCGTATTAGTATTAAACATTTTTCTGTATGTTTTACTAAATAATTGCAGTTCAGTGTCTTTGCTTTGAGATTGTATAATGTTATCGTCTATTCCAAAAATTATATTTGATAAAGAGCAACTTTCATTGCATTGCGAATTGCATAGTTTGCCATGTACATTACTATATAAGCAAGGACTTTTGACGTCTAAAATGTCAAAGATATTTGTATAATTAAAACTTAAAATATGAGTATGTTTCAAATTCAAAAATTCTTTTGACAAAACATTAGCTTCTCTAATCGTTATTGTGCTTTGGGAAGGGCTGATTATTTCTTCAAATTCTTTTAGTTCTTTGTGAATAATGTCACCTAACACAACAAAATTTCTATTTGAAAATCCTGTGATTTTTTTAAGTAAATTAACCGCATTAATGATATAATCTGTGTTAAGCTGATTTTCTTTTCTCGAGTTCATGATGCAATCTTTAATATAATTACAAAATCTTCGTTCAAAATTTTTTAATTCTTGCAATAAATTCCGCATTAGACAAGATAACATTTTTTGTTCAGAAAAATCTTGTGTTTGTGTTAAAAAGCTATAAAGTGTCGTGGCACAATACTTAAATAAGTACCTTCTTATTTCGTCATCAATATGTCTCGCGTCTTCGATAGGGTCGCGTTTATTGTACACACAAATAAAAGCAGAGTTAAATTCTACATTAATAATATTTAACAATGTGTCTTTGATTATAGCTTCAATATCGCACCATTTATAATCTTTATCGCCGTATTGAATATAGTATCCAAATAGTAAAGTTTCCCAAAATCCAGAACAATCTTTCCTTATTGCTGGGTGCCCACTATTCTCTGAAGATGCATTCAGTATTGAAGATTTAAAGAAATCTTCATAACGTGATTTTAAACCGCATTGCAAATCAAATCCATTGCCTAAAATTACAAGTTGCGAAGTCATTAGTAGAATCACCTCAGTTTATCTTTAAAACATTATAATACAAAACAACATTGATGTCAATTTTGTATTTTATAGTAAGGTATATTTAATAAAAATAACGCAACCCAATATTCAAATTGGGTTGCGTATGGTGCGTCTGCCGGGACTCGAACCCGGAACATCGCCGTCGGAGGGCGACGTTTTATCCAATTAGACTACAGGCGCAGATTGTTTTCGCGGAGAGCTTGTAAGCTATGCGCTAGGGTGTAAATTCGGGTGTAAAATTTTTATGCATTGTGGTTTTTGTTCCGAAAAAATTACCTACACCCACAACATATAGTAATTTTTTCGGAAATTGCTCGCGTAGCCGTGAAAAGTCGGAGGCCTTTATGGTATCCAATTCCACTACGGGCGCAAAAATGGGGTTGAAAAGGGGCGTTGCCCGAGTCCGGTCGGGCGGAAAGGCGGGAACGGGGTGGTTGAAAATCTGTTGCCGATATTGCTTATGTATTGTATCACGTTGGCGGGAAATAGTCAAGAAAATGCGGGCGGTTGTTTTTTATGTGAAAAAATATTAAAGAAAATACTATGGGCGAAAGATAATATGAATCAAAACAGTTGACAGCGACGGCGGGGGGGGGTATATTATATATGTAGTCAGATGTTTTTTTGATAATATGTAAAAGGAGAAAGAAGATGATTGAGTGTAACAAATGCGGCGGGGCGTGTGCCGACGATGCGCTGTATTGCGTGCATTGCGGTGCGCGGCTGGATACCAAAGCGTGTAGGCGTTGCAAAAACTATGTGCCCGACGATGCGAAGTACTGTGCGGTTTGCGGGTATCCTACCGAAGGAATGGTTTGCCCCAAATGCGGAAAACAGAATCCCGACGAGGCACGGTTTTGCTTGCAATGCGGCGCGGGACTTTCGGCAGGCGCAATGCAGTCGCATGTGTCTGCGGGCGCGGCGCGTACAAACGGCATTGCGACGGGAACGGAAAGAACGACGAGCGCAGGGAACGGCGACGGTACCCAAACGATGAGCAAAGGGCGGTTCGCGTACATGACGGTGCGCGTGTTCGTGTTGCCGCTGTTGTTGATGTGCTTGTTTATTTCCGGCTTTTTCGGCATGTTTTCGGTGGAAGTGGATAAAGACGCAAAGGCAACCGTTACGGGGTTCGATGCGGTGCGGGGCATGTTTTTGTTGATTGACCCGCCTACGGATGCGGAATCGGAAAAAGAGTTTAACGAGTTTGCGATCGAATACGTGCGCAAGCACGGAATTTCTACTACAAACTTAAATAAATTTGCGTCGAAAATTCTCCAAAACTACGGCGTGTTGAAATACCTTATCACACAGGAAAACAGATCGATTGACATGATTGTGCAGGTGCTTTTGTGGGGCTTGCAATCGTTGGCGCTGATAGTGCTCTCGCTGGTGTTCTTTATACTTTCTTTGGTGCACGCTATAAATTTTGTTCTGAAAAAGAAAACGGGCGTATATAAACACGAAACGTTGCCGCTTGCATTGATTGTTGCGCTCACGTTTGCGTTTATCATGACGGGCGAAGGCGGACTTGCAGGCGCCGCCGTTGCCATGGTGGTGTTGGGTTGTATAGGGCTTTCGGGAATTTTGGCGTGCAAGCGGTTTGTGGAAAAAATGCCGCGGGCGTCGGTGCTCACGCTTGTGCGCAGAGGCGTTTGTGCGGCACTTGCGATAACGGTGATTTGCTTGGCGTCTTCGTCGCTTGTTACGGTGAAATTTACGGGGGCGGTACCAGACAATATTCCCACTGAAGAAAAAGTGTGGAGTATCAACGGTAACATAGGTGCGGGTTCGTTATACGAAGGTATGGAAAATCCGTTTGAATATATTGAAAGCGGCATTTCCGCCGATCAATTTTTGGAAGATTTTGTGCGCCAGTACGGTAATTTTGGAAGCACTCTTTCTAAACTGAACAAGAATTTTGCCGCAGCTTATCTGTCGCCTGCACGATTGTGTTTTGTTAGCGAGGCAATCGACGGATTTTCGGCAGGTGCAATGGCGTCGGCGAGTCTGTTATTTATTGCCAATCTGTTTTTTGCGGCAACGATGACGCTGTGGCTGTTCTACTCATTGCAGGACGAAGCCAATCCCGAGCGGGAACGGAAAACGGCTTTGTGGAATATTCTGTCGTTTGTAGGCGTGTGTGCCGTGCTCGGGGTTACCATACCGTTCGCCGTGATGGGCAATTCCATTTCGGGCGATCTCGGCATGGGGTTGCATTACGGTGTGAGCGGTATGATTATTGCGGCGGCGGCTTTGGGGCTTGCGAATATGATTACCGAACTTGTGATGCGCAAAATCGAGTCGAACAAGAAGAAACGGCTTGCCGAATCGGACGCAAATCCGTTGCAAATGCAAGGCGATACAATTTAATGCAAATTTAATCTGAAAAATATTGAACAAAACGGCGTAGTATGATATAATTATACTGCGCCGTAGATATAATAACCGTATACACGGCGCAAAGGAGAACGTAACCATGACCAAATGGTGGAACGAAATGCACGGGTTTCAACAAGTGCTGTTTGTGGTCGCCTGTGCGGCAACGCTGTTTATGATTGTGCAAATCATATTGCTTGCCATAGGCTCGGGCGATAACGACGCGACGTTCGACGCCGACACGAGCGTGGACGACGTAGACACAATCAACGACGGCGGTGTGGGACTGACGATTTTCGGATTGCGCATTCTTACCGTTCGCGGCGTGATTGCGTTTTTGGCGGTGGGCAGTTGGCTCACGTTTGCGCTTTTTTACAGCATTCGTTTTTACGCGCTTATTCCCGGCATTGCGGCGGGTATCGGCGCGGCGTTCGTGATTGCGCTCTTTATGAAAGCTATGGACAAATTGCAAGGCAGCGGCAATCTTAAAATCGAGAACACGGTGGGCAAAACCGCCGAAGTGTATCTAACCGTGCCCGCTCTTCGCGCGGGGAACGGAAAAGTGAACGTGTACGTGCAGGAGCGCTATGCCGAAATGGAAGCGGTGACCGACAGTCCCGCCCCCATTAAAACGGGTGAAAAAGTAAAGATTATCGATACGTTAAACGAAGGTACGGTTGTGGTGGAGCCTTTCGGCGCCGCGCAGACCGCCCTTGAAAAGAAAGAGGAGGAATAGGAAAATGTTGGTTTCGGCTACCGGTTCGGTTGTGGGCATTGTGGGATTGATTATTGCCATAGTAGTCATTCTTATATCGCTGTTTGCGCTCATTGCGAGCAGATACAAAAAATGTCCGTCCGACAAAATCATGGTAATCTACGGAAGTGTTGGCAGTAACAAAGACGGCACGTCGCGCGCGGCAAAATGTATTCACGGCGGCGCAAGTTTCGTTATGCCGTTCTTTCAGGCGTATAGCTTTTTGGACTTGACGCCCATTTCTATTAGCGTAGACCTGAAAAACGCGCTTTCCCGTCAGAATATCCGTATCGACGTTCCCAGCCGCTTTACGGTGGGTATTTCCACCGAGCCGGGCGTTATGCAAAACGCCGCCGAGCGGTTGTTGGGGCTTAAACTCAACGATATTCAGGACCTTGCCAAAGATATCATTTTGGGTCAGCTTCGTTTGGTTATCGCGCTTATGGATATAGAAGAAATCAACACCGACCGCGACAAGTTTTTGGAAGCCGTGTCGCGCAACGTGGAAGGCGAACTCAAAAAAATCGGTTTGCGGCTCATTAACGTGAACGTAACCGATATCAACGACGAATCGGGGTACATTGACGCGCTCGGTAAAGAGGCGGCGGCAAAGGCGATTAACGACGCAAAGCGCAGCGTGGCGGAAAAGAACCGCGACGGTAGTATCGGCGAAGCGAACGCCGTGCGTGACGAAAGAATCGAAGTGGCAAGCGCCAATTCGCAGGCGGTGGAAGGCGAAAACGAATCGCAGGCAAAAATCAGTCAGTCCAACGCGCGTAGGCGTCAGATAGAGGCGGAAGCGGAGCGCGTGGCGTCGGTTGCCGAAATGATTGCCGAGGCAAACGCCAAGAAAGAGGCGTACAAAGCCGAGCGGGAAGCCGAGCAGGCGCGTGCCGACCGCGAAAAGAGCACGCTCGAAGCGGACGTTATCGTAAAGCAGGAAGTGGAAAAGCGCAAACTCGAATTGCAAGCCGAAGCGGAGGCGGAAATGATTCGCCGCAAAGCGCAAGGCGAGGCGGACGCATTGCGTGCCATGAAACAGGCGGAAGCCGACGGTATGCTCGAAGTGCTCTCCAAGCAAGCGCTCGGTTTTGAAAAGTTGGTGAAAGCTGCGGGCGGCACGTCGGACGACGCCGTGAAAATGCTTATTTCCGACAAACTCGACCAGCTTGTTGCCACGCAGGTGGAAGCGGTTAAGGGAATCAAAATCGATAAAGTTACCGTTTGGGATTCCATGGGCGGAAAAGACGGCGAATCCACTACCGCGAACTTTATTTCCGGCATGCTCAAAGCGGTACCGCCGCTTAACGAAGTGTTTAAGATGTCGGGCATGCAACTCCCCGAGTATCTGGGCAAGGTGGAAGATGCGCCCGCGAAAATCGAGAGCGCCAAGCCTTCACGCAAGGGAAAACCCGAATAAGCGGAGCGGGTGCGATTTTTAACGGCATAAGCGGACGTTGTTTTCGTGCGTGCGAAAAAGATAATTTGCGTAAATATCGCATATCTTTACGTGCGGAATGTGCTTTGTGTACTTGACAAATGCAACAAAATAGTGTATGCTATCGTTAGGTGAATTTTCGAGTCGTGTAAAGACCCCCGTGGTTGGTCTCTGAATTTACTACGAAACTAACAGGAGGTTATACGACGATGGCAGATAAAATTCTGATTTGCAAGGATTGCAATAAAGAATTCACGTTCACCGAAGGCGAACAGGCGTTCTATGCGGAAAAAGGCTTTGCGAACGAGCCCAAGCATTGTCCCGAATGCCGCAAGGCACGCAAGGCTGCGCGCAGAAACGGCGAGCCGCGCAACAATTAAGGCGTAGCACCGTTTTTCATTCAGACATAAAAGAAAGTCGACCCTAAAAGGTCGGCTTTTTTCATGGGCGGAAATACGTTATGCCGCAAAATCGGCAACAATCGACAAATGCAGAGAACGTGAAGCAATACGGTACGGTAAAAATGTTTTACAAACCGATTTTTGTATGGTATACTCTATATGTATATTTCGGCGAAGGGCGGCGTCCCGTTCGCGTACTACTTTTGAAACGGTGTGTTTTTCATGACAGAGAAAAAGGTTTCGGACAGCTTTACCACGCAGGTGCAAGTGCTGATGCCCGAGCATATAAACGGGCAGAGCCGTATGTTCGGCGGCAAGATTATGGAATGGATAGACGTGGTGGCGGCGGTTGTGGCGCGGCGGCACAGCGGGTGCGAAGTGACCACGGCTTGCGTGGATACGCTCGAATTCAAGGCGCCCGCCTACGTAAACAGCACGCTCATTATAGAAGGCAGAATGACCTGGGTGGGGAATACGTCTATGGAAGTGCGGGTAGACGCTTTTACCGAAAGTCTGTCGGGCAAACGCAAGCAGATTACCAAAGCGTATTTGGTGCTTGTGGCAATAGACGAACGCGAACAACCCGTGTGCGTACCGCGGCTGGCACTACTTTCGGACGAAGAAAGAGCGGAATTCGAAAACGGGAACATTCGCGCGAGAATGCGTGCCGAACGGCGCAAATTATAAACGAATACAAATAGTAAAAACGGACAAACCGGATACGAGAGGTAAATCGGTATGGCGACCAAAGAACAAATATTGGAAAAAGAAAGGGCAAAAGCGCTGGGCGATTTGTTTGTTGCCGAATGCAGGGCGGACGAACCCAATTTCGACACGTTGCGCACGATGTGCTTAAACGGCGCCGACGTATGCTATCGTCATGCCACGGCGTTACACTGGGCGGCAAAACTCAATCGTTTTTCGCTTGTGTCGTATCTTATCGATAACGGCGTGCTCCGTGAACCCGTGAGTCGCAGTATAATTGCCAACATGTGCAACAACAAAGGATTCACCGAAGAGAACGAACCGCAATTTTTCGAAGTGCTCGACAACGTGCGTCGCGTTTCGTCGGACGGCGGAATCGATATTTTTGTACCGTACATCAATTCCATGGCGGTGGCGGGCAGGCTGGATAAACTGCGCGCGCTCATGAAACGCTACTATCTTACCGAGGCGGAAGTGGCGAAGTCGGTATTCATACGCATAATATTCGAGATTATCCTCAACGCGCACGACGAAATGCTGGCGTTTATCAACAGGCACGTGGAGTGGCAGGACCGTACCGCTCTCGACCTTGCCGTGTCGGGTGGCGACTGGGTGGTGCTCGAATATCTTCTGCACAGCGGAAAAGTAGATATTACGCCGAGTGAAAAGGCAGTGTCGCAGGCAATATTCACGGGTAGTACCGAAGTGCTCGATATTTTATTGCACTGCGGCTATTCGTTTGACCGTAATCCGCAATTTATCAAAAAAGCGTGTAGGGCTGCGTTTAACGACGGCGGCAGAATGCTCAAATATATGCTGTGTCACGGCTATTCCGCGTCGGATAAATACGACGGCAGAACGTTGCGTGAGAATGCCGTGCTGGACGCGAACACGGCGGCGATTGCCGTAATCGACGCGGGTGCGGCGGCGCTGTAAATCGGACAACGCGATTGTTTGCAGGGCGGCGCGAGCCGTAAGGATATCGGACGAAATGGAAGAACAAGAAGAAGTACAACCGAAAGAGAACGGGCAAAACGCGGCGCCCGACGAAGAACAAACGGGCGGCGAACAGAATGCGCCCGAGCGGGAAAAAGAGCCGCGCGAACATTTTACGCTGTATAAAAAGCGGGAAAAGCGCACGGGGAAATATGTGTCGTCGCTTACCGACAAAGAATTGGATTCGTTTCGGTTGCGCAAGGCGTTGTTTATGTATTTGAGCACGCTGTTTTTTGCCGTATCGTTGTTTCTGAAAGTGGAAGGGCGCGCCAAGTTTGCCGATGTGACGGCGCTGTTTTCTTTGTATTCGCTGTACGTGATTTGTCAGCTTGTCATGCTTTTTTATTCGGTGTATATTATGATTATGGGACGATTCGGACACCGAATCGGGCGCGAACTGAAAGCCAAAGACGTACCGCCCGACGGGCTGGATAAACATACGTTTCGTTCGTATGAAGTATTTAACGCGTTTCACATTGTGATGGCGCTTGCCGAAATTGCGGTGTCGGTTTACGGATTCGGCGTGTGGGGCGCCGTAAATATTGTTTGTGCCGCGGCTTCCGCCGTATTCTGCTTTTTATCGCGGCAGGTGTTGTATAAAGCCAACGCAGGACGTCTTACCTATATTCCCGAAGAAGGTTCGGAACAAAATAAGCAGTAAAAAATTTATGTTTTCGTCGGATTTTCTGCCCCTTTGATAGCGTACGGCTATATTTTTAACAATGGTATATAGCAAACTGCAATAATTGTCAAGAGGTATTCGGGGTGAAAATTTTTCAACAACGTTTAATCGAACAACGAAAACTTTTCGGATTTACGCAACGGGAGATGTCCGAAAAATTGCAAATCACGCAACCGTCGTATATTCGGTATGAGAACGATACGTCGGAACCTACGCAGGAATGCCTGGTGAAGATAGCCGATATATTTGATGTGTCGGTGGATTTTTTGTTGGGGCGAAAAGAAATATAAATTCAATACGAACAGTTTATTTCCCGAAGTCGGGGGTGAAGGCGGACGATGCCGACGAGGCGTCTTGCATAAAGCCGATAAGCCCTGCGTCTGCGGCGGCGTTTAGCACGCGGTTATATTCGAGCGTAGTGACTTTGCGGTTTAATGCGCAGTCGCCCGTGCGGTTGAACGAGGGCGTATATTGGCGCATAATACTCACGCGCGCCTGTTTATAACGCTCGGCAATCAAGCGCATAATTGCTTCGCCGTCGCGACTCAATGTGGGAAGAACGAGATGGCGGATAATCGTGCCGCGCACGGCTATGCCGTTTTCTTCCCGATAGGCGCCCGTTTGCCGTATCATTTCGGCAACGGCGGCTTGCGCCACGGCGGGGTAGTCTTCGGCAAAAGAATATTTTTTTGCGGCGGCGGAATTCAGATATTTGAAGTCGGGCAGGTAAACGTCTACCAGTCCGTCGAGCAAGCGGAGCGTTTCCGTTTTTTCGTAGGCGGAGCTGTTGTAAACCACGGGAACGGTAAGGCGGGGTTTTGCGATACGCAACGTTTCCGCTATGCGGGGAACGAAATGCGCGGCTGTAACGAGATTGATGTTGTGCGCCCCTTTTTCTTGTAAGGCAAGCATATGTTCGGCAAGGCGAACGGGCGTAAAAACTTCTCCCGTCGATTTTCCGTGCGATATTTCCGCGTTCTGACAATAGCCGCAACGCAGATTGCACCCGCAGAAGAAAACAGCGCCGCTGCCGCGCGTGCCGCTGACAGGGGGTTCTTCGTAGCGGTGCAACATGATTTTCGCAACGCGCATTTCGGCGCCTTGCCCGCACATGCCCGTGCCCGTTATGCGATTGGCGTGGCATTCCCGCGGGCACAGTGTGCAGTCGGTTTCGTAAGAGTTTGTAATCATTCCGATTGTAGTATAGTGGTATTTAGCGGGAATGTCAAGAGCTTACGGTTGCATTGCGAAAATCCCGTTTGGGAAAACAAACGTGCGTGAGAAAGCGCGACGGTTGGGGAATATTCCGCATAATTATTTTTTTTGCGGATTGCGTTGCAAATACGGAAAAAGCGGTTGACAAATTCGACGTGCGGAATATATAATGATAGTATCAATTTGTTTTGGAGGATTAGCAATGAAGAAAAAGGTTAAGACGGGCAATATCGTGCAGTTGGTTGCGGCGCTTTTGGGCGTTGTCGCACTGCTTATGATGTTTATGCCGGGTGTTTCTTGGAAAACGGTGCTGCTCGGGAAAGAGGTGGCGTCGGACGGAATCAACGGATTCAAAATGATGTTCGGCGGCGAAATCGGCGGGGATTTCAAGTACGAATTACAGTTCAATTTTATGGCGTTTATGTCGTTTGTATTCTTGTTGGTAGGGCTTGCGGGCGTGATTCTTTCGCTTTTGTTGAAAGGCAAAATCGGCGCGTTCCTTGCAATCGGCGGATTTTTGCTTGCGGGTATTTTCTTCTTTCTGTATCGTGCCGTACTTCCTATGAGCTTTAAGGACGTTACAATCGGTTCGACGACTATTTCGGGTAAAGACGCGCTTGACGCGATGAAAGAACTCGGCACGACGTTCTCGCTCGGAATCGGTGCGATTATGGCGGGGATTCTTTCGCTGTTGGCTTCCGCGGCTTCCGCAGTTGCGACGTTTGTCATCAAAAAGTAAAAAACAAATCGAAAAATCGGAAAAGCGGCACAGGATTTTGTGTCGCTTTTCTTGTTTTCGGTTTATTGTTTGCACCGAAAAGCCGCGGATTCCATTTACTTGACGCCGCGGCGGGAAAAGAGTATAATGGAAAAAATCCGAGGAGGTGCTTTCATGGCGCGCATAACATATCCGACGCCCATAGTGGAAATGCAGGGCGACGAAATGACGAGAATTCTGTGGGATTGGATTAAAGAAATTTTAATTGAGCCGCATGTGGAACTGAACTGTGCGTATTTCGATTTGGGATTGCCCGAACGGGATAAAACGGACGACGGCGTTTCGCTTGCCGCGGCAAAAGCGATTGAAAGGTACGGCGTGGGGGTGAAATGCGCTACCATTACGCCCAACGCGCAACGTGTGGAAGAATACAAACTGAAAAAAATGTGGAAGTCGCCCAACGGAACGATTCGTGCTTATCTGGACGGCACCGTATTTCGCGAACCGATTGTTTGCGAAGGTATCGCGCCGTATATTCCCACATGGACGAAACCGATTACCATTGCGCGTCATGCGTTCGGCGACGTGTACAAAAACTGCGAAATGCGCATTGCGGGCGGCTCGGACGCTTTTTTGCACGTGACGAACGACGACGGCTCGGACGCGTGCGAATCGATTGCCCGTTTTGAAGGCGGCGGCGTATTGCAAGGGCAATATAACACCGACGCAAGCATAGAAAGTTTTGCCCGTTCGTGCTTTACATACGCACTTGACCGCAAACGCGATTTATGGTTTGCCGCAAAGGATACCATTTCCAAAATTTACGACGGCACGTTCCGCAACATTTTTGAAAAGCTGTATGAAAGCGAATACAAAGAAAAGTTTGAAAAAGCGGGAATTCGTTACGAGTATTCGTTGATAGACGACAGTGTGGCGCGCGTTATCCGTTCGGACGGCGGCATGATTTGGGCGCTCAAAAACTATGACGGCGACGTGATGAGCGACATGGTGGCAACGGCGTTCGGCTCGCTTGCCATGATGACCAGCGTGCTTGTTTCGCCTTCGGGGGCATACGAATACGAGGCGGCGCACGGCACCGTTACGCGGCATTATTACCGTTACCGCAACGGAGAAATCACGTCTACCAATCCCGTGGCTACCGTGTTCGCCTGGACGGGCGCACTGCGCAAACGGGGCGAAAAAGATAGCGTATCCGCGTTGTGCGATTTTGCCGATAAAACGGAAAACGCCGTACGCCGTGCGATTGCCGACGGATTCATTACGGGTGACCTTAAAGCGCTTTACCGCAAAGAAAACGTTACGCCTACCGTGCTCGATTCGCGGGCGTTTCTCAAAAAGGTTTCCGAATATCAATGATAAGCAGTGACAAATCGGGTGAAATCCGTCTGTCGTTTTGCAACGACGAATATATCCGCATTACGGCGGCGGGCAAAGCGGAAGCGGGACGGGAGCGTCCCTGTTTTTCGGGTACCGATTGCGTTTTATTGTGCGGCAGAGGCGTGTGCGTGCAGACGGGAAAAGACAATCTGTTGCTTGCCGAAAACGAGGCGGCTCTGGTGGCGCCCGACACGCTTTTTTATGTGTGGGGTATGCCGACGTACGTTCGGTTTTTCTCGCCGCGAAAGCTGTTTGACGGCGCGGCGACACGCGTGCGGAACGATGCGGTTGCGCGGATAGAAACGCTTATTTGCGATAAGACGGAGCAGGGGACGGGGGCGCGTCTTACTTCGGAGTTGTGCTCGTTGCTTTCTTGTATTGCGTATTACGGCGAAAAAAGCGACGCAATCGAAGATGCGAAATCGTATATCGAACAATATTACTATCTTCCCGTAGACGTGGGCATGTTGGCGGAATCCGCAGGATATTCGCGCGGATATTTTACCGTAAAATTTACCGCCGATACGGGGTGTTCGCCGTATAAATATCTTACGCTTGTGCGCGTGAAAAATGCCGAGCGCATGCTTGCCTGCGGCGGTATGTCCGTTTCCGCGGTGGCGGCGGCGTGCGGTTACGCGGGGGCGGAACGGTTTTGCGAGATGTTTCGCAAATACAAAGGCATATCGCCGCGTCGTTACGGCGTGCGGGCGCGGGAAAGCGAAAGATTGCCCGCAGACAACAAAGAAACCCGTTGAAAATCCATGGGTGCTATCCTTGCCAAACGCGAAAATTTGTGGTATAATACGGGTATAATAAAAACAGCGAATGGGACAAATCCCGATTGCAAACACAAGGGAAAGGAAGAATCATGAAAAAGTTTTTCAGTGAATTCAAAGCGTTTATCACGCGCGGCAACGTGCTCGACATGGCTGTGGGCATCATTATCGGCGGCGCGTTCACCGCGATTATTACGGCAATTGTGGGCAATATTCTCACGCCGCTCATCAACTGGATTCCCGGTTCGGGTGCGGACGGAACGGGCGCGTTGCAGGTAGTGCTTCGCAGCGCCACATTCGACGCGGAAGGAAACGTACTCACCGAGGCGCTCATTATCGACTTCGGCGCCGTTATTTCGGCAATCGTCACGTTTCTGATTACTGCGTTCGTGCTGTTTTTGGTGGTAAAAACTATCAATACGGTGCGCGCGGGCGGCAAGAAATTCCGTAACGAGCAAGAAACGTTCAACAAAGCGGAATATAAAGCGCTCCGCAAACAGCTCAAAGCCGAAGGCATGGGCAAATACGAAATAGACGAAGCGATTCTTGCGCGCGAACAAGAAAAGCTGGCGGCGGCAAAAGCCGAGCAAGACGCAAAAGATGCGGCGGCGAAAGCGGAAGCGCTCGCCAACGCGCCCGAAACGTTGTTGCGTGAAATCCGCGACTTATTGGCACGGCAAACAAAGCAGTCCTCCGGCGATGACAAACCGTCGGTAAACGGATAGTCCTACCTTAAAAATGTGCGGCATCCGTTACGGTTGCCGATTTGAGGATTACAATGAAAGCATGGAGATTACACGACAAAGAGCAGCTCACGCTTGACGAATTGCCCGTTCAGACGGTGGGCGAGAATTGTGTGAAAATCAAAACTTTGGCAAGCGGAATCAGCACGACAGACGTTCTGATGTATCAGGGCAAGATGTCGTTATCGTCGGCGCCGCTCATTATCGGGCGGCAGTGTGTGGGCATGGTTACCGAAGTGGGCGAGGGCGTCACGGGCTTGCAACGGGGCGACCGTGTTGCCGCCGACCCGTTTGTGTGTTGCACTACCTGTGCGCAGTGCAAAGCCGAAAAACACAACGAATGCGAGCGCATGCTCTGCCGCGGTGTGGGCGACGACGGGTTCATGAGCGATTTTTCGGTACTGCCCGCCGATATGCTCTATGTTTTGCCCGAGCGCATTAAAGACAACGACGCCGTATTTATCGAACATATTGCGCTTTGTATCAATGCGGTGAGCAAGCTCAATCTTGAAAAAGGCGAACATCTTGTGATTGTGGGCGCGTCTGCGTTGGGGCTTATTCTGGCGCAGGTTGCCATATATTATCAGGCGGTGCCCGTGTTGGTGGATACCGATGCCGCGGCGCTTTCACTCGCCGAAGAACTGGGCGTATATTACACGGTCAACAGTGTGGAAACCGACCCGATGAAAAAGATTTTCACCATTACGGGCGGTAAAATGGCGGAAGCCGTTGCCTATATCAATTTGGCGCATATGGCTTTCGGGCGCAGTTTGGATTACGCGGCAAAAGGCGGCAGAGTGGCGCTTGTGGGTTGGTCGGACGTGGCGGACGACCTTTCGGGCGAATTCGGCGCCATACTCAACAAGCAACTCACCGTTTTGGGTGTGAACAACGGGGCGCGCACTTTTCCTTCCGCAATCAATCTTTTGGCAACTCGCACGATAGACGTGAGCAGGTTGGTGAGCCACGAAGTGGCGTTTGCCGACGTGGAAAAATCGGTGCGCGAACATGCCGAAAATATGTCGCGGTTTATGAAAGCGGTGGTAAAACCGTAATGAAAACGTCTGTGCCCAAAAAACAACGCAAATTGCAGATTATCGAAAAAGAAAACCGTGCGTTCGATTGTTTTGCCACCATTAAAAAGGACGCTTACTGCATGCCCAGCAAGTTCTACGCCACAACGGTATACTATCCCGCAACGGCGGAAGAAACGCAAACGTATTTGACTACGATTGACGCGTCGGCATACGTGGGAACCGAAAAGGCGAAAGATTTTTACAAGACAGACGAATTCGATACGGCGCGTCAGGCGCTGAAATGGATACGTAAAGTGTATGCCGAATTTCTGAAAATTGTTCTGTGAAAGAGTGAAAACATGATGTAAATCGGTTGCGGATTCCGTGAATCCGTGCTATAATAGAAAGGCTTGGGTTGTCCCGAGCCTTTCCTTACTCCCGCAAACGGGAGTCAGAGACCATAAGGAGGTGTTAAAGCATGAATAAGTACGAGGTTTTGTATATTCTCAAAACCAACCCCGACGAGCAGGCGATTGAGGCGCAGATGGAAAAATACAGCGCATTGGTTACGAGCAACGGCGGTGAGGTGGAGAGCGTCAACAAGTGGGGAACCAAGCGTTTCGCCTACGAAATCGACGGCAAAAACGACGGCTGCTATGTGCTTATGAATTTCACGGCGAATTCCGATTTTCCCAAAGAAATGGAACGTCAGATGAAAATCAGCGATGAAGTCGTGCGTTGCATGATTGTCCGCAAATAATAGGAGAGCACATAAGATGAACAAGTGTATTTTGGTGGGCAATTTGACCCGCGACCCCGAGCTTACGCAAACCACGTCGGGCGTATCGATGTGCCGTTTTTCCATAGCGGTAAACCGTAACTACGCCAACGCCAACGGCGAGCGCGAAGCCGATTTTATCAATATCATCACATGGAGAGGACTTGCCGATAACTGCGGAAAGTATCTTTCCAAAGGTCGTAAGGTGGCAATCTGCGGTTCTATTCAAACGCGTAGCTACGACGACAAAGAAGGAAACAAACGCTATTCCACCGAGGTGGTGGCGGACGACGTCGAGTTTATCGGCGGCGGAAACAGCGAGGGCGGGAATTACGGCGGTGCGCCGAGAGAAGAAAGAACGTCTGCGCCCAAAAAACTCACGAGCGAACTCAAACCCGTAGAGGATGACGGTTTGCCTTTCTAAACAAGGAGTACGGAAAAATGGAACAAAAAAAAGTAGAGAACGGCGAAGAAAAAGTAAAGCGTGTTCGCCGCGCGCCCAAGAAGAAGGTGTGTGCCTTCTGCGTGGAAAAAGCCGAAGAAATCGACTATAAAGACGTTGCCAAATTAAAGCGTTACATCACCGAAAAGGGAAAAATCATTCCCCGCAGAACGAGCGGAACGTGCGCCGAACATCAGCGCGCGTTGGGCACGGCAATTCGTCGGGCTCGTGTGATGGCGTTGTTGCCCTTTAAGGCGGAATAAACGCAAACGGAGCGGAAATATCCGCAATCGTGCTTGAAATTCGGGCACAAAAAGAAAAAACGATTTTTTACGGCGGCTCAATTTGCAACGAATTGAGCCGCTCGTACTGTGGAGAGATGTATGATTGGTGTAAACAACGTAACCCTGCAATTCGGCGGAAGGGTGCTGTTTGAAAACGTAAATCTGAAATTCACCAAAGGAAATTGCTACGGGATTATCGGCGCGAACGGCGCGGGTAAGTCTACTTTTTTGCGCATTTTGAGCGGCGACCTCGAACCGAACAAGGGTGACGTGACGATAGACAAGAACGAACGCATGAGCGTTTTGATGCAGAATCAGAATGCCTACGACGCCTACACGGTGCGCGACGCCGTAATGTGGGGGCACAAGCGTTTAATGGAAGTAGCGAAAGAACGCGAGGCATTGTATGCCAAACCCGATTTTTCGGATGCGGACGGAGAGCGCGCGGCGATTTTGGAAGGCGAATTTGCCGATATGAACGGTTACGAAGCGGAATCTGCCGCCGAAACGCTTTTATCGGGACTGAAAATCGATGCGGCACTGTTCGATACGCAGATGTCCGAAATCGACGCCAAACTCAAAGTGAAAGTGCTGTTGGCACAAAGTCTGTTCGGCAATCCCGATATTTTGGTGTTGGACGAACCGACCAACAATTTGGACGCCAAAACGGTGAAGTGGCTGGAAGATTATCTTATGGGACTTACCGATACGATTGTGATTATCGTATCGCACAACCGTCACTTTCTCAATCGCGTTTGCACGCATATTTGCGACGTGGATTTCAAGCAGATTAACGTATTCGTAGGCAACTACGATTTTTGGTACGAAACCAGTCAGCTGTTGGCGCGTCAGGCAAAAGAGCAGAATAAGAAAATGGAAGCGCGCGCCAAAGAATTGCAAGAATTCATTGCTCGCTTTTCGGCAAATGCGAGCAAGTCCAAACAGGCGACGAGTCGCAAACGCGAATTGGAAAAAATCAAATTGGAAGACATCAAGCCGTCGTCACGCCGTTACCCGTATATCGATTTTAAGTACGAACGGGAAATCGGAAACGAAATTCTGGAAGTGGAAGGCTTGACTAAAAAAGGATATTTTGAAAATATATCCTTCAAGCTCAAACGCGACGACAAAATCGGATTTCTCTGTTCGTCCAGCCAGTGCATGAGCATGCTGTTTGACGTGCTTATGGGGTTGGAGCAACCCGACGGCGGATATTTTAAGTGGGGGCAAACAATTACAACCGCCTATTTGCCGCAGAATTACGACAATTATTTTGACGGAATCGACCTGACGCTCGTGGAATGGTTGAGTCAGTACTCCAAAGACCACTACGAAGAGTATTTGCGCGGCTGGTTGGGGCGTATGCTCTTTTCGGGGCAGGAAGCGCTTAAAAAAGCAAAAGTGCTGTCGGGTGGCGAAAAGGTGCGTTGTATGCTTGCGCGCATGATGTTGCTCGGTGCCAACTTCCTTGTGTTCGACGAGCCGACCAATCATCTCGACCTTGAAAGCATTACCGCGCTCAATAAGGGCATGACAAACTTCAAGGGCGGCATGTTGTTCGTAACGCACGACGAAGAAATCATTTCCACTGTGGCAAACCGCATTATAGAAATCGAAGGCGGTAAAAAAATTCTCGACCGCGATATGACCTACGACGAGTATCTCGAACTGTAAGAAAACAAATATGCGACAAAAGAATCCGGAGCGACGTTCCGGATTTTTTTATGCAAAACGATTCGTTTTTTTGTGGCTGTCAGAACGTGGTGTTGCCGTCGGGGCACCGTCTGCACGAACTTGCGGATATATTGTCGGCTACAAGGGCGGTGTCGCGCGAGTTGCAACTGCTCATTAAAAGTGATGCGATAATCAGTTCATTGAGAGAACTGCGTGTAGAACGGCAGTCGGTAGGGCAGCCGTCTTTTTCGTTGCTCATCAGAAGAATGAGAAGCAGCAGATTGTAGATGTCGTCTTGATTCATGGTTATTCTCTCCGATTCGCGGTTTGCCTACAAGAAAAGCCGTGTCGGTATACTTGCAGGGCGGTATATGTTTATATTAAAATATATGCATAGGAGAAAACGAGTATGACGGGCGAACAAAGATTGTTAATAGACAGAAAGACCTTGGAACTTGTGCGCAGTTACGTGCCGCAGGAAGATGCGCTGGCGGCGATGTCCGAATTTTTCTCGGCGTTGGGAGACGGCACGCGACTCAAACTGATTTCGGCGTTAAGCATATGCGAGATGTGCGTGACCGATTTGAGTTTAAGTTTGGGAATCAATCAGACCACCGTGTCGCACCAACTGCACAATCTCAAAACAATCGGGGCGGTAAAGATGCGGCGGCAGGGTAAAATTGCCTTTTATTCGCTCAAAAGCAGCGAACTTCTGGATATTATGTTGCAAGCCGTCAATTTTGTTTCGTGAACAAGTGCGCATGCGTGTATACTTTGCGGCATTTTTGCGCAAAGTAATCGTGTACCAAAGATAAAAGCCTTTCCGCTCGGGTTGCCCTTTTGCCGGCGGGAAGGCAGGTACTACATAGATTGAAAGTAAAGCCTTATTTTGCCGATAGGTAACCGTTCCCGTTACGGTTGCTTTTTTTTGCATTGTATGCTACAATATTTGCAGAAAACCTTGTGCGGGAGAAAAAGTAATGAATTCAATCGGCAATTCGTGGGATAACATTCTTGCAGACCAATTTTCGGCGCCGTATTATGCCGACTTATGCGAGCAGGTGGAAGAAGAGTATAAAAAGCATACCGTTTTTCCGCCGCACGAACTCATATTCCGCGCGCTTTCCATGATTGATTATAACGACGTGAAAGTGGTGATTTTGGGACAGGACCCGTATCACGGCGACGGACAGGCGAACGGCATTGCTTTTGCGGTGAACAAGGGGATTCCGCTTCCGCCGTCGCTCGTGAATATTTACAAGGAAATCGAGGACGATATCGGTGTAAAGATGCCGCAAACGGGCACACTTCTCGGGTGGGAAGAACAGGGAGTGCTGCTGCTTAACGCTACGCTTACGGTACGAAAGGCTACGCCGCAGTCCCATTCCAAGTTAGGTTGGCAACAGTTTACCGACGCGGTTACGCGGGCGATTGCGAAACGCGAAAAACCTGCGGTGTTTATTTTATGGGGCGCGGGCGCAGGAGCAAAAAAAGATTTGATTCCCGCGCGGCATTTGGTGCTTATGTCGCCGCACCCTTCTCCGTTATCGGCAAGCCGCGGTTTTTTCGGTTGTAAGCATTTCAGTCGCGCCAACGCTTTTTTGGCGGAAAACGGCATGACGCCCATCGACTGGGCGAATGTAGACGGCGGACTGGCGGGGTATTACAGGGGCGGCGGCAAAATCTACCGCGTATAGAATTTGTTGCCCAAACGCAATACGGGGCGGTGTGTTACATATGGGCATATGTGAAAATCAACAAGTATACAATAAGGATAGCGCATGGTTGAAAACGAAGAAAAAATGAACGGAACGGAAGATTTTCCCGCAAAGCAAAAGCGGGGGATTATGTTTTGGCTGATTGCGGCGATTGCGCTTGCGGCAAGTTTGGCGCTTTCAATTTCGGCGCTTATCGTTGCTATGGCAAACAGGCAAAAAACGGACGGCGGACGCATGGATTACGAAACTCTGTTTGCGAGTGTGCAACCGTCGGTAGTGGAAGTATATGGCGCCGCAAACAATAAGCGCGGCAGCGGCGTTATTTATAAAATAGAAGAAGGGCAGGCATATATTTTTACCAACTTTCACGTGGTGGACGCAACGCCTACCGCTCTTGTTCGGTTTAACGAGTTCGGCGATAAAGTGGAAAGTACGCTTTTAGGGTATGACGAGTATCACGATATTGCGGTGTTGCGTGTGTCTGCGGCGGAAGGTGCCGTTGCGGCGAAAATAAGCGGACTGCCGAATACGGGCATGCCCGTGTTGGCGGTGGGCAACAGTTTGGGGTACGGGATTGCGGCGTTTGACGGCATTGTATCCAAAAGCAATCGGATATACACAATCGGCAATAAAGCGGTGCCTGTGATAGCGGTCACTTCCCCTATCAATGCGGGCATGAGCGGCGGCGGGGTATTCGATAGCACGGGCGCTCTTGTGGGAATAGGAACCTATCAGACCACGGCGGTGAGCGACCCTTCGTCCGGTTCGGGCACGCGCCCCGTAGACGGCATGAGCTATGCCGTTCCCGCGGAAATTGCCGCAAAAATCGCACGCAAAATCGAGAACAATCCAAGCGGCGGACAGATAGACAGAATCGACGTGCGCGCCAATCCCGATATAGAAGATCAGGTGGATTTCAACGGTTTATATTTTCGAGCAAAATATACCGAAAAAGGACTTGCGGTGAATGTGATTGCGTATGCGGAGAACGACCCGCCTTCGTCGATGCAAGGCGGCTTGCCCAAAGTGGGGGACGTTGTGGAGAAAATCGGTACGCTCGATATTACGGCACAAACGGGATTCGTACCGCTGTTTTCGGCGTGTTTGGATTATGCGCACGGCGGCAAAGGCGCGCCGCTTACCGTGGTGTTGCGTCGCGGAACCGAAACCGTTACCGTAACGTATTACGGGTTGGGACGCGATGACCGATAAAGGAGGGAGCGCAATGCGGAAATACGCGAAAGCAATACGGGCGACGGTCGTTTTTGCGACATCGGCAATGTTTTTATTGTGGTTGGTCGGTTGCTCGTTTATCGAGTCGATTATCGGCGGAAAAAAGAGCGGCGATATTTTGCCGCACCTGATTTCCGAAGAAGAGAAAGAAGAAAATCCCGTGCGCCCCATAGATTCGCTTACGAAAACGCGCGGCTTTACGGCAAAAAACGTGGCGGCGCAGTATGACGAACTGTTGGATATTGTGTATGCGGGCGGAGAAAAATGCCGACCCGATTTTACCGACGCATCCGATGAAGTGGTGCGCGTATACAATGCCGCCGTGCGCGTACTCAACCGTTATATCCGCAACGATTTCACCGAGTATGAGCGCGTGCACGCCATTCACGATTATCTTTCGTATTTTATAAAATACGACTTCGATTTATTGCAGAATGCGGGCAATGCGTCGGGCGATGACCCTGCGTTCCGTCTTGACGGCGTTTTCATCAACGGGAAAGCGGTATGCGACGGATTCAGCAAAGCGTTTTTGTTGTTGTGCGGAATCGAACAAATCCGTTGTATTCGTATAACGGGGCTATATAACATGGAAGGCACGAACATCAATCACGCTTGGAACAAAGTGCAAATGGACGGCGTGTGGTACAATGTGGATACCACCATGGACGCATGGCACGTGTACACCGATTCGGGGGATACGCCGACCAGTTTGTTGTGTCACGGATATTTTCTGATTTCCGACGATTTGATTACCGAACCGCTGACGGGACGGCATGTGCAGAGCGGAAAAGACGACGTGAACTACGAGTGTACCCAAACGTATGATTTTTACCGCAATACGCCTTCGGGCATAGGTACCCAATCCATGGAAGTAACGAGCGGTGCGGAGTTGAACGAACTATTCGAGCAGATTAAAAAGAAAAAGCGCGCCGTGGGAAAAATCGAATTGAAACTGAATTTTCCCGAATACGATAAAAGCAATCTTGCGCGTCCCGACGCCTATGCGTCGTACATTGCGGCGGCGTATAAAAAGGTGTCCGATACCGATTTTGTTTTGGATGCGGAGAACGGAACCTATCCGTATCAGCGTTATCCCGACGGAGTGTTTGTGTTTTTGATTTATAAGTAAATGTTTTATGATTTTGCCGAAACAGTTATATTTGCTTACAAACAAAAAAAGAGAGTTTCAAAAAACTCTCTTTTACTTTTTGCGTTTTAATCGTCAGCGTGCCAAACCGTGTTTTACTCTGTCGCGTTCTTCGGCGGCTTTGGCATTGTTGAAACGGTCGAGCGTGCCCACCAAATAGCCCGTTATGCGGCGAATGCGCTCAAACGGTTTGCGGGTGTAATATTTAATGTCTACATACTCGCCGTTGGGTGTAAGTTCTACTTTGTAAATAGTATCGCTCGGGTGTTTTGCGTTCAGCGTTTGCAATGCGGCGTCTACTTCGGCTTCGGTTACGTCGCCGTTTTTTACGATTTCCATGGTTGCTTGTTCTCCTATATATAGTGTTGTTGTGCCACGATTGACACTATATATAGTATAGCACACCTGTCCGATTTTGGCAACCGTTTGAACGGAAAAATTTGTATGCGATAGGGAATTCTCTTTTATTTTTTCATTTGGCTTTCGATATAATCGACAAGCGCGCCCACTTTGGTAAGTTCTTCTACCTTTTCGTCGGGAATGGTGATACCTGCCTGTTCTTCGAGCGTGAACAACATTTCCACTATCACCAATGAATCGGCGTTGAGGTCTTTGCGGATATCGGTGTCGCGCGTAATGGCGCTTTTATCCGCTTTGAGATATTTTGCCAGCAATTCGGTTACTTGGTCGAACATATTTTTTTCTCCTATAATGGTTATTTTATTTTTAACTGTTAAGAATTTCGAGCGCAATCAATTCGCCCATTTTCGAGCAACTTACTTTTTTGTTGCCCGTTTCCGATATATCGAGCGTGCGGTAGCCCTTATCTAAAATCACGTTGACTGCCCGTTCTACCGCCGTGGTTTCCTGAATCAAAGAGAACGACGACGAAAGCATCATGGCGGCGGCTAAAATAGTTGCGATGGGGTTTGCGATATCTTGCCCCGCGATGTCGGGCGCCGACCCGTGAATGGGTTCATACAGTCCCAGCTTGGTTGCGCCCAAACTGCTGCTCGGCAACAATCCGATAGACCCCGTAATCATTGCCGCTTCGTCGGTTAAAATATCGCCGAACATGTTGGGGCAAAGCATTACGTCGAATTGCGACGGCTCTTTAACGAGTTGCATGGCGCAGTTATCCACTAACATGTGTTCCACCCGAACGTCGGGATAACTTTTGGCTACTTTGTTCACGGTGGCGCGCCACAATCTTCCCGTTTCCAATACGTTGGATTTATCGATACTCGTCACCTTTTTGCGGCGTCCCATGGCGATATCGAAGGCGATTTTTGCCACGCGTTCGATTTCGGCAATGGAGTACACTTCGGTGTCGTACGCTTCCTGCCCGTTTTTGCCGTCACGGTAACCGCGCGGTCCGAAATAAATGCCGCCCGTCAGTTCACGCACCACCATGATGTTCACGCCTTTTTTGGCGATTGCGGGTTTTAAGGGCGAACCTGCGCGCAACTGGTCGTATAAAACGGCGGGGCGAACGTTGGCATATAAGCCGAGCGCGCTGCGCAGATTGAGCAATCCTTTTTCGGGACGCAAGTGCCCCGCAAGATTATCCCACTTGGGTCCGCCTACCGCGCCGAGCAATACGGCGTCCGAGCGCAGACAGTCGTCTATCGTTTCTTGCGGAAGGGGTACGCCCGTTGCGTCGATAGCCGCGCCGCCCATCGGCGGAAAGGAATAGCGGAACGTGTGCCCGAACCGACGAGCTACCGCGTCTAAACAACCGATTGCCGCATCGATGATTTCCGGTCCGATTCCGTCGCCGCGGATTACCGCAATTTTACATTCCATGATTTTATCCTCCTCGTATACGTCGGTTTGCGTACGCCGTTTTGCGCCGCTTGCCGATTTTTTGTCCCCGATTTATTTGAGCAAGCCGCCGCGCTCTATGATTTTGCGGATTTCGGCGGGGTAGGGCGGTACGGCGTATTCTTTGCCCGTTCGCTCGTTTGTTATTTTTCCGTTTGTTAAATCTACGGTAAGCGTATCTCCGTTGCGTGCTTCGTCTGCCGCTTGCGGACATTCGAGAATAGGCAACCCGATATTGATGGCATTACGGAAGAAAATGCGCGCGAAACTGCGGGCTATCACGCATGAAATTCCCGCCGCTTTAATGGCGAGCGGCGCGTGTTCGCGGGAAGACCCGCAACCGAAGTTTTCGCCTGCCACTAAAATGTCGCCGTTTTGCACTTTACGCACGAATTCCGCGTCGAGGTCTTCGAGGCAGTGTGTGGCAAGATCTTTTTCGTCCGACGAATTGAGATACCGCGCGGGAATAATTACGTCGGTGTCTACGTTGTCGCCGTATTTATGTACTGTACCCGTCATAGCTATACCGCTCCTTTTGTTTTAGTTGTTCGTGTTTGTTTCTGCGTTTCGTTTCAGTCGTCGATTGCGCCCAATCGCCCGAGCACCGCGCTCGACGCGGCAACATACGGCGACGCCAGATAGATTTCACTGCTTGTGTGTCCCATTCGCCCCACAAAGTTGCGGTTGGTGGTGGCGACGCACCGTTCGCCTTGGGCGAGAATGCCCATGTATCCGCCCAAACACGGTCCGCAGGTGGGGGTGGATACCACCGCACCCGCTTTTATAATGGTTTCGATTAAACCTTCTTGGATTGCCTGCAAATAGATTTCGTTGGTGGCGGGAATCACGATTGTCCGCACGCCTTTTGCCACTTTTCTGCCCTTGAACACTTCGGCGGCGGCGCGCAGGTCGGATATGTGCCCGTTGGTACACGAGCCGATGACTACCTGGTCGATTTTGATTTCGCCCGCTTGGTCGATGGTGCGCGTGTTTTCGGGCAGGTGGGGGAATGCGACCGTGGGGCGAAGCGTCGATAAATCGATTTCTACCGTTTGTTCGTATACGGCGTCGGGGTCGGCGCGGTAGCATTTCCCTTTGCGTTCCGTTCTGCCTTGTAAATAACTTTCGGTAACCGTGTCGCAGGCAAAAATGCCGTTTTTGGCTCCCGCTTCGATTGCCATGTTGCAAATCGTGAAACGGTCGTCTATATCGAGCGCCGCACAGCCGTCGCCCGTAAATTCCAACGATTTATACAGAGCGCCGCATACGCCGATTTTTCCGATTAAATGCAAAATCACGTCTTTGCCGCAGATATGCTTTGCCTTTCTGCCGTGCAATATCACATGGATTGCGGCAGGCACTTTGAACCAGGCGGTTCCCGTTGCCATACCGTACGCCATGTCGGTAGAGCCGACGCCCGTGGAAAACGCGCCGAGCGCGCCATACGTGCAGGTATGCGAATCGGCGCCGATAATCAGGTCGCCGGGAGAAACGAGTCCCTGTTCGGGCAACAGTGCATGCTCTATACCCATGTTGCCCACGTCGTAAAAATGCGAAATCTGTTCGCGGCAAGCAAAATCGCGGCACTGCTTGCATTGCTGTGCCGATTTGATGTCTTTATTGGGAACGAAATGGTCCATGACAAGAGCGATTTTGTCTTTATCGAAAACGCCCGATTTGCCCGCTTTTTCCAATTCTTTAATCGCAACGGGAGACGTAATGTCGTTGCCGAGTACAAGGTCGAGTTTTGCGGTAATCAGCTGACCCGCTTCCACGCGGTTTAATCCCGCTTTATCGGCAAGTATTTTCTGTGAAAGTGTCATACCCATAGGCGCGCCCTCTTATTGCCCGTTGCCCGACGTGCGGACAAAACGGTCAGAATTTCTTTTTGAGCACGGCGCCCTGTGCCGCGCCCGTAACCAAATATTTATAGCGGAGTAACCAGCCCGTAGGTTCGCCGTCTTTGGGACGGTATTTTTTGGTGCGTGCCGCCATTTCCTTTGCGTTGATTTCCAGATTGAGTTTTCCGTTGGGGATATCGATACTGATTTTGTCGCCGTCTTTAATGAGCGCGATTTTACCGCCCGCCGCCGCTTCGGGGCACACGTGCCCGATTGCCGCGCCGCGCGTTGCGCCCGAGAATCTGCCGTCGGTGATAAGCGCTACGTCTTCGTCTAACCCCATGCCGCACAAAGCCGAAGTGGGGGAGAGCATTTCGCGCATGCCCGGTCCGCCTTTGGGGCCTTCGTAGCGGATAACCACCACGTCGCCCTTTTGGATTTTGCCGCTCATGATGGCGAGCACGCAATCTTCTTCGCTGTCGAACACTTTGGCTTTGCCCGTGAACGTGAGCATTTTATGCGAAACCGCGCTACGCTTTACCACCGCGCCGTCTTCGCAGATGTTGCCTTTAAGCACCGCAATGCCGCCGCACGGCGAAATGGGATTGTCTATCGGCTGAATCGCTTCGCCCGTTACCGCTTTTCCCGCATACGAATGGGAAAGCGTTTTACCCGTTACGGTAAGGGAATCGCCTTTAATCAGATTTTTGCTTGCCAGCTGATTGAGCACTGCCATAATGCCGCCCGACCTACCGAGGTCTTCCATATCCTGCGTGGTGGAAGGGCTCAATTTGCAGAGATTGGGCGTGCGGTCGGAAATTTGTTGCACCAAGTCGAGATTGAGCGTGATTCCGCATTCGGCGGCAACGGCAAATAAGTGGAGCACCGTGTTGGTGGACGCCCCGATTGCCATGTCGACGGCAAGCGCGTTCATAAATGCGTCTTTGGTTAAAATCATGCGCGGGCGGATGTCGTTTTCCACCAGTTTCATAATGGCTTCGCCCGCCTTTTTGGCAAGCCGCAACCGTTCCGCTTGCACGGCGGGCACGGTGCCGTTTCCGGGAAGCGCTATGCCGAGCGCTTCGCACAGACAGTTCAGGCTGTTCGCCGTATACATGCCGCAACAACTTCCGCAGCCGGGACAAGCGCAGTTTTCTAATTCGGTTAATTCGTCCAAAGACATTTTGCCCGCTTTTACGGCGCCCACCGCTTCAAACGTGGAAGAAAGGCTGACTTTTTTTCCGCGGTAGATTCCGCTACTCATCGGTCCGCCCGATACGAGCACGGTGGGAAGATTGACGCGTGCCGCGCCCATCAGCATGCCCGGTACGATTTTATCGCAGTTGGGAACGAGCACCGCTCCGTCGAACGCGTGCCCTATAAGCATGCTTTCCACGCCGTCGGCAATGAGTTCGCGGCTGGGCAACGAATATCGCATACCGTCGTGCCCCATGGCAATGCCGTCGCAGATTCCGATTGCGGGAACCACAACGGGCGTGCCGCCCGCGGCGTAAATGCCAGCCTTTACGGCGTCGGTAATCGTGTCAAGGTGCATATGACCGGGAACGATTTCGCTCTTTGCCGAAATAACGGCGATTATCGGCTTGGCGATTTCGTCGTCGGATAATCCCAACGCTTTGTAGAGCGCTCTTTGCGGCGCTTTTTCTATACCCGAACTCAATTCTTTGGACATACGGTTTTGTTCCTCTCTTTGATAGTATTCCGTATATAGTATAACAAAAAAACGGCTTGTTTGTAAAGTCGTTTTGCCTTTTCTTACTATGATAATTTTATCCAAAGGGCGGATTTTTCGGTTTTTTGCCCGTTTATTTGCTTGTTACGCCGTTTTCGGGCTTTTCGGAGTTGCCGTTTTGGGTAGTTGCGTCGTCTTTTTTTACGATTGTGTGCGCGGTTTATGTTTTTCAAATCCTTTACTTTTTGCGTAAAACTGTGCTATACTAATAAAGTATGCGGCAAATTATGCCGTATGCTACGGAGAAACCAGATGACGGACGTATTCAGTCAATCCGAAAAAGCGGCGGCGCGTCGGGAAAAGAAAATTCTTTTCTGGACGTGGTTTGCCATAACGGCGGCATATGTTGCGTTGATGGCAACGTTGATTGCCACCGACCTTGTGTTGGTGAGCGTACACCGCAATCGCAACCACACGCTTTGGATGGGAGCGTTGAGTATGCTTGCAACGGTAGCATACGTTTGTTTTACGCTCTTTTTCTTTTCGATTAAGTATCGTTTAACGCGCAAATACGTGCGCATGCTACGCGATATGGACAGGGGGCTCAAAGATACCTTTGAAGGCAGGTTCATGGGCTACGACGACGCTATCGGCATGAAAGACGGCGTATACTTTTATTCCATGCTCTTAAAGACCCGTCCGCTTCGCCGTGACGACATCGACGAACGAAAACTTTTAATCGAACACACGGTGCCCAAAATCGAATTGAACGAAGGGGATAAATTGCGGCTTGTCAGCCATGCCAACATTTTGATTTCGTACGAAATACTCGAACGCGCGCCCGTGGCGGAGAAAGCGGAAGAGAATACACAAAATACGGACGCCGCACCTGTGACGCCCGTCATACAGCAAACCAAGGAGAGAACGGAATGAAAGCAATCGTTACGGTAGTGGGTAAAGACAAATCGGGTATCATAGCGCGCGTTACGGCATTTTTGGCGGAAGCGGGCGCCAATGTGGAAGACATCAGCCAGACGGTGCTACAAGACTGGTTTGCCATGATTATGCTTGTGGAAACGGGCAAGGCGCAAATAGGAGAACTTCGTAAAGGTGCCGCGGCATTGGGCGAAACAATCGGTGTGGATATTTCGGTGCAACACGAAGATATCTTTACGGCAATGCACAGAATATAAGAGGGCGGCGCAATGTTGAGTTTTAACAAAAACGAAATACTCGAAACCGTCCGCATGATAGACAGCGAAAATTTAGACGTGCGCACGATTACCATGGCGCTCTCGCTGTTCGATTGCGTGGGAAGGGACGCCCGCGAAACCGCCGACCTTATCTATAAAAAAATCGTTAACCGTGCGGGCAAGCTTGTGTCGGTGGGGAACGAAATTGCCGAACAGTACGGCGTGCCCATTGTAAACAAGCGCGTGTCCGTTACGCCTATCAGTTTAATCGGCGCAAAGTGCGGCAATTATCGGTTGCTTGCCGAAGCGCTCGATAAGGCGGCGGAAGAAATCGGAATCGATTTTATAGGCGGATACTCGGCGCTTGTGCACAAGGGTACTACGGCGTACGAAAAAGATTTTCTCGAAAGCATTCCCGAAGCGATTGCGTCTACAAGAAAAGTGTGTTCGTCGGTCAATGTGGGGAGCACGCGCAGCGGCATTAACATGGACGCCGTGCGGCAAATGGGCGAAACGGTAAAAGCGCTTGCTGCCCGTACCGCAGACGAAGGCGGCTTGGGTTGTGCCAAACTTGTCGTTTTCTGCAACGCCGTGGAAGACAATCCGTTCATGGCGGGCGCGTTTACGGGCGTGGGCGAAGGCGACGCAATTATCAACGTGGGTGTTTCGGGTCCCGGCGTGGTGAGTTGCGCGTTGCGTAAAATCGGCAAGCAAGCCGACCTGCTCACGGTTGCCGAAGAAATCAAACGTACGGCGTTCAAAATCACGCGTGTGGGGCAACTTGTTGCAAGCGAGGCGGCAAAGCGACTGAGCGCGCAGTTCGGCATTGTGGATTTGAGCTTGGCGCCCACTCCCAAAGTAGGGGACAGCGTGGCGCAGATTCTCGAAGAAATGGGCTTGGACAGCGTGGGGGCGGCAGGCACCACGGCGTGCCTTGCCATACTCAACGATGCGGTCAAAAAAGGCGGCGTAATGGCGTCGAGCAGTGTGGGCGGATTATCGGGCGCGTTCATTCCCGTATCCGAGGATGCGGGCATGATTCGGGCAGTGCAAAAGGGCGCGCTTTCGCTCGAAAAACTGGAAGCCATGACGTGCGTGTGCAGTGTAGGATTGGATATGATTGCCGTGCCCGGCTCTACGAGCGCCGCCACAATCAGCGCAATCATTGCCGACGAGTGCGCCATCGGCATGGTGAACAATAAGACGACCGCCGTGCGCATTATTCCCGCGCCCGGCAAAGAAGTGGGCGACGAAGTGGAGTTCGGCGGTTTGCTCGGCAAAGCGCCCGTAATGCCCGTGAATCCCTATTCGGCGGAAACGTTTATCCGCAGGGGCGGACGGGTGCCCGCGCCCATTCATTCGCTCAAAAATTAGGAAGGGGTCGTAGCGCCTACAAAGCGCTTTATCCGTGTGATAAAAAAATCCGAGAGGTGAATCAATATGAAAAGAAACGAAGTGAACGAAAGAGATACCTGGCGTACCGAAGACATATTTTCTTCGGTTGCCGAATGGGAAAAGGAATTCGGCGAAGTCAATAAACTTCTTCCGTCTATCCTTTCGTATAAAGGAAAGTTGGGCGATAAATACGATTTTCTTGCCTGTATGGAAAACAACAGCGCCGTATGCATGCGTTTGGAACGATTGATTTGCTATGCGCAGTTAAAGCATGACGAAAACAGCGTCGACGAAACGGGACTTTCTTTGTACAGTCGTGCCGAAGATTTATACATGCACTATGCCACATATTCGTCGTTCGTTACTCCCGAACTCGGCAAGCTGGACGACGTGACGTTGTCCGCTTATATGAACGACCCCGATTTGGCGGTATACAAATATATGCTGTCCGAAGTGCGCCGCAGTAAAAAACATATTCTGTCGGCAGAAGAAGAACGCTTGCTTGCGTTGGGGCAGACTACTTTTTCGGGATACGGCAACGTGTTCGGCATGATTAACAACGTAGATATGCCCTTTCCCAAAATCGACGTAAACGGAAAAAAGGTACGTTTAACGCACGGGTTATACAGCGAATGTCTGTCGTCTGCCAACCCTGTTTTGCGCAAAAAGGCGTTTGAGGGAATGTATAAAGCGGTAGGAAGTTTAATCAATACCATTGCGGCGAACTACGCCGCGTCGGTCGCCAAAGATAATTATCTTGCAACGGCGCGCGGTTACGGCAGTGCGGTGGAAAAGTCCACCGATTCGGACAACGTGCCCGGCGAAGTGTATCATAAGTTGGTAAAAACGGTAGGCGAGAATCTCGAACCCGTGCACCGTTATGTGGCGCTCCGCAAAAAAGCGTTGGGTGTGGAAAAACTGCACATGTACGATTTGTATGTGTCTATTACCAAAGACGCCGACTTAAAGCCCGACTACGAACAGGCGTTCGAGTTGGTGCTCAAAGGATTGGCGCCGCTCGGCGAGGAATATCAAACGCTTTTGAAAACGGCAAAGCAAGCGCGTTGGATAGACGTGTACGAAACGGAGAACAAGCGTAGCGGGGCGTACAGCATGGGCGTGCACGGCGTGCATCCGTATGTTCTGCTCAATTACAGCGGTACGGCGCACGACGTGTTTACCATAGCGCACGAATTGGGGCACTCCATGCACTCCTATTATTCGAGCAAGACGCAGGATTACGTAAATGCCGACTATTCCATATTCGTTGCCGAAGTGGCAAGTACGGTAAACGAAGTGCTACTTCTCAAATACATGATGAACAACGAGAAAGACCCCGCTATGAAAAAGTTCTTGCTGTCGTACTATCTCGATATGTTCCGCACCACGTTGTTCCGTCAGACGATGTTCGCCGAATTCGAGTTGAAAAGTCACGGCATGGCGCAGGCGGGCAAGCCGCTTACGGTGGAATCGCTTTCGCGCGAGTATATGAAACTCAACAAAAAATACTACGGTCCCGCCGTTACGCACGATAAGCAAATCCGTTTGGAATGGGCGCGTATTCCGCATTTTTATCATGCTTTCTACGTATATAAGTATGCTACGGGTATCACCAGCGCCGTGAATATTGCGCATGCGATTTTAAGCGAAGGCGAAACGGCGGTAAAGCGCTACAAAGAAAAATTCCTGTGCGCGGGCGGCAGTAAATCCCCGTACGACATTTTGTGCGACGTGGGCGTCGACCTCAAATCGGACGAACCGTATAAAATCGCCATGGACGAATTCGCGCAGACGCTTGCGCGTTTAGAGGAGCTTGTGTAACGATTGAAAACGCGTAAAACCAAAAAATTCCTTTTGTGTGTATTGTTGGTTGTGTTTGTGCTGTCTTTAACCGCCTGCGACGGTATGCGGTTAGACGTTTACGAGCAACAGGACGAAGACAACTGGTATTTCGAAGTGGACGTCGTGCTGAATCGCACGTTGGTACGCACGCTCGAATCGTCCGCCGTTTATTCTGCCGCGCACAAACATACCTGGACGGTCAGCGACTGGCTTGCCGATTATTTTGAAATTTTGCAAGAGAGTTTCGGGTTTTCGTACCGCTATGTGGGCGAACTGAACGAAAACGAGTCGCAGGTATATACGTTTGTGGTAAACATACCCAAGTCGACGTCAAGCACCGAGTTGTCGGAAGGGCTTTCGCTTACCGAAGGCGCCACACAGGACGTAAAAACCAATCTGTTTGTGCGTACGGTAAGCGTGGCACGCGACGACCGATTCAATTACTGGGTGCGTTTGTTTAATTCCGCTTACGACAGATATGTGGCGGCAACAGAAGATAAGCGTTTGTATCCCACCACGGGCGACGGTGATTTCAAAGCGAATTGCCAGTCGTTTATGGGGAGTCTGCTGTTCGGATTCGTGGAAATCCGCGCCGATCTCAAACCGCAAGACGTGGAAGGAACCCAAGGTTTTTGGGCGGACGACAAAGGCAACGTATATACCAAACTGTTGCCCGGACTTACGGAAGCGTTTCCCGCCGTCAATTTGGACGCGTATACCGACGTATTGTTGCGCAATTACTGGTATGCGTCCAAAAAAATGAACGTGAATTACGATAACAAAGTGGGGGCGGCGGACAGCGACGGCACCCCCGATACTTACGGCGTATACTATCTGTTTGAAAAAACGGTGGGAGAAGGCGACACTACGGTGGAATACGAATACTATCGTGCCGACCCCACGGGCTGGTATCTTGTGGCGATTGCCGCGGGCGGACTCACGGTGCTGATAGCGTATCTGGTGGCTCGGAACAAAAAACGCAGGCAGGAAAAACAACCGCCCGCAAAGGTACAGGATTCGTTCCCTTACGACCCGTTTGCCGATTATTTTAACGGAGAAGGAAACGGCGGAAACGATTCGGGGAAAATCGACCCTTTCGCATAAATCGGTTTTGTAAGATGAGCAGTGGGTAAACGATGAAATTTCGCAGAAAAGAGAAAAAAGAATATGACGAATGAACAAATCAGAAATGTGGCGATTATCGCGCACGTAGACCACGGTAAAACGACGCTTGTCGACCAGATGCTCAAACAGGGCGGCGTATTTCGCAGCAATCAGGTGGTGGCGGAACGCGTAATGGATTCCAATGCGCTCGAACGCGAACGCGGCATCACCATTCTTGCAAAAAATACGTCGGTAAAATACGGCAACTATAAAATCAACGTGGTGGACACGCCCGGACACGCCGACTTCGGCGGCGAAGTGGAGCGCATTCTCAAAATGGTGAACGGCGTCGTTTTGTTGGTGGACGCTTACGAAGGTACCATGCCGCAAACCCGTTTCGTGCTCGGTAAAGCGCTTGAATTGGGACATAAAGTGGTGATTGTGGTGAACAAAATCGACCGTCCCGACCGCAGAGTGCGCGAAGTATGCGACGAAGTGATTGAACTTTTAATGGAACTAAACGCCACTGACGAACAGTTGGATAGTCCAATCATTTACTGTTCGGGTAGAAACGGCACGGCGTCTACCGACCCCGATACCCAAGGCGAGAATCTGATTCCTTTATTCGAAACCATTGTTCGGCATATTCCCGCGCCCAGCGGCGACCCCGCCGCTCCCGTGCAAATGCTCGTTTCGGCTCTCGATTACAGCGACTATGTGGGCGCAATCGGTATCGGGCGAATCGAGCGCGGCACGCTTAAAACGGGGCAGAACGTATTGCTTGCAAATTATCATGCCGATAAACCGCCGCTTAAAGCAAAGGTGACCAATATTTATCAGTTTGAAGGATTAACGCGTGTTGTGGCGGAAACGGCTACGGTGGGCGATATTGTATGCGTTTCGGGCGTGGAAGGCGTTTCGATAGGCGATACGCTGTGCGACCCCGTTGACCCTACGCCCATCGAATTCCCCAAAATCAGCGAGCCGAGCGTGGAAATGACTTTTTCGGTCAACGACAGTCCGTTCGCGGGTAAAGAAGGCAAGTTTGTTACCAGTCGTCACTTGCGGGCGCGTTTGTATAAAGAAGCGGTGCGCGACGTCAGCATTCGCGTAACCGACACCGATACGAGCGAAGCGTTCCGCGTATGCGGCAGGGGAGAAATGCATCTTTCCATTCTGATTGAAAACATGCGCAGAGAAGGGTATGAATTTCAGGTGTCTATGCCGCGCGTGCTCTTTAAGGAAGAAGACGGCGTAGTTACCGAGCCGATTGACACGTTGATTGCCGACGTTCCTACCGACAGCGTGGGCATTGTAATGGAAAAAATGGGCGTGCGCAAAGGCGAGCTTAAAAACATGAATGCGTTGGGCGAACGCATGCGGCTGGAATTTTCGGTGCCCAGCAGGGGACTGTTCGGGTATAAATCCGAATTTTTAACCGACACCAAGGGCGAAGGGATTCTCACGTCGGTATTCGATAGCTATGCGCCGTATCGGGGCGAGATAGACCGCCGTCCATGCGGCAGTCTGATTGCTTTTGAAACGGGCGACGCCGTGCCGTACGGACTGTATAATGCGCAGGAACGCGGACCGTTGTTTATCGGTGCGGGTACGCGCGTATACGAAGGTATGATTGTGGGTGAAAACCCCAAGGGCGACGATATTGTGGTGAACGTGTGCAAGCGCAAACAGATGACGAACATGCGCGCCGCGGGCAGCGACGAAGCGCTTCGTCTTACGCCGCATCGCGTAATGAGTTTGGAACAGGCGCTCGATTTTATTGCCGACGACGAATTGTTGGAAGTAACGCCTGCCAATATCCGTATCCGTAAAAAGATTCTCAATGCGGAGTTGCGGGCAAAGGCACGCGCACACGCAAAAAAGTAAACGGGCGCAATTTTCGTTGCGACTTTCTATTCTATATAATATAGGCAAAACAGGAGAACATTATGGCAGGTAAAGGTATCGGACAAAACGGAATCAATCCCGACCACCCCAATCTGAAAGCGCGGATATTGCCGCACAACAACGAAGCCGAACAGGCGGTTTTGGGGTGCGTGCTTTTGGATGCCGACGCGCCCATACATATTCTTACGGTGCTCACGCCCGCCGACTTTTACAGCAAAGCGCACGGAAATATTTTCGACGCCATGGTGCGTATTTCGCGCAGGGACGAGCCTGTGGACGTGGTAACGCTCACGCAGGAACTGGATACCATGGGACTGCTGGAAAGCGTGGGCGGACTTACGTATCTTGCCGATTTAAGCAACTGTGTGCCCGGCGCCGCCAATTATAAGCATTACGTGGGGTTGGTGCGTAAACTTTCCAATCTTCGCAAGTTAATCGGCGCGGCGCAGAAAATCACCGACGTGGCGTTTGTGGGCGACCCCGACGACGATGCGTTGGGGTTCGCCGAGCGGGAAATTTATGCTTTATCCGAAGAAAACGACCGCAGTGCGTTGCGGGAGATTCAGCCCAGCGTAGTGGAAGCCATTGCCAAAATGGAAACAATGTACCGCGACCCTACGGCGGGGCGGGGAATTCCAACGGGGTTTAAGGGGCTCAATGCCATACTCAACGGATTTCAGCCGTCCGACCTGATTCTGATTGCGGCGCGTCCCGGTCAAGGAAAAACGAGTATCGGCATGAACTTTATAGAACATGCCGCCATGCACGCCGAACGAAAGACGGCGGCGGGCAAATCGGACCCGTATAAATGCGCGGTGTTCAGTTTGGAAATGCCTGCCATTCAGCTTGCCAAGCGTATGTTGTGCAGTGAAGCGGGCGTGGATATGAGCAAAGCGAATTCGGGCAAATTGAGTCCCGACGATTGGCGCAGTATTGCGGCGGCAAAAGCACGGCTCGACAAGGCACACATTTATATAGACGACAGCTCACTCACCACTCCCATAGAAATACTTTCCAAATGCCGCAGATTAAAGCGGGAGAAAGGACTCGACCTTGTAATGGTGGACTACCTGCAACTGATGACGAGCGGCGACAGGGTGGAGAGCCGTCAGCAGGAAATCAGCACGATTACCAGAACGATGAAGATTGCGGCAAAAGAACTCAACGTACCCATTTTATTGTTGAGTCAGATGTCGCGTGAAGTGGAAAAACGTACCAACAAAAGACCGCAGATGTCCGACTTGCGCGAATCGGGCGCTATCGAGCAGGACGCCGATATTATCATGTTTATATACCGTGAATACGATAAAGACGACCCCGCGGTAGACGAGGAAAAGCGCAACAAAGTGGAACTTGTTATAGCCAAGCACCGAAACGGCGAAACGGGAAACGTGGAACTGCGTTGGGACGGACCTACCGTGCGGTTTTTGGACGTGGATAAGTCGCGCGCCACGGCGTCGCTCGAAAAGAATATTCCGCCCGAACGCGGCGTCGGCTTTGTGGGACCGGATGACGAACCGCCCGAGCCGTTTTCTTTAAGCGAAAAATCCGCCGAAGAGATTCTTTCGGTGCCCGACAGCGGCGACGTGAACGATATCTTTTAACGGGGAGAGAACACTATGGCTACAAGCAAAGACTATATCGATTTTATTTTGCAACAGCTTTCCGACTTGCGGGAAATTGCCTGTCGGTCTATGATGGGGGAGTACGTCATTTATTATCGCGGCAAGATTGCGGCATACGTGTGCGATAACCGTTTTTTGGTAAAGCCGGTTGCCGCCGCTGTGGAAAAAATGGCGTCGCCCGTTTTCGAACCGCCGTACAAAGGCGCAAAAGATATGCTATTGGTGGAAAATATAAACGATAAAGTATTTTTAACGCAATTATTCGAGGCGATGTACGACGAGTTGCCCCTGCCCAAACCCAAGAAAAAGAAATAACGTATATACGAAATAAAATCGGACATAATTCTCCGTGTCAATCGCAGATAAGATTGCACACGGAGATTTTTTATGCGCAGAATTGCCGCCGTGCTGGGCGTGTTGCTCATGCTCACGGGAGTTAAACTATATGAATTACAGCCTGCCGATTGCGGATATGCGGGGGAAACACGCGTGTTGTCGCATTCGGTGCGCTACGATTTTTTGGGTGACGAAACGTGCGCACGCAATGCCGTAAACAATCTAAAAGGGAAAATCCTGTGGAGTGAATCTTGTGAAAACGGCAAAACGGTATATTATGCGTACAGTAAGAGAATATACGATTCTGTTACGATAGGCGGATGGCGCGTTAATATTGTGGCGGAAGTCGTGGGCAACGAAGTGCATATCGGCGTGCCTTTACTCGAAGACGGTTGAAGGAACAAAAAAATTTGAAAAAAATCGAAAAGTATGGTATAAACAAAAAAAATCGGGCGATAATTCCCGTACAATAAAAAAACAAAAACAATTTTTTCGGAGGTAACCCCAAACATGAGAACGTATAAGAGCAACAGACCCACAGCGGAAAAGAGTAAGAAACGCATGTCCAAAAAAGGCGTGTATGCGCTTGCCGCAAGCGCATCGGTCGTTTTGATTGCGGTGGCGCTTACGCTTTCGCTCACATTCGGATTGCGTAGCAACGTGCCCGCAGACGAGCAGGACAAGCCTGTGGTCAACGACCCCATAGTCAACAAGATTACGTTTACCGCACCTTTGACGCAGTGCACCGTAACCAATGGCGCGGCGCTTAACAAATTGGTGTATAACGATACGCTCAAACAATGGCGCACGCACAACGGCGTAGACTTTGAAGCGGCGGCAGGCAGCGACGTGCTGTCGGTGGCGGACGGCACCGTCAAGTCGGTGGAAAACACCATTTTGGAAGGTGTAGTCGTAACGGTGGAACATGCCGAAGGATACGTTACCATCTATAAAGGATTGGAAACGGCAGCCGTGGAAGCGGGCGAAACGGTAACGGCGGGCGCAAAGCTCGGCAGTATCGGCAATATGATGTGCGAAAAGCACATGGGCGCGCACCTGCACCTCGAAATGAAGAAAGACGGCAAATACGTAGCCGCAACCGATTATATCGAACTGGAAAACAATAAGTAAAACAGTCAACAAAAATCCGTCGCCCGACGGATTTTTTGCTTTGCGGAACGTAAGCCAATCGCTTGCGTTCTTTTATTTTATAGTAATGAAAGTTGCGTCGTATCGGTAAAAAAAGTTAGGATACAAAGCTCTTTACAAAAAATGTCGAGACAATAAAAAAACGGGCTGTGCACGGAATTTTCGGAAACATTGCATTTGTTTGCACTAACGCTTGATTTTGTATGGAGAATATAGTATAATTAACAAGAAAAATGGGCACCTAATATACTGTTGGGGTGCAAATTTTTTCGGCACACTTTCATAAAAATCCCTGTTTATTCGGCTATTGAAAAGCTTGAAAAATCTTAATGAATTATGCAAAAGCCGAGATGTGACGAGTTACCGTAAATAATACATATATTTACGGGAGATATGTCGGAGTAGGTTAAGGCAAAAAGTAAAGGTATTGCGGTTAAAGGATAAAAACATGAATATCAAATTTTCACCACCCGATATCAGCGAACTGGAAATAGAAGAAGTAACTGCGGCGTTAAAGTCGGGTTGGATTACAACGGGACCGCGCGTCAAGCGGTTGGAAAAACAGATAGCGGAATATGTGGGAACGCCCCAATGCGTATGTTTGAATTCGCAAACCGCATGTGCGGAGATGGCATTGCGGATTCTGGGAATCGGTGAAGGCGACGAAGTAATCACGTCGGCGTATACATACACCGCAACGGCTTCGGTTGTATGTCATGTCGGCGCAAAACTTGTGCTGGTGGATACGCAAAAAGATAATCTTCAACCCGATTATAAGGCGTTGGAAGCTGCAATTACCGAGCGTACGAAAGCAATTATTCCCGTGGATATAGCGGGTATTCCGTGCGATTACGACACGCTGTTTTCCATTGTGAATCGTAAGAAAAATCTGTTTAAGCCGGTGTGTGATATACAGAAATCCATGGGCAGAGTGGCTGTTTTGGCGGATACCGCGCATGCGTTCGGTGCACAGTGGCATGGAAAAAAAGTGGGGAGTATCGCAGACTTTTCGTCGTTCAGTTTTCATGCCGTTAAAAATTTTACTACGGGTGAAGGCGGTGCGTTGACTTGGCGCCACATCGATGGAATCGACGATGAAGAAATTTACCGCAGATTGCAATTATTGTCTTTACACGGACAGAACAAAGACGCGCTTGCAAAGACCCAACTCGGCGCGTGGGAATACGATATCATCGGTACTTGGCACAAGTGCAACATGACCGATGTTGCCGCGGCTATGGGACTTGCGCAGTTTAAGCGGTATCCGCTTTTGTTAAAGCGTCGCCGCGAGATGATAGAGCGGTACGATAAAGCATTTAAGCCGCTCGGCATTCGGGTCTTGGAGCATTATACGGATAAATATGTTTCGTCGGGGCATTTATATCTGACGCGCGTGCCTAATATCACACCCGAGCAACGCAATGAAATCATAACGCGCATGGCGCAAAAAGGAATTGCTTGCAATGTGCATTACAAACCGCTACCCATGCATACGGCATACAAAAATCTCGGTTTTGACATAAAACGTTACCCGAACGCATACGAAAATTATGCAAATGAAATTACATTGCCGTTGCACACTTGTCTAACGGATGAAGAAGTGGAATATATTGTGGAAAACTATTGTGAAGTCGTTAAAGGAATAGAAAATGTATAAACACTTCTTTAAGCCATTATTTGATTTTATAATTGCTTTGATAGGGTTACCTTTTTTTATCCTGTTGTTTATTCCCATTGCAATCGCCATTAAAATTAACGATGGCGGTCCCATATTTTATTGCGGAAAAAGATTGGGACGAAACGGTAAACCGTTTAGAATGTATAAATTTCGTTCCATGAAGGTGAATGCGCCCGATATCCGTTTAAGCGACGGTTCGACATATAATGCGGAAGACGATGACAGAGTTACGAAAGTAGGGCGATTCTTACGCAAAACTTCATTAGATGAAATTCCGCAATTATTAAATGTTTTGCTTTTTCAGATGAGTTTTATCGGTCCGCGTCCCGATCCGATTGATTGGTTGGAAAAGTATCCGGAGGACGAAAGGGATTTTCTGAAATTACGCCCCGGAATTACGGGATACAATCAAGCGTATTTCCGTAACAGTGCCGACGGTAACGAAAAAATACGCAATGATAACTATTATGCAAGACATATTTCTTTTTGGTTGGATATTAAAATCTTTTTTAAGTCTTTTATTGTAGTAATCAAAAAAGAAAATATAAATGTAACGGAAAACAGAATAGAAAATGGTACCGAAACAATGGAGTCAAATGATGCTTTTCAATCCGAAGAACTCTTGGCGGAGAGTGAAGAATTGGGTGAAATCTCTGATGATACGGGAATGGGTGTTGACGATTCGGTAGCAAGTGAAACGGACGAGCGCAGAACAGTGGACGATTCGGAGTCCGACGAGCAGTCAAATGGCGGAGAGATAATATGAGAGAATATGGATCCGAATTTTCATATTATGCCGATTGCAGTCCGATTCAAACGCGATGGCAAAAGTATTCCGCCTTTCACCTGTTACGATGTGGGCGAGATGCTATTTTTTTGGCAGCGAAAGCAGTCGCGGAAGAGTACGGAATAAAAAAAGTTTATATGCCGGCATTGGCGTGTCATTCCATGTTTGAAGCATTTCAAGAGTTGGGCTATACGGTTATATTTTACCCGATTGACTCATCGTTTGATTATGTATTAAATGAAGAAAATTACAATCAATGCTTGGTCTTTTTTATGCTTTACTATGGCGTTACAGATGTCGGTAAAATCGACAACTTTATCAAAAAGCATAAAAACTGTATTACCTTGGTAGATATTACCCATTCGATTTGGGATAGTCATACTTATAATATGAAAGCGGACATTTTGGTCGGAAGTGTTCGTAAAAGCATAGGCGTTGTGAATGGGGGGATTTTTTTATCCGATGCGATAGATATTACGCCAAATATGGGTGTTAACGAATTTACGCATTTACGTCAAAAAGCTTTTGCAACAAAATTATTGTATGAAAGCGAGAGCGATTTACGGTACAAAGATGCATTTAGGTTGCTATTTTCGGAGGCGGAGCAATCATTGCAAATAAAGGGATATGCTGCGAATCAAGAAAGCATTGATAGCATTATGAAAGTTAACGCGGAATATATTCGCAGAAAACGAGAAGCAAATTACAAAATTTTATACGAAGAGTTAAAAGAAATTACGGACATCAACATATTATCCGAAAAAATGAAAAAGGAGAGTATTCCGTTTTCTTTGCCGATAACAATATCCGGCAGACAATCATTCCAAAAGAAATTAGCGGAAAAAGGTGTATATGCACCCGTATTATGGCCTATAACGGAGCAACAAAAAGAGGTGTGTGCCTTTTCGCGTTATGTGGAGGAAAATATGCTTTCGTTGCCGATTGACCAACGGTATAATATCGAGGATATGAAAAATATTGCCGAAAGAGTTCGAGAGGTGGTCTATGAAAGGCGATAAAATTCTTATAGTCGGTGCGAGTATATTGCAAATGCCTGCCATTAAGCGGGCAAAAGAAATGGGGTTAACGACTGCCGTTGCCGATTATAATCCCAATGCGGTAGGAATCCGATTTGCCGATGAATATTATAATTGTAGCACTCTTGATAAAGACGGAATGCTTAATGTAGTGGAAAAATTTTGCCCGGACGGAATCATGACAATGGCGACCGATTTGCCGATGCGAACGATTGCGCATGTGTGCATGAAAAAAAATTTGGTTGGAATTTCGGAAGAATGCGCATTGAATTGTACCGATAAAATTCAAATGATTCGCTGTTTCAAAGAAAATGGGGTGCCTTCTCCGAACTTTGAAGAAATAACCGATTTATCGGATTTGAAAAGTAAAGCGGACACTTTGCAATTTCCTGCCATTATGAAACCCGCCGATAATTCGGGAAGTCGCGGTGTTGTATTGGTGCATAACATAGAAGATTGTTTGGCGCAATATGATTATGTTTATGAATGCTCGCATAACGGGAAAATACTTATTGAAGAATATTTGAGTGGACCGGAAGTGAGCGTGGAAACTTTTGTTGTCGGTGGGAAGGCACATGTTTTGCAAGTGACCGATAAGGTGACAACGGGAGCGCCGTATTTTGTGGAACTCGGGCATTCCCAGCCGGGTATGCTAAATCAAAATATCATAGAAAAAATAACCGCCGTAGCGGATTCGGCTTGTCGGGCTGTGGGATTGATAAACGGACCTGCGCATTTGGAAATGATTATAACCGAAGGCGAACCCAAAATGGTGGAAATGGGCGCTCGGATGGGCGGAGATTGCATAACGTCGCATTTGGTTCCTTTGTCTACCGGAATCGATATGACAGAACAGACTATACGGTATTGTCTTGGATTGCCCGTAAATCTCAACGAAAAGTTGCATATGGGTAGTGCGGTATGTTTTTTAACCGCTCGCGCGGGGAGAATTAAGGATATACAAGGAGTGGAAAGAGCTTATCGAATTGACGGTGTGAAAGAAGTCGGATTTTTCAAGCAGGTGGGGGAAGAAGTTGCGGAAATTCATTCTTCTTCCGATAGAATCGGATATGTTATTGTCCAGAAAAAATCCGCAAAAGACGCCATTGCCGCATGCAAAAAGGCGGCAAGTAAAATAAAGATACACATTGCGTGAGGTACTTATGAAAAAAGTTTGGCTTGTATCGCATTATGCAATGCCGCCGCAACTGGAAGTGCGTGTTAAAACGATTCGATATGCTCGGATTCTGCAAGAACGAGGATATGAAGTGTTATTGATTACCGCCAGTACGATTCATAACAGTGATATCAACTTGATAGACACAAAAGATTTTTATGTGGAACGAGAATACGAAGGGCTGAAATACGTACACATTAAATGTTCTTCGTATAGTGGCAGCGGAATAAAGCGAATTATCAATATGTTGCAGTTTCAACGTCGATTCAAAAAAGTTATGAAACATTTTTCCGCTCCCGATGTAATTGTTGCCGATTGCAATTGCGTGAATTACAAGGGGTTGATACAATATGCAAAAGCAAGACGTGTGCCATTTGTTACGGAAGTAAGAGATTTATGGCCGTTGTCCATTGTTGAATATAAGAACATTTCTCCGAAAAACCCGATTATTCGTAATTTGTATGCGCGTGAAAGAAAAATGTATTGCTTGTCGGATGCTATAATTTTTTCCATGGAAGGCGGAAAAGATTATATCGTGGAAAAAGGTTGGGATGATACGGTTGATTTGAACAAAGTATTTTATATCAATAACGGATTAGACGTAGAGTTGCAGAACAAGCAGAAAGAAGAGTTTACGATTGACGATGAAGACTTGAATGATACGGCTTTCAAAATTGTGTATGCGGGGTCTATTCGTACTGCGAATTCAGTGGATTTGTTGGTAAAAGCCGCCGAACAATTACGCGAGCAAACGGATATCCGCTTTTTGATATATGGCGATGGAGATAAAAAAGAAGAACTGGAACGGTATTGCGTGGCAAATAATCTTCAAAATGTTCGGTTCAAAGGAAGAGTAGATAAAAAGTACATTCCGTATATTTGCTCGAAAGCAAATGTGAACTTTATCAGCGTTAAACAAACGGGTATTTCAAAATACGGGGTTAGTTGGAATAAATTATTCGACTATATGAACGCCGAACGACCGATACTATCCAATGTTAAAGTAAATTACGACTTACTTGAAAGATATCGGTGCGGCATCAGTTTGGAAGAGCAGACGCCGGAAGCCATAGCACAAGCAATTTTGCAAATTTACAATATGCCGAGCGAAGAATATGAGCAGATGTGTCAAAATGCGAAAGAAGCGGCAAAGAATTTCGACTATTCTATTCTTACGGATAAGTTGGAAGAAGTTATCGAATATGCCATAGAACATCACGGAGAAAAAGGTTGATGGAATTTATAGATTTGCATAAACAATATCGCGCATTGCAAGAGAATATCGACGCGCGGATTAAAGGCGTGTTGGAACGCGGACAGTATATCGGCGGCGAAGAAGTGCGGGAACTTTCCGAAAGATTAGCCGCCTATTGCGGCACGCAATATTGTTTAACGTGTGCCAACGGTACCGACGCTCTCACGCTTGCACTCCGTTGTTTTAACGTGAAAAAAGGCGATGCTGTGTTTGTGCCCGATTTTACGTTTTTTGCGAGCGCCGAAACCGTGGCGCTCGAAGGCGCAACGTGTGTGTTTGTAGACGTAGAAGAGCGTACTTTCAATCTGGATGCGCGAAAACTTGAAGATGCGATTTGCGAAGTTATACGGCAGAGAGAGTTAACGCCCAAAGCGATTGTTGCGGTGGATTTATTCGGCTTGCCCGCAAACTATCCGAAAATCCGTGCGGTGGCAAAAAAATATAATTTGCCGATTATCGAGGATGGAGCGCAAGGGTTCGGCGGCAGTATAGGTATGCAAAAAGCATGTTCTTTCGGCGATATTTCCACTACGTCGTTTTTTCCCGCAAAGCCGTTGGGATGTTACGGTGACGGAGGAGCGATATTTACCGATAATAAAGCATATTACGATTTAATGTGTTCGCTTGCCGTACACGGAAAGGGCACGTTCAAATATGATAATGTGCGCATAGGGTATAATTCGCGGTTAGATACCGTACAGGCTGGTATTTTGTTGGAAAAGTTGTCCGCTTTCGAGCGTTACGAATTACAAGACAGAAATATGGTTGCGGAACGGTATACAAAAGCGTTGCGGAATCGATATAAAACGCCGCAAATTCCCGACGGATTCGGCAGTAGTTGGGCGCAATATACGTTGATTCTGAAAGATAAAAACGAACGCGCGTCGTTGCAGGAATATCTGAAAGCCAAAGGGATTCCCACCATGGTTTATTATCCCAAACCGATGCACGCGCAAACGGCTTTTGCCGAGTTGCCGAGTCGAAAAGAAAAATTGACGATTTCGTCGCATTTGTCCGATTGCGTGTTAAGCATACCCATGCACCCGTATTTAACCGAGACGGAGATAAATTCCGTTTGCAATGCTTTGTTGGAGTATAACCAATGAACAAAAAATATTTTGTGCACCAATCGAGCTATGTGGACGAGCCGTGCGAAATCGGCGAAGGCACGAAAATCTGGCATTTCTGTCATATTATGAGCGGATGCACGATAGGAAAAAATTGCAATATCGGACAAAACGTCGTTATCTCGCCCGATGTGGTTTTGGGAAACAATGTAAAAATACAGAATAACGTTTCGGTATATACGGGCGTTACATGCGAAGATGATGTTTTTTTGGGACCAAGTTGTGTATTTACCAACGTAACAAACCCGAGAAGTCATATTTGCAGGAAAGAAGAATACAAAAAAACGCTGTTGCAAAAAGGGTGTACCGTAGGAGCAAACAGCACGATTGTATGCGGGCACACAATCGGAAAATACGCATTGATTGGTGCGGGCAGTGTTGTTACCAAAGATATTCCCGATTATGCGTTGGTAAAAGGGAATCCCGCGCGCATTAGCGGATTTGTATGTGCTTGCGGAGAAAAGTTGATGTTTGAAAACAACGTTGCGCAATGTAAATGCGGAAAAAAATACGAAAAACAAGAAGATTCGGTTAAGGAGATAAACCAATGAATATGAAAGAACTGTTGCTGAAAAAGATTGCGGACAAGTCTATTGTAGTCGGCGTTTGCGGACTCGGATATGTCGGATTGCCGCTTGCCGTGGAAAAGGCAAAAGCGGGATTTAAGACAATCGGATTCGACGTACAGGAATCCAAAGTTCAAATGGTGAACGAAGGGCACAATTATATCGGCGACGTCGTGGATTCCGAACTTTCCGCTATTGTGAAAAGCGGCATGCTTTCGGCAACGACCGACTTTTCATTTGTCAAAGACGTGGATTTTATTGCAATTTGCGTGCCCACGCCGCTGGATGCGCATCAACAACCCGATATCAGTTATGTGCGAGACAGCGCTGTTTCCGTGGCAAAGTATTTGCGTAAAAACACTATGGTGGTGTTGGAGTCCACAACTTATCCGGGCACCACGGAAGAATTGCTCAAACCCATACTCGAAAAAGGGAGTGGTTTGAAGTGCGGCAAGGATTTCTATTTGGGATTCAGCCCCGAGCGAGTAGACCCGGGCAATCTGATTTACAAAACCAAAAACACGCCCAAAGTTGTGGGAGCAATCGGTAAAGACGCCACCGAAGTGATTGCCGCTATGTATCGCGCCGTTTTACAGAGCGATATACACGAAGTATCTTCGCCTGCCGTTGCGGAAATGGAAAAGATACTCGAAAACACATATCGCAATATCAATATCGGTTTGGTGAACGAGCTGGCACAACTTTGTCACAAAATGGGTATCAGTATTTGGGAAGTCATCGATGCCGCAAAAACCAAACCGTACGGGTTTCAGGCTTTTTATCCCGGTCCCGGTTTGGGCGGACATTGTATTCCGCTTGACCCATACTATTTGTCCTGGAAGGCGCGCGAATATGGGTTCCATACGTCTATGATTGAATCTTCTATGATGATAAACGATAAAATGCCCGAGTACACCGTAGAGAGATTGGGAGATATTCTCAATAAGCAGAAAAAATCGCTTAACGGTGCAAAAATCTTGCAACTCGGCGTAGCTTATAAAAACGATATAGACGATTATCGTGAAAGCCCCGCGTTGGCTGTGCGGGAGTTACTGAATGCGGAAGGGTGCGACGTGGAGTATTTTGACCCGTTTGTGGCAACATATCGCTATCACGGGAAACAATACGGCAGTCTGCCCGCTATATCTCCCGAGATTGTGAAAAAGTATGACGCAGTGATTATAACGGCGGGGCATACGAAAAACGTGGACTATCAAATGGTTGCCGATAACGCAAAAGCGATTTTCGACACGAAAAACGTTATGAAAAACATAACAAAACGTGATAATATCGAGGTATTGTGATAATGAAATACGCACTTATCGGTTGCGGGAGAATTTCCACCAATCATATCAAGGCGGCTGTAAACAATAATTTACAAATCGTTGCCGTGTGCGATATGGTTCCCGCCCGCATGCAAGAAGTTCTTTCCAAACACGGGTTGGAAAATAATATGTCGATTGCACGGTATACCGATTATAAAAAAATGCTTGCCGAACATTCGGATATACAACTTGTGAGTATTGCTACCGAAAGCGGAAAGCATGCCGAGATTGCGTTGTATTGTATAGAAAAAGACATCAATGTAATTATCGAAAAGCCGATGGCTATGAGCATAGCCGATGCCGAAAAAATCATTGCGTTATCACAAAAGAGAAACGTGAAAGTTTCGGCTTGTCATCAGAATCGGTTTAATATTGCCGTGCAACAAATGCGTCAAGCTCTCGAATCGGGACGTTTCGGAAAAATTTCGCACGGGAGCGTGCATGTGCGTTGGAATCGCAATAAAGACTATTACGAACAAGCGAAATGGCGGGGTACATGGGCGCAAGACGGAGGCGCGCTTATGAATCAGTGCATTCATGGAATCGATTTATTGCGCTGGATGATGGGTGATGAAATCGAAGAAGTATACGGCGTTACAAAGCAACAATTGCATACGTATTTGGAATGTGAAGATATCGGCATGGCGGTTGTTCAATTCAAAAACGGAGCCGTGGGGACAATAGAGGGCACTACGAATGTGTATCCCAAAAATCTGGAAGAAACATTGTATCTTTTCGGAGAGAACGGCACGGTGAAACTGGGCGGAAAATCAACCAACGCGATTGACGTATGGGATTTTGCCGACGAAACGAATGCGGATAAAGAAAACAAAGGACTTTTCGAGCAAACGAGCAACGTGTACGGCAACGGACACACGAGTTTATTTGCCGATATGATGGACGCGATTCAAAATAATCGCAAACCGTATGTCGATGCCGTAGCCGGGCGCAATGCGTTGGAATTGGTGTTAGCAGTATATAAGTCGGCGGCGGAAGGTAAGCCTGTTAAACTGCCGCTTAAAGAATGCGCGAGTATAGATTTTACGGGAAGGTTTGGAAAGTAAGGGGATTTTGCATTGAAAATTGCGTTTGTGTCTAATTCAAAAAGTATTCATATTATACGTTGGGCAAATGCGTTTGCGGAAAGGGGAAACGACGTTTCGGTTATATCCTGTGCCAACGATGTGGAAACGGACGGAAAACCATATAACGATAACGTAAAAATTATTTCGCTTAAATTTGCTACTCCGCTCGGATATTATCTGAATGCGGGGCAGTTGAAACGCATTGTAAAAAGAGAAAAATTCGATGTAATCAATGTGCATTATGCAAGCGGATATGGCACGTTGGGGCGCAAGGCAAAATTGAAGAATGCATTGTTGAACATATGGGGCAGTGACGTATATGACTTTCCGTATCAAAGCGCTTTCAAGATGCGAGTAATTAAGAAAAATCTGTCGTATTACCGTTATGTTGCATCTACAAGCTTTTGCATGGCAGAGCAGGCAAAAAAGTTGGTGGGCAGAGAATATTTCATCACGCCGTTCGGAGTGAACACCGAGTTGTTTAAGCCGATGCCCGAATTTAAACCGCAGGATAAAATTATTTTCGGGACGGTGAAAACGCTTTCTCCCAAATACGGAATTACCGATACGGTAAAAGCATTTATAAAACTGGTTCAACGACTGACAGCGGAAGGACACAATAAATTGGCAGACAAATTATATTATGAAATTTACGGGCAGGGTGAACAAAAAGAAGAAATACAAAAATTGATTGGTGGTAACGGAATGTCCGACAAAATAAAATTGTGTGGCTATGTGCCCAATAATCGTTTGCCCGAGATTTATAATCGGTTTACGGTGAGTAACAGCAACAGCATTCGCAACAGCGAATCTTTCGGGGTTGCGGCGGTAGAAGCGATGGCATGCGGTATTCCCGTGCAAGTCAGCGATGCCGACGGTTTTGTCGAAGTGGTGGAAAACGGTGTAACGGGGTTGATTGCGCCCAAAGGAGATATAGACGCCATTGCCGAAAATATGTATACATTATTGATGAATGACGATTTGCGGGAACGCATGGGAAAAGCGGGCATCGAGCGGGTGAAAGCGCTGTATGATTGGCAGAACAATGTAGATACAATGGAAAAGATATATAGGAAGTCGGAGAATTGAGATGATTAGGGTATTAAATGTTATTTCGGCGCTGAATAATGCTGGAACGGAAGCGGTAGTAATGAACTATTATCGCAATATGGACAGAGAAAAGGTTCAATTTGATTTTTTGGTGCTAAATACTGAAAAGGGCTATTACGAAGATGAAATTTTGGCTTTGGGAGGAAATATATATAAAATCCCTTCCTTTACGAAACAACCGTTGAAATGTATGAGAGCGCGGAAGGCGTTCTTCAAAACACATCATTATGATATTGTGGAAGTACATTCTCCTACGGCATTACGCTATGCTTATTGTAAATTGGCAAAAAAGAATGGTTGTCAAAATGTTATTTTTCATATTCATAGTTCTTCTAACAGAAAGGGTTTATTGATTAAATATGCACGAAAGCAATTAAAAAAATATTGTGATCAAACAGCAACATGCTCTCAATTTTCTGCGATTAGTGTTTTGGGTAAAACAGCAGACAAGATAGTTTATAATGCAATAGAATACAATAACTACAAATACAACGATCTTCTTCGCCGTAAAATTCGAATGTACTATAATATTAAAAATAATATTAAAGTTATTGGATTTGTGGGACGATTTTCAAAAGTAAAAAATCCAATTTTTCTCTTGGAAGTTTTGTCAGAAATAATACGTTTAGATGATACAATTTTGTTGATGATGAAAGGATTCGGAGAACTGGCAGACGATATTCGAAATAAAATATATGATTTACATTTAGAGAAAAAAGTTATTTTATGCGATGAGCAATTTCCCACTTCGGAATTATATAATGCGTTTGATGTTTTAGTTTTACCTTCCTTGTGGGAAGGATTGCCACTTGTTGGAATTGAAGCCCAGGCAAACGGATTACGGACGCTTTTTTCGGACGTTATTACAAAAGAATTGAATATAAGCGGATTTGCTACATTTGTTCCGTTGAACTCTGTGCAATGGCAACAAGCATTTTTAGATTCTCGGAACTTTGAAAGAATTCCCGAAACGTTTGATTTCGGGCAAACGGAATATAACATACAGACTGCAGCTCAAAAAAGACAGAATGAATATTTGGAGATGGCGTTTGAAGGCAGTAAAAAATAATAATGAATATGGAATTCAAAGTATATACGGGTTTAATGCAATAAAACCGATTGCTGTATTTTTAAGTGTGGTATGTTTCTTATGCCTATTATTTGCAGAGCAAAGAACGCAATATGTAGGGGTAATATTTTTGCCGTTATGTTTTTTTATTATAGTGGCGGTGTTTAATACAAGACGGAATATTAATGGATTAGGTGGTTTTCTTGTATATTGCGCTTATATGTTACGTTTTACTGTTTTTCCTTTAATTATTGTATTAGGTGAATATCGGGCGGACGTCTCCTCCGACATTTACGAACCGTATTTTAATCAAGCATGCGTTATTATGATTATTGAATGTATGGCTGTATTTTTGTTGTTGACTCTTTTTGGAAAAAGACAAGGTAGAAAAAAAGTAAAAAAGAGAACTTTACATGATGTTTCCGATAAAATAGAAAAACTCTGTGGAAATCATTTTTTGAAATTGATAACGGTCGTTTTTTTTGTTTATAATTGTTTTATGTATATTCGCTATCCAACATTGTTATCGCTTTATTGGCGATCCATATTTATAAGAAGCGATGATTATATTCGTTTGGTAGCATTACAACATTTAATATCAACAATTCCAGGCTTTTTATATTATCCGTTTAAGTTAAGCGCCGAATTGCTCCGATATTTTATTACTGCGATTTTGGTAGTAAGAGTTAATAAAAACAAGAAGACAGTGATAAAGAATTGGATTCTTACAATTATTATAGCTTTTTTTGCTTTTTCTTTGTTATCTTCCGAACAAATCAATTCTATAATTATTGGAATCAGTATTGTGTATTATATGGTTCTTAAATATCATCGACATAGTAAACGAATAATTTTATTTGGATTGATGGCGTTCTGCATTGCAACGATTTTTGTTTTTGTCAGTATAGCGGATGTAACAGATATTGGCTCGATTGGTCGCATTATTAATAATTATTTTAATGGACCTGTGAATACTGCGATTGCAATTCACATGAAAGAAAATCACTTTGTCGGATTGGAAAATTTGATAAATGACTTTTTGGACGCAATTCCTATCATTGGTCGATTAACGGGGACGGTATCCGTAAATACCTTTTATGGCGAAATATACAATATGCAAGGGGCTATTATTCCCATGTGTGGCTATGGCTATTACTTTTTCGGATATATTGGGTGTTGGTTGCCTGCGGCATTGGTAATTTGCACGGTTAATTTGTTTGACAAAATCCTTTTGCAAAAGTTAGGGGCCGAATACAAAATTATTGTAACAGTTGCCGTTATTCATATGGCTATTTGTGTTTTTATGTATACGTTAAATATTTATTTTGCGTCGTGGATTTACTTTTTCATTCCGATAGTAATAGCTTATAAAATAGATAATAAACAAAAACATATAAAACAAAAAAAATACTTATGTAATGTAAAAAAAGTATATTATCGGCAGATTTGATTAAGATTTTTTGTAATAATATGATGGATAAAAAGCGAAGTGTCTTAAATATCTCTATATCTATAATATTTCGTATATTATTGTTGGTTGCCAGTCTTTTGGTTCGTCGATATTTAATTCGTTATATCGGAAACGAAGCGAACGGATTGGATTCCCTTTATACGAGTATTATCGGTTTTTTGTCGGTTGCGGAGTTGGGTGTTGGCTCTGCTATCACTTTTTGTATGTACAAACCGATTGTAGAAGGCAATACCCAAAAAGTGTCGGCGCTATTCGGTTTGTTTCGCAAGTTATATTTTATTATCGGTGCGATTATTTTGCTTGGCGGTTGCGCGGTTATGCCCTTTTTGCCGTATTTGGCAAAAGATTATTCTTCCGCAAATTGGCAGCTATTTGTTACGTTTGGATTACTGCTTGTTGCTATCGTATTGTCGTATGCGTTCAGTGCCGAAATTTCGTTAATCAACGCATATAAAAATAACTATATTACCACGGCGGTTCACTCGGGCGGTCAGTTACTACAATTTGTGTTGCAAGTTGCGGTAATTATTACAACGCGCTCTTTTATCGGATATTTTATTTGTCGGATTGTTGCTACGGGAGTGCAATGGGGCGTTACCGTATTGATTTCGCGTAAACAATACGGAAACATAATGCGGGATAAACGGCGCATAGACGTTGAAACCAAAGGGGAAGTGGTTAAAAACGTTCGGGCAATGTTTATGCATAAAATCGGCGGTATTTTGGTGAATACGGTAGATAGCATTGTTATTTCCGCATGTATCGGTGTGGTTATTTTGGGCAAGTACACCAACTATACCGTCATCATGGCGGCTATGACGGGAACGATTTCCCTGTTTTTCACCCCTTTAACTTCCGTTATAGGGCATATGTGCATAGAAGAAAATAAAGAGTCCGTTTGCAAATATTATAACTTCTTTTATACGTTTAATTTTGTTTTGGGAATCATATTCTTTTTGGGGTATTATGCTACCATTGATAACATTGTAACAATTTGTTTCGGTGGCGGACTCGAAATGAATAAAACAATATCTTTGGTGATTACGGTAAATTATTTTATTCAGTTTATGCGTCAGGCGACGTTGTTGTTTAAGGACGCTACGGGTACATTTTATAACGATCGGTGGAAACCGCTTATAGAAGGACTAGTCAATATTGCATTATCTATCGGTTTTGTGTATGTATTCGGCTACCTTTGGGGAGAAAATTTTGCCGTTGTCGGTGTGATTGCGGCAACGATTTTGACGAATTTGTTTATTTGCCACATGGTAGAACCGCATGTGCTTTTCAAATATGCTTTCAATAGAAAGGCAAAAACGTATTATATAAAGAATTATCTTTACATGCTACTGTTTGTCGGTATATTGTTTGCTTTGCATTTCACCATGATTACAAATGAAAATCAATGGATAGAAATGCTTGCAAACGGGGGAATATCTCTTGCCTATTCATTTGCAATTTCTCTGGCGGTTATTTTGTGCAATAAAGATTTCCGCTATTATATAAAAAGAGTAATGCGTAAATTAAAACACTCTAAAACAGTAGAACCTTTTCCGCCCGTTGCGGATAGTGTCAACACGGTTGTCGATGATGACCCTATGCAAACGGACAAGAATGATTTAACATAGTTTATCACGGTTTTAACCCCAAAACCTAACGCAAATTTCCTTGACAAAGAAAACGGTTTGTGATATAGTTTCTCTCACTGTCGGGGTTTGTATGAAAATCGGATTATCGGACAAGTTCACATACGGAAAGTTGTTACGGTTCACGTTGCCGTCTATTTTTATGATGATTTTTACATCGGTCTACGGAATTGTGGACGGATTTTTCGTATCCAACTTTGTGGGAAAAACGCCGTTTGCCGCAGTAAACTTTATTATGCCGTTTTTAATGATTTTGGGAACGGTGGGATTCATGTTCGGCGCGGGCGGCAGTGCGTTGGTTGCCAAAACGTTGGGAGAAGGAAAGCGGGAAGAAGCCAATCGGATTTTCTCGTTGATTGTGTATGTTTCGGCGGCGCTCGGCGTTGTATTGGGTGTTCTCGGCATTTTGTTTATCCGTCCGTTGGCGCGACTTTTGGGCGCCGAAGGGGAAATGCTTGCGGGGTGTGTGCAATACGGGCGGATTATTCTGATTGCCATACCGCTTTTTATCCTACAAATGGAGTTTCAGAGTTTTTTCATTACTGCCGAAAAGCCGACGCTCGGGCTTGTTTTTACGCTTGCGGCAGGTATAACGAACATTGTTTTAGACGCTGTTTTTGTAGGGCTGTGCCGCTGGGGATTGGTGGGCGCCGCCGCCGCGACGGCAGTGGGGCAGGCGGTAGGTGCCGTTGGTCCGCTTATCTACTTTTTCGGTAAAAACGGTAGCTTGCTTCATTTGGGCAAAACGCGTTGGAACGGAAAAGCATTGTGGCGCACTTGTACGAACGGTTCGTCCGAATTTATGTCTAACGTGGCAATGAGCGTGGTGAGTATGTTGTACAACATGCAACTCATGAAGTACGCAGGTGAAAACGGCGTGGCGGCATATGGCGTTTTAATGTACGTGAGTCTTGTGTTCAATGCAATCTTTATCGGTTACGCCATCGGTACCGCGCCCATTGTGGGATATAATTACGGGGCGCTCAATACCGACGAATTGCGCAGTGTGTTCCGCAAAAGTCTGCTCATTATCCTCATAGCGTCGGTGTGTATGGTGGGGCTTGCCGAGGGGTTGGCAACACCGCTTTCCAAAATGTTTACGCGCTACGACCCCGAGTTGCTGGCTCTTACCAAACGAGGATTTTTCATCTATTCGTTTGTATTTCTGTTTGCGGGTATCAATATTTACGGTTCGTCGTTTTTCACTGCGCTCAATAACGGACTGGTGTCTGCCGTCATTTCCTTTTTGCGGACGCTTGTTTTTCAGATTTCCGCCGTGTTGGTGCTTCCTATATTTTGGGCAACAGACGGCATATGGGTTTCCATAGTGATTGCCGAAGTTGCCGCCGTAATCGTCACCGTAATCTTTCTTCTTGCCTTGCGTAAACGGTATGGGTATTGATTGCCCGTACAACTACAATTATAAAGTAAAACAGCCGACGGAATATCGGCTGTTTTGTGTATAAGCATTTTTGTTCGATTAGCGACAGGTTCTGCCCACGTCGGTGTTGTCGCAGGTGCGGCATTGCAATTCTTTTACGGGGTGTTTGCTTTCTTCAAAGCGGTAATCTTCGCCCGCTTCGGTGATATACTGTTCAATCACGTTGTGGCTTGCAACGTTGCCCGAAGAACCGTTCACCGTGTCGTTGTATTTGAAGAACTCGTAATTTTCGGGAATGGAGCATACTTCGGTATATTCTTCGAGAACGGAGGTGTTGTTCACCGTGTTGGAAAGAATGTCACGCACATACTTTTTGTTGTTGGTGATGTTCTTGTCAAACGAAAGAAGCATGGGGAATTCACCTACGGGAATCACTTGCTGCCATTCCTTCTTTTCATACTTTTTGAGCATGTTGGCGGCGGCGTGTAGGTGTGCGATTTCCATGTTGAAATGTTCTTCCCAAATGTCGCGGATATAGCCGTCGGTTTCGTCTTCCATCATGGAGTAGTAGAGATAACATTCGGTGTATTCGTGGCACAGCGCCATTTCCAGCCAAGTGGCGTTGGGGTCGATTAAACTTTCGTACTGACTCACGTGCTGTTCTTCTATCATGGCAATCTCGCTGTAAAGACGTCTGCCCAACTCGGTTTTATGCGTCTGCCCGATGTTCATATAGTAGTTCATCGTCTGCTGTTCGGCTGCGGTGATAATCATGGTATGCAGATTGGTAAGCGGGTCGCTGCTGCCGCGCGGTGCAAATCGGCGGATATCGTCGAACGGATAGCGGTGTTCCGAAATGGTGGGGCGTCCGGGCATGATTTCGGTGTAACTGCCTACAAGCCGCTCGCCGCGGATTCCTTCTTCCATTTCCAGCAAATCGCTGTAACGGTACAGGTGGTCAAAGTCTTCGAGCAGAGCAAAGTCGAGCGCCGCTTTCACGTATTTATCGGGTTCGTATTGCGCCATCATGGCGGTTAAATCCACCGCAAGTTGTTCGTACGATATCGTTGTTTCCAGCGTGCTTTCATCCATGGGTTTGAGCATGCTGATTTTTTTCTGCTGCTGTTGTTCGATTCTGCGGGTGAGCGCAATCTCACGACGGATATCGTTGTTGTTGCAGTGCCGCGCAAAGTTGTGCAAAAACCATTGCGCTTCGAACTCGGTGCCGTTCATCAATATAACGCGCACTTTGGTGTAGGGGTCTACTTCGTTTTTGTCGTAGGCTTTGGGATACAGTTTGTTCCAATTCTCAAAGCACTTGTTCATCGGCATGGGTTTGACGTTGAACGGGTTGAAACTCATTTTTTCTATTTCTCCTTTTTTCCCGCAATTCGGGTCGTTACGCGTAGTTTGTCCATTGTTGCATACGCATATACCGTGCGCGGAACGCCGTTCCGAAAAAATGTGTTTGCCGTTGTCGAAAAAGTGGGACTTCCGTCGGCTTGTGGCGGAGAATGGCTTGACTTTTGGCATGGCGGCGGTTTATAATAAAACGTGGGTGTGCGTGCGGAGTTTTCGTCGCTTACCGAATCAAACAACAGGAGAAAATGAAAGATGAAGATGATTTACGGCGTCAAAGACAGACCGCCCGTGGGCAGATTGATTCTGTTTGCGTTGCAACAGTTGCTTGCCATTTTGGCGGCAACCATAGCGGTGCCCATGATTACCAATAACACGGTGCTCGTTAAATACGGTTTGGATATACAGATGTCTAACAGCGCGGCGTTGTTCGGTGCGGGCGTGGGTACGATTGTGTATCTGTTATTGACGCGATTCCGTAGCCCCGTGTTCCTTGGCAGCAGTTTTGCCTTTCTCGGTTCTATGGCGGCGGCGTTTGCGGGCGGCGTGTCTATGTCGCTCGGCTATTTGGGGCTTTTAATCGGTGCGGCATTTGCCGGCGTTGTGTATGTAATCATTGCGCTGATTGTCAAGTTTGCGGGTACCAAATGGATTGATAAAGTAATGCCTGCCGTGGTAATAGGACCCACGGTTGCAATTATAGGACTTTCGCTTGCGGGCAACGCAATCGGGCAGCTTACCAGTTCGCCTGTGGCGGAAGCGGGCGGCTATCTCATGAATACGCACGGTATTTTATGCCTTATCTGCGGATTGGTGACGCTTGTCGTAACGATTGTATGCTCGGTATTCGGCAAAAAAATGCTGAAAATGATTCCGTTTATTATCGGAATACTTTCGGGGTATGCGTTGGCGGCGATTTTAACGGGCATAGGGCATGCGGCAGGAAACGAAGCGCTCAAAATCATCGATTTCACGCTGTTTAAGAATATGAAATGGTATCCCGACTTCTCGTTCCTGCAAGCGTTCAAAGGCGGGTACGGAACGGGTGCGGACGGCATAACCAAAATCAACGTGGGCGCCTATATCGGCTCTATTGCCGTGGCGTATATTCCCGTGGCGTTCGTTGTGTTTGCCGAACACCTTGCCGACCATAAAAATATTTCGTCGATTATCGAACATGATTTGCTCAAAGACCCCGGGTTGAACCGCACGCTTTTGGGCGACGGTGTGGGCTCGGTGGCGGGCGCGCTTTTCGGCGGTTGTCCCAACACCACCTACGGCGAATCGGTGGGGTGCGTGGCGATTTCGGGCAATGCGTCGGTGGTCACTATTTTGGTTACGGCGCTCATGGCGATTGTGTTTGCGTTCGTTGCGCCCTTTGTCACGTTCCTTTCCACAATTCCCGACTGCGTAATGGGCGGCGTATGTATTGCGTTGTACGGCTTTATCGCCGTGTCCGGCTTAAAAATGATTCAGAAAGTGGATTTGGGAGATAACCGCAATCTGTTCACCGTGTCGGTTATCTTGATTGCGGGCGTGGGCGGTATGGCTCTCACGTTCGGAAAAGTTACGGTTACCGAAGTAGCATGCGCGCTCATTCTGGGTATACTTACCAACGTGTTGGTGAATATCGGCAAAAAGAAAGAAACGCCCGAATCGATTTCGGCAGAAGACGCGGTGCCTGCTGCGGGAGTAGGGCAAGCGGATTCTGTTTCGGAAGAAGGAGAAGCCGCTCCTACGGCAAGTGATACGGCGAACGAACAAGCCGATACGGACAACGTACAGTAAAAACATAAGGGGAAAGAATATGAAAAACTATAAAAACGTAACGGTGCTCGACCATCCGCTCATTCGGCATAAGATTGCCATTTTGCGCGATAAGCGAACGGGAACAAAGCAATTCCGCGAACTGATTGAAGAAATTACCACGCTCATGACGTTCGAGAGTTTTAAGGACGTTCCCACCAAAACGGTGACCGTTTCCACGCCGCTCGAAGACTGCGAGCAGAAAATGGTGGTAGACGGCAGCATTGCCATAGTGCCCATTCTGCGCGCGGGGCTCGGCATGGTGAGCGGCGTACACACGTTGTTTCCCACCGCAAAAGTGGGGCACATCGGCATGTATCGTGACGAAGAAACGCTTGAACCGCAAGAATATTATTGCAAGCTGCCTGCGGGTATCGAGAAAATGCAGGCAATCGTGCTCGACCCCATGCTTGCTACGGGCGGCAGTGCGTGCGACGCAATCGATTTGCTGAAAAAACGCGGTTGCAAGTCCATTAAGCTGATGAATATTATCGGCGCGCCCGAAGGCGTGCAAAAAGTTGCCGAAGCGCACCCCGACGTGAATATCTATATTTCCACGCTGGACCGTTGCTTAAACGAGAACGGCTATATTCTGCCGGGATTGGGCGACGCGGGCGACCGCATTTTCGGCACCAAATAATTTGCTTTTATACAAGAATCACAAAACGAAAAATCGGCGGTTTATCCGTCGATTTTTTCATGGTGCGTGCTTATGTATTGATTTTTGAAAATTCGGACGACCGCTTGCCTTTCGGCGGGTAATATGATAGAATAGCGTTGGGTATGTCACACGCGAGAACATCGGAAAAAGATATGACGGCGCAGTTGGACAAGGGCAGAATTCTGCCGTTGGTATTTAAGCTTACCGTTCCCGCCGTTATCGCGCAACTGATTACGTTTTTGTATAATATCGTAGACAGAATGTTCGTAGCCAAAATCGACGGGTCGGGTATGGACGCATTGGCGGCGCTCGGCGTCGTATTGCCGATTACGCTCATCATGCAAGCGTTTGCCAATTTGATCGGAATGGGCGGCGCGCCGCGTGCAAGCATTAAGCTGGGCGAAGACGACAGGCGGGAAGCCAATAAAATTTTCAACACGTCGTTCGCGCTTTTGATGTCGGTGGGAATATTGCTTTCCGTATCGGTGTTTTTTCTGTCCGAGCAAATCGTGGTGCTGTTCGGTTGTCCGCCGAGCGCTACGGCTTTTGCTACGTCTTATCTGAAAATTTATTCGCTCGGCACGTTGTTTGTAATGGCGGCGCAAGGACTGAATCCGTTTATTACCGCGCAGGGATATTCTTTGATTGCCATGTCTGCCGTTTTAATCGGCGCGCTTTCCAATATTGCGCTCGACCCGCTGTTCATCTTTGTTTTCGATATGGGCGTGTCGGGTGCGAGCCTTGCCACTGTTCTTTCGCAGTCTTTATCGTGTCTGTGCAGTGTTGTGTTTTTCTTTTCCCGCAAAAGCCTTTTCAAGTTGCGCGTGGGAGATATGAAACCGAACGGAAAAAGAATTTTTGCCATATTGTCGTTGGGCATAACGCCGTTTATCATGACGCTTACGGAATGCGCCGTGCAGATTGTTTTTAATGTGAATCTCAACATGTCTACGGGCGGCAATAAAGATTATACGGCGGCGCTCACCATTATGATAAGCGCATTGCAACTGATTTCGTTGCCGCTTAACGGATTAGGCTACGGCATGCAACCGTTCGTCAGTTTCAATTACGGAAGGGGAAACGCAGACAGGCTGAAAAAGGGTGTGCGATACGTGACGGTAATCGCATTCATTTTTGCGGCGATGATATGGTCGGTTTCGCTTGCCGTTCCGCAGGTGTATGCTTACCTGTTTTCGGCGAGCGAAAGCGTGACGGGAATCGTGAAAGCATATTCTCCGCTTTTTCTCATGGGGTCGATTATGTTTTTCGTGCAGATGACCTTACAGAATATCAACGTGGCGCTTGGGCAAGCGAAATCCGCACTCATTCTTGCGGTGGTGCGGAAGGTGATTATTCTGATTCCGTTATGCTTTGTTCTCACGCATTGTATCGGTTATAAGGGCGTGTATATGTCCGAAGGCATTGCGGACTTTGCCGCAGGTATTATTACAACCGTTGTCATTTTTATCACGTTCCCCCGAATTTTCAAAAAGCGGGAAGAGATGGTAAAGGCGCAGAATCTTCGGGAGAATCTTTCCGACGGCAAAGAATAGGCATACTGTTTCTATTTGCGGCGCCGTGCAAGCATTTTTTTGTATTCTGCGGGGGAATACAAGCGGTATTTTTTGAAAACTTTTCCAAAATAGAGCGGGTCGGAAAATCCCACCATGTGTCCCACCGACTTAATATAGAGATTAGACGTTTCTATGAGTTCGGTGGCTTTTTTTATGCGTTCATAGTTTACGTATTCCTTGAATGACACGTTCAGATTTTTTTTGAACAAAACGGAAAAATAAGCGGGGCTGACGTAGAAACGCTGCGCTATGCTCTGTGCCGACAGTTCTTTATCGTATAGGTGTAAAGAGATATATTCGAAAATCTGGTCGAACAGAATTTTCTTTTTTTCGTCGTATATTTCGGTGTGTTGCTCGGCTTGCGCAATGCACCCGAATACGCTGTATAAGTCGCCCAATACGGTATACGTGTTTCCGAATATGTCGCCCCGCGCCCGCAATGCCTGTATGAAATATTTTTTTGCTTCGGGTAACGGTTTAGACACATAATATTTTCGGTTGGTAATGCCCAGCCGTTGCAGTATGTTTTTTGCCTGTAATCCGTTGAAATTAATCCAATAGTATTCCCAAGGATTATCGGAATCCACATGATACACAATAGGGGTGTCCGGGTGCAAAATAAACACTTCGTTTCGTCCGAATATGTGCGTCTGTCCGCCGATTTCTATGCTTCCCTTGCCCTTAATTACAAAGTGCAATAAGTAGTAGGGGTAGTTGTTGTGTATGTCGGGCGCGTCTTTTGCAAATATTTGATGCCCTACGTCTACCGGAAAGATATCGGTGGTGACTGTGTTGTTTATGTGGTAATATTCATAATCCGGATATTGTATTTCCATGTAGTTATCTTATCATAAGTTGCCCATAGATGTCAATACATAGTTAAAAAAATTCCATATTATCAATAAATTCGTCCATTGACATTTGAAAAGTCGTGTGGTATAGTTAATGTATACGAAAACCAAACAAACGAGCGTAGGAGAAAATAATGATGCGGACAATTCCGATTGTTGTGGTAGGTTGCGGAGATCGTGCCACCGTGTATTGCGAAGAGGGCGTCCACAACTTAAAAACAATGCAAATTGCCGCAGCGGTCGACCCCGATACCGAGCGACTCAAATATATGCGCGAGCATTTCGGCGTGCCGCAGGAAAAATGTTTCACCGATATCGAAGACGTCTTGCGCCAAGGTAAGATTGCCGATTGCGTCATAAACGGAACGATGGACAGCCTGCATTTGCGCACCACATTGCCCTTTTTACAGCAGGGGTACGATATGTTGCTCGAAAAGCCCGTTGTGAATAATGCCGTCGATTTATTTACCATCAAGCGGACGGCGCAAGAGAACGGTTGCAAGCTGATGATTTGCCACGTGTTGCGATACGCGCCGTTTTACCGCAAAATCAAAGAGCTTATTCTTTCGGGCGAGTTGGGCGAAATCGTACATATCGATACCAGCGAGCGCGTAGGCGTTTTTCATTCGTCCGTATCGTATGTGCGCGGAAAATGGAACAGCGAACGCGAATGCGGGTCGTCGTTGTTGCTTGCCAAATGTTGCCACGATATCGATTTGTTATGCTGGCTGAATAACGATACCGTGCCCGCGGAAGTTTTCAGTATAGGCGGACGAAATTTTCTTGTGCCCCAAAAGGCGCCCGAAGGCGCGGGAACGCGTTGTTTGGTGGATTGTCCTGCCGAAGTGCGGGAACGGTGCATTTTCGACGTGCAATCCATGTATCTCGATAATTGTATGTTGCCTTGGTATCCTTGGCAATGTACGGGCAAGAATTGGCAAGACGTCACCCACGAAGAGAAAGTGCAGTCGCTCAAAACATATAATCCGCACGGCGTGTGCGCTTATAAGGCGGGCGGCGATTTGGTAGACCACCAACAAGTATCCATCACGTTTGCCAACGGCTCCACGGCGGGGCATACCTTGCTACTCTCTTGCATGAAAGCGGGGCGTCGCATTTGGATTACGGGTACGCGCGGGGAACTGGAAGGCAATGTAGACGACGGGACGTTTTCGCTACGCAAGTATGATAAAAAGACGTCTACGTATACCGAAAAGATTTTCGATTTTATCGATACGCAAGGCGAAACGGGTGGACATTTCGGCGGCGATCGCGGGTTGGTGCAAGATTTCTGTGCCGTTATTCAAGGACGAACGCCATCCGTTTCGTGTACGAGTATAGAAGATTCCGTGAACGGACATTTAACGGTGTTTGCTGCCGACGCGGCGCGTAAAGTCAATCGACCTGTGAGATTGGAGGGAAAAGAATGAGAAAAAAATCGGGAATAATCGGAATAGCGGTGTTGCTGGTTTGTTTTGCATTTGTTGCGGGTACGGTTGCGTTTGCCCAAAGCGATACGCCTACGCAAACGAAAGCGATAACCGTTACGGGGGTAAGTGCTTGGCAATACGAAAACAATGTTTCGTATTATGCCGAAATCACGGTAGCAGAAGATGCGTTCAGTGAAAACGGCGCCGCTATGGGATATCATATTGCCGAAGAAAGCGGGGCGTATCGTTATATTCAAGATTACGTTTCCATTCGGCTGGATAATGAAGAGTGGCGTACGGTAAAAGAAATTTCCGCCGATGCGTCGAAATACACGTATCCGGACGAAGGAACGCCTTTTTGGCATATTAAAGAACCCGTCGTCATATTCGGACAAGATACCAAAATTTTGCGGTTGTATTTTCACAAAGATTTCGTGGGAATCGCGAAAACGGTGGGCGTTCGGTTGGAAAAAGGCTTGTATGTGCATGTGAACAATATACGCTACGAACTGCCCGAAACGATAGAGTGCGAACATACGGAAAGCGGTTGGAAGATTCGGTACGACACGCGTAGCGAACCGCTGGGGCTTTCGGCGGTGACGGGTTGGGCGAGCAGAAACAACGAATGGAACGAATGCGACGTGTATTTTTCGCGTAAAGTCTTTCTGAAAACAAGCGGAAAACCGTTGGAATACGATATCATGGATAAATCCGCCTGTTTCTATTTGCAGGATTTGATTTTCGTCAACGGAAAAAGCATGCGGGAAATCAACCAAACCACCGATATAGAGGGTTGGTCGTTTACGGGGTTTCCGCACGAACTCGATACGAAGTACGACGGCGTGCACTATGCATACCGCACTCCCGTATTCATTTTTTCCAAAGCGGGTAATCACATGCAAATCCGCATACACGTTAACTATCTCGAAACGTTAACCGAGCAAGTAAAAATAACGTTTAAGGCGGGCAAATACGCCACGGTAATACAAAAAAAAGAGAGTGGCGGCATGGAAGCGGTGGAATATTCGTTTGCGGAAGATTTTAGCGTAACCAAGAACGACGGCAACGAGTGGATTCCGTCGGGTGATTGGACGCCGTATTCGGAACCCGAAGAAATAATCGACCGCAAAGACATCGATTTCGATTCCATTGCATACGACACGTTGCGCGTCCGTTCCGTATCGCCTATTGCCGAATACGGCAACAACATTCTGCATAAAGGGCTCAAAGTAAAAAATCAGTATATAACGGTGTATTTCGATAAACCGGTGTGCAATCAGTATATTCCGTATGCCTCTTACGGCAAGAGTTTTTTGGAAAGTCAAATGAGTGCGTTTTCTTTAACGCAGGCGCAAGTGGATTCGTTGTACGATTATCGTATCGATGAATCGCTTAATCATCATATTAAAATCGACGGACTTACTGTTGCCGAAATGAAAGCGCGCGAGATGATTAACGGCGAATCGGCAGTGCGTATAGACTATGCGGGAACTTCCGGTTCTACGTACAGCATAACCGTATATCTTGCCGCCGAATCGCTTTCCTGGCTGGCACCGTATACGTCGCATACGTTTGAAATTACGGCGGGATTTCGCACGCCGTTGTTCGGCGAAGTAAAACACGACGCCGTATTTTATTACGACCCTGTTACGCGCACCTGGTCGGAAACCGATTACGAGGCAAATTCCGAATGGGGAAATCCGCAATCGCCCGCAATCCATCCGACCGTAAAAGGGTGTGGCGGTATAGTAATAGGACTTGCGGTGGGTATTTCCGTTGCCGTAGTGGTGCTTGCCGCAGGCGTTGCGGTGTTTGTTTGGTATCGTAACAAGAAGGGAAAAGGGGCGACAGAATGAAAAAGTTCTTTTTAAGAGTAGTATCGGTAGCAATTGCGCTTTTGTGTGTATGCGGGTTTTGCGGGTGCAACGATGGCGGTATCAGCGATATCGGATATGTTCCGCCCAAAGCAACGGATGCGGACGCACTGCATTTTTCTGCGTCCGACACGGCGTTCGCCGACTTTCTGAACGATTTTGCACATCGTCATCTCCGCTATGACGATTATTCGGTGGCGGATTTGTCGGGACTTGGTTTTGCATTGGGCTCGGGGTCGGGTTTTGCTAAAAACTGGGAAACCATGGGACTTGTGTGGCACAACAGTGTGGGAACAACGTTGGGTAGCGATAAGCAACAGGCGCTTAAAGAATTTTTGCGCAGTATCACGCAAGACGATTTGGGTATGGTATATAACTCGCACAATATCTTTTTGCCGCACAACGTGAATCTTGCCGCATACACGGCTACCGGCTTTACCATGCCGCAAGGCTGGCCCATTCCGAATATCTATTTCAGTAACGGAAAGTCGCAGGCATTCGAGTTTAATACCGACCAGGAAATGTCGTATTGGAAAATTTCGGGCGGCGGCACATTGAAAAAAGACCCAAGTCGCGGGTATGCGTTGTTCACGTATGAAGGAGCGCGGAACGAGCCGCTTCGTATCACGCGGGAAACGGGTGTACGTATCGACACGAAACACGCGCCTATGCTCGACATCGAGTTGTGCTATAACGACCGCAACAACGCAATCGGTTCGGGCAGCGACGTGGCGGACGTTTCGATTATTTTCCGAACGGAAAAGGGCGGCGATACCTGGTACCGTTGCAAGCGCAGCAAATATGCGTCCGTAGTGTCGCCGTTAACGTATTCCTATGCCGAACGCGCCTATTATTCCATGTATCTCAATCCCGATTGGGACGGACAGACGGTTACGGCAATCGGCGTGGAAATCACGCCCAAAGAAGGGTGCGCGCTCAATCTGTCGGACGGGCGAATCAACTATATTCATCCCGATTACGACACACGCCAGTCCAATCCCACGTATCAGTGGTTGCTGGCGTTCGGAAACTATGTATCGTACACCAACGATAACGCTTTTTTGGCGGAAATGATGCCCAAGGCGCGCAAAGCGATTCTCTTTCTTTCGCATGCATTGCGCGGCGAAGAAGGACTTTTGGATATCGGCTATTTTTACGGACATAACGGTATCGGCTATACTTCGCACAACGGAGCACTCGTTCGCTCTGCGGCAGACGGTGTGGGAAACGGTTATTGGGATATCCTTTCTACGCCTGCGCTGAATTTGGAAGCAAATATTTACTACTATCAGGCGTTGCTCACTATGGCTTCCATCGAGCAACGCGCAATCGATGCGGGTATCACGGCGGAAACCGTTACGGTAAAGAATCGGGCGGTGGGAGAAGAATGCGTGTCGTACGCCTATACGCCCGACAGTCTGCGTTCCTTGGCTGCGAAGGTAAAACAGAACGTCGAAAAAGACGTGAATCCCGTTCGGTTACAGGATGGAACCTATACCAATGCGGGCGGCTTTTATAATCCCGTAACGGCGCGATTTGTCAGCGGCGTGCGCCCCGATACGGGCGAAATTCTCGATAACGGATACATCATGTGGAATCAAGAAGCGCTTGCGGCGGGCATAGGCACCGCGCGGCAACAAAAGCGCATTATGGAGTGGATTAACGGAGAACGCATTGTACAAGGCGACAATTCCACGGGCAAAGATATATACTTGTATGAATTCGGACCGCGTACTTCCACCAAACAGAACGCAATGAATTGGGCGGGTTTTTACGACGGCACAACTGTGTGGAGCGAGTCGGTGCAGAACGGCGGCGCCATACTGTGCTGGTCGTATTACGATTTGATGAGTCGTTTGCAAATTTACGGTGCCGACGATATGTTCAATCGGTTCTCCGCAATTTCGCGGTGGTATGCAAAAGTGCGCGACGCAGGCGGCGAAGGCGATCGTTTTTACAGCGAATACTACACCCAACTCAATGCGTATCTCACACGCAAGATAACCGATAGCAATGCGGTGCCGTATGTGCAACTGCCCGACTATCTCCCCGAGAACCAGAATCCCGACGCATTTATCATGCAGCAGAACACGGGCACCAACGGTGCAATCGGGTTGGACGCCGAGTTTTTGGAAAATATCGTGTTGATAACGGCAGTGCCGTACGGACTGTTCGGTATGGACGGTACGCAGTACAACACGTTGCGGTTTACCAATAATTTGCCGTCACAGCTTTCCTATTTGCAAATGGAAAATATGCTGTACGGCGGCACGTTCAAGTATACGGTGCGCATGGAAAAAGGCATGTTGCAAATCTCCGACGCACAAGGAAAAGTGCCCGAAGGCGCAATGCTTGCGTTATGCTTTAAGGAACCGAAAACGGGATATAGCGTAAAAGTAGACGGCAAAGCAACCGATAATTACACGGTAGTAAACGGAATCATAACGGTTACGGTGCCTATGGGCAACGTGAGTGTGCACGTAGGATAGGAGAGAGAATATGAACTTCAAAAAAGCAGGTTTAATTCTTACGGCAGTTTGCCTGATGTTTACCGCCATGGGATTAAGCGGTTGCACGGGCAAAGAAAAAGTGAAAGTCGTTTGTCCCGAGAATGCTGTGGAACTGTGCGTAAACAGTGTAGTTTCGTATCTCGACGCCGGTGCGGGTGTCGACGTGGGCGAATACTTTGTAGACGGCGAGAAGTTGGGCGCGCCCGCAGAAATCGTGTGGGGAAGCGCGGTAGACGGTTTGCTCGGTTACACGCTCGAATACGCCACAAAGAAAGATTATTCGGATAAGGTTACGGTGGAATTGCCTGCCGACCGCGAATGGTATGATATCTATAATCTGTACAAAGGAACAAGATATTACGTGCGGGTGTGGGCGCATAACGGTATAAAAAAGTATTGCGCCGAAAGTTCGTTCGTTACAACCGACCGAGGTCCGAGAGTAATGACCATAGACGGGGCATATAACACGCGGGATTGCGGCGGCTACACAACAACGCAAGGCAAGCGTGTAAAACAAGGCATGGTATACAGGGGCGCGGCGCTCAACGGCGAAGGAAACGACGACGGTTTTGAATTTTCTATCACGCGCGACGGAAAAAAATACATGCGGGAGCAAATGAATATTCGCTCGGAAATCAGTTTGCTCGGCGGCAACGACGGGCACAGCACCATTCACTCGTCTATACCCATGTACAGCTTTCGCGTGAGCGGCTACGGCGACGCATTCAAACCCGATTACGTTGCGGCGTATCGCGCGCTGTTTTCCCGTTTGGCAAAACCCGAAACGTATCCCACGTATATCCACTGTCAGGGCGGCGCAGACCGCACGGGCACCGTATGTTTTCTGTTGGAAGCGCTACTCGGTGTGGAAATGCGCGACCTTATCTGCGATTACGAGTTCACCACCTTTTCCACGTTGGCGGTCATCGGGGCGCGCAGTACGGTGAGCGGCTTGTATGCGCCTATGTTTAAGGAAATGAACGATAAACTGAACGAATTCGAAGGCAATTCGCTCATGCAAAAAACGGAGAATTATCTGTTGCATATCGGTGTTACGGCGGACGAGATTGCTTCTGTCCGCAACATATTATTGGATTGAATTCCGCAAAAGGAGAAACGAAAATGAAAAAGAGTAAATGGCAGATGATAACGTGCGCGTTGCTGGCGGTTGTGCTGGGTATGTGCCTGTGCGCTTGCGGCGGCGGTATCAACGTAGGCGGCAAGAATAACAATAACGACGACAGTACGCTCACCATAGGCATTACGGGCGATTCGGGCGAGGCTACGGCAATCGATACGTTGCGCAAACCGTTTGAAAACATGTATAAGGCGGTTACGGGTAAGGCGATTACGGTACAAACCGTGCGGATTGACGGCGGCTATATCAGCGGCGTGCAAAAATTGCTCAACGCCAAAAATCTGCCCAACATCATACAGGTATACGACTACGCATCCGAATATCTCACGTATCGCAAAGTGCTCGTTCCTATCAGTGAATATATGTCGCGCGATTCGGTTTCGGAAAGCGAGATTGCGCCTGCCGTGCTTTCGTTTATGAAGAGCGGCGGAGCATCCGATGATAAAGTGTATTGGATGTCGCGCGATTATAACCGCGTGACGGTTATGTACAACAAAGATATATTCGATGCGGCGGGAGTAGACTATCCGCAAAACGGGTGGACGTGGAATGATTTTACGGATACGTGCGCGGCGTTAAAGGCGAACGCGGCACAAATCCGCGCGGTTACGGGGCAGGATAATTTTTATGCGGTAGACGCCAATCTCAATTTCGAAGCGGTGTTTTATCCCGCAATCCGCTCGTTCGGCGGCGATTTGTACGATACGGCTACGGGCAAAGCGTTCAAAAACGAGGCGGGTGTAAAAGCGGGTCTTACCAAACTGTATAGCTTGCTCCAAAACGGCTATGCGGTCAGTCCCACCAACGGCGGCAACGTGTTTGCCACCAAAGAGGCGGCAATGTACTTCTGCGTGCGTCCCAACATCGTATCGGCGGCAACGCACTTGAAACATGCGGATGGCACGTTCCCCATTGATTTCGTAACCATGCCGAGTTATAACGATACCGAAACCACCTATGTGGGCATGGGGTGTACGGGGTACGGTATCAGTACGTCCTGTCCCGAAAGCAAGCGCGACCTTGCTTGGGCGTTTCTGAAATTTGTAGCAAGCAAAGACGGACAGGAACTTTTGAGCAAGTCGGGTTCGGGATTCCCCATGCGCAACGATATGTTTAACGATACCGCCGCTTTCAACGACTTTTTGCCCGATGCCGACCATTCCGCATTCTATGCCGACCCCGCGGGCAGTAAAAACAAAGATTTGGCAATGAACTTCTTGCAAGGGTTTAAGGTGGAAAAGCACAACGCCGTATATAACGATGTGATTAAAAGTAATTTATTTACCACACTCGACGTTGCCAAAAACGCAGATAGTTTCTATTCCGACTTAAAAGCTCGCTTAAACAGCGTGATAGCATAAAAGCAGAGGAAAGATATATGTTGCAACCTGTGTCCGCCGACGTAACGCGAGGGCGTAAAAAAGCGAAAATCATCAAAGAGATAAAAGCCAACGCAGTGGGGTATGCTTTGTTGTTGCCTTTGTTGGTGGGGCTTACGGTGTTCACTCTGTATCCGCTGATTGTTTCGCTTATAAACAGCTTTTATCTCAATTACGACGGATTTGCGCCGCGTAGCGAATTTCTGTTCGGGTGGGGGAATTACAAACGCGCCTTTTCGGGGTATGAGAGCACCGTATTTTTCCAATCGGTAAAAATTACCTTTTTGTATGCAATCGTTATGGTGCCGCTCGGCATGGTGTTATCGTTTGGCGTGGCGTTGCTTTTGAACCGAAACAGCAAGTCGATCGGCGTGTTCCGCCTTATCTATTATCTGCCTTGCCTGATTCCCGGCATAGTGAATACCATTATCTGGCGGTATGCGTTTAACAGCTCGTATGGTTTGTTTAATTTGGTGCTGACGCGTTTGGGCTTTTCGCCGTCGCTCTTTTTCGAATCGCCCAATGCCAAAGCCGTTGTCACCTTTGCATTTATGAATCTGTTCGGTGTGGGCGGCAGTATGCTCATGTGGCTTGCGGGATTAAAGTCTATACCCGCCGCCTATTATGAGGCGGCTAAAATAGAAGGGAGCGGCTTTTTTCGCATGTTGTTCTTTATCACCGTGCCGCTCATGACGCCGTACATTTTTTATCAGCTGATTACCAATGTTATCGGCACGTTGCAGATTTGCGATGCGGTATATATGATATCGTCTTCGGGCGGCGTAAACAACAATCTCCTGTTTTACGGACTGTACATTTTCCGAAACTTTCAGAACGTAAACTACGGCTATGCCGCCGCGCTGGCATACATGCTGTTTTTGGTAATTGCTGCGCTTTCGACAGTTTTGTTCCGCTTCAACAAATTTGTGTACTACGAGGGGGATTGATATGAATACGCAATATACTTCTCCCCAAAAAAAACTTGCGCCAAAAAAGGCGGTGAAATCGGCAATCTGGTGGGCGGGAGTGTTGGTGCTGTCGGTTTTCTTTCTGTTTCCGTTCGTGATTATGGTGTGCCGCAGTTTCTTTACCACTGCCGAGAGTTTAAGTTCGGGCGCGGGCTTGATTCCGCGCAAGGGCTTTTATGCCCGCTCTTATGTACAGGCGCTCGATAAGGAGTTTTTGAACTATCTCGGCAACACGGTAATCGTAGTGCTGGTAAACGTAATCGGCAAACCGCTCACGGCGGCAATGGCGGCGTATGCGTTTGTAAAAGTGAAATTCCGTGGCAGAAAAATCCTGTTTAATGTAGCCATGTGCACCATTATGTTGCCGTCTATTCTTACCATGATACCCGTATACAAGATTTTTGTGGATATCGGTTGGACGGACAGCTTGTTGCCGCTTACCGTGCCTGCGTTTTTCGGCGGAGGATTTATCAATATATTTTTGATTATGCAGTTTATTCGCAGTCTGCCCAAAGATATGGACGAAGCTGCAATTATCGACGGCGCCAACGTGGTGTGCCTGATGTTCCGAATCACTTTTCCGCTCGTGTTGCCTGTTATCGCGCTTGTTGCCGTGCAATCGTTCTTTGTTTCGTGGAATGATTTCGTAGGACCGTTAATGTACATCAACGACGCGAGATTATATACCCTTTCGGTGGGAATTTATAACCGCTTTTTCACTTTTGCGTCTATTGCCGACACGCAACCCAACGTGCAAATGGCGACGGGCGTGCTTGTGATGATTCCGCCCATGATTGTATTTATGCTGTTCCAAAAGCAACTGATAGAGGGCGTCACTTTTACGGGAATCAAGGCATAGCTTTGTTTCCGAAATTTCTATTTGTGAATCAGGGCGGCATTCCCTTAAATTGCCGATAAATTAGGAGGAAAATATGAAAACAACAAAAAGGATACAAAAACGAGTGCTATGCGGCTTGTTGCTATCTGTTTTGTTTGCCGTTGTCGCTTTGGGGGGATTTCTCGGATATACCCCAACGGCAAAGGCGGATGAGAGCACGTATACAACGGAAAATACCGATGTGTATAAAATTATAAGTCATTCGGGCGTTGAATTTTTGGCTCTTACAAATTATGACTATCAAGATTCAAGTTTGGTGGACTTGGGACAATACCGTGATATAATCAAAGGGTTCAATACGTTTGACTATATTGTGGCGGACGGAAAAACTCTTACAGAGAGCGGCAAATCCGAAGCTTCGATATATTTGAATCTATATAACAAATTTCCGGGTAGTTTTTGCTTTACAACAGGCGCCACGCAGAGCATAACCATTAAAAAAGGGTGTCAATTTCCGTCTTTGACATATATGCAAGGCGATACCGCGGCAACGGTGTATGTTACTACCCAAGACGCTACGTTTATGAAAAATGCAGATGCAAGCTGGGCGCGTACATATACGGGCGGTACCGAAACGCTCATAACGTCCGTAGACGGTTTGTCCGGTACTGATATGGCATTCACGCTTTCCGTTCATGATTACGGTGCACAAGCCAATCAAGAGTTGAATCAAATTGAAAATTACAAAATAAAGCTGGATTCGTTGAACATGTTGTCGTATATTCAGCTGAACGGGCATTCTCTCGATGGTAGTCAAGATAAGGACGAACGGTTATCTTTCGCAAAATTTATTTCGCAACCGCGTTTTAATATGTTTGGTGGGGTAGGAAGATTTTCGTTTCGCGTAAAACGTGACAGCTATACAGCGGCGGAAGGAGATACGTTGTTTATTAAAGCGGGTTGTCAATTCCCTTCCAAAGCGTATATGGACGGAACAAGCGATTTGTTTTATATCACGCCTGCCGACCGCACGTTTGTGTATACGAGCGGCGTATGGCAGTTGCAAACTTCTACCGAAGAAATTACCGAAGACATTACGTTAACGGGTGGGTTTTCCTCTCATTACACCGAAATAGGTATTCTTTTCAATCAAGGAGAGTTCCTGTCGAGCAGCATTTATGTAAACAATAATCCGGGTGAATGCGGCGCCGACGTAATGCAATGGATTGTAATTGGAAAGGACGGGCAAGAGAAAACACTGCGACAGCTAATCGACGCCAATGAGAGCGGAGAAACTTCATTCGGTGATACGTCTTACGAACCGCCGTTTAATAATGGGGGGAAGTTTGCGCCTGTTTGTGTACTTACGTACAAAGACCGTATTTTGGTTCGCATTTTGAAAGACTACGGGTTGGAAGGAACGTACACCGTTACAATAAAGAACGGTTTTTCGGTAACGAATGCCAAAACCGCTACGTCGTATACCGTTGGGCGTGATTTGGTTTTGGCGTCGAAAAAGAGCGACCACGGATATTATAGTTTTGCGTCTACCGTAACTTGGAACGTGGAAGGCGTCACCACTGCCGAGTGGGTAGCAAACGGAGATATGCCCGTGTATTCGGGAGAAACGCCCGTAAAACCGTCTACCGATACTACGGATTATACTTTCTCGGGTTGGGACAAAGAGTTGGCGGCAGTTACGGGTGATGTTACCTATACCGCGCAATTTACCGCAAGTGCGCGCAAGTATACCGTTTCGTTTGTAGATGAAAACGGAGAAACGATTTTGCACTCGGCGGAAGTGGCAAACGGGGCGCTTATTACAAAACCCGCCGACCCGCAAAAAGCGTCTACCGACGAATACGAATATACGTTCGACGGTTGGTATACCGCCGACGATGAAAAATGGGTTTTCGATACGAATAAAATGCCTATCGCAGATATCACGCTGAAAGCGAAATACATGCAAAGCGAGAGATTATATCGCGTATATTTTACCGATGACGAAGGGAATACGTATACCGATACCGCTTATGCTACGCAAGCGCTCAAATACAACGGAGTTGCAATCAAACCCGTCGACCCCGTAAAAGACAGCACGGCGGCGCAGGTCTTTACGTTTGCGGGTTGGTATAGCGGTGAAACGGAATGGGATTTTGCAACGCAAGTGACCCAAGACGTTACGCTTCAAGCAAAATTCACTGCGGCAACGCGTCGGTACGACGTTACAATCACGTTTGACGGATTGGAAAACGATAAGCAAGACGTTGTCAAAAAAGCGGATTATAACAGCATACTTGATTTGAGCGAGTATAATGAAACGGGCTACGGGTTTACGGCTACGGCAAACGGCGACCCGATTGACGGTAAAAGTTATACCGTAACGGGCGACGTGACGATTGCCATTATATATGAAGTGGGTAAATATGTAGTTACTTTTACGGTGGAAGGGCTGACCGTGCGTCCGTCGTCGTTGCCCGAAAAAACAGAATTGTCCCAAGGGCAAAAGCTGTTGCTGGGCGACTATTCGGTGCTCGACTACACCTATAAAATTTATTTGGGAGAGCAGGAAATAACCGCTACCGAAGTAGACGTGCAAAGCGATATTACGTTGCGTGTGGTATATACCGCCGTGCCCGACGATAAAGACGATAATCCGGGCAACACGGGTGACGATAACGGCGATAATACGGACGGCAACGATAAGAAAGGTTGCGGCAGTGCAATGGCAGGCGGCAGTATTGCGGGGGGGGGTGCCTTGCTTCTGTTGGTCGCCGTGCTCTTGCGCAAACGTAAATCGGCTCCTATCGAATAATATTGTAATCGTGCAACCGTCGGCAACGTGTCGGCGGTTGTAAACGGGTTGCTGCTTTACAAACAGAGTATATCATAAAAAAACAGACAGGAAGGAAACGGCATGCAATCGTATTCGTATATTCGGGATTTTGAAGAATTGGGTTTTGGAATGTTTGTGCATTTCGGGTTATACAGTGTGCTCGGCAAGGGGGAGTGGGCGCAACACGTACACAAAATTCCGCCCGAACGGTATGAGCAGACGGTAAAAAGATTTCGCGTGGATAAGAACTGGGCGCGTGAACTGATTAAAACGGCAAAAGACGCAAGTGCAAAGTATATCAATATCACCACGCGACATCACGACGGCTTTTCGTTGTACGATACCCAAGGATTGAGCGATTACGATTCGTTGCACAGTGCTTGCGGTAGGGATTTGATTGCCGAATTTGTGCAGGCATGCAACGACGGCGGCATTGTACCCTTTTTCTATCATACGCTTCTCGACTGGCACAATCCCGACTACAAAAACGATTTTCCCAAGTATATCGATTATTTGGTGAACAGTGTGGAAATTCTGTGCCGCAACTATGGAAAAATAGGCGGACTGTGGTTTGACGGTATGTGGGATAAGCCGAACGAAAATTGGCAACAAGACCGTCTATACGGCATAATTAAAAAATATCAGCCTACGGCAATGATTATCAACAACACGGGGCTTTCCGAGTTGGGCAAAGTGGGTCACATCATGATAGACAGCGTAACGTTCGAGCGCGGCAAACCTGCGTATGCGGATAATTCCGACCGTCCGCGGGCGGGAGAAATGTGCCAGGTGCTCAACGACCATTGGGGATATGCGGCGCACGATTGCAATTATAAATCGGTTAAAGAACTGGTGGAAAATCTTGTGGATTGCCGCAAGTACAACTGCAATTTTCTTTTGAACACAGGGCTACGCGGCAACGGTAAAGTAAACCCTACGGATAAGTGCATATTAGCCGAAGTGGGCAAATGGGTGAAGGCAAACAAAGACTTTGTGTACGGCGTAAAATGTGCGGATATCGCGGCGGAAAACGCCGACGTGCTTACCGACGGGCAATATTATTACGCTGTGATAAAAGACGTAGTGATGACTGCCGACCCCAACGTAACAAAAGAAGGCGTCATCAAAAAAATCGTTGTACATTCGGATAAGAAAATACAAAATGCAGTGTGGCTGGATACGCTTGCGCCCGTTTCGGTACAGAACAATATTTTGTATGCCGAGCCGTTTGCATACTGTACGAGTTTGAGCGTTCGCGTGGCAAGATTCATGCTGAAATAAAGGGAGATTTTTTCTTATGACAAAAAGCAGACTGATAGGAGAATACCCGATAATCGGAATCCGTCCTACCATAGACGGGCGGCGCGGGGCGCTGAAAGTACGCGAGAGTTTGGAAGAGCAGACAATGGGCATGGCGAAAGCAGCCGCAAAACTGATAGAAAGCAACGTGTTTTACTCGAACGGAGAACACGCAAAAGTAATAATTGCAAACAGCACGATAGGCGGCGTGGCGGAAGCGGCGGCGTGTGCGGATACGTTCCGCAAAGCGGGTGTGGATATTACGCTCACGGTAACGCCGTGCTGGTGCTACGGCGCCGAAACCATGGATATGGAGCCTAACACCATAAAAGCAGTATGGGGATTCAACGGTACCGAGCGCCCGGGCGCGGTATATCTGGCAAGCGTGCTTGCCACGCACGCGCAAAAGGGACTGCCTGCATTCGGTATTTACGGACACGAGGTGTGCGATGTTACGGATACGGAAATTCCGATCGACGTAGCAAGCAAAATTTTGCGGTTTGCCCGCGCGGCAGTGGCGGTATCTACCATGCGCGGAAAAAGTTATTTGCAAATCGGTTCGGTATGCATGGGAATAGGCGGCAGTATTCTTTCGCCAGAATTTTTTGAAGAATATCTCGGTATGCGGGTAGAGAGTGTAGACGAAGTGGAAATCATTCGCCGCATGACGGAAAATATCTACGACGAGAAAGAATATAAAAAGGCGCTGAAATGGGTAAAAGAGAAGTGCAATTCCGATTTTGATAAAAACCCGAAAGAGTTGCAACGCACGGTGGCACAGAAAGAAAAAGATTGGGAATTCACCGTAAAAATGTGCTGTATCATTAAGGATTTGTTTAACGGAAATGCAAATTTGCCCCAAGGGTGCGAAGAAGAATCTTGCGGGCATAACGCTATCGTGGGCGGATTTCAAGGGCAGCGGCAATGGACGGATTTTTATCCCAACTGTGATTTCCCCGAAAGTATTCTTAACAGTTCGTTTGATTGGAACGGCTCGCGCGAACCGTATATTCTCGCCACCGAAAACGATACGCTAAACGCTGTGGCAATGCTTTTTGGCAAGCTCTTAACGGGCAGAGCGCAAATATTTGCCGACGTGCGTACATATTGGTCGGGTAACGCGGTAAAGCGTGTTACGGGTTACGAAATAGAGGGTAAGGCGAAAGAGGCGGACGGGTTCATTCATTTGATTAACAGCGGTGCGTGTTGTGTGGACGCCTGCGGCGAAGTGAAAGACGGTAACGCTAATCCCGTAATGAAACAATGGTGGGAAGTAACGCAGGCAGACGCCGACGCCATGATGAAAGCTACTTCGTGGTCGTATGCCGATTTGGGGTATTTTCGCGGCGGCGGATACTCATCGAGATTTGTGACGCGTGCCGAAATGCCCGTCACCATGTTGCGGCTCAATCTGATTAAAGGGCTCGGACCCGTTATGCAGATAGCAGAGGGTTGGACGCTGAAACTTCCCGATAACGTAACCGACGCGTTGTGGAAACGTACCGATTATACTTGGCCGTGTACCTGGTTTACGCCGCGTATTACGGGTAAAGGCGCGTTTACTGGCGCATATAACGTAATGAATAACTGGGGCGCCAATCACGGCGCGATTTCTTATGGGCACATAGGCGCCGACGTGATTACCCTATGTTCTATGTTGCGCATTCCCGTGTGCATGCACAACGTAGACGAACAAGACGTCTATCGTCCCGCATCTTGGAACGCTTTCGGGCAGGATAAAGAAGGACAGGATTTCCGTGCTTGTAAAGCATACGGACCTTTGTATAAGAAATAATTGTTTGCAAACATCGTCCTTTCGTTTGAAGAATACGGGCATAATAACGGTATAACCGTAGAATGGTAAAAACGGCTATCGGGAATTACGCGCCGTTGCGAATAGAAAAGTGAAATCATCGTAAAAAACAATCCGAACCTTACGAGCCGAATGGGCAAAAAAAGTTCGGATTGTTTTGTATTGGCGTTTCCGGCGGGGCTCAAACCCGCAGTCTATCGCTTAGGAGGCGATTGCGTTATTCAGTTACGCCACGGAAACAAAATGCGCAAATTGCGTAAAAGCTAAATCTATCTGTATTAGTTTACTATAAAAAACGGAAGTTTGTCAACACAATTTCCTGCGCCGAAAAAAGGATAAAAAGGGAAGAGAAAAACCGATATGCAATTTACGGAAGGTTGTCGAAAAAAGCGGGTATTATGCAAGTTTCGCATGCTGTCGAAAAAAGCGAGTATTATGCAAGTTTCGCGTGCTGTCGGATAAAGCGGGTATTATGCGAATTTCGCAAAACGTCGAGAAAAGCGAGTAGTGGTATGAAAAACATAGATGTCGGATTGTGTCGTTTTTTTACGGCAGTACCGTGATTCCGCCGATTCTCTCTATGGGGCGATACGCCTTACCGTCGAGTATGGTGAGTATGAGTTCGATTGCTGCTTTGCCCAAACCGTAAAAATTCTGCCGCACACCCATTAGCCCCCGCGTACGGATTTCGTTTTCGTCCAAACAATCGAATCCCGTGAGCATCAGGTCGCGCGGCACGCGGATTCCCCGTTGGGTAGCGCATTCGTACAGTAGACGCATGCCCGTGTCGTTCATGCAACAAATGGCAGTGGGCGGCTCTGCCATGGCGGCGCACCCGTCTAAACACGTTGCGGCAAACGTCCGTCGGAGCGCAAGCTGGCGAGTTTGCGAAAGTCGGGTTTCGCGACGGTTGATGTCGGTGCTTTCAAACAGATATTCGCGGCGAAGCGGCAAACCGTTTTGAATCAGTCCCGAGCAATACCCCTTAAAGCGTTCCGTTTCGGTGATTGCCATTTTGTCGCTCAAAGAAAAAAACGCAATGCGCTCGTGTCCGCGCCGTGCAAGTTCGTCTACAATTCGTTCCATGCAACGGGCGTTGTCCGTTGTTACGAGCGGCGTGTCGATTCCCTCGATAAAACGGTCGATACACACAACGGGAATTCCGCGCAGGAGAAATTCGGCGTATATGTCCACGTTTTCGCGCGACGTGCACGGGTAGGCTATCAGTCCGTCCACGTTGTTTCCGTCTAATAGTTCGCGCAGAATTTTCCGCTCGCGCACCACGTTGTTTTTGGAATTAAAGCGGGGTAAAAAGATATTGTGCGACAGCGTTACGCTTTCCATGCCGCTCATGATTTCGTCCGCTTCGTCGTAATACGCCAAAATTACGGGAATAATCAACTGCATATTTTTATGGTTCAGTTTGCCGTTGACAAAAGTGCCCGCCTTTTTCACGCGGTATACAAGGTTGATGTCGGCAAGCTCTTTGAGCGCGCGCGACACGGTGATTCGGCTCACGCCGTATAAAACGGTCAGTTCCGATTCGGTGGGCAACTTATCGCCCACTTTGAGCGCGCCGCTTTTTATTTTGGCAAGCAGGTCGTTATATACCGTCCCGTATTTTGTCGTTCGCTTTTTCCGCTGATTTTTGTTGTTTTCGTTCATATCGTCAGTATACCATATTCTGCCCGAAGTGGCAAGACATACGCATAAAATATTGTGTTTTGTGTTCAAAAAAATATAGCATAATATTTTATTATGTTCTATTTTTGCGGTTTGATTCTTGACGTCGGCGCGGGCGGAATGGTATAGTGAATACGAAAGCAAACCCGACGGAAATCGGAAAGGAGCGCGCCATGCGGGAAGGAATTGCCATAGCGGGCACAATCGTTACGGATATTGTGAAAATGATTGACGCATATCCCGAAAAGGGAATGTTGTCCGCCATTTCGCACGTGTGCCGTGCGGTGGGCGGCTGTGTGCCCAATACGGCAATCGACCTTGCGGTTATGGATTGTTCTTTACCCGTTTGGGCGCTCGGTTGTGTGGGGAACGATGAAAACGGACGGTTTATCCGCGAAGAAATAACTCGCTACGGAGTGAACGGTTCGTTGCTTACCGTTTCCCAAGAGCAAACGGGTTTTACCGACGTGATGACGGTGGAAAAAACGGGAGAGCGCACGTTTTTCGCGCGCGCGGGCGCCAATAACGATTTCGACCTTTCCGAAGATTTTATTCGGCATACGAACGTGCGGCTGTTGCACGTGGGGTATCTCACCATGTTGGGCAAATCGGACGCGCCCGATTCCGAATACGGCACGGTGTTGGCGCGTAGGCTGTGCGCGGCGCAAAAGGCGGGTATACGCACGTCTGTCGATTTTGTGAGCGCACCGCCGCAAAAGTTGCGCTCGGCGGGGATTCCCGCTTTGCGGTATTGCGACTATGCCGTCATGAACGAAACGGAGGCGTGTTCCGTGGCAGGTGTTCCCGCACGTGACGAAAAGGGAAAACTGCTGACGGCAAATATCCATCTTGCGTTGGAGCGGTTGTTCGCCGCAGGCGTGCGGGAAGCGGTTGCGGTGCATTGCCCCGAGGCGGGATTTTTTCGTACCCGCACGGGCGAAGTGCAAACCGTGCCTTCGCTTTTGTTGCCCCGCGGTTACATTCGGGGTAGCGTTGGAGCGGGCGACGCTTTCTGCGCGGCGTGTTTGCACGGGTTCTATACCGAGCGCAATCCGCGCGAAATTCTGGAATTTGCGTCGGGCGCCGCCGCTTGTAATTTGAGCGCCGCCGATGCGGTGAGCGGCATGCGTTCCATAGAAGAAATCGAAAAAACCTGTAAAAAATATCCGAGGAGGACAATAGAAACCATATGAAAAGAGAAGACTGTAAACGGCAAAAGGAAGGCGCAATCGCATACTACGAGAAAGCGGGTATCGTGCTTACCGAACAAGAAAAGGAGAATATCGAAGTCATCGATCTCAATCTCGGTAAGGTGCGGGAAATCGGACTGCAACTCGTTACATACGTAAATACCGAGCGCGTCTGCGCCAAAGAAATGGTGCTGTTTCCGTACCAGACCTGTCCCGAACATAAACACGTGGAAACGAACGGACAGCAGGGCAAAGAAGAGACGTTCCGTTGCCGCTACGGTAAAGTGTATCTGTATGTGGCAGGCGAAGGAAAGAAAGAAAACGTCCAAGCAAAGTTGCCCGATACCGAAGTGTCGGTGTTTCACGAAATCGTTTTAACACCCGGCATGCAATATACCATTGCGCCCGATACGTTGCACTGGTTTCAGGGTGGCGCCGACGGCGCCGTCGTATCCGAATTTTCCACCCGCAGTACCGACGAAACGGACGAATTTACCGACAAGCGTATTGTGCGCGAACCGATTTGGGAGGATTGACACATGCTGGCAAATTTGAACGACGTATTGAAAAAAGCGCAAAAAGAGCACTACGGCGTAGGACTTTTCAACACAATTGACACCGATATGCTCGAAGCGGTGATTGCGGCGGCGGAAGAAGCGAAAAGCCCCGTCGTTATCGGAACGGCGGAAGTGCTGTTGCCGTACGGAGAACTCAAACTGATTGCGCCCGCTCTGATTGCCGCGGCAAAACGTGCCACCGTACCCGTAGTGGTGCACTACGACCACGGACTCACGTTTAACCGCTGTATCGAAGCATTGCAATGCGGCTTTACAAGCATTATGTTCGACGGCTCGGCGGGCGACCCGGCGGAGAATATCAGAGCCACGCGCGAGATGGTGAAAATCGCGCATGCGTTTGGGGCAACCGTGGAAGGGGAAATCGGACACGTGGGGCAGGCGGACAGTCGGGATAACGAGAATACAGGCGGCTACACCACGCCCGAAGAAGCAAGCGATTATATAAAGAACACGGGCGTAGACGCTCTTGCCGTGGCAATCGGAACGGCGCACGGCGCATATAAGTCCAAACCCAAACTCGATTTTCATCGGCTTGCGGAAATACGTGCGGCAATCGATACGCCGCTCGTGTTGCACGGCGGCAGCGGTTTGACCGACGACGATTTCAAAAAAGCCGTTTGCGGCGGAATTGCCAAAGTGAACATTTTTACCGACCTGTGTTTGGCGGGTACGCAAGCCGCCCGTTCCGCCCTTGCGGAAAAAGACGACTATCTTTTTGCCCGCAATAAAAAGGTGGAAGCCATGAAAGCCGCCGTGCGCCGCAAAATCGATTTGTTTGGTTCGAACGCAAAGGCATAAAACTTTTCAAAACGAATAATTATTCATATAAATAGTATAATTATTCAAAAATGTATATTGTGGCGTTTTGTGGCGGGAAATCGCCCGAAAAAATGTATAAATATTTATGGCAAAATGCTTGAAAAGAAGCGCGTCGTGTGTTACAATGATAAAAGTAACGCAAGCGCGCTTTTTCTTTTTTATATTTTTCGTCATCGTGGGAATGATTGTATCGGGGCGGAAAAAAGAAAGCGTTTGCGGCACGAAAGCTACTTACATTTTTTGCACACGGGAGGATGAAACATGCACAATTACAGTGCGGGCGACATTCGGGTGCTCGAAGGTTTGGACGCGGTACGTCTGCGTCCCGGCATGTATATCGGCACTACGGGTATCAAAGGTCTGCATCATATTCTTTGGGAAATCGTGGATAACTCTATCGACGAAGTGGCAAACGGCTTCGGCGATACGATTACGGTAACGCTTTACACCGACGGCAGTGCGAGCGTGGAAGACAACGGGCGGGGAATTCCCGTAGATATGCACCCTACGCTCGGCGTGTCGGGTGTGGAAGTTGTTTTCACCCAGTTGCATGCGGGCGGTAAATTCGATAACGAGAACTATGCCCACAGCGGCGGCTTGCACGGCGTGGGCGCGTCCGTAACCAATGCGTTGAGCGAATGGCTCACCGTAGAAGTGTACAAAAACGGAACCACCTACCGCATGGAATTCGAGTCCAAAGAAGTAGACGGTGCGGTAAAAGGCGGGGTGCCCAAGTACCATTTGTTCGATACGGGTATCGCATCCGAAAAGCGCGGGTCGTTTATCCGCTTTTTGCCCGATAAGCGAATTTTCGAGTCCACCAATTTTCAAATCGAAACCATTTCGCGCAGACTCAAAGAACTTGCCTTTCTCAATAAGGGCGCGCGTATCATTCTTATCGACGAACGCGTGCAGATGGGAAACAGTTGCTTAAAACGCGAATATTGCTACGAAGGCGGACTCAACGACTTTGTTAAGTACTTAAACGAAACAAAGGTCGCGGCGTTCGACGAACCCATTTTCTTGTCGGGCACCAAAGATAACATCGACATGGAATTGTCGTTTCAGTATACCGACGCGTATACCGAAAATATTTTCTCCTACGTCAATAATATTCCCACTACCGAAGGGGGTACGCACGAAACGGGTTTCAAGTCGGCGCTCACCAAAGTAATGAACGATTTGGCGCGCAAAACGGGCGTGCTCAAAGATAAAGACGCCAACTTGCTCGGCGACGACTACCGCGAAGGGCTCACTGCCGTTCTTTCCATCAAAATGCAGAACGTGCAGTTTGAAGGGCAAACCAAAACCAAGCTGGGCAATCCCGAAGCACGGCTTGCCATCGATTATCTGGTAAACCAGACGTTAAGCGAATATCTCGATAAAGACGAAAACAAATATCTCATCGACGTAATTCTCAAAAAGGCGGTGCTTGCCGCCAAAGTGCGCGAGGCGGCACGCAAAGAAAAAGAAATCACCCGCGCCAAAAACAGTCTGGATAACAATTTCAATCTCGTGGGTAAACTTTCCAGTTGTACGGGCAAAAAGCCGGAAAACAACGAACTGTTTATCGTCGAGGGCGACAGCGCAGGCGGCACGGCAAAACAGGCGCGCAACCGCTCGTTTCAGGCGATTCTGCCGCTTCGCGGCAAACCGCTCAACGCCGAGAAAAAGCGTATCGACCAGGTTCTTGCCAACGAAGAAATCCGTACGCTCATCACTGCGCTCGGCAGCGGAATCGGCGAAGATTTCAACGTGGAAAATCTCAACTATCATAAAGTGATTATTTTGTCCGATGCCGACCAAGACGGCGCGCATATCCGTGCCATTTTGCTCACGTTCTTCTTCCGCTATATGAAAGACCTTATCAACGAAGGACACGTGTATATCGGCTTGCCGCCGCTGTACCGCATTGCCCGCAAAGATACGGTGGAATACGTATACGACGACGTCGCGCTCGAAGAAGCCAAAAAACGGTTCGGTAAAGGCGCGGGCTTACAACGCTATAAAGGGTTGGGCGAAATGAGCGCCGAACAGCTTTGGGAAACCACAATGGACCCCGCTCGCCGCACGCTCGTGCAAGTAACCATAGACGACGCGGCAAACGCCGAAATGCTCGTTTCCACGCTTATGGGCGACGCAATCGACCTTCGCCGTCAGTATATCATCGACAACGCAAACTTCAACCGCATCGATAACTTCAAAGCGCAGGAAGTGAAATAAGGAGGAGCACATGGCGGAACAAAAGACATCGAACACCCCCGCAATCATCGTTAAAACCATGGAAGACGTCATGCACGAATCCATGATGCCGTATTCCGAATTCGTTATTCTCGACCGTGCTCTGCCGCGTGTGGAAGACGGACTCAAACCGGTACAACGCCGCATTCTATACAGCATGTCCGAGTTGGGCAACACGCCCGATAAGCCGTATCGTAAGTCGGCGCGTATCGTGGGCGATTGCATGGGTAAATTCCACCCGCACGGCGACAGTTCCATTTACGGCGCCATGGTGCGTATGGCGCAATCTTTCAATATGGGCGCCTGCTTAATCGACGGGCACGGCAACTTCGGCTCGATAGACGGCGACAGCCCCGCAGCCATGCGTTATACCGAGGCGCGTCTTTCGCCCCTTGCGCTCGAACTGTTGCGCGACCTCGATAAAAATACGGTAAAGTGGAGTTGCAACTTCGACGATACGCTCATGGAACCGGACATGCTTCCCGGGCGCTTTCCCAATCTGTTGGTCAACGGCGCGAGCGGTATCGCCGTAGGGCTTTCCACCAATATTCCGCCGCATAATCTTATGGAAAGTATCGACGGCGTGATTGCGTATATCGACAATCCGCGTATCAAACTTTCCGAAATGATGCGCATTATAAAAGGTCCCGATTTCCCTACGGGCGGTTATGTAATCGGCGGCGAAGAACTCGTTAAGGCATACGAAACGGGCAAAGGCAAAATCATCATGCGCGCCAAATTGCATATCGAAAACAGCGACAACGACCGCAAGCTGATTGTCATCGACGAATTGCCGTATCAGGTGAACAAGGCGCAACTGCTCGAAAACGTGCTCAAAGCGCGCGAAGAGAAAAAGGGCGTGCTCACGGGAATCAGCGATATAACCGACGAGAGCGATAGGGGCGGTATGCGCGCCGTAATCAAAGTGAAACGCGATTGCGACCCTAAACCCATTATCGACGCATTGTTCAAGTATACCAATCTTTCCACGTCGTTCGCTATCAACATGGTGGCGATTGCCGACGGCAAACCCCAGCAAATGGGTCTGCTCGATATTATCGCGTATTACGTGAATTATCAGCGCGAAGTGATTTTGCGCCGCACGCGTTTCGAGTTGGACGCGGCAAAAGAACGCGAACATATTTTGGAAGGTTTGGTGATTGCCGTCCGCAACATCGACGAAGTGGTTAAAATCATTAAAGCGTCGGGCTCTACGGGCGAAGCGCGTGAAAATCTTCGCAAGCGTTTCGACCTTTCCGAACGGCAGGCGCAAGCCATTCTCGATTTGCGTCTGGCGCGGCTCACACATCTCGAAGTGTACAAACTGGAAAAAGAACTTGCCGACGTGCGCGCGCTTATTACCCGTCTTACGGCAATCGTGGCGAGCCGCAAGTTGCAAATGGATTTGGTAAAAGCCGAGTTGGGGCAGATTCGCAAAGCGTATCGCGAGAATCGGAAAACGGAAATTCTCAAAGCGGTAGCCGACTACGTTGTTCCCAGCGAAGACGATGAAAAGCCGATTGAAAACTATGTGGTTGCCGTAAACGCAAACGGGCATATCAAGCGTATGCTGGTAAAGAACTTTACTATGGCAACCAAGGATTTCACCGAAAATTCGTCGCGTAACGAAATTTGCTCGTGTATCGTAAAAGCGGCAAGTAACGAACGCGTATATTGCTTTACCAATTTGGGCAACTGCTACAAACTGGATACCGAATCCATTCCCGAAGGAAAATGGCGTGAAAAAGGCGCGCCGCTCAAAAAAGTGGTGCCCGAATGTTTAGACGGCGAACGGATTGTGTTCATGCAAACGGTGGAAGAAAATCTGCCCAAAGGAAATCTTCTGTTCTACACGCGAACAGGCATGGTCAAGCGGAGCGAATGGAAGGAATACAACGTGGTCAAGAGCGCTTTCGCCGCCGTTAAACTCAAAGAAGGCGACGAAGTAATTGCCATAGAACACGAACAGAAGAATTGCACGCTTATGTTCGTAACCCGTAGCGGTATGTGCTTGAACGCCGACATGAGCGATATCCCCGTGCAAGGCAGAATCGCCGCGGGCGTTAAGGGAATCCAGCTTGCCGACGGCGACGACTGCTTGTTCATAGGGCAGATTAACGGTGACGGCGAAGTGGTGCTTGTTTCCGACCGCGGCTACTCCAAGCGTGTACTCGTATCGCAAATCGACGTAATGGCGCGTTACCGCAAGGGGGTAAAGATAGTAGACTTCAACAAAAAAGACAACGGCACTTGTCTTGCGTTCGTTTCGTATGTTACCGACCCGTACAAAATCGTGTTGGTATTCGAAGACGATTATCTGTCGAGTTATTCCACCGAAGCGCTCTCCATCGAAAACCGCACGCATGCGGGCAGACCGATTATCAAAGGACGCGCCCGTATCAAAGAAGGACTCGTTTACAACGATAAACTTACCAACTGATAAAATTGTTTGAATAGAAGCCGTAAGATTTACGGTGGAACGAAAGAGTATTTCTTTAAGGAATGCTCTTTTGCTTTATGCAAAAAGCTAAATGAAAAAAGTAAAAGTTGTATATTGTTAAATGTCGGCTTAATTTTTGTATACGTCCAGCATGCGCAGGCATTCCTCTTTTACCGCATCTCGCAAAGACAAAGGTTCGAGAATTTCTATGCTCGAACCGAATTGCATGAGCTTTCCTATCAAGTCGTTGCCGCCGTACCGTTCGGCGGTTGCCGTATAGTAAAGCCCCGTGTCGGTAATGGCGCCCGTTCCCAACCATTCTTCCACTTCGGGGTGAATGAGATTTCCGAATTTAATGGTAAAACGCACAAGGTCGGTGCTTTCGGGGTGCCCCTGCAATTTTTCGTATACGTTGCACGGACGGCGTTTGAACTCTTCTTCTTGTACGCGAAGTTCTTTTATGCGGGCGATTTTGAAAAGGCGAAAGTCTTTTCGTTCGCGGCACCAACCGTACACATACCATCTTCCGCCTTTCTGTACTATGGTGTATGGCTCGAACAGTCGCATAGACGCCGATTCGTGACGGTCGATGTAGCGTAACATGACCACTTTTTTCTTTCTGGCGGCGCGTCCCAATGTTCCGATAGTGTCTTTGGCATAAGTGGGGGCGTTCCAATCGGTTGCGTCTATCAAAAACGTTTCGGTGTCAATCAGATACTCGGTTTTGTCGTCTATCAGGCAATTTACTTTGTCGATGATTTTGTCGCAGATGTTGTCTTCCGTAAAGTTGGGTTTGGCGGCGCGCAGGCAGTGGATAATACGATTTTTTTCGTCATCCGAAAAGGTGGTGCGGTTTACGACGCAGTTGTCGGAAACGGCGAATCCGCCGTTGGGACCGGGCGTGCCGTATACGGGAACGCCGGCAAGGGTGAGCGCGTCCATGCAGCGGCTGACGGTGCGCTTGTCTATGTCGGCGCGCTCGGCGAGTTCTGTACGGGTGATTTTCTTTTTTGCCGCCATTAAGGTGAAATAGACGGTGAGAACGTGTTCGACGTGCACGGGGAAAAGCTCCTGAAAATTTTTTTATTATTTTAACATTAGTGACAGATGTTGTCAACAATTTTATTGTATACTATATTTGTCGGGGGGGGGTGCTAAAACTTTTTGGAAACAGGGTAGAACGGGAACAGGGTAGAACGGGAACAGGGTAGAACGGGAACAGGGTAGAACGGAAACAGGGTAGAATGGAAACAGGGTAGAATGGGAACAGGGTAGAACGGATAAATCGAGGGCAGGGTAAAATAGAACAGGATAAAGTGGGATAAATTAAGAACAGGATAAAATAGGAAAAGGAGAAAGAAAAATGTACATAATGATTCGGACGTTGGGAAAAGAGAGTGTGCAGGCGGGGGAACCCGTGGTGATTCGGTATGACACGCCGTTCGGCAGGGTGGGCGCTTTTGGCGTGGGCGGTAGACTGTTGGGGTACGTGGACGAAGGTGCGCCCGAGATGTTTGGACGCATGGCGGATATATGCGCGCATAGGCAACCGCAGAGTGATTGCAAATACCGCGGTGGTTTTCGACGGGGCGATTCTGCTTTTTACCGACAGTGCGGTATTCGGGGAAGAGAAAACGTTTGTGCGCGTGGAGAAGGAAGGATACGGAATATTGGTGGGGTGAAAGGAGTAATTTGGGGTAAAGGAATAAAAAAGCAGGAAAAAGACAGAAAAAGCGTTCAAACGGTTGACAGTGGGGGGGCTGTATAATGGTCGTATCTTGGAAAAAGCCGTGAAAAATTGCCGCTGTGCGGCAGATAATGGCGGGGAAGAGAACGGGAGGATAGGATATGGCGAAGAAACGGTATGTATGGGCAATAGTGGGCACGCTGTTGCTCTTTTGTTTTGCGTGGGCGGCGGTGGCGGCGTCACCCGCCGTTACGGGCGCGGCGGCGGGAGACGGCGAGCCTACGACGGCTGACGTGGTTGTGCCGGATAAGATAGAAGATTTTCGCACCGAGCGGAAAGAGGACGGTACATACAAAATACTCGGTTTGGATATGGACGGCGATTTTGTGAAGAACGGCGGCAGTTTTATGACTGTTCTCTCACCCGAAATTTGGTCTTACGACGCAGTGAAAACGGGCATAAGCGCGGTGGGGTTGCGCAAGATATTGGGACTTGCCGAATCGGACAACGCGGGGCTTACGAAAGCGGACGACGAGAGCGAAGAAGATTTTGCGCAAAGGGTGTATTCCGCGTTGTATACGAAGTTTATGCAAGGGGATATAGGCGACGACGGCTACACGCAGTTCAAAATCGCGATTCCGCACACCGTGTCCGAAATAGGAGATTATGCGTTTTGGAGCGGTTTTTTAGCCACAGGAAGCGCGGGCGGCGTCAGAAATTGGAGAATGCCGTACGGATACAACAATAAAGCCTATTGCTGCGCGTTTATGGGGTATGAAAATCTTGCGAACGTAGATTTTGTTGCGGAGTTGAATAAGATATTGGCGGGCGAATCGACGCTTACCGACGACGAACAGCAAGCCATTATGGATATGGCAATGTACGGCGTGGGTATGGGCGTGGTGGAACCGGATACGGAAACGGGAATGCTGAAAGAAACGCAACCGCGCAATACGCCGTCGCTTGTGGAATTTGCGTACGGGAAAGACGCCGAAGGAAAGCGCAGCTTAAAAACTTTGGGCACCGCCGTTTTGGGTATGAGCTTTTTGGATAAGATGACTTTGCCCGTAGACGCGGACGTATCGTATGCCTACGGTTTGCAAAATAAATCCGTTACCGTGCAGGAGGACGGAAAGAATAAAGAAGTTTCGGTAACGACGAGTTTCCAGTACAAATATTTGGACATAGAGAACGGCGTTACCGAGATTCCCGACAATGCGGCATGAAAGAACTCGTTTTGCCCGAGAGCGTAACCACGATAGAGAACGAGGCGTTTGCGGGGAATATCGGCGAATCCGGCAGCGACCCGCACGACGCGAATTTTGTGGTGCGATTAAACGGCAACGTGGAAACGGTGGGCGAAAACTTATTCGGCAGGTTTATTAGCAGCACTTCTTCGTATGCCAAATACGGCGTGATTTATGCGGCGGACAAGAAGATATACGACAACTTTTTGCAAAAGACGGAAGGCAAGACGAATAAACGCATGATTGTGACGTATCCCGTACAACTGCAATACGTGTATAACGGCATTACGCTTGCGAGCGAAACGTACGCATATAATTACGAATTGCCCGAAAGCATTGCGTTGAGTGCATTGAGCGCCGAATGGTATGCGGACGAGGCATGCGCGCAGGTTTTAACCGCGCAAACCGTTTTGAGCGCGCTTTCGGCGAACAGCGAGAACGCGAATCTTATAGACGGCAACGGCGTGATTACGCTGTATGCCAAAGACGTGGAAGGCGAGAATTTTGTGGGAAAACCCGGTCTTGTTTACGACGGCAACAGCTATTCGGGCGTTGGCGTGAACGCGCTTTTGACGGACGACAGCATGGAGATAGACGACACGATGACCGTGACGGTTGTTTCGTATACCGACGCGCTCGGCAACGTTGCCGCCGTTGCTCCCGCAGAGATATGCAACGCGGGCACGTACGTTGTGGCAGTGAACGGGCAGGAATTGGAAATAACGATTGCGCGGCGCGCTTTGGATATTTCGGCGCTCGATTGGAAAGTGTGCTCGATAGATACCGATACGAGCGGCGAATCGTTTGTGAGTTCCCGACTGTATTTGTATATCGACGCGCAAAATGCGGGCAAAACGTACGCTTCGCTCGATTTGCTGGATATGAGCGTGGAAGAAATCCGCAACCGCTATTCGCTGTACGGTACGGTGAGCACGGCGAACAATTCCATAACGCGGTACCGCGACGGCGGGCGGATAACGGTGGGATTGGACGCGTCGGGCTTTCCCGCAGATGCGTTTGGCGTGACGTATTCGGGTGCGTTTACGGCTACGGAATACGGCATGTACGACGCAAGCGCGACGATTGCGCCGTCGGTCAACTTTACGTATTACGTTACCGATACCACGGGATTCAATGCAAGCGGACGGTCGATGGCGGCGCGCGCGGCGGCGTTGGAGGCGAAGGCGCAAGCGGAAGAAGCGAAAGCGGAGAGAATCCGCGCGCGCAGCGAGGCGTTACGCAAACGTGCGGAACGTATGCGCGGCGAAAGCGTACAAGAGGCGGAAGCGGCGGCGACTGCGGAAGAAAAAGAGTAACCTACTTCTTTGAAAAGAAGTAGGGCAAGAAACTTTTACCGAAACGAACAAGAAACTAAAAACGTAAAAACCAAAAAACGTAAAAACCAAAAAAGATAAAAAAGAAAAAAGGAGAAAAAAGATGTCGTTGAGAAAAGATTTGGCAAAGGAAATCGGGCTGTTGGAGAATGAGATTAAGGAACTGGAAGTAAAGCGTACCCGTTCGATGTCGGCGCTGATGGAGTCGCTGATTAGCAAGCGGGAACCGGAAGAAACGGAGATGCAGTTTTTTCGGCAGTACAGTGCGGAGATTGAAGTAAAGCGCGGGAAGTTGACGGAGATAACGAAACAACTTAAAAGTATAGTGTAGTTGGGGATACCGTAGCGTCGGTATGGCGGACTTTTGTTTTATACTTGCAGTAGCTTATAGTTTCTAATGTCCTTATAATTAACACAAGTTTCACCTTTTTGACTCCAAAAAGGTGAGCGAAAAAGAGCCAAGAGGGGACACTGTTGATTGTGTCCCCTCTTTGGAAACACCCCCGCAACAACTTCCCTGCGGGAAGCGGGCTGATTAAGGTTGGGTGGGAAAGGGAAAAGAAAAAGACATCGGAAGTGTGAGGTTACGTTTGGACGAAAGTTGTGTAAAATGATTTTGATGTCGTAGCGCCGTTAAACCGACTTTTTTCTTTGGTTTATGTTATAGCTTCTAATGCCTTTATAATGAACATTTGTGTTTCACCTTTTTGACTCCAAAAAGGTGAGCGAAAAATCTGCTTGAAGATGCCGAAATTCTCGGCACGGAGAATCCCACCTTTTTGAAGTGCCCAAAGGGCGAAAAAGGCACCAAGAGGGGACACAAAACAGGGCTCCCGAAAGCGCGTACGCGGTTTTGGGAAGAAGGAGTAACTTGCAAGGCGTTATTCGGTGTTGCCGTAGGCAATGCCGCCAAGCCGTGCAAGTTGCGACGCTGTGTCCCCTCTTTGGGAACACCCCCGCAACAACAAGGGCTTTCGCCCTTGACCCCTTTAACGGATTAAATAAATTAAAACAACGAAACTTACGTCTACCGATATATTTTCGGCGGACGTAAGGTTTTTATTTAATGTATGATGAATTTTTTTATAAAAGGGGTTGGGGGAAAGTTAGGGTGCAGGGCGAAAAAATACATAAGAAAAAGAAAATTCCGTTTTTGGGAGGGGAAAGCGGGTTTGGCGGAGTGGGTGGCGGAGAAAAAATTTTGCAAATGTTGCCAAAAGGGGCGCAAAAGATTTGTAATTTGACGGAAGGTGTGGTAAAATAATAAGAGCATTTTGGCGGCGCGGGCGGTGCGCGGCGGTTTTTGCCGTGTGCGGGGCGTGCCGAAGTATGTGATACGGAATACGGCAGAAAAACCTTTTGCTCGATTACGGAGGTTCCCGAATGAAGATATTCAAGCGCATTTACTATCCCGTTATGGCGGCGCTGGTCGTGTTGATGTTGGTGCTCGGCATTGTGGACGCGCGCGTTCCCGCTATGGGAGGCAAGTTGACGAAGGCGGAGACGGACGCGGCAACCGCGTATGCGACGAGCGCGCTTTCGGGCGGCTTGCAGATTACGGACGTGCTTACCGACAAAGACAAAGTGGGCGAGGACTATGCGGCGCAACGCATATATACCGATTTGACGGACGACGACGGCAACAATCTTGCCGAATACTTCCGTGCGCCCGAAGTGAACGGCGAGCGGTACAAACTTCCCGGCGTATTCATTCAGAAAACGAAGGTGCGGCACGACGCGCAGGGCAACGGCTCTACGGTTGCGGTGGAGCAGGAAGTGGAAAACGTGATATTGGCTCTGCCCGGAAAGAGCGAGCAGGCGATACTGCTGCATGCGCGCACGGACGGCAGCGTGATTGGCGGCGGTGCGGACGCGGCGAGCGTGGGCGCGTTGACCGAAGTTGCCGTGAAAACCTTGAAAGAATATAACTTCCGCGCGGGCGAGCAACCCGAGAATACCATTGTGTTCCTGTTCGGCGACGCGGGGCAGTACGGCGATTTGGGCGCGGCGGCGTTTATGCACCAGTTCAAAGGGTTCGACAACGTGGCGGGCAACATAAAGGCGGTTGCCGATTTTCAATCGGGCGGCACGGGCGGCACGCTGATGACGTATGCCGAATCGGACGGCAATTTGGGACTTGTGGGCAAGTACGCGCGGTTTAACGGCGGCACGTTTGCGTCGAGCGCGCTTGCGGCTTTATTTGACAAAACCGAGTATGCGTCGGCGGGCGTGTTCGGGGACGTGAATACGTTGCGCTTTACCAACCGCGGCGGGTTTAACCGCTACGGCACGGCGGGCGACGGCGAAGTGAGCGCGAAGTTGGTCGGTCAACAGGCGAACGCCATGGCGCGGTTTATTTCGTGCTTTGCGAACGATTCGATTGCCGCGTTGGACGCGAAATCGAACGCGGTATATTTTTCGTATTTGGACGTGATGACGGTGTACTATCCCGCCGTGGTCGCATTTGTGATTGCGGGCATTATTCTGGGACTGATGATTGCCGTGATTATATTGAACGTGCGGAATAAGACCTTCTCTTGGGGCAAGGCGCTTGCGGGGCTTGCCGTTCAACTTGTTACGTTGCTGGCTACGGCGCTCTCTATGTTGGTGCTTTACTACTTGTTTGCGCTGTTGTTGTCGGGATTCGGCGTGATACCGTTCCACAGTTTATCGGCGGTGAAATTCGCGGGGACGGGCATGCTTATTTCGGCGATGATACTGGCGGTGACGATTGCCATCTGCTTTTACATTCTGCTCAAACGGGCGTTCGGCATAAAGGCGATTGACGTGGTGCGCGGCAACACGGTGTTGTTTGCGATTGTTGCCGTGGTGTTGTCGTTCGCGTTGCCCGCGGTGAGTTATCCGTTTACCTGCGTGGCGCTGTTCTCGTTGGTTGCCATGCTGATGACGGTGTTGTTTAAGAACAAATTCAAAAAGCGGTTTTCTACCGACATCGAGCGGTTGTTCCTGTACGTGTGGGGCGTGGTATTCGCGTTGCCGTTGTTTATGCCGTTGTTCTACGCGGCGCAGACGGCGTATGCGGCTGTGTCGGTTGTGGTAATCGGAACGCTGTTCGTGGCGCTTTCGGGGTGCATTGCTCCGTTTGCCGACTACTTAAAGCCGGTGCTCGATAAGGCGTTCGGCAAGTTGCCGCAACGTACCGTGCGTGTGGAACGCACCGTAGTGGAACGGCAGGAAGACCGTGCGAAGAAGGGCAAATTCACCGAAGTGACGGTGAAGAAAGTGGAGAAAGAAAAGATTGCCTGGAAATACATGAATCGCATAGGGCTTTCGCTGGCGGCGTTTATTTCGGCGGTAATGATTGTGCTGTTCTGTTCGTTCGGCACGGCGTACAGCTCGGCTGCGGTTGCTACGTACGACTATTACGATTCGGTATACGACGATTCGCTGTTGTTTGTGTACGATGACGGAACGGCGACCGTAGAAGTGCACGACCAGGTGGCGTACAACTACATTCGTTACGCAGTGAACGACTTGAACTGGGACGCCGACAAAAAGGCGTACGTAAAGAACTACAACGGTTCGGTGGATAAGATTTTGGGCTCGGTGCGTCCCGAACTTTCGGTGACGGAAAATACGGTGAGCTTTTCGACGGTGGACGCGTCGGCGTCGCAGATTGTGGTGACGCTGAAAAACGCGAAAAAGGTAACGAGCGTAATCTTTAACAAAGACACCGACAGAGAGAGCGAAGAATACGAGTTCTCCGAGCAGGAGGAGATTGTGTTCCGTTTGCCGTTCGGATACGAAGAATTTTCGATGACGGTGGAAGGAAGTTGCGACGTGGAATTGGAACAGCAAATTCGGGGCGACGCGGCGACAATCAACAATCTGCTGGGGTTGGACGACGTGGACGGCGACTGGGACAAACTTGCCGAATATTACGTGGGCAACGACGAAATCTATCCCGCGCTACGCAGCGGCATTGTGATTCGGCTGACGAAAAGCGTGGGCTGAACGGGAAGTGCGAAGGGAAAGCGGGGGCGACGCGGAAAGGCGTTTTATGCGTGCGAACCGCGAAAATAATTGCCGAAACGGTTAAATCGGGGGTTGATACCCGTAAAAAAGGGCAGAAAAAGTATTTTTGCCCTTTTATAATAGGGTTTTACGGTAGACAAATTCCGTGTTGTTATGGTATAATCTGTACAGACGATAACGGAATTGCGACCGATTTTCGGGTCGGTTCGGGTACCGTGACGGATACGGAAGAATATAATAAAGAGGTCGGAGATTTTATGGTAACAATTCGCAAACCCAAAAACGCACTCAAATTCACGTTGCCTGCCGGGTGGTGGGGGTCTTCTTGGCGTGAAGCGGTTCCCACGGGCAACGGCGTGATAGGCGCCGCGGTATACGGCGGCGCCGCCAACGACGTGATTATGATTAGTCACAGCGACAACTGGTGGCAGGGCGGTGTGGGCGTGCTGAAAGACGTTGCCGACAAGCTCCCTACGGTGCGCAAGAAGATGGACGACGGCGACGTACGCGACGCCGAGAACGTGCTGAAAAACGCGCTGATTAGTCAGAATTACCGCCCGACGCTCTCGTATCCGTTGCCGCTTTGCGATTTTCGCGTGAACATGCGGTTGGACCGTGCGGCGAAGGAATACAGTCGGATTCTGAACATGGACAGCGGCGAGATTTCGGTGACGTTCAAGGACGGGGCGACGCGGTTCGACCGTTCGGTATTCGTATCGCGCGCGCAGAACATTATTGTATACGAGATTACGCGGACGGGCGGCAAGGCGATTGACGTGAAGATGTCGTTGGATTTACACGACCGTTTTAACGTGCGGACGCCCGACGCGATTTCCAAATTACCCGACGGCGTGAACGTGAAGTACGAAAAATATTTCATGTGCTTTTCGGCGCGCAGCGATTCGGGCGCGGAGTTCGGCGCGGTGGGATTTATCAATCATTACGGCGGCGAGCAGATTGTGGAAACGGACGGCATTACGGTGCGGGGCGCCGAGAAGGTGCTTGTGATTTTGCGTCCGTTTGTGGAGAGTCAGCGCGAGAAGGAGTGGAAGGCGGCGAAGGAGTCGCTTAAATCCGTTAAATCCACGTATGAGAAATTGTTGAAAGAGCACACGCCGTTACACGCGAAGCTTATGGGGAGTGCGGAACTCGATTTAGACGCCGTATACCGCGAGATGCCTGTGGACGACTTGATTAAGAAGGCGTTTGCGGAAGGGGAACTTACGCCCGCTTTGGTGGAAAAGTTGTGGGCGTTCGGCAGATATCTGATGATTTGCGGGTCGTCGCCTGCGTCGTTGCCGCTTGCGCCGTACGGATTGTGGTGCGGCGATTACAAGGCGCCGGGAAGTCAGATTAACGCGGCGGGCAGTTTGCAGAACACGTACAGTCACGTGCTGGCGGGCAATCTTGCCGATTACATGTTGAGCATTTTCACCTATTACGAGAGCGTGTTGGACGACTTGAAAAAGAACGCGTCGCGCTTGTACGGTTGCCGCGGGATTTTCATTCCGTCGGTGACGGCGCACGGCACGGGCGTACTCGGCATGGTGGACAGCAAAGTAATTCATTTCACCGCCGTTGCGGGGTGGATTGCGCAACTGTATTATGACTATTATTTATTTACCGACGATTTGAAGTTTTTGAAAACGCGGGCGTTGCCGTTTATGAAAGAAGTGGCGCTGTTTTACGAGAACTTCTTCAAAATCGGGGCGGGGAACAAGTATGACAGTTGCCCGTCGTACTCGCCCGACACGACGCCCGCAAACTATGCGAACGGCGGCGTGGACACGTTGGAAATCGCGCGCGGCGCCACCATTGATTTTGCGGTGGCGAAAGAGCTTTTGAACAACTTGGTGGAAGGCAGCGAACGCGCGGGGCTGAACAAGGGCGAGATTCCCAAGTGGAAAGACATGCTGACGCGCATGCCCGAATACAAGGTGAACGAGGACGGGTCGGCGCGCGAATATACCGATTCGGCGTTTGCGGACAACTGGACGTCGGCGTCGCCTGCGATGTTCTATCCCGTGTATCCGGGGTGTGAGATTACGGCGGACAACGCCGAGCAGATGCGTCCGTTTGCGCTTGCCGCAAAGAAAAAGTTGGCGCTGGCTACCGACGAACAGACGAGCATGAGTTTGAGCCGCTATGCGTCCGTTTTGGCGCGTATGGGCGACGGCGACAGTGCGTTGGACGTGATTACCGCCGTGACGAGAAGTATGGCGATGAACAATCTGGTGTTTGCCGCTACCGACTGGCGCGGCATGGGCGTGGGCAGCAACGGCAACTGGGCGCAATATTCGGTGGAAAGCAATATGGGCGTAACGGCGGCGTTACAGGAGATGTTCGTGCAATCGTCGCCCGATACGATACGGCTTTTGCCCGCTTTGCCGTCGGCTTTCCAAAAGGGCGAAATAGACGGTATTCAGACGCGCACGGGCGTGGAAGTTACTTCGCTTGCCTGGGATAAGAGAAAGGGCACCGTGCTCGTGAAAATCAAATCCAAACGTGCGGCAACGGTGGATTTGCGCTTACCCGAAGGCGCAAAACGCTTTAAGCAACTCGGAAAAGAGAAAGTGGACTACGAAGCGGGCACCGTGACGGGACTCGAACTTGCGGCGAACAAAACGGTAGTGTTGGATATACGGTGGTAAAATATTTATCAAGCCTTTTGGGGATGCGCCGCCAATAGAAGCACTTTTTTGTATATCCTTGCAGGAACTTTTGGATTTCTGATGATAATATAGGGTTGAAGATAATCCCACCTTTTTGAAGTGCCCAAAAAGGTGGGACGAAAAAGGACCAAGAGGGGACACTTTTCGATTGTGTCCCCTCTTTGGAAACACCCCCGCAACGACCAATTATGTTTCAGTATTTTCATAACCGAAACTTGCGGAAAAAGATAGTGTATCGGGTAACAAAAATTTCCTATTTTTGTTTATTTTTGAGTCCGATAAGATAATCAATGGAAACGTGAAAATATTCGGCAAGTGCAATAACGGATAAGGCACTCGGAATCCGTTGACCGGTTTCCCAATAGGCAATGGCGCTTTGCGATAACCCCGTAGCTTTTGCCAATTCTTTTTGCGTCATTTTTTGTTCTATACGTAATTCTTTCAAACGTTCGCACAACGTTTTAAGGGTTTGTTTGAGTTCCATAATCCTATCATAACATAAATCGTGGAAAAATGCTTGACTTTACACGAAATGTGTAATAAATTTTTTATTGAGATTATGGATATGCTGACGGGTGCGTATGCGGGGTATTACTGGAAGAAGGCGGCGTAAGACGGAAAAGACGGTTTGACGGGGAGAGATTTCATGCGAAAGAGTGTGCCGCAAGAAATAACAATCATACAACAAAGCCCGACACGGAGTGTATTGCGTCGGGCTTTTACGTTGTGGGCGGAATGTTAGAAAAAAGTATATTTTGCGAGAAGATACGCAAGAAAAAGGGTTGCGCTCGGTATACGAATAAGGTATACTGAACGGAGAACGGCGACAGTACGTTTGGAGGAAGGAAACATGCGGACAAGCGGCAGAGTGACGATACCCACGGACGAGAGTTTTGTGGAAGGAACGAGAGAGATTGCGGCGAAATGGGGCGCGGACGCGGTGCGGGACTGCGACGGCACGGTATTGCCGAAGAACGCCAAAGAACTCGGCAAAGTATACAATACCTATTTTATCGTGCGGGGCGATAACGAATGGGGCAGGCGTCACCCCGAAGAAGCGCAAAGAATCTTTTTGATGAGTGAACGCGTCCTTGCGGTGGAAAGCAGCGTAAAAATTCCGTTTATGGCGGGATTTTTGCGCGACCAATTCGACCCCGACTACGCGAATATAAGTCGTTGGCAGGTGTGCGACCGCACGACGGGAGAAATGCTTGCGGCGGACGAATGGGAAGTAAACCGAAAGAAACACGAAATAACGATACCCAAAGCAAAAAAAATGCACGAATACACGGTGTCGTTTTTGGCGCGGGTGACGTGGCACCCCGTGCAGGTATATAACTACATTACCAACAACTGGACGTGCGAAAAGCAACTTACGTACGACCCTGCCTATCCTGCCACAAAGGAATACATAAAAAAGCACATGCGGGAATGGTGCGAAAACAATCCCGACACGAGCGTAGTGCGGTTTACCACCTTTTTGTATCAGTTTACTTTAATCTTTAACGAGCAAGGCAAAGAGAAGTATGTGGACTGGTTCGGGTACGGTCAGACGGCGAATCTCGTGCTGATGGACGAATTCGAGAAGGAAACGGGCTTAAAGCTCACTGCCGAAGATTTTGTGGACGGGGGCTATTATAACAACACTTTCCGCAACCCCACTCTGAAATTCCGCAAGTGGCAGGATTTTATTGCGCGGTTCGTGAGTAAGACGGTGCGCGCTCTGGTGGACATCTGCCACGAATACGGCAAAGAGGCGATGATGTTTTTGGGCGACGACTGGATAGGCGCCGAACCGTACGGAAAATATTTTTCCGACATGAATTTAGACGCGGTGGTGGGCAGCGTGGGCGGCGGCGTGACCGTGCGCATGCTCTCGGAGATTCCGCACGTCAAATACCGCGAAGGGCGGTTTTTGCCCTACTTTTTCCCCGACACGTTTTTCGAGGGGAACGAGCAAGGGGCGGTAGACGAACTCAATCGCAACTGGCTGACGGCGCGCAGAGCGCTCATGCGCAAGCCGCTCGACAGAATGGGATTCGGGGGGTATTTATCGCTTGCGGCGAAGTTCCCCGATTTTGTGAGTCGTGTAACCGAAATATGCGACGAGTTCCGCACGATTATCCATGCGGTTGGCGAAAACAAGCCGTATTGCGCGCTCAAAGTGGGAATTTTGAACGCGTGGGGGAGTTTGCGGAGTTGGCAAAGTCACATGGTGGCGCACGAGTTATGGTATCAGCAGATTTATTCGTATCAGGGGATTTTGGAGTCGTTGAGCGGTTTGCCGATTGACGTGGCGTTTCTGTCGTTTGACGACGTGCGAAACGGTGTGCCCGAAGGGATAGACGTGCTCGTCAACGCGGGCGACGCATACACGGCGTTTTCGGGCGGCAAAGAGTGGCGTTGCGAAAAGTTGCAGGCGGCAATCCGCGAGTTTGTGTATAACGGCGGCGGGTTCGTCGGCGTGGGCGAGCCGACGGCTTGCGAAGGAAACGGCAGATACTTTCAGCTTGCCGACGTGCTAGGCGTGGACGAAGAAGTGGGCTTCACGCTGTCGCAGGATAAGTATAATATAGAGAAGGCGGCGCACGAACTGACCGAAGGATTGGGAAAAACCGACTACGGCGAGGATAAGAAGAATATTTATGCGCTCAACGGTACAAAGGTGCTTGATATAGCGTTTAGCGACAGATTCAAGCGTAGTGTGAACGTGGGCGAAGTGAAAATGGCGGCGAACGAATTCGGAAAGGGAAAGAGTTTTTACATTACGGGTTTGCCGTATTCGTTTGAAAATTCACGTTTGTTGTATAAGGCGCTTACGTGGTGCGCAGGCAAGGATTTATACCGAGCTTATGCCGAGAACGTGAACGTGGAATGCAACTACTATCCCGCAAGCGGAAAGTACGCGTTGGTAAACAACGGCAAGCAAGAGCAAACTACCGATTTTTACGACGTGAAAGGGAACAAACGGACGGTTGTGCTTGCGCCCATGCAGATAAAATGGATAGAAGAATAGCGGGGCGAAGTCGGAAAAGAAAAAAATCACGAAATTCGCCGAATTTTTTTGCGAAAAAGTCTTGACAAACAGATACGGTTGTGGTATTCTATATAAGCTATCGTTTGATAGCCGTTTATTTTAGGCGCTTGCGCCGACCATGTATTGTTTGAGCAATACCGCTGGGCATAATAGATTCGGGAACAACGTATCGACTTATGCTTTTTTTATTGCCCGTTGCGGCAAGAAAGATAGACGATTGTTTGCACATTGACAACTGCATAGAAAGGAGAGAAATCAAATAGGAAATATGGAGAGAAGCGAGAGAGGTAAGGCATAAAGGAACATATAGAGAAATTTGAAGTCTTGTAATTCAGAAAGAGAGAAACCAAGAAAAAAGAACTGA
>JAAWAB010000021.1 GCA_022791915.1 Clostridia bacterium
CTATCCAACTGAGCTACAGGCGCAGATTTGGAGCGGGTGATGGGAATCGGACCCACGCAGCCAGCTTGGAAGGCTGGAACTCTACCATTGAGCTACACCCGCAAAATTTCGAACGCTTAAAAAGGATACCATAATACGGAAAATCTGTCAACTGTTTGGCGTTTATAATACAAATATTTTTTGTTTTTTCGCGCAAATCTTTTATAGATTCATTATGCGCGCCGTAAAGGTTTTGCCGTCCCCTTCTATTACCGCATACGTTTTGTTTGCCCCGCGCGACGCCGTGCCCGGATTGATAAGCGTTGTACCCGCAAATTCGGTAATTGCCGCCCTGTGCGTGTGCCCGTAGAGCGCAAACGGGCACCCTACCGAAACGGCATGTTCGGCAAGACGAAACAATCCGCTCTTCACGCCGTAAGCATTTCCGTGTGTGACGAAAAAGTCGGTTTCCCCCACCCGCACAACCGATTCTGCGGGAAGAGAACACGCAATGTCGCAGTTTCCGCGCACACGCACGATTTTCGCCGAAATGCGCGATTCGATTTTATCGATGTCCGCATTGCCGTCGCCCAGAAAAACGAACCAATCGCTTTGGTTGATAATCGGCAACGCCTGTTCGAGCGCGCGCACATTGCCGTGTGTATCCGAAAATACCGTCAGCCTGAATTTTCCGTTCATATCCGTCGCCTTAAAACTTTCCCGACGCTTTAAGCGCACGCACCAACGCCTGCAAAGCGCGCGAACGGTGACTGACCGAATTTTTTTCTTCGGGCGTAGCTACGCCGAACGATTTACCCAATTCGTCCGAATAAAAAATCGGGTCGTATCCAAAGCCGCCGTTGCCTTCTTCGGCGTACAGAATACGTCCTTCCACGCGCCCTTCGGCAGTGAATTCTCCTTCGCTTGCCACAAGCGCCACGGCGCTCACGAATCGGGCGGAACGGTTTTCTTGGTTTTCCATATTACGGAGCAATAGCGCATTGTTTGCTTTGTCGTCGCCGTGGTCGCCGCAATATCGCGCCGAATAGATTCCCGGAGCGCCGCCCAGCGCGTCTACCGCCAATCCGCTGTCGTCGCTCAACGCCGCATGCCCCGTGCGCGTAAATACGTAGCGCGCTTTGATGAGCGCGTTTTCTTCAAACGTTGTGCCCGTTTCTTCGATGTCGGCGTCGATTCCGATTTCCGACATAGGCACCACTTCGTAAATGCCTTTGAGAATTTCGGCTACTTCGGCTATTTTCGCTTTGTTCTTACTTGCCACAATCAACTTTTCCATACATACGATTATAGCACACGCAAAAGAAAAAAGCAAACCGAACCGAATGCCGATTTGCTTTTCTTTACAATATTCTTTTCCTTTTCGGCACAAGCGCGGCGTTGCGCGGCTTGCAGCCGTATTACAACAAAATGCAGATGATTCCGCCCTTGCCTTCGTTGATGATGCGCGACAGCGTTTTGCGCATTTTCTTCTGCGTATCGTCGGGCATGGCGTTCAACTTGTTATTCAGTCCTTCGTTCACCAAAAGATGCAACGACTTTCCGAACATGTTGGTTTCCCATAATCCTTTGGGATTGTTCTCGAACTCACTCAACAGCGATTTCACAAGTTCTTCGCTCTGTTGTTCGGTACCCACAATGGGATTGACTTCGGTTTGAATATCCACGCGCATGATGTGCAGGCTGGGCGCCGACGCACGCAGACGCACACCGAAGCGCGAACCCTGTTTCACCATCTGCGGCTCTTCCAGCGTCATTTCGTCGAGCGTAGGCGTTACAACGCCGTAGCCCGTCTGTTTTACCTGTTCGAGCGCTTCGGAGAGTTTATCGTATTCGCGTTTTGCATGCACCAACGATTTCAAGTGCGACATCAGCGCAAAGTCGTCGGCAATCTCTATGCCGCACTGTTCGCCGAGCGCACGGTAAAAAAGTTCGGGACGGGCGTTTACGGCATACGTAACTTTGCCTTTGCCAAGTTCTACGCTGTCCACCTGCGGTTGCAAGAATTCGTCCGATTCGGCAAACAACGATTCGGGCAGTTTGTAATCCGCCATTTTGGTCATGTTCTCGCCCACCGAGAGCAAACCGTCCACAAGATTGCGAATGATTCCGTCTTCGAGCGGCAACACCTGCAACCACTTGCTGATTTTCACCTCGATATCCATGAGCGGGAATTCCATCAGGATTTTCTCGAACAGGTGCGTAATGTCGTCGGCGGTAAGATTGAGTACGTCAAGACACATGACGCTCGTGCCGTATTTTTCTTCGAGCGCCGCCGCGAGTTTCACCGTTTCTTTGGAATGCGGAACGGTGGAATTAAGCACGATAACGAACGGCTTACCGAGCGCTTTCAACTCTCCGATTGCCCGTTCTTCCGCCGCCACGTATGCCGCGCGCGGCAAATCGGTGGCAATCGAGCCGTCGGTCGTCATCACGATTCCGATTGTGGAATGGTCGTTGATTACTTTGCGCGTGCCGATGTCGGCAGCGTCGATAAATGAAATTTCCTCGTCACTCCACGGCGTTTTCACCATGCGCGGCTTTTCGCCGTCCATATGTCCGTTGGCGCCTTCTACCATATATCCCACGCAGTCCACAAGACGCACTTTCACGTCTACGTTCTCGGCAACGGTCACGGGCACCGCCTCGTTGGGCACAAACTTGGGTTGCGTGGTCATAATCGTTTTCCCGTTTGCACTCTGCGGCAATTCGTCTTTCATTCTTTCGAGCACGTGTTTGTTTTCCACTTTGGGAACCACGAGCTTTTCCATAAAATTCGTGATAAACGTAGACTTGCCCGCACGCACGGGACCTACGACGCCTACGTAGATATCGCCGCCCGTCCGACAGCGTATATCGTTGTAGATATCGAATTCTTCCATAGATTTGCAGTCTCCTTTCTGACTTGATATTAGAGTATATGCCGAAAGGGATACCGATTATGAAAGAAATTTCTTGTAGAAAACGGGATACTTTTATCCTTTTGAACGGGACGTGCCTGCTTTTTCTTTCTTTTTGAAGAGCACCACCTGCCGTTCGGTGCCCGCAAATAATTTACATACGTTTTTGGTGTGCGCAAACAGTGTTAAGCAGAAAAGCGCGAATAAGAGAATCAGACAGGCAACGTGTCCGCCCTGCGCCGTCAAAGTAAATGCGTCGAGCGCAATGGGAAAAGAAATAATGATAAACGACGTAATGGACCCCACCTTGAAAAAGATGAGAAAGAGCGCGCCCACGGTAAAGGAGATAAGCGTAGCCCACCAGTTGAGCACCAAACAAATGCCCACCGAACTCGCAATTCCCTTTCCCCCTTTGAACTTATAGAACACGGGGAAAATATGCCCTATAATCACACCGACCGCCCCCACGTACAATCCGATTTTGTTCCCACCCAGTTGCCAGGCTTCGCCGCACACAAACCACCCCGCAAGACAGGGAATCACGCCTTTCAGCGCGTCGAGCGCCAACGTAAGAAGTCCGATTCCCTTGCCGAAATTGCGGAACATGTTCATCGTGCCGGGATTGCCGCTCCCCAGCTTTCGGATATCCCGCTTTTTCAATTTGGAAATACAAATTGCCGAATTGAAATTCCCCAAAAGATACGAAAGTACGGCAACGCATACAAATTTGATTACGGTTATGCTCATTGGGCATCCTCCTTTTTTCTGCGGAAGGTCAGCTTTATAGGCGTGCCCGAAAAATCAAACGATTTGCGAAGATAGTTTTCCAAATACCGTCTGTATGAAAAATGCACGAGCGTATCGTCGTTTACAAAAAACACGAACGAAGGCGGATTGGTTTCCGCCTGCGTGGCATAGTAAATTTTCAAACGGCGTCCCGACGAAGTGGGCGGCTCGTTCATGGCAACCGCTTCGCTCACCACGTCGTTGAGCGTACCCGTGGAAATCCGCTTGCTTGCGCTTGCATACGCTTCGTCGGCATAATCGACCACCTTATCCACGCGCAGTCCCGTCTGTGCGGAAATGTACAGCGTTTTCACATAGCTCATAAAGGCAAGGTCGGTTTTGATTTTTTCGTCGAATTTGTTTACGGTGTAGGCGTCCTTTTCTATTACGTCCCACTTGTTTACCAGAATAACGCTCGGCTTTCCCTGCTCGTGCACAAAACCCGCAATGCGCACGTCTTGCTCGGAAAGTTCTTCGCTCGCGTCAAACACCACAAGCACCACGTCGGCGCGTTTAACGGCGGCAAGCGCGCGCAACACGCTGTAACTTTCCACGCTCTCATCGTCGATACTGCGTTTTCTGCGCATGCCCGCCGTATCGATAAGTACGTAATCTTTTCCGTTGCGGCAAAAGGGCGTGTCGATTGCGTCGCGCGTGGTGCCTGCCACGTTGCTCACGATTACGCGGTTAAAACCGAGCAATTTGTTGGTAAGCGACGATTTTCCCACGTTGGGCTTTCCCACAACCGCGATTTTGATTGCCCCTTCTTCCGCGCCGCCTTCCGACTGCGGCAAATGCTTTACCACTTCGTCCAAAAGGTCGCCCAAGCCTTTGGACTGCTCGCACGAAACGGGAATGGGTTCGCCCAGTCCCAATTCGTAGAATTCGTACACCTTTTCCATTTCAAAGTTATCCAGCTTGTTCACCACCAAAAGCACGGGCTTACCGCAGGTGCGCAACACGTTTGCCACTTCGTAATCGGAAGATACGATGCCGCTTTTTGCGTCGGTGAAAAACAACACAACGTCTGCCATATCCATGGCAACGTATGCCTGACTCATAATGTGCTTGCCCATGGGGTCGGACGTTTTGGTGTCGATTCCGCCCGTGTCTATCAGCGTGAATTCCTTGCCGCACCACTCCGCGTCGGCAACGATATAATCGCGCGTAACACCCGGCGTATCCTTGATAATGGAAATACGCTTACCGCATACTTTATTGAAAAAAGTGGATTTGCCTACGTTGGGACGCCCCACAACGGCAACGAGTGCTTTACTCATGGTTGTTTTCTCCAATCAATCCCGCCACAAAACTTTCTCCGTCGGCGGGCAGGATTTGTATTTTTACGTTCAGTTCTTTTTCCAGTTGTGCCACGGTACAGCCGTCCAAAAATACGTCGCCCGCTTCGCGCAACATCACGTGCGGCAATAGGAGTCGCTCGCCCAGCCGTTTGTCGCGCAGTTGCGCGCAAAGGTCTTTGCCCACAATCAACCCCGCAACCGTTACCGTATCGCCGAAAAAGTCGTTGCGGATTTTGTACACATGAACGGTACCGCCGTATTTTTCGGTTACGATGCGGGCGCATTTCCTTATGAGCGGATATGCCGATTCACCCGTGGCGATACTCACCTCGCCCACGTTGCCCATATCGTAACGCGCCAATGCTTCGTCAAAATCGTGACAAAACGACGCAATCAGCCCAATACCGTTTTCTATCTGACTGAAATTTTCATACGCTTCGTACGACGGGATTGCGCGTTCGGCTTTCAGATACAATTCGTCGGCGGCGAATACATAGCGGGTGCCGCGTGTTTGCAAAAATCTTTCCTGCCACTTTTCCACCGTATCTATCACTCGTTGCGCACCCGACTTGTCTACACGGAACAAAGCGGGATTTCCGTTTTTGGTAAGTCCCACAGGCACCACGGCAAGGCTTTGCGTATACGGCGCAATGTCGGCAATCGTTTCGTCCAGGTCGTCGTTTATGCGCGGGCACCACACCACTTGCGCATGCACGGCAATTCCGCCCGCATGCAGCGTTTTGAGTTGTTCCACTATATCGGGAACGGCGGATGCGTCCGTAAGCCCCAACATCTTTTTCCGCAGTTCGGCATCCGACGTATGCACGCTCACATACAGCGGCGAAAGTTTTAATCGCACAATCCGTTCCAGTTCTTTGGCGGAAACATTGGTAAGCGTAACATAATTGCCGAAAATGAAACTGTGCCGATAGTCGTCGTCTTTTACGTGCAACGTATCGCGCAATTCTTCGGGCGGCAGTTGGTCCACAAAACAAAACAGACAATGATTTCTGCACGACCGCACGGGTATCTCGCGCGTCAGTTCCATGCCGATGTCTTCGTCATCGTCTTTTTCGATATCGTAGTCCACGATTTCGTCGGCAGTTTTTACGCGCATGACAAAGCGTTCCCGACTGTTATAAAAATCGTAGTCGAGTACGTCGATTACGGGAAACCCGTCAAAAGCAAGCAGTTCGTCGCCCGCAACGATTCCCAGTTCGTTCGCTATACCGTTTTCGGTCACTGCCAAAATTCTCATACAAAAATCATTCTAACACAAACGCGGCAAAAAGTCTAATAAAATTCGCATTGCCGCCACCCCGCTCGCAAATTTTTTATGCAAAGCGGCAAAAGAAAACGCCCGACTTCCAGAAAAATCGGACGGATACTCTTTTTTTGCTTTTTTATCGCATACGGTTCAATCGATATCGTCGTTGAAATAGTCGTCAAACAAATCGTCGTCTTCGGTAACGCCCCCGAATTCCTCATGCGAAAACGCATTGTCTTCCGCCGCTTCGGTAGTTGCTTCGGCAAAGGCGGGCGCCCCCGACGCTCTGCGCCGCGACACGGCGCGCGCAATCAGGTGTACCGCTTCCAACGTAACGCCGCCCACCAACACGGTGAGCACAATGGTATCGAAAATTCCGTTCTGTCCGAGTTGCAACAGATTTCCCGTAGCGCCCGTCACGAAACGGAACAAAAGCGCCGTAATAAAATCGCCGAGCACAATTCCCGTGAGCGTCGCGCCCAACATGGCAAGACGGTTTCTGCCGATGACAAACGCCGTGATTCCGCCCGCAAAGCCCACAATGCAAATGGCGGGAATAGCGGCACGATAATCGCTTACGGGCGGCAACGCAATGCGGGTGGCTACCACGATTCCCGCCACTGCCAACGCTCCCACCACGGCACGGAGAAGATTTCCGCCGTATCCCAACGCAAACATCATCACAACGCCCAACAACAGCGGCAGAAAGAATCCCGCATACGAAAAGGAAACGTTTGTACCCGTAACGAGCGGCGGAAACACCGCCGCAATCGCAAATGCCAACACCACCAAAAACGCCACCCAGTTGGCAACGCCCATTTCGCGGAAGAATCCCGCAGTAATTCCGAAAAAAATCATAACGGCGACAACCGCCAGAAGTATCATGCCAATCATAGTAAAAAATTGCCTCCCGAATATATATGGTAGACAATTTTTTCTTTTCTTATACCCGCGGCACGACGCCGTTATTTCGTCCAGCTCAACCACGCCGACGAACCGTTGTTCGCCGTGTTCATATACGATATGAATTCAAAGTTTTTCCACTTCTTTTTGTTCAGATTGCTCACCTTTACGCTCTTGATGCGAATTTGCGGGTCGGTACCCGTCACGCCTTCGAGTCCGGGGTCGGAATTCTTTTGCATTGCCAGAATTCTGTCCAGCACTTTCTGCGATTCTTCATCCTCGAATTTTCCGATAGCGGCAAGATTTCCCGAAAGATTGTTCTGCCCGCTCGTGTTGGTAAAGTTGGTATTGTTCTCACCTAAATTGATTACGAAATCGGCGGCGTTTTTGTTGTTGAACGACACGACGTACGACTCGCTGTACCGTCCTGCGTCCGACGTGGTATCCTTGCGCAACCGATACCCGAATTTGTTGCTCTGCGCATTGTTTTTATACGAATCGGACGAAAGATTGACGATATTAAACATCTTTTGCGGAATTCCCGCAATAAACGTTTCGTCTTCGTACCGCGTTTCGCCTTTGCCGTACCCTTTATATGCCCCGAATTGCATATACTTGCGCTCTTCTTGCACGTTATATATTAGCGTATCGTCGAAAAAACCAATCTGCGCCAAAAAGATGAAGTTGGTTGCGGCAATGGGCGCATCGTCTTCCCAAATGGTCATGGTGAGCGTACTTCCGTCACTCAATGTGATTACAGCGCGGGGATAGCGACTGTTCGAGCGCGGCAATACCCACAGCAAAATTGCCGTCAACAATAAAACGAGCGCAACGGCGATTCCCGCAATCAACACCCACAAGTTCTTTTTAGACGCAGGCGCGGCAACCGTAACTTCTCCGTTTGCAACTTCTTCCCCGCTTTCAGGCAAAGTAGCGGGGGCTTCCCGCACGGGGTGTTTTTTCTCGTCTTCGGACTTACGCAACGCCTTGCGTTCTTTTGCCGTCATGGAATACTCTTTCTTTCTCTTCATTTCTCTTCTCCGTTTTTCGTGTTCCGTTCTTTTTCATGTATTTGGGCGCGCAGACGTTCCAACCGTTCTTTTGCCGTTTCACCCGCAGGCGCACTCTCTTTCCGTTCCGTTGTCACACCCGATACCGTATGTTCTTTCCGCACCTGTACGTTTTGCGCGGCAAGCGGTTCTGTCGTTCTGCCGCCCCGTTCGTTAAGCACTACGCGCGTACCCGAAAGCGGTCGGCTTTCTTGCCTGGAATAACGCGGCGAATGTTCCCGCTCGGACGGACGCCGCTCTGCCGTGCCCGCATTTCTTTCCGAAAAAGGACGTTTGCGTATCGGTCGGGAGTGCGGCTCGTTCTGTTGTAGTACCGATTGGTTTGCCACTGCGACAACAATCGGTTCGTCGTCGGTAATCTCCGATTCGCTTACATAAGAGATTTCCGTATCTTGTGTTACAACGTATTCGCACTCCGCGGGTTGCATTTCTTCCATATCATCATACGGCGCGCGTTCTTCTTCCGATTGCAGTATAATACTATCGTTTTGCAATATTGCGTTATTCTCCATCGAAACGGAAACATCGTCCGAATCGGGCAAACTTTGGGGCTCCGATTGCTCTTTCTCAACGGACGCCTGCAAGAGTTTATCGGCGCCGTATGTTGCCGTATCGCCCTGCAACACGCGTTTATAGAAAACCGCTTTTGCCGTCTGAAAATACGGTACCGCCCATATAAGCCCCAATCCGAACGTAACGATTCCCAATAAGAACCACCCGATAAACGATGCGCAAAGCAGAAAATAGGCGCCCGTGTGCTTTTTCATAACGCGGTTGCTGTACCGCAACGCGTCCAACGGTTTCAAGTCGGGATTCGCGCGCAGAAAGTAAACGGACATCGAAGTGCGAAGCGCAAAAAATACGCCCGGCACAATAAGCAAAACGGTAAACGCCAGCCAAAACGCAAACCGCAACAAAAGCAATAAAACCGCCCGCCACAGATTCCGTTTGGAAAAACCGTCGAACACGGGAAGATTCTCCACCTTTTCCCGTCGGTACGCACGCAACCAAAATCCCACCATGCCCAAACCGAACGGCGCCGAGCACAACCAAAAGAGCAGAATCAGCACCACGCCGTACCAAACCGCCCATTTGCTCAATAAAAACAGCACGGTGGTGAGCACGGCAATGTTGAGCGCAAGCGTATATACCGCGCCGCAAATCGTCATGGCACGATACCGATTGAGTGCAAAGCACTCCTTTGCTTCCGTTTTTATCTCACGCATGCGCATATCATTGTTTATTATATCGTATTCTGCGCATTAAGTCAATATAAATTGAATTTTTTCTCGATAATTCAGGCGATAATCCAAAAAAACGCATGACTACGACTCTGTTTGCGATTCGTTTGCGTTCGTTATTCACGGCTCGTCTTGCGGAACACACAGCGTTGTACCGCGTAAATAGCCGAGCGGTTCGGGTATTTCTCCGAACGTAATCGACACGGCACGCAATTGCTGTCTGCTCGCGCCCGCCGCCTTGTTCTTCTTTCCATCGCCGTATTTTTCGTCCCCTACTATGGGACACCCGATAAACGCCATATGCGCGCGCAGTTGGTGCGTGCGTCCCGTAATGGGCGATAAGCGCAAAAGCGACGTATTTCCCCGTTCGAGCACTTCGTACTCGGTAATCATCTGTTTTGCATCTTTGCGAGGCGACGCATACACCGAACAGTACGCGTCGGCGGCATGTTTTTGCAAATAGGCGGTAAGCCGCCCCGTGTTCTTTGCGGGCGCGCCGAACACGCGGGCAACATACGTTTTGTGCACCTGCCCGCGCCGAAACGCTTCTATCAACGCCCGTTGTGCCGCGTCCGTTTTGCAAAGCAGAATGATTCCCGTCGTGTTGGTATCCAGCCGATGCGCCGCCGTTACGGCAACGCCCGTATCGCGCAAGATGAGCGCGGGCAGACCGTGTTCCGATTCCACATGCGGAGGCTTATCCGCCGCCAGAATATTATCGTCTTGATACACAACGCAAATACGCGGCGCGTCCCATTTGGCGGGCAGAAACACTTCCACCTCGTCGCCCGCGGTTACCGCGCAATCGCTTTTTGTCTTTTCTCCGTTTATGCGCACTTCGCCGCGCTTTATTTGTATTCTTATGTGCTCGCGCGATACGCCCGCAAGCATTTCGCATAAAAACGCCGAAAGCGTGCCTTCGTTCTCTACCGTAAATTTCCGTTTCATGTTATCCCGCGTGTTCTTCCTTTTTCGTTTTGGCGCACCCGTTACAGTTTCGCAAACAGTGCGCGCACCCTTTTTTCTTCTTTGTTCGCAGAAGCGCCACGGTACACATAAGCGCAATCAACGCCACAATTCCAACGCCTACAACGATTCCTTTGCCAGCGCAGATTGCTAGCCCTACCGTGTATACAATCAGCGACACCGCATACGCCGTAAATAGCTGCATAATAAGCCCGAACAACATCCACTTGGCGCCCAACTCCTTTTTGATTGCGCCCAGCGTAGCCACGCACGGCACGTATAACAACGTAAACGCCATAAACGCAAGCGCCGACAAAGCGGGGTGCGCGCCCGTAAAAATAGCGGATACGCCGCCCATGCTCTCCACCGAAGATATCACCGCTTCTTTTGCCACCAGTCCGCTTAACAACGCCGAAACCGCTTTCCAGTTGCCGAATCCGAGCGGCTTAAACACAGGTGCAATCAACATGCCCAGCGTTTCCAAAATGCTCTTTCCGCCGTTGCCCGCCGTGTAACCCGTGGTAAGCGAAAAATTGGCAAGCATCCACACAATCACATTGAGCGCAAAAATCACCGTTCCCACGCGCACAATAAACACTTTTGCGTTGTGGCGAATAATCTGCCACACCCGCTCGAAAGTGGGAAAACGATACGGCGGCATTTCCATAATAAAGGACAGTTTACCGCTTTTGAGCGGCTTGACGCATTTTTCAAACAGCGCCGCCAAACCGATTGCCACCGCGGCTCCCAAAACATACATGCCGAAAATAAGAAACGGTTTGCCCTGCGCAAAAAACGCCGACGCAATCGCCGCGTAAACGGGAAGGCGCGCACTGCACGACATAAACGGCGTGAGCAACACCGTTTTTCTGCGCATAACTTCGTCGTCCAACCCGCGCGCCGTAAGCACCGCCGTGGCACTGCACCCAAACCCCATCAGCAAGGTAAAAGCGCTTCTGCCGCACAATCCGATTTTACGAAAAAAACCGTCGGTCATAAACGCAACGCGACTGATATATCCGCTGTCTTCGAGCAGTGCCAGAAAAAAGAATAACAGTACCACCTGCGGCAAAAACACGAAAATGCCGCCCACGCCGTGCACGATTCCGTCGCCCACCAACCCGATAATCCAGGCGGGACACCCGATTTTCGTCAGCCACCCTACAAGAGGCGCATAAAGCAACTTGTCGATTCCCAGTTCCAACAACCAAGTAAAAAAGTTTCCCGCTATGCCGAAGGTTATGAAAAACACCGCAGCCATCACAAGCAAAAACACGGGAAACGCCAGATATTTGTTAAGCACGATTTTATCAAGACCCGAAAGCGCAAATCCGTTGTCGCTATGCTTGCGTTTGCGTCGCTTTGCCGCAGGGTCGGGCAAAATGAGTCCGTCTGCAATCGTATCGATGTATTCGTACCGCACCTGCGCCACGCGCGCCTGCATATCCCCGAGCGCGGAAAGCACGTTGCGTTCCCGCTCGTCGGGCATCAGCGTTTCGCAAACAAACGAATCGTTTTCCAACAATTTGATTGCCGCCCAACGCGCGTCCCACCCCGCTTTTTTCGCCTTATCTTCCATTGCCGCAGCCACACGGGCTATCGGTAACTTGTCCGTATACGGCAAACGTACATACGCCGCAACGGGATTGCGCAACTTTTGCAAACACACGCGGAGAAGTTCTTTTTCGTCACCCTTGTATTTGGCGCTCACGGGCACAACGGGCACACCGAGCGCCTTTTCCAGCTTTGCGCAATCCAGTTTCTGCCCGCGCTTATACAGCTCGTCCATCATATTCACGGCAAGCACGACGGGCACGCCCAATTCGAGCAACTGCAACGTGAGATACAGATTGCGCGAAAGATTGCCCACTTCGCACACGTTAATCACAAGGTCGCTCGACTTTTTCAGAATTTCGTCGCGCGCGATTCCTTCTTCGGGGCTGCATACCGACAACGAATACAGCCCGGGCAAATCGGTTACGAACAACGTGTCGCCTTCGATTGTCACCTTTTTGCCGATACGTTCCACCGTTACGCCGTGCCAGTTTCCCACATGTTCGCACGACTTGGTGATTCTGTTATATAGGCTTGTCTTACCCACATTTGGGTTGCCCACAAGCGATACTGTATAATTCATTGCCTCTCCGCAGTCAGTTCAATCAGCGAAGCGGCGTCCTCACGCAAAGCTACGGAAAATCCGCGTAAACGCACCAACACCGTGCCGCCCGTGGGCGCCGTTGCCGCCACAAACAACTTGCATGCGGGCGTAAACCCCATATCAAGCAGTCGGCGGCGCGTATTTCCCGCGCCCGCTACGGCAAGCACGTTATAAACGGTATTGGCTTTTGCGTGGGTAAGCGTCATAAACCAATCAAACTTCCTTATTCGTTCTTGTTCATTTTCTCGTCTTTGATGAATTCGGTAAGTTCGGTCACGTCGCGGAATTGTCTGTATACCGACGCGAATCGTATGTATGCAATCTGGTCGAGTTCTTTCAAGCCTTTCATCACAAGCTCTCCGATTTTTCTCGACGAAATCTCCTGCACCAGCGAATTGCTGATTTGTTTTTCTACCGCAGACACGAGCATATCGATGTCGTGCATGGCAACGGGACGCTTTTCACACGAGCGCACAATGCCCCGCTTGATTTTAGACGCATCGAACTGCTGCCGCGTGCCGTCCGTTTTCACCACGAGCACGGGAACGGTTTCTATCATCTCATACGTAGTAAACCGTTTTCCGCACTGCAAACACTCTCTGCGGCGGCGAATGGAATTGCCTTCGTCGGCGGGACGGGAATCGAGTACCTTGCTTTCGGTGTAACCGCAATAGATACACTTCATACGACTGCTCCTTGAAATCTGATGCTTTCATTATACACCAAATTTTTCCGTAACGCAATCGAAATCACTCAATTCGTATGCGACCACCTGTATGCACAGTCGAACAACATGCACTTTTCGCAACGGAAATCGCAGTCGGGATACGGCACTTCCCCGTCTTCCGAACAGCCGCAACTCTGTTCCGAACATGCGTCGTCGCAACGTTCTCTCCTGTCGCGTCCTTCCTTTTTGCCGTGTCTGTGCGGCGGAGGGGGCGGCGGCGGAGGGGGCGGCGGTTCTTTTTTGCCGCACGTTACCCGCCCGTCGGCTTCCACCGTCAGGCATACCAAAATGACGTCTTCGCCAATCTTCTGCACACAGCGCCAGGGAATAAAAATATCCTGATTTTTGGAAAACACGCTCCGCTTGCAAAACGGCACCACGATTCCGCTGACCGTTCCGTCGTGACGCGAAAACAGGATATCCACAATACGCCCCATTCGCTTGCCGTCGGTGGCGTTTACCACTTCTTTCGCACGCAATTCGCAATAAGATAAATCGTTGTCGCCCATTATGACTACCTCGATTATATATATGCGGCAGAACGAAATCGGTGCAAAAAAGTTGGAAAAAACCAAACGGTACTATATTATACAAGCCCCGCCGCCCATCTATACCAACAAATTACCATGCCCTTCCGTTATTTCGTAATGAAACGAACACAAAATCTTAATAAAGTTAAAAAATGTTGTAATTATGTGTACAAAGAACAAGCAAAAAAATGTTCGTTCTTTCCCCCGATATGATATACTATGAAGAAAAAGGAGTAATCCCTACATGTATAAAAGTTTCCGACCGGGAAAAGTATGGTACGACACCGCAGGTAAGCGCATACAGGCGCACGGCGGTTCTGTTTTGCATGCCGACGGCGTCTTCTACTGGTACGGCGAGAACAAGGAAGGTATTACGGGCACGGCTACGGGCAAACAATGCGCGTACTGGCATCACGGCGTACGCCTGTATTCTTCCGCCGACCTTTACAACTGGACGGACGAAGGAATCATCATGCTCGAAACGCAGGACAAAACACACCCGTTCTATCCCGCCAATCTCATGGACCGACCGCATATTCTCTATAACGCTTGCACAAAAAAATACGTATTGTGGGCAAAAACTTCTCTCGGAGATTTTCAGCACAGCTTTTTTTCGGTGTGTATCGCCGACACAATTCGCGGACCTTTTAAGTTATGCGAAAAAGTGGACTGCTCGCCCTATCATGCGGGCGATTTCGACCTTATAGAAGAAAACGGCACGGCATATATCATTTATGAAAACCCGCATAGCGAAATGATTTGCCAAACGCTTTCCCACGATTACACCCGTTTCGGCGAAGGAACGTCGTCGCACCTTCCCTGCGTTTCGCCGCCGTACACCCGCGAAGCGCCTGCGTTCTTTGCGCGAAACGGGCGGAAGTTTTTGCTCACTTCGGGCACAACGGGCTACTATCCCAATGCATCGCAACTCGACGAAATCACCTGCTTTCACGACGCATGGAAAACGTTGGGCAATCCTTGCGTAGGCGATAAGAACAACAATTCGTTTCACGCACAGTTTTCGTCGGTGTTTAAGCACCCGCATATAAAGGATTTATATATCGCGCTCGGCGACCGCTGGCTGACCGATTTACCCATGGATTTACCGGACGTGAACGAAATCTTTTATCGACTTTGCAACAAAGACGCCCCGCCGCTTCCCCGCGATTTCAACTTTGCGCGTCTATCGGCGGAAAACACGAGCGAAGCCGACTACGTGTGGCTTCCCGTCCGTTTCCGCCCCGACGGCATGCCATACATCGAATGGCGCACCGAATGGACAATCGAAAATTTCAATGAGTAACGTATCATAGAACAACAATCGCACACATATTTGCGCATTGACAATTTCGACATTTTCCGCCCGCAATTTTGCCCGTTAGAGTATAAAACAATTTTCGCTCGTTCAAAATAGCCGTATTATATGGAGGGCAATATGGCTACAAGAGTGGAAATCTGCGGAATCAATACGTCTACACTCCCCACACTCACGCACAAAGAAACTATGGAGCTGATTGACAAAGCGCACGCAGGCGATGAAAAAGCAAAGGAACATTTTCTTTTATGCAACATGCGACTGGTGTTGAGTATCGTGCAACGATTCGGCGGCAAGAAAGAATGTGCCGACGATATCTTTCAGGTAGGTTGTATCGGACTCATCAAGGCTATGGACAATTTCGATACGTCGCTCAACCTACGCTTTTCTACGTATGCCGTACCCATGATTATCGGAGAAATCCGCCGTTATCTGCGTGACAGTTCGAGTGTGCGCGTCAGCAGGTCAATCCGCGACACGGCATATAAAGTATTGCAGAAGCGACAGGAAATCGAGGCGAAAACAAACAACGAAGCCACGCTCGAAGAAGTTGCCGCCGCCATGAACATTCCCGTGTCCGAAGTGGTTTACGCCATGGACGCCATTTCCAACCCCGTTTCGCTGTTCGACCCCGTGTATCACGACAGCGGCGAAACGGTGATGATTATGGACCAGATTTCGGACAAAAAGAGTTGCGACGAAAACTGGCTGACGGGCGTATCCATCAGCGAAGCCATGGGCAAACTGTCGTCGCGCGAACGGCAAATACTCACTTTGCGATTCTACGAAGGAAAAACGCAAGTAGAAGTTTCCGAAGAAATCGGCATATCGCAAGCGCAAGTTTCGCGTTTGGAAAAGAACGCGATTGCCACGCTTAAAAAGAATATAGACTGAACCGTTCATCACGCCGTAACCTACGGTTATGAATGTTGCCGCGTTACATGCGGTGCATGACCAAACCGATTCTGATACGCTTTCAAAAAGAACGGCGGTAGCACTGCCAAGTAATACACCGCCGAACAAAAGCAAATACACCGTATACGATTTTCTTTTCCAAAAAAATATTCCGTTCCCGATTACTTCTTCACCAGCATGGTTTTGATGTTGTTTCCCGATTTGGCATCGTCGAACGCTTCGTTAATTTGCTCTATTGTGTATTTATTCCCCAACGCACAAATTCCGGCGTGCAGTTCGGGGTGCTCGCACAAAAAATCGAGATACGCTTTTACGTCGCTTACCGAATATTGCGACGACCCGATGATGTGCAACGCCTTAAACGTAATGAGTTGGGGCTGAATATTCACGCCGCCGCTGTTGCTGTACTGTCCGGGCACCAAATACACGCCGCGATTGCGAAGCATTTGCATGCCTTGCGATACAGCCGCAGGCGCGCCCGACGCTTCAAAAGCAAAATCGGCGCCCAAACCGTTTGTGTGATTCAAAACGAATTCCGTCACAGCCTCTTCGCCCATAACCGACAAATTGAGCACTTCGGTCGCGCCCAATTCTCGCGCCGACTGTTCGCGTTTGGGATTGTTTCCCGCCGTTACGGCGAATACCGTTTTCACCCCCACCGCATGCAAATACATCACGGCGAACATTCCTACGGGACCCAACCCTTGCACAACCGCCACACTCTTTTCCTTCACGTTCACGCCCGCGCGCTCGGCAAGCGCAAACGCATGCATTGCCGTAGGTCCCGGGCAAGCAAACGTTGTAACCATAACGGGGTCCAGCCGAGCGGGAATTTTTATTAAATTGGAAAGCGGCGTATAATTTACTTCGGTATAGCCGCCGTACAAGTAGGGCGGTTCCGAAATGCTGCCGCCGTTCGTCACTTTCATACAAACACAATTCGCATCGTCGCCCGTCTTACATAGCAGACACTCGCCGCACGGCACGGCAATATCGGCAATCACGTTGTCGCCCACTTGTAAACCGTACTTTTTGCCTTCCGCGGCGTTCAAGTCGGTAATTTTTCCCACAAACTCGTGTCCGATAATCGTGGGCGCTTGCACCGAAAGTTTCCCTTTATGAAAGTGTACGTCCGTACCGCATATGCCGCTGGCAATCAGTTCCATGCGCCCGTAGCCTGCGGGCGTTTGTGCGATTTCAAATTCCCGCACTTCAAACGGCATATTCGCCCCCATAAATACTGCCGCTTTCGCCGTCTTTTTTTCCTGTTTCATTTTATTTGCCTCCTATTTATTTTCTTACTGAATTTCTTTATTCCTACCCGTCGATTTTAGTTTCGGGCGACGGAAAATATCTGCGACATATCGCAAGTAACGGTAATAACGCGCTTTTTTCCATTGTAGGCACTTCTTTATACCGATACGATAATCCCAACGCCGCATATTTGGCGCTTCCCAAGCGATTAAACGGCAACAACTGTACCTTTTTCACCCCGCAATCTTTTAATAACACGCACGTTTTTTCCATGTATTCGGTTGAAAAATTATGTTCGGGAATCACGGGAATACGCACCGTAACGTCGCAACCGCTTTCTATCAGATAGCGCAAATTATTTGTCACGTTTTCAAAGTTTCCACCCGTAAATTTACGGAAATCTTGGGCGTTTGCCGCCTTATTATCAAAAAAGAACGTGTCGGTAAACGAGGCAACTTTATCAAACGCAATGCGCGAAACGTCGCCCGCCGTATCGATAATCGCGTGGATTCCGTGTGCTTTTACAATAGGCATAACTTCGGCAAGAAAATCGGCTTGCAACAACGGTTCGCCGCCCGAAAACGTTACGCCGCCGCCACTGCGCGCATAAAATTTTTCATCTTCCAAAATTTCGGCGATAAGTGCTTTTGCCGTCATACGCTTGCCGCATGTACGCATACTTTCCTGTCCGCCGATTACGTACCGCATTTGTTGCGGCTCACAAGAGATACATTCCACGTTATGACACCAAGCGCAATGCAGATTGCATCCCTTAAAAAATACCGTGGTACGAATCCCGTCGCCGTCGCTGACGCAAAAATGTTGCACGTCCGAAATAAATCCTTCTTTCATACTACCTCTGTTGCGTGCGATTGAGAATATCTTGCTGCACGTCGCGGCACAGCGTAACGTAATATGCCGAGAATCCCGACACACGCACAATTAAGTTGGGATACTTTTCGGGGTGGTTCATAGCGTCCATCAGCGTTTCGCGCGACGTAGCGTTGATTTGCATTTCCTGCCCGCCGTTTGCAAAATACACACGAATAAGAGCAAGCAACTTTTTGCGCTTTTCGGGGTCGGTAAACATAACAGGCGAAAATTTCTGATTTACCACCGACCCCATGGAAATTTTGCCATAATCCGACTTTGTGATACTGTTCACCGTTTCGGTTGCGCCGCGCACGTCTTTGCCGTATGTGGGCGACGCGGCGTCCGAAAGGGGTGCGCCCGCTTTTCTCCCGTCGGGCGTGGCGCCCACTTCGCCGCCCGCAGGAATATTGTTTGTGTTCGACGCCATACCGCAGAATACTTTTCCGCCTTGCGGCGTACGCATGCGGTCGAATATCTCTGCAACCGTCTGCACCATCCAAACGGCGTATTTATCGACGCGGTCGTCGTTGTTCCCGTATTTGGGCGCTTCGACAAGTGCACGTTGCAACCACTCGTATCCTTCAAAATTTGCGGCAAGCGCATCGCGAAGTTGTGAAATCGTTGCTTGTTTCTCGGTAAAAACAACCTGTTCGATTGCGGCGAGCGAATCGGATACCGTGCCGATTCCCATAATGCCGAATCCGTGATTGGAAGGATATTTCGCGCCGCCGCGATTCACGTCTAATCCACGCCCAATACAATCTTGGCATAAAATGGATAAAAACGGTTGTTGAAAGTTGATAGGATTGAGCATATCGTTGCCGTTTCGGTATAAAAGCCAGTCCTCCCACGCCAGATGTTCCATCTGCACACGCAACCGCCGTAAAAATTCGTCCATGCTTTCAATTCCGTCCGCGTTGCCCGTGTGCGCGCCGCGACGACAAGTTTTTTGTGCGCCGCCGTCATACAGCACGTATTCCAAACACAGCGGCGTATTATATCGCCCGTCCGACCAAGGCGGTTGTTGCCCCGTCAGAAAATTTTCAATACACCCCACCATGGTATAGTTGCGAATATCCTTTTCTTCAAAGCACCCATGGCGACGGAGTGACTGCATATTCGCTTCGTCGTTCATTAGCGCGGGATACCCCAGCCCTGTGCCTATGGAAACAAGCGCGGCATCTAAAAGAGAATCGGGTGTTTTTTCGGAAATACGTGCCGAAAGATTGGGTCCCGGAATATTACACGTTTTCACAGCTTCTATAATAAGATACGAAAGTTCGTTGCTTGCGTCGTTTCCTTTTTCGTCTACGCCCGCAATACAAATATTCACCACGTCGTCGTAGCCGAAGAGTGCGCGCACTTCGCCGATTTTAATAAACACCGCCTGTAAAAGAGCCTGCGCGCTCTCCGACGTCAACTCTTTTGCCGCAACGTCGGAGCGGTAAAAAGGATACAGATATTGGTCCATACGCCCCAACGCCATAGCGTATTTATTTTCCAAGCAGTAGCACAAATGCCACGCCCAAACAAGTTGCAACGCCTGCCGAAACGTTGCGGGCTTATTCTCGGTAAGCCACAATAAGTCGTCCGCCATAATGCGTAACTGCGCGTCATTGTATCCTTCCCGCCCTATACATGCCAAACATTCGCTGCGGTACAACAACAGCATTTCCGAAAATGCCTGCAACGAAATATCCGCCGCCCGCAAAAAGTCCCGTTTGTCCGAATCTTTCGCATACTTATGTTGCGAAGCGCAAATTTCGTTTGCCAATCCGGGCACTCCCAACCGCAACAACTTTTCATAGTCGGACGTATAGTGATCGGAATTTTGCCCGAAATGACGGTACACAAGATTGTTGATATGGTTTTCGGCATTTTGACGAGCGTTCTCATCTACGGGAGATGCGAATAATCCCGCCAAACTTCCCGCAATACGGTCGTGCCGATAGATTACTTTTTCGTGCTCCGTAAAAAGCGTTTTTAACGCAAGCGCACGTTGCACCACGTTGCTTTCCTGCGGCGCGGAAAGATATCCGCGGCACATGAGCACCCACCGCGCATTGTCGTATTTTTTTCTGTTTTTTATTTCTTGCAAAAAGTCTTGCATGTTTTCTCCTTTTCGCGAATCGCCGCTATGTTTTCAGACAATTCGTCACGATTTGCTTATGGTATCAGTATACATGTTTTTCTCTCGGTCGGCAATACACGATTATTGGAAATCTGGACTATTTTCGGATTATTTTTTCTCCGATTCTTGCCATTTTGCCTTAAATGCGGTATAATAGGCAAGAACCTAACATAAAGGCGGAATCACAGCATGCACGATTTTCATATCTCTTTGCAATCGCTTCCCAACATTCTCTTTGCACACGAATTTTCTTCCGACAACTACCGTTTTTCCTTTCCTGCACAAAGTAATTTTATCGAGCTTTCTTACTTAATCGAAGGCGACATCGAAGTCCACCGAAAGAACGGCGTTTATACGGTTCCGCAAGGGTCGGTTATGATATGGATGCGCAACCAAGACCAACACACATTAAGCCACACACGGCAGTCGCACGTAACGGTGGGCTTTCATATAGAGTATATTAACGGTAACGACTTATGTCTGCCCGAGTTTCTGCCTAACGCCGACAAAAAATTCCGTTCCGACATTGCGGCGATTGTAAACGAATACAATCTGCAAGAAAAAAACACAACCGAATTGTGCGCACGTATTTTGCAACTGCTTGCCAACGTTTCCACTGCCTACGAAAGCAAACGAAACAAATGCGACGATTACGGGATTCAACTGTACCGCGCCAAAGCCGAACAATATATCGTGGCGCATCTCAAAGAAAAAATTCGCGTGTCCGACGTGGCGCAGGCTTTGCAGTTAAGCGAAAGCTATCTTTCCGAAATCTTTCATCGCGCGACGGGACAAACCCTGATAGAATATGTCAACCGAAAAAAATTAACCAAAGTAAAGGAGTTAGTTACGGCAATGCACTGCCCCATGCGGGTTGCCGCCGAGCAAATGGGATTCGACGATCCCAATTACGTTTCTCGCTTGTATCGCAAATACTTCGGCGTGCCGTTCAGTAGTCGCACCGATAACAAAAGCGTATGAAAAAAAGCACTCCGTAATACTCGAAGTGCTTATCACTTATATTCATTCAGAGCGTTTTCACGATTTCTTTTTTCAGGCGGCTGATGATTTTCTTTTCCAGGCGCGAAATATACGACTGCGATATGCCCAAAAGGTCGGCTACTTCTTTTTGCGTTTTTTCCTGCCTGCCCGCAAGCCCAAACCGCATTTGCATGATTTCTTTTTCTCTGCCGCCCAACTTTCCGATTGCGTTCCATAAAAGTTGCTTTTCCACCGAATTTTCGATGTTCTTGCTCACAAGGTCGGGTTCGGTGCCCAGAATGTCGCTCATCAGCAGTTCGTTGCCTTCCCAGTCGATATTGAGCGGCTCGTCAAGCGACACTTCGCACCGCAGACGCACCATGCGCCGCAAATACATAAGAATCTCGTTTTCGATACAGCGCGACGCATACGTGGCAAGTTTGATGTTCTTATCGGGGTCAAACGAATTTACCGCCTTAATAAGTCCGATTGTGCCCACCGAAATAAGGTCTTCCACGTCTATGCCCGTATTGTCGAATTTACGGGCAATGTACACCACCAAACGCAGATTGCGTTCTATCAGAGTGTTCTTTGCCGCCTGCTTGCCTTCTTTGAGTTGCGCCATCACGTCCGCTTCTTCTTCGGGCGTCAGTGGATTGGGAAGCGCCTCGTTCGCCGTTATGTATAGCAATACGTTCGGGTCGGGTTCGCACACGGTTGTCAGTAATTTTTTGATGATTTCCAGAAATTTCGGTTTCACAAGTCTACCCTCCGTTTTTATATGCCGTCCGCCAATGCGGGATGTAGAATCATATCGTAACTTTCTCCGTCGGATAACGCCGCAAAGGACAACCCAACCGTTACATCATATAATATATTCTTGTCCGACGGCAAATAGACTTCAAACCGTTCGGGTTGTACCAAAATCAAATCGGCGCCGCCGCCCACACTGCCGCAACGCATGCGCCGCGCGCCCGCAAACACTTTTTCGGCGTGTCCCGTAAGCAGATTTGCCGTTTCTTCTTCGGTAAGATACGGCAAAAGCGTTTTTACGCCCAGCACAATCACAGGCAATCCCGCCCCCGAATCGTACAATCTGTTGCCCGTATCCAAAAATCCGTTTCCGCTTATCTCCCGCCCCGCCAACAACATGCGGTATCTGTATATAAGCGGCGCCGCGGCTTTCGCCCTGCGATGCGATATGCACAAACGACGCAGAACGGAATACAGCACACCCGCCGCCGCGACTACTGCCCAGGAACGGACGGACAGCGGATTTTCCATCGCGCGCATAAAGCTACCGTAACGCAAACAACCGATAAACAACACGCACCCGCCGTATACGAATGTGAATACGTAAAAAGCGGTTATACCCTTTATGTAACGGCATTTACCCGCAAACAACACCGCCGACAGCACAAATCCCATGCCCAACTTAATGAGCACACTCGCCCACACGGGCAACGACAACAGCGGATAAAAGAGCGACGCCGCACAGCCCACCATGGCGGCAAGCAATAATCGCCACCACGAACGCCGCAAACACAAAAAGCGATATGCGCTCGCACCAATCAAATAATCGAGAACAAAATTCTGTATTGCCACCGACTCGATATACATCATGCAAGTATAATACCACACCCCAACATGCCGAAAAAAACCGATGTTGTCGAAATATCCCTTTTTTCCACCCTTTCGTAAAATGCAATAGTACCATATATAAAATTCAATCACACAAAAAAGCCGAAACCGTGTTGTTGCGGTTTCGGCTTTGTTCGATATTCTTTGTTCGATATTCTTTTTGTGTTCGGCTTTCTTACTGTCTGCGGTTTTTATCGTTCAAGCGCTTTAAGAATTCGGGGAAACCCGAATCGTCCACTTCCACGCGCGACGATTGAATCCGAGAATCGGACGGCGGGGGCGCGGGACGGGCGGGTTGCGGCGGCTGTTGCGGCTGTCCGCCCTGCGGCGGATATCCGAACGGCGGACGCGTGGGGTCGGGCGCAAACGTAGGACGATGCTGTTGCTGACGGGGGTCGCGTTCCCGAATGGGAAACACGTCTAATCCGCCGCCGTTTTTCTCGCCCGTAAGTCGCGTAAGATAATCTTCTTTGGTGGGCATACCGTTTGCCGTAGGCGCGGGCTGTGCCTGCTGTTGGGGGTGCACGTCTTGCGCGGGATTCTCGAATCCCGTGGCGATAATCGTTACAATAATTTCGTCGTTGAGCGATTCGCGGATATCCGCGCCGAAAATAATGTTTGCCGAAGGGTGCACTACCTGACGCACCAAATCGGCGGCTTCGTTAATCTCCATAAGCGTAAGGTCGGCGCCGCCCAGAATATTGAGTATCACGCTCGTGGCGCCCTCGATAGACGTTTCCACAAGCGGACTGAACACCGCTTTTTTCACCGCTTCCACGGTGCGACGCTCGCCGCTTCCCTGCCCGATACCCATGTGCGCAATGCCTTTATCACGCATAACGGTGCACACGTCGGCAAAGTCGAGATTGATAAGCGCGGGCGTTACAATCAAATCGCTGATTCCCTGAATGCCCTGACGCAACACGTCGTCGGCGTATTTGAACGCATCGAGCACCTGCAATTTAGACGCCACTTGCATGAGCTTTTCGTTGGGAATCACCACAAGGGTATCCACAACCTTTTTGAGATTGGCGATACCGATTTCGGCATTGTTCATGCGCGTTACGCCCTCGAACGCAAACGGCTTGGTAACAACCGCCACGGTAAGTTTGCCCATTTCTTTGGCAATAGACGCCACAACGGGCGCCGCGCCCGTGCCCGTGCCGCCGCCCATACCTGCGGTTATAAACACCAGATTGGCGTCTTTTATCGCGTCGGCAATGGCAAGCCGACTTTCTTCCGCCGCCTTTTGTCCGATTTCGGGGTCTGCGCCCGCGCCCATGCCGCGCGTCAGCTTATCGCCTATCTGGATTCTGTGCTGTGCCTTGGACATATTGAGTGCTTGCAAGTCGGTGTTAATGGAAATAAATTGCGCACTCTTGATATTTACGGCAATCATACGATTTACGGCGTTGTTTCCGCCGCCGCCTACGCCTACAACTTTAATTACGGCAGGCATCGTCGATACGTCTTTTGAATTGATTTGCATACAAACCTCCGAATGGTACTGAACGAACGATTTCGCGTTGTGATTTTATCTTCCGAAAAGTCGGGCGAAAAACCCTTTTTTCTTTATGATTGGTTGCTGATTGAGCATCATATCCATGAGTCCGATACTCGTAGACAGGTGCGGACGACTGAAAGGCGGCATCGTGGGCGCCACGATTTCCACGGGCTTATTGAGCCGTTTGGAAAGATAGTCGCGCGCGCCTTTCAGATACGAAAGTCCCCCGCCTGTGAGATGATACGGTATGTAATCGGGATAATCGTATTCGCATTTGGAAAGGCATTTTTCCACCGTGGCGGCGATCATTTTAATGCGTTCCATAACGATTTCGTTTACTTCTTTTGCGGGGAACGGAATGTGCGTATCGCGGTCGATAATCTCGTATACGTCCGCTTCCGACGCATTGAGCGAAAGCACCACTTTGCGCTTTAAGCTCTCCGCCTGCGAAAACGGAATGCCGAACGCCATGGCAAGGTCGCCCGTAATGTGCCCGCCGCCCAACGAAAAGTTATATAAACTTAACAATCCGTCGCCGCGCCCTACCGCCACCGAAGTGGTAATGTAGCCCACGTCTATGAGCACCACGTATTGGTCGCGCGTGATTTCATCGAAAAGCAACAGTTCTTCGGCAAGCACGGACGAAACGTACTCCACTTCCTGTATGCCGATTTCTTCGAGTATTTTGCCGATAAAATGAATAAATCTGTTTTCCGCCAACACATACGAAATGTGTCCGCTCAATTTATTGCTCACCATGCCCACGGGTTGCACCAACCTGCGCTCGTCGGCAAGCGAATAATACACCGGTCCCACGTTAATCACGGTATAGTCGGGGTCGTTCTCGAAAATATCGCCTTGCGCGTGCAGAAGGTCTACGTCCGCGTCCGTAACCTTGCGCTTTTTGGTAAGAGAAATACTCGCGTCGCGACAAACCACCGTGGTGAATTCGCCCGGAACGCCCACATACAGGTGGCGGATTTTGGTGCGCGAATTGGTTTCGGCATTGTTGATAGCATGTCCTATCGCGTAACCGAGTTGATCGGGCGCGAGCCATTCGCCGTCGGCAAAACCGGCATAGTCGCATTCGCCCATACCGCTGATGCAAATTGTATTGTTGACTCCGCGCTCGCCAATCAGCACGTCGATTTTACCCGAACCGAAATCAAGAATAGCTACGTCTTGCGCCACAAACACACCTCTCTGACAAATACTCTATCATTATATAATGCGCGCCGCCATAAGTCAAGGATTTTCACCGTTTCCACGAAAATGACGCACAGTTTCTTCACACCGACACTTGTTCCATGCCGCCGCTCGGCGCGCGGTAAAACACTTTATCGCCCGCTACAACCAACGTACCCGCCCGCCGTTGCGCGTCGGTGAGCGCGTTTTCGGATAAATATACCGACATAGCAAGCCGCAACTTGGCAAACAGATTGTCCGCCGTCTGAATCTCCCACTGCATGCCGCGCACTCCGTTCAATCGCGTAGTGAGCACAATGAAGTTGCCCGTAAGGTCAATCTCGCAAAACAGGTCTATCACCGTGTCGTAATAATCGAGCCGTTCGAGCGCCGAGAAAATTTCGGCAATTACGGCAGGCGTGTTGATTCCCGAAGATTGCGTAAACGCGAGCGTGTCGCCCACTTGCAAATCGGGCAAAGTGCCGTTATATTTCACGTCAATCAACGTGTCCGTTTCCGCCGAACCGACGTCGGCACGACGCAACACTCGCATATCGTTTCCGCAGATATACGCAACGGTTCCCGACGTTACGCGCACATACTCCTTGATTTCTACGTAATTTATGTACACTCTGTTGGGAAACTTGCGCTCTACGTTAAGCACGCGCACGTCGGCGGCAGATGCCTGTACCGACTTTATCACCTTGCTTTCGTTCACGAAAAATATGCTAGACCCTTTGCGGATTTTATGACTTGCCAGCACCTTATTGCGGCTTTCTTCGCAGTCCGATTCCTTTCTGTTTGCGCAATATGCGTTTACATGCTGTACGGAAAAAAGTACGCTGTTGAAAACTACCAATAGCGTAATTGCCATAAGCACCGAAAATAGAATGATGAGCTTTTTGTTTCTCATTCTTTTTGATAACATTATACGGGTACAAAAATCACATTTTTGCGGACGGCAACCTGCCGCCCCGTTCTGCGCACGCAAAACACCCGAATGTTGCAATCTCGTTCGCAAAACTCTTGCAAGCAAGCTTTTTGCTCGTTTCTATTATATCATTTGTCGAAAAATAAATCAAGTTTTTTAAGGCAAAACCACACATTTGGGCGGACAAACCGAATTGCCCGCCCATTGTTTTTTATCTTTTCGGATTATATTTTTGATACGCTGTTACACCCGAACGATGTCGGCACCCAATCGGGCAAAAGATTCTTCTATGTTCTTATAGCCGCGGTCGATGTGTTGCACGCCTCCGATAACCGTTTCGCCTTCCGCGCCCAACGCCGCCACCACAAGCGCCGCTCCGCCCCGCAAGTCTTCGGCAAGTACTTGCGTACCGTGCAACCCGTTCACGCCTTTCACCACTGCCACACGGTCTTTTACGATAATTCTCGCGCCCATTTTTATGAGTTGCGCCGTATATTTGAACCGACTTTCAAACAGATTTTCCACTATGCAACTCGACCCGTCCGCAGCCGCAAGCATAGCGGTAATCTGCGGTTGCATATCGGTGGGAAATCCGGGAAACGGCTGCGTTTCTATTTTATGTACGGCGCGCAAGCGGTCGGTTACGCGTATAAAAACGCCGTCCGCAAACTCGTCTATTTTGCAACCCGCCCGCCGCATTTTCTGCAACACGGCATGCATATGTTCGGGGTCTATGCCCGTTATGCGCGCACTGCCGCCCGCCGTCCCCACGGCGGCAAGATAGGTTGCGGCGGCAATACGGTCGCCGATGGGCGTGTATTCTCCGCCGTGCAACGACGCAACGCCTTCCACGGTAATCACTCCCGTACCCGCGCCCGATACCTTTCCGCCGAGATAGTTGATAAAGTTCTGTAAATCCACGATTTCGGGCTCGCGCGCCGCATTGCGAATTACCGTAACCCCCATGCCGAGCACGCCCGCCATCATCAGATTTTCGGTGGCGCCCACGCTCGGAAAGTCAAGGTCGACCACCCCGCCCGTCTTTTCGCTTCCGTCGCACACAATCATTCCGTTTACTTCGGTAACTTTCACGCCCAAACATTTCAGCCCGTAAATATGTAAGTCTATGGGGCGCAATCCGATTTCGCACCCGCCGGGATAGCTGATATCCGCAAATCGGAACCGTGCCAGAATGGGACCCAGAATAAACACCGACGAACGGATTCCGCTCGTCAGGTCGGCTGTTACCAGTTTGGGATTGGCGTTTTTACAGTCGATAACCAGCGTATCGCCTTCGAGCACCGCATAACCGCCGATAGACCGAATAATTTCAATCATGCAAAAAATATCGGCTATCGACGGGCAATTATGTATATGAATTTCTTTCTCCGACATGATACAACACGCAATCAGCGGCAAAACCGAGTTTTTTGCGCCCGTTACGTGCAACTCCCCGTCAAGCCGCCGTTTTCCGCGGATAATAATTTGGTTTTTCATACATACCGTCCTACGTTCAAGATATATTACTAATGTATGAAAATTCCGTCAATCTGTTACTGCGCACCCCGCCGTGAAAAGCCGAAATGTCCTATCTGTTACACAGTCGGCAACTTCTGTAAAACGTAGTATGCTTTACCCTGTTTACATACGCGCACACAAAAAAGACGCAACGGTTCATCGTTACGTCTTTTACATTTTTTCGTTATATCTTTATTTCTTTAAGCGGGCACGCAATTTGTCGAGCACCAAAGAGTTTGCCAGTCGGCGCACTCTGTCGGTCTGCTCGTCAATCTGTATGGTGGTAAATTCTTGCGGCAAGATATCTTTCACAATCTCTTCCACCTCGCTGTGCGGTACGCCGCCGTCGCCGAGCTGTTGAACGAGTTGCTCCATGATGAGCTTGTTTGCAACCTGTTTGGCAAGCCGCGCGGCAATGTCCATTTCTTCGCTCGTAGGCGGAATGGGCTCTTGTACACCCCGTTCTTCGGGATTCATTACAAGCATGCCTTCGCTTACTTCGGGCATCGAGAACCGCACCGACTCGATTTTGGAAATCAATTCGTCGCCGCTCAATCCGCTTTCCTCCTGATTCGCGGTTGCGGTTGCCGTCTTATTCGCCGACGACTTTTTTCGCCCGCCCTTGTTTCCCGATTTGCTACGCGCCGCGGTTGCCTTTTTCTTTGCGGGAGCCTTGGGCTTTTCCTCTTCTTCCACAAACTCGGCAATCTGATTGAGTTCGGCTTTCAAATCGTTAATCGACTGCGAAAGCGTACCGTCCTCGCCTGCGCTTCTGCTATCGGCAATGGTTACGAGTTCGTCTTTGAGTTTGGATATTTCGTTGAGAATTTTCTTGCTGTCCGAAACGGTGTTCTGCCGTTCCATTTCTTCGCGGAGTGCCGAAATCTCTTCCAGAATGGCGCTGTTGTCTATGGTTACGGGCTCGCCCAAATTGCGGTCGAGCGCTTCGCGCAGACTTTCGATTTCGTCGCGCAGTTCGTACGACGAAACGCCGGGCGTAGCCGCCGACGCCGACAAAGACGCCGCGATTTCCGCTTTCAGGCTTTCGATTCGTTCGTTCAAACGTTCGTCCGAAACGGCGCCCGAATTTTCGGCAAAACGCGTTTCGAGCATTTTGGCGATTTCCGCCACAAAATTCATGGTGGTGGCGTCCGCGTCTTTCCGATTGCGCATTTCTGCGCGGAGCGATTCCAGTCCGTCAAAAATTTCCGCATTCGCCTTTTCCGCATCTTTACGGTCGGCGAGTTCGGCTTTGAGCAAGGAAAGTTCGTTCAGAATTTCCGCATTTGCTTTTTCGGTTTCTTTGCGGTCGGCGAGTTCGGCTTTGAGTTGCGCCAACTCGTCTAAAATTTCCGCACTCGCCTTTTCCGCATCTTTACGATTGGCAAGTTCGGCTTTCAGCGACGCGATTTCTTGGAGAACTTCGGCGTTCGCGTCTTGACTTGCACTCTGTTTGAGAGCGGCAAGTTCGGCGCGCAGTTCACCGAAACGCGCTTCCGTTTTCTCGCTGTCGTCTACCGCAATGTTGGTGAGTTTGTCTTTCATATCCGAAAGTTCTTCGGATAATTCTCTCGTTTCGTCCGCCTGCTTGATGAGCGCAATTTCGTCACGCAAAGAGGAGATTTCGTCGAGAATGATGTTGTTGTAACTCTCGTAAACCACATCGCCGTTCGTTCCGTCGTTCACGTTCGCCATGCTGATGGCAAACAACTGGTCGCGCAAAGATTGTACTTCGGCAATGAGTTCTTCTTTGGATTTATCTTCCTGCGGCGCGGTACGCGTTTTGTTCAGTTCGTCCTTAAACGCTTGGAATTCGTCGCGCAGAGCCAGTACTTCGTTGATGATTCCGAGGTCGGGTTCTTCCTTGATAGAGCGCACGTCCTCTTTGATGGCGTCCACCGCTTCCATAATGCCCGCCGTTTCTTCGGATACGTTGCTTTCGCGCATGCGTTCGATTTCTTCGCGCAAGGCAAGCACTTCGCCGAGTACCGCTTCGTTTTCGCTTTCGGCAACGGGCGCGGAATCCATCTGTTCGCGCAGTGCCGCAATCTCTTCACGCAAAGAAAGCACTTCGCCGAGCACCACCGTATCGGGTTCGCTCTCCGCGCTTGCGGGCGCCGTATTCATCTGCTCGCGCAGTGCCGCAATCTCTTCACGTAGAGAAAGTACTTCGCCGAGCACTGCCGTGTCGGGTTCGCTCTCCGCAGAAACCGACATGGTTTCGATTTGTTCGCGCAACGCCGCCACCTGACTGACAACGGGCGTTAAATCTACCGTAACGTCGCCGCTTTCGTCCACAATCGGTTGGACGGAACGCGCCTGAATCTCCTGACGCAACGCCGCCACTTCGTCGAACAGTTCGGAAACGGTAACGGCGGGAACGGTATCGTTGCTTTGCACATTGCCGCTTTCCAGCATTGCTTTGATTTCGCGCAACTCTTCCGACATCGTTTTGTGCGTTGCCGTATCGTCGCTTAATACGCCGTTCACGGCAAGCGCCTGTAAATCGATAAGCTGGTCGCGAATACTCTGCATTTCTTCGTGCAGGTCGGGCGCCGAAACTTCGGCAAGTTTTTCGCCGATTACCGAATACAGTTCGTTTTTGAACGCCTGCAACTCGTCGGCAAACGCCGCTTTTTCCGCTTGTGCGTCGCTTTCGCGCGCGGCGGCAACCGTTTCGTTCGCCGCCGAAAAATCTGTTTTAAGCGCGGCAACTTCGTCTTTCACGTTGATGATTTCGTCGAGCACCACGTTCAGTTCGTTGGAAACCGCCGTGTCGCGCGCGGCACCGTCTTCGGCAAGCGTCGTACGGCGCGAAATCATATCTTTGATTTCCGAAAGCGCAGCTTTAATATCTTCGATTTCGTTCGCCTGCTCGGCAAGCGTTTCTTCCCGCACTTCGGCGATATCGCTGTGCAATCCCGTGAGTTCGTCTAAAATCACCGAGATATTTTCGTCGGCAACGGCAATGGAAGGTTGCGGCTCGCCCCCTTCTCCCTGCGACGCCACCATATTCGCCACGTCGTCTTTATACGATTGAATTTCATCGCGCAACGAAACGATTTCGCTCAACAACATATTCACTTCGTCGCTTGTGGGTGTTACGCCCGCCGATACAATGCTGTCGGCGTCCGTTCTGCCCGCTTTTATGTCCGAAACGTCCGCTTTGAGTTCGAGCAAATCGCCTTTAAGACCTTCCAACTCGTTCGCCACGTCGTTGGTGTCTAAAATCCGCGCCGACTTTACGTCTTCACGCAACGAAAGAATTTCGGCAACGGTGTCGTATTCGTCGAACGACGCCAACTTTTCTTTAATGGCGGCAATGTCGTCCATCAGTAGCGACATATCTTCGTTTTCCAACGTAGCGTTAATCGAATCCATGTCGGAACCGTCGTCCATATTAGCTTCGATTTGATTGCGGATAAACGTGAGGTCGTCCTGCATTTTCACGATATCGGACGACGCGTCCGCGCCCATGTTCAGTCTGTCTTTAATGTCGGCAACGTCCGCCATTAAAACCTGCATATTGAGCGCCGCATCGTCGGTTGCGCCGCGGAACAGTTTTTCTTTGATTTCCGCCACGTCACCCAAAATAGCTTCCATGTTGGCGGCATTGGCGGCATCCCGCTCGCCCGCTTCCGTCATGCGTGCGTCTAAACTTTCCACCGACGAACGCACCGCATCCGCCTCGTCGAACGAAAGCGCCGCACACAGCGTTTCCACCTTTTCGGCAATAAGAGCGGATTGCGCCGCACTTGCGTCCGCCTGCTCCTGCTGCGCCGATTCCAGCCCGCTCAAACGCTCGCGCAACGCCGCGATTTCGGTTAAAAGCGTTTGCTGTTCTTCTTCGGTTGCCGAAACGGCGGCAAGACTCTGTTCTAATTCTTTTAAGTGCACTTGCTCTTTGATTTCGGCAAGCGACGATTTGATTTCTCCGCCCGCTTTCTCGTATACCGAATAAATTTCGTTCACGCGCGCCGATATGGAAAGAATTTCATCGTATATGTTGGTGCTCTCCGTTCCTTCGGGCGGCGCAAACATTTCGGCAAGACGCCCGAGTTCTTCGGACACGGTCGTCTGATTTTCGGCTACAAGCATTCCGTTGGCATTCACCGCTTCTTCGATTGCGGCGCTCTTTTCTTTTAATTCTTCGAGCGCGGCAAGCATAGGTTGCTGACCGTCGAGAATAAGCTGTGCGTTTTCGGCAACCGCGTCGCCCATTACGGTATATTGCTCGGCAACTGCGTCCAAAGTCGGCAAAGCGGCAATCTGCGTTTCGAGCAAGCTCATTTTTTCGTCGAATTCGGCTTTGAGCGATTCCACCTGTTCGGAAACGTTGCTTTCCAGTTGCGTAGCCACGCCGTCGCGCACGTAAGCGATATCGGCAAGAATCTTTTCACGGTCGGACGCGGTAAGCGCCTGACTTTCTTCGTAAGCGGTGCGGAAATCCACGATTCCGTCGAGTATGGCGGAAAGAAGTTCGCTCGACACCAAACCATCCATTTCGGCTTTGATTTCGGCAAGCTGTTCGGTCAGTTTTTCGGCGGTATCGCCTTCCACTGCCGACAAGTCTTCATAGAGTTTATCGAACTGCGCGGCGATATCGTCGTACAGTTTATCGAATTGCACCGTGGAATTTACCGACTCGGGCAATGTCGCAAGGTCGGCGCGCACTTCGTCTATTTGGGCAAGAAGTGTTTCCTGCGCGGCAAGTTTTTCTTTGATTTCATCGAGCGCGGCAAGCATAACCGACCGATTTTCTCCGTCTGCCGTTTCCAAACGCTCGTTGATACGGTCTACGATTTCGTCGGTTTGCGCGGTAATATCGGGTTGTACTTCCACCGCATCGATAGGTTCCGCACCGTGCTCCCGCTCCACAACTACGGGTTCTTCCCGAACAAATTGCTCGTTTATGCGGCTTTCGATTGCCGCCAGTCTGTCGGATACCGTCGCAAAGTTTGTGCGCACGTCGGTAGCCAAACCTTCGAGGTCGACTTTTGCGTTGAGCGCGTACAACATGGATTTCAGATTGTCAAGCGAACCTTCCACCGAGCCGTCCGACACCGTTTGCACAGGTTCGGCTTGTGCGGTTGCGGCAACACCGTCGTCGCCGTGATACCCCAGCGTTTTGGGGTCGTTCGCCACCGACGCCACCGCCTCGCTCAATTCGTCCACCGCATTGATAAGCGAATTCAAGCGGTCGGATACCGAATCGCCGTCTTCGAAATGCATGGCGTCACTCGTGGGCAAAGGCATTACGGGCGCATATACCACAACGTCGCCCACCCGCAAATCGGAAAGTTCGGATAAAAGCGCTTTGATTTCGTGTTCGGCGGAAAACTTCGCGCTTTCCGACACGGCGGCTTTGCGCTCGGCGTCTGCCGAAAGAATATCGTCGTACAGTCCCGCGTTCACGGTCACGTTTTTGGAGCCTTCGGCATCGTTACGCGCCGCAATCATATCGGGCAAGAATTCCAAAGCCGCGTCGATATCTTCCCTTTTTATGCGCTCGGCAAACGATATACACTTGTATACCGCGTCTTTCTTCGCCGACGGCACGGTAACTTTGCCCGTGGCGGCACCGAACGAACAAACGGCGTCAAACACACTGCGGTCTACGGGCGTGTTCATCAGTTCCGTGAGCACAATGTTGTATGCCGACAATGCGTCGCTCGTAATGAAATCCTGTGCGTTTACCGACGCAACAAAATTTTCCACCGCTTCGAGTTTGGCACGGAAATCGGTGCTGTTGGCAACGGTAACATGCAACAAATCGAGGTCGGTATACGCTTTCAGCGCCATATTCACCAGATTCTGCTGATTGGGGTCGTTACTGCCCACCATGCCTTTGAGTTCGTATACCGAACGCATGATTTCGGTTAAATCTACCCCGCCGTTTTCCATTTTAAGACGGGAAAGTTTGTGCAACAGTTTCTGGTCGACCGCACTGCCCGCGTTCGTAGTTGCCGCAGGCGCGGCGGCAATGCTCTCTTTAATGGCGGCGGCGCTTTCTTCGTATGCCGCTTTCAAGCCCGCAACGGTTGCCGAAACTTCGTTCATCAGGTCGGCATGGTCGTGTACGGGACGCGATTCGAGCGTAGCCACGGCAGAACGGATTTCGTTCAGCTTTGCCATGAGTTCGTCGGGCGCGCCCATGGTGTCGAGCTTGGATTTGAGCGCGGCGATATCCGAAAGGATATGCGCGTCCGAATCGCGCGTGGAACGAAGCAGCGATTCGTTTATATTTACCAGTTTATTGATTTCTTTGGAAGAAACCTGCGGGGCTTCGGGCAACAGAGCGGTAGCAGGCGCACCCGCAGGTAATGCGGCGCGCTTTGCGCTTTCGGGCTGTTGCAGTTCTTCGATTCGCTCGTTTAAGCGCTTGATTTCGGATAGAAACTGCGTTTCGTTCTGCCGTTTTTCGCGCTCCATTTCTTCTTTTAAGCGCGTGAGTTCCACATGCATCGATTGTTCGTTCTGCGTTTTGGAAAGCTCGTCGCGCAGACGCGAAATCTCGTTGTACATAACAACTTCGTTGCCGTTTTGTTGCGGCACCGAAAAGAGCAAATGCGGCTGTATTGCGGGATACGGCTGTTGCGGCTGTACAACGGCAGGTTGCTGATTCATATTGCGTTTGAGTTCGGCAAGTTCGTCCAACACCTGATTCAGACGGTCGTCGTAATACTGATCGTCGTATCCGTCGTCGTACGGCTCTTCTTCGTATTCCTCCTCGTCGTACGGTTCTTCGTCCTCGTACTCCTCGTCGTCATACTCTTCTTCATACTCCTCGTCGTCGTATTCGTCGCCGTCGTCGTACTCTTCGTCGCGTTCGATTACTTCTTCTTCGTATTCGTCGTAATCGTCCTCGTCCGCCATAGTCAACTTATTCATTTCATCATACAAATTTTTCATAATCTGCTCTTGCGCCTTTCTTCCTTTTTATTTTCTGGTAGTAGGTCTGGTTCCCGAAGGTCTTCTCGTAGTGCCGCCCGAACGCGTGCCCGTAGGTCTTGCTCCCGAAGGTCTGGGACGCGTACCCGTAGGTCTTGCCCCCGCGGGTCTGGGACGCGCTCCCGCAGGTCTTGCCCCCGCGGGTCTTGCGCCCGGTCTTACGGGACGCCGCCCCGTGCGCGCGCTCTTGGGTATGTGGTTCACGCGCTCGGTCACTTTTTTAACGATTCTGCGCGGCTTTTGATTGGCAAGTTTTTTATACCGCGAAAGTTCCGCCGCATGAATCGCATCGTCCATGGATTTGGCAAGCAAATCGTTGAGTTCCTGCGAAGTTTTCTCGTCTTCGTCCAACGAAAGCTGAATCTGATAGAATTTTTCGCGCAACGCGTTGCCCTGTTCTTCTTCGGTAATGGTTTTGAGTTCGTCGCGCAATTTGGCGATTTCTTCTTTGCGCTTGGCAACCTTTTCGTCTATGCGCGCCTTACGCTTGGCTTCTTCTTCGGCAAGTTTTTGCGCTTCTTCTTCGGCGGCTTTGCGTGCCTGCTCGGCTTCTTCTTCCGACTTGCGCTTTTCTTCTTCGGCGGCAAGACGCGCTTTTTCCGCTTCTTCTTCCGCTTCTTTTCTTGCCTGTTCCGCCTTTTCTTCCGCCTCTAACCGAGCGCGTTCCGCTTCTTCTTCCGCCTGACGCTTGGATTCTTCCATCTCTTTGCGCATGCGTTCGTTCTCTTCTTCCGCTTCTTTACGCGCACGTTCGGCGTCTTCTTCGGCGGCTTTGCGCGCCTGTTCGGCTTCGAGTTTGGCGCGTTCGATTTCTTCCTGCGCCTGACGTTTGTATTCTTCGGCTTCGAGTTTGGCACGTTCCGCTTCTTCGCGCGCTTTGCTCTCCGCTTCTTCGCGCGCGGATTCGGCGCGTTCCAAAGCTTCTTGTGCAATGCGCTCCGCTTCCGCCTTGCTCTCGTCGGACGCACGCTGCGCTTCGGCTACGGCGCGCTCCGCTTCTTCCTGCGCAAGTTGTGCCTGCAACCGCGCCTGCTCGATAGCGTTCTGCGACTCTTCCAACTTCTTCTTGTAGTTTTCTTCTTCAATCTTCTTGCGGTCGCGCGAAATCACACCGCTGCCCGACGTAATCAAATCGAGCGGGTCGATACCCGTATTCACTTCGTTAAAGCGCTCGGATAACTGCGCAAATTCCGCACGCGCGCGTTCCAACTCGGCGCGCGCCATTTCAATCTCGCCTTCACCCGTAGTACGGAATTCGAGATTGGCTTTCAGACTTTCGGCACGCACCGCTTCGAGCGCGGCGGTAAGTTCGTTCACTTCTTCCTGTTGTGCCATTTGCGCCATGGAAAGATTGAGTTTTTCTTCGTCGTCGGTTGCCGCCTCGACTGCCGCCGTCATTTCTTCCAGCTTCGCCTGCGCAGCCGCCAACTCTTCTTCCGCCGCAGCAACGCGCGTAGCACCCGCCGCAACCGTTTCGGCTACCGACGAATCGAGATGATTCACCAAACGGTCGCACTCGTTCTGCCAGTGTTCCACCGCCTGCTCGGCTTTCGTTTTATCGTCGCTCACCTGCATAATCAACTTATCGAGCGCAAGTTTACCGATAATCTTATCTTCCGCCGAAACAACGTCGGAATATTCGATTTGCTCTTTATCGATATATTCGTTTGCCTTTCTGCGCACCGACGACATCTCGATGTTCTTGTTGGTTTTAAGCGACACGTTCGCCGTGGATTTGCGGTCCACTTCGCTGATTTCTTTGTTGAGCGCTTTGATTTGCTCGTTCATTTCGCCGATACGCGAGGCGTCGGTTGTGGCAAGCATTTCGCTCTGGATTGCCGCCACGCGCGTTTTGAGCGAATCCTTTTCGTGCGCGCTTTGCTCGATTGCGTTGTTCAGGTCTATAATTTCGCCGTCTAACGTGTTCACCGTGAGCATCATGGGATTGAGCACGTCCAGTTGCGCGTTCAAAAGCGCCAACTTGCGCGCACGCTCGGCAAGGTCGGCGGCTTTCTGCGCTTCCGCTCTCGCCGCTTCCAGCTCTCCGTCGCTTGTGGAAAGCAACGCCTCGGTGGCTTCTTTCTTGCCCGCATATTCTTCCGAAACGTCTTTGATTCTCGTGAGCAAACCACTGTTGCTTTCCAGCACCACTTTCTTGCCCGCAACGCTCTCTTTATCCGACTTGATTTTCGCTTCGAGTTCGGCAATCTCTTTATCAAGCGCTTCTTTTGCCGTTTTACCGCGCGCAACCACTCTGTCGGCATTCTTATCGTCCAACGTTTGTTCGGCGGTTCTGATATCGGCTGTAAGGCGTTCGATTGCCGCCGACGCGTCGCCCACGTCCGCGCTCGTCTTTTCGTCTGCCGACGTTACCGCAGCCAAACGGCTTTCTATAATATTCAGTTCGGCACGCAAACGGAGATTGTTGTACTCTGCCTCTTTGAGTTTGCGCATTTCGTCGCCCCAGTCGGCTTGCGGTTCTTCGCGCACCACGTCGGCAACAATCGGCTCGCTCGGGTCGAATCCCAAAAGCACAATCAACGGGTCTACCGTAGCCGTAGGCGCACCCGATTCAGCGGTATCGCTCACAATGCCCGCAGCGCCCGCTTTTTCCGCCTCGCGCTGTTTGAGCGACTTGCATGCTTCTTCGATTGTCATGCCGTTGCGCACGTCTTCACGAATACGCTCTTTCTCTTTTTCCAGCTCGCGCTGTTGCAAATCCTTGCTCTTGTTGAACGTGCGTTCCAACATGCCGCGCGGCGCGAATTTTTCTTCGTAAATGCGGCGCAACAATTCTTCGTCCGAAAGCGGAATGTAAATTTCTTCGATAATCGTAGTAGAAGTGGAAGTGTTGGTCGTCTGCGATACGGGCTGCGAATACAGCGGCTCGGCAGGCGGAGGCGTAACGCCCGCGCCCGTGGAATAGAGCGGCATAGACGGTTGCGGCGTAATGCCGAGCGCCAACGTGTTGGGGTCGGGTGCGGGTGTAGACGCAGGACCTGCGCCCAACTGCAACATCTGCGACGGTGCCGCGCCCCCATACGGCTGTGTGGCAAGACGCTGTTGCGCCTGCGCCGCCGCGATGGTGGAATTGAGTTTGATAATATACGCACTGGTGGGCGCGCTCGTTTCCAGTTCGTCCATTTTGCGCTTGTGCATGGAACGAACGAACAACCAAATGGCAAATAACAGAATGAGCGCTATGGCAAGACCGATACCCACCCAAAAAAGCACCCACTTCCAAAGCGGCCAGTTGGCGCCGAATCCTACCTGCATGTTAATGCGCAACGGGCATTCGAGCACAATCTCATGCCCCACTACGTCGCGGAGCGTAACGTCTACCACAACGGCGGAATCGTCTAACGCGTTGTCGTAAGGCGTAACCGAAATCACACCGTTGGAATAATTGACGGCGGCGTAGTTTTTGGTATCTTCGGAATTGAGTTTGCGGAGCGTAGCGCCCGCAATGTGATATTTGGCGCCGCGCAGTTCTTCGAATTCGCCCGAATCAATCGTGAATCGGTGCGTTTTGCTACCCGAAACCGACAAGCGTACCTCGTATTTGCCATACACCTTGAACGTGATGGAAACGTATTTATCTTGATATTCCTGGTCGGAATCGTGCATTTTGTATTTGATGTCGAACGTGACGTCGGCAGTACCGTTGCCCGTGGCTTTCACCAAATAGTATACCGAATCGCTCTCGTCGCGCACGGGCGAAACTTCCACAATACCCGACGACGAAGGCGTGGGCACAATCGACTCGAAAAAGCGGATTTCGCTGTCGTCGTAAGCCGCAAAATCGCACAGATACTGCGGGTAAACGCGCACCGCGCCGAATCCCGTGTCGCTTGCCGTTACCGACGCGGACGGATTTTTCAAATCATAGAAAAAGGTGTCGGCGCCGCCCGCATTGAGCGACGTGGGCATGGTAACCGAATCGGTAATCTTGAAAGCGGGATTGCTTTTCGGTTCGCTCGGAACCACCACAATGGGAATATAAACGGTATATACCGTTTCCGAATCTTTGTGTTTGAGTTTTACGGGGAAATTCCACTGTCCCCCGTCCGACTCCCATATTTTGATGTCTTTATTGCCTTCTTTCAGTTCGCGCAATTTGGCGGTAGTGACGTGCAAATCGATTACAAAACTGCGGTTGCCGTCGCTCATGTTGTAGAACGACACGTCGGACGCGGCAATCAAGCTGTTAGACGGTTTATCGGGAATTTCGAACGAATCGATATCGTTGAAATACTGATAATTCTCTCCCGATTTAAGCGCCTTGCTTTCGGCGTCGGGCGCATTATCGGTACGGTCTTCAATCCAACCGGGATTGGCGGAATACAGCTTTCTGCCCACCAGATACTTTTCCAGATTGATTTCTTTGGACGTATTGTTGGTAATGCGCACGGGAATATCCACGAAATCGGTATCGTCGGTCGGCAGATTGATTTTATCGTTCTCGTCGCTTAACTGACGCCCGATATACAAATCGGTGCCCGTTGTGCCGGGAAGCATCTGTGCGGTAATGGTAATCTGCACCGTTACCACTTTTGTGTCGGCGGAATCCGCACTGCCTTTGCGGAACACAAGCGCAAACCGCAGCGGCTTTTTTTCTTCGGTAGCTTTGCGCGCCGTTACGGTAATATAATCGAAAGCAGTGTTTCCTACCGAATCCATGCCGCCCGCTATTTGAAAATATTCGCCCGTATAGTTGCAGATATCCGCTTGCGCGTATAAATAGTATCCCGATTCGGGACGGAAACTATCTGCACGGAAAATTCTTTGCCTGAATCGTCTTGTGGGCGTGTTATCGTTACTGAACGCTTTATCCGTTTCGTTATAGGTATCCGCGCTCCCCGAAATATTACCGTTGGCGTCCATGGTGATTGCAAAATCGGGAGTTACCGTATAATCAATCAACGAGCCGCTTGTTTGCGCGTCGGCGGAAAACGGCAAGGCGGCAAACAACGCCAAAGCGAGCAATACCGACAAAGCAAGTACCGCAAACGCCGCCGCATATTTTTTCTTTTTGCGAATTTCCATCATCTTTTTATACCTTCGTCACTCCCTTAACCTTGATTGTTTTCGCCGTTGTCGTCGGGCATCTCGAACAGGATATTCTCTTCCGTTGCAGATTCACCGAACACGGCGTCCGGTTGCGCAGACGTATCGCCGAACTCGGTATCGAATAAGGGCATATCTCCCGCCATCGTTTGGTCTACGGGAATATCTTCCACGGGCGCGTCGGTTATGGGCGCCATATCTTCGGGCATGGCGGAAAAGTCGCCCATTTCCATGCGGTCACGCAACTCGCGTTTTGCCGCAAGTTCCGCCTGCAATTCTTCCAAAGACTTCTTACCGCCTTTTTTCTTCTTTTTGGCGGCTTTGTTCGCTTTATCCTTGCGGTCGGCTTTTTGCGCCACAAGCGAATTTTCGAGCACAATTCCCGTTTGTTCCTCTTTGTTTTTGCGCATTTCGTTGAACATGCGGGCGTATTTCGGGTCTTCCATTTTAAGTTTGGTACGCACAAGCTGTTCTTTTTTCACACCGTCCGTTTTCTGATGCATTTTATCGCGCATTTTGATGAGCGTTTGATTCTTTTTGATAATGCGACGCTGGTCGGCTTTCTTCTTCCAGTATACGCCCATGCGAATAAAGAATATGATAATCAGCAATGCCAACACGCTGAAAAATACGATGATTACAATCATGCGGTAATCATCCGATTCGAGCACAATATCGATACCCGTAATGCGTACCGCAAAATTCAAAAGCGTTACTTCGTGCGTTTCTTTATCGCGTACCGAAACCTGTATGTTGCAACTGTCGGTCGCAAGCATAGAGGTGGGATACAACGGACGAACCGAAACGGTGCTTGTGGAATTGATGACCGTTAAATACTTATCGGGGTTGTTGTCGGACGCGGTTGCGTTCACCGCCACAATGGAATAGCGGTCCAGCCCTTCCTTTTTGTCGTACATCAATTCGGTGAGATACGAAAGCGGAATCACGTAGTTGCCGTCGGCAAAGCGCACGCCCTTATTGGCGGCGTCGGTCACACCGTCGTCGTGTTCCATTAGCGAAATCTGCTCGTTCTTTTTGTTGATTTCAAACGAGAGCGCCGACCCGAAATGATTGTCGGGGTCGTTCAGTGTTTGTGCCGCAGGCGCCAAACGGAAAGAAATTTCGTAGTAGTTGCCCGCGCCGTCGGTAAACCGCACCACCGCACGTGTAATGGGCATGCTGTCTTTATCGGTTGTGGATTCAAACGAACCCATTACAAAGCCGATATACTTTTGTTGCGCGCGGTCGTTACTGCTCGGGTCGAGATACACGGTGCGCAAAAATCCCACGCTTTCGAGCGGTGTCCAGTTGTTGTCGGCATCTACGCTACTCTTATCGGTGGTCTGCTCGAACCGATACGGCAGATTCGTACCTTCGTAATCGGCAGGCGTAAGCGTGGTTTCGGCGCCGAGATTATTCACGCTAATCAAATAGTTGATTAAATCGCTGAAATATACGCGCTCTTCGTCGATTACCTTTACCGTGTTCCCCATAGAGAACAACGTGGCAACGTCTACACGGAAACTGTCCGAAATCTCGTAGTCGTACAGTTTTACCACGTAGCGCACAAACACCGTGCCGCTCGTGCGCGGTTTGAGCACCAAAACCGCCTTGCCGTCGCTTACAACCGAATCTACCGTAAGTACCGACGGATTGCTCGATTTGGCTTCCACCGTCACCAGCCCGGGAATACCGTTGGCAAGATTCATGCGGTCGGAAATATTGAGTTCGGTATTTTTGTTTATTTTTCCCAGCGAATCGGGAATACCGTCTTTGCGCGAGAACGAAGTTTTGGGATTGAAATCCACCGTCACCTTAAAATGCACGTAGGCGATTTCTTCGCTCTGATTCGGAGTATCGCCCACAAAACCGTTGTCGGTGCGTCCGGGCACAAACCGCCGTATTTCCAGCGTGAATTCGTAATCGGTTACGGCATGCTTGGCAAGTATGGTGAACGACTTCTCGCCCATTGCTTCCAGTCCGAGTGCGTTGGCGTTCGAGCCGGACGCAAACGTATCTTTGAGCGCGTCGTAATTTCCGTGCGTGCCGTTATACGTGAAATACATGTTGGTATCGTCTTTGAACAGGTTGGAAAGATTTACCGTGTATTTATTCTGGTTGATTCCCACACCCACTACGTCGGGTTTGAGCACAACGGCGTCGATTCCCGGTTTTACCGAATCGGCGTCGAATTCGTACACGTTGTTTGCCGTAGGGTCGCCGTATACGTCGTGCGACAGCGAATTTTTATCTCCCCACTGTTTCAAAAAGGTGAGCGACGACTGCGTAAAGATTTCCACCACGCGGTTTTTTCCGCCGCCGTCCGTTTGGTCGTTGTTAAAGTTGTCTACGTAGTAGCCCGCCTGTCCGCTTGTTCCGTAGTGAATACGCGGGCGCAAGCCGTTTACGCGTTCGTCGGCATTTACGGCGGTTACGGGACGCGATACGTCCGTTTTGCCGTCTACCGTTTCGTACCCCACAAAAGCGCCGGGCATAGACGAGAGCGCCGTAACGGTGAGCACTTCGTAACGGAACGTAATGCCCTCTTGTTGCACGTCCATGGTAAAGCCGTATTTGTTGGCAAACCAGGGCACGTTGCCGTTGTTGGTTGTTTTTTGGAACCAGTTTTGCAATTCGGCAAGTTTGTCGCCCGTCACCGTGGTGCCGAACGGCATAAACACTTCCACGCTCTTATCGCCCGTACGCAGTGCGGTGGCAAAGTACGGATTATTGGAAGGATTCACGGGGTTTGCGGTATCGAGATACAAAATATCGTCGTCGCGGTCTTTTACCAAATAACGGTATGCCCCGTTATAGAACGAAGTTGCGTTTGCGTTGTAGTAGGCAAGTTTTGCCGCTTTTTCCGTTGCGGGAAATCCCGAATCGTTCGCAATCACGTCTTCAATCAGTGCGTTTTGGGCAGCGGTTCTGTTAAACGTGTTGCCCAAAAGTTCTTCCAGTTTCGTCAATACCTGCGTAAAACCTTCCGATACGTTCATCACGGTAAGCGAATAGGTGTTATTATCGGGATTGTTGGGGTCAAGGAGCGGAATGGCGGAATTGCCGCTTTCCGATTCGTCCGCCGCCGAAGTGAACACTTTTTCGGCATGCGTGTCGGCAATCGTAACCGAAACGCTCGCTTGCTTAAAGTCGTAAAACGCGGTGGGAAGATTGTCTTTCACGTTATCGAAATTCATCACCGAGTCGAACCGACCAATCCAGTATTTGATAATAATGGATTTGCCCGCCGTAGACTGCTTGGGCACAATGGTAAAGCCGATTTGCGGCGGCGTGGTGCTCTCGTCCGTTTCTACGGAAGGCGTATAGGTGTATCGAATAGAGAAATAGCGCGCAACCACGGCGTCGGGAATCTTATACGCAGGCGCGTCCGACCAGTAGAAGGTCATCTTTCGGAAGTCGTCGGTAGGCGTGCCCGCAATACCCGTTGCCTCGGCGTCTACGTGCTTTGTGCCCGATTCGGCATACGTTAACTCACTCGGCAACGAGATAAAGGCGTCGGTGTTGCCTACTACGCCTTGCTCTATGGGCAACAGCATACGGAATGCGTCGCCCGAGCGGTTGTTGCCGATAGCCGTATCTTCCGACACCTCGGCATAGTTACCTGTTTTTCCGTTGGCAGTCAAACCGACCGAAACCACGGAATTATCGGTGAAATAACCTTCGCTCGTATCGGTAGTTGAATTATACTTTGTGCTGAACGTTGCCGCAACGTTTTTGGTGTTTACCGCCCAATTATCGTATTCTTTTCCGTTCTCGTCGCGAAACCCGTCTACCGAATCGCATGCAAACGAGAATTTATCCACTCCGTTTTCGTTCGTTACCGAAGCGGTGATTTCATATATCTTGCCGAGCGACGAAATGGCGAACAGATGGTTTTCGTATCCGGATACAAGCAACGCCACTCTGTTCGCGGGCGCTTTCCCGCTTTTCGATATTTGTACGCCCACGGCGGCAAATCGGTCGTCAAGCGGCTGCGGGGCAAAGATTTTTCCGTCCAGAGCGCCGAACACGGTAACGCTGCCGTTTTCGTCGAGCACGGCGGAAAGATAGGTGTTGCCGTCCACGTAAGCGCTGTCAAGCGTACCCGTGTATCCCGTAACGGCGGGCGGCTCGGTAGTATCCTTCTGCGTATCAAAAGCGCTCCATTTATCGGGTTTGCCCTGCGCCTGATAATTTGCATCGGTATTGCTGTACCCTTCCAAAATGGTGTCGCCCGTTTTAATCTTGCCAGCCACCACTTGCACGTACGTTCCGTCCAAATCCGAAGCCGCAGACGCAAAAGCAGTTGCCGCGTCACCCGCGACGCCGCCACCGTTCTGTCCCAAACGATTATCGCCCCAAAAGTAAAGTTTTCCGCCGTCGAGCAAATAGCCGTAGCCTGCGCCCGCCGCAAAGGCGGAACGTTGCGTTTCGATAGCCGTGTCCGTCGGGTTCTGTAAACTGTCGGCGGTATAGAATTTTGCCGCACTCGGATTTACGGGTGACGTATTTGTAAACGTTAATGCAGAAGTAGAAGCAATATTCCGATAATACTCTTCGGTGCCGTCCTCTCCCTGCTTGCCCGTAACGGCATTTTTAATGGTAAGAAAATCGTCGCCCGTCTTGTTCTTGGTATATGCCGAAGTTTCGTTGTCTGCGGAAAACAGCGTATTCACTATGCCGCTCGTAATCGTTCCGTCGGCGCTTGCCGTGATTGCGGAATTTGCTACGGCAAAATTTTTGCCGCGCACTTTCAAAGCTTGCGTCGTTCCCGACGAAAAATAGTACACGTTGCCGTCGCCGAGATATGCACGGGTATTTGCGGTTTTCGCCAGCTCCCCGTTTGCATAATCTCTACCAAACGTATAGTTGCCAATAGACTGCACGTCTGCGCCACCGAGATATTGCGACTGTCCCCACACGTAATTGCCTTGCGTGTTGTTTTGCCCGTTGTAATGCACTATATAGTTAAAGTCGCTGCCCGCAATCGATTGGATACTCGTAGCCATACTCGAATTGATATGCCCGAGCGGCAAAAGTCCGTGGTGTTTGTTGTAGTCAATCAATGCGGGAGTATAGTTGTGCTTTTGGGGCACATACGTGCCGTTTCCCTCATAGGTTGGATTACGGAACAAAAGTTGCGTGGTCTGCTCTCCGTTTTTGAGCGGTTCGTAACTCTCTTTGCCCCAGGTGTAAATCAGCCCTTTGCGCGTTACGAACGCGGCAGTCGTTCGCGTTGCGGCAATCTGCACAATGTTATCGTCGGCGCCGCCCACATACGTCTGCCTATTGTTCTCGTTGGTCAAAACGTCGTCCTTATTCGGCAACTCGCCGATTTTCGTAAGCGTGACGCCCTTTTCGCTACTTCTTTCAAAACGCACGCCTCTGAAATCTACCGCAATGCGTATGGGATTTGTGGGATAGTATTGCCCGAGCGAATCGCCGTACTCGGGATTCAGCCCTTCGCCTTTATAGGTATGCTCGTCTTCGGGCAACAAACTCCACGCATACAGTTCGTTGTTATACGAGAGCGCAATGGCGAAATCTTCGCCCACTGCCATCTGTTTGAATTTGAATGCGCCGTCGCTCTCTGCGGCAAGCGCGGTTTTTTGCGGCACGCCTAAAATGCCGATTGCGGTAGTGAGCGCAAACAGCAAGCCAATGCACAAAGCCGATATTCTTCTCTTTCTGACCCGATTTGTCATCTTCAACCTCATAAAAGCGGTAATGTGTAGAATTACACATCTAATTTTTTAGGTATCATATATTATTATAAATCATTATGCGTGTAAAGTCAATAACAGTGTGCGTGATTTCGACACTTTTTTCGGGCAAAAAATCGCATTTTTTTGATTTTCCGTCCTGTTTTTTGCCGAAAAACCCGCATTTTGCAAAAATTCGTCTTTTCTCCCCTTTTTGATTTCTTCCGACTGCAATGATTCTGCGGGCGCAAATCGCTTGCGAATCGGGCATGAGTATGGTAATATATAACAAAGATTTTCTTTGGGAGGTAATATAGAATGCGAAACTACAATTTTTCGGCGGGACCGAGCATGTTGCCCCTGCCCGTACTCGAAAAAGTGCAAAAAAACTTACTCGACTACGAAGGCAACGGCATTTCGGTGATGGAAATGAGCCACCGCAGCAAACCGTATCAGGCAATCAACGACCAAGCCGAAGCGTTGTTGCGCGAACTGATGGGCGTGCCCGAAAACTACGACGTTATTTTCGTACAGGGCGGCGCCAGCATGCAGTTTGAAGCGGTCCCCTTAAACTTACATAAAAACGGCAAAGCCGATTACGTGGTAACGGGCAATTTTTCGGGCAAAGCGTATAAAGAAGCCCAAAAGTACGGCGACATGAAAGAGGCGGCGTCGAGCGCCGACCGCAACTTCACCTATATTCCCGCGTTGGAAAAAGGCATGTTCCGCACCGATGCCGACTACGTGCACATTTGCTACAACAACACCATTTTCGGCACCAAATACAACGCGATACCCGATACGGGCGACGTTCCGCTTGTAGCCGACATCTCGTCGTGCATTTTGAGCGAAGAACTGGACGTATCGAAATTCGGCGTGCTGTATGCGGGCGCGCAGAAAAACGTGGGACCCGCGGGCGTAACCATTGTGATTGTGCGCAAGGATTTGCAAAACATGGCAAGCAACGTATGCCCCACCATGATGAAATGGAGCACGCAGATAAAAGAAAAGAGTTTATACAACACGCCCCCCTGCTTTTCCACCTACGTAGCCATGGAAACGTTCCGCTGGCTCAAAGGGTTGGGCGGCGTGAAAGCAATCGAGCAAATCAACCGCGAAAAAGCGGCGCTGTTGTATGATTTTATCGATAATTCTTCGTTCTACTGCAACGCGGTGGAAAAGCCGTTCCGCTCGCCGATGAACGTTCCGTTTGTTTCGCCGAGCGAAGAACTGGACAAAGAATTCGTGTCCGCCGCGCAAAAAGAAGGGCTGCTCACCCTGAAAGGGCACCGTCTTGTGGGCGGCATGCGCGCGTCTATTTACAACGCCATGCCGATTGAAGGCGTCCGCAAGTTGGTGGACTTTATGAAACGGTTTGAAAAAGAGCACAAATAAAAACAGGAGAACCCGAAAATGCGTACTATTCTCAAACTCAACGAAATCAGCAATGCGGTAAACGAAGTATTCGCTCCGCTCGGTTACAAGTTGGATAAAGACTGTAAAAATCCCGACGCCATTTTATTGCGTTCCTTTAACATGCACGGGTACGAAGTCCCCCCTTCGGTGCTGTGCGTGGGGCGCGCGGGCGCGGGCGTAAACAACATTCCCGTGGCGGACTGCGCCGAAAAGGGAATCGTGGTATTCAATACCCCGGGCGCCAACGCCAACGCCGTGAAAGAACTGGTACTGTGCGCGCTCTTTCTGTGCGGGCGCAAGATTACCGACGGAATCGCATGGGCGCAGACGCTTTCGGGAAAGGGCGACGAAGTGCCCAAACTGGTGGAAAGCGGCAAAAAGGCGTTTGCGGGCGGCGAAATTCTCGGCAAAACGCTGGGCGTGGTCGGCTTGGGTGCCATAGGCAGACTGGTGGCGAACGCAGCGGTGGAACTCGGCATGAAGGTAATAGGCTACGACCCGTATATCTCCATAGACGCGGCGTGGAACTTAAACAGCAACGTTGTGAAAGCCAACGATTTGAACGCCGTGTTATGCAACAGCGACTTTGTTACGTTGCATATTCCCTATCTGCCCGCCACAAAAGGCACCATTAACGCCCAAACGGTGCAAAAGATGAAACAAGGCGCTTGCCTTATCAACTGCGCACGCGGCGAACTGGTGGAAAACGATGCGATAAAAGCGGCAATCCAAAGCGGCAAAATCGTCCGCTACGTTACCGACTTTCCGTGCGAAGAGTTGTTGGGCGTGGAAAACGTGCTCACAATCCCCCATTTGGGCGCAAGCACCGAAGAAGCGGAAGAAAATTGCGCGTATATGGCGGCGCACGAAGTTGCCGACTTTTTGGAAAACGGAAACATTACCAACTCGGTCAATTTTCCCAACTGCAAGAGCGCGCGCAGCGGCAAACAACGCATTACCGTGTTTCACCGCAACGTGAAAAACGTGATTTCGTCTATCAGCGACCTGATTGCCAAAGAGGGAATCAACATAAGCAGTTTCAATTCGCAGTCGGGCGGCGCCATGGCATACGCCATACTCGATTTAGACGAAAAAGTATCGGACGCCACGGTACGAAAAATAGCAAAACTGGATAACATTGTGCGCGTGCGCACCATAGGGTAAATGCGAAAAATAGGCGCAAAAAAAACGGCGCTCCACAGTCGGGTGCCGTTTTTTTATTGTACTTATTTACGCGGTTATTCTTCTTGTGCGGGAACGGGCGGCGTGATGACGGTGGTGTCGTCTACATAGTAGCGCCTGCCGTTTTTGTTGTAGTATACCGTCATGTTCAGAAGGTTGAGAAAGAGCACCGACATGGGAACGGTGAGCACCAGTCCCGCGCCGAAAGTGAAAAATCCCACGAGCATGTTGAGCGCAATGATGAGCGTCCAGGCAATCAGAAAGGAGGAAAACACACTGCCGAAAAAGCGCATACCCCGCTTTACCGAAAAGCCGAACGAGCGGAAAATTCCGTTTTCGCGCACCACGATTTCGGGCGCCCACATGGCGATAAGCGTATAACGGAAGGCAAGCAATACCAACAGCACCACCATGATGAGAAAGGGGGCGAAGAATTTGAGCACGGGCACGTTGAAAAGCACGAACAGCCAATACACGCATATAAATATGAGCAAATCAAACGGCACGGTGTACAGTATTTTCACCAATACGAATTTGCACGATTTGCCGAGCAGCGAGATATACCGCCCCGTAAAGCCGATACGCGCGTCGGACGACATGTGCCCTTCTATAACGGTGAGCATCGGGAGTTCGTACAATCCGAAAATAAAGCGGTAGGCAAACACGAGCACGAATGCAATGAGCGCACCCGTATTAAACGCCGCCCATTTATCGATAATGAGCGTATCTTTTACGGCGCGCACCACGGCATACAGTTTATCGAACCACACGCCTATATTATCGCCGCCCGTAACGCTTGCGTGTAATGCGGAAATCAGCTTTCCGATGCCCGCCTGACGAAAGGCACGCACCACGGGCAACGCAAACGGAAGGCTTAAACTCACAATGAGCACGCCTGTGATGATAAGGTACAAAAGCAACACCCACATCAAGCCGAATTTCGATACCAGCATTTTCAATGCATTCTTAAATGCCACGCCGCCTTCCCCCTATACGAGCTTTTGCGTCCCGCCGTTCCATGCCCATCAAGTCGAACATAGACACCATAATATACGTTACGATATACATAATAAGAAACAAATACAAAAACACGCCGAGCACGATGCACACAACGGCGTTGGGAATGAATGCAACCACGTTTGCGAGCACTGCCACAATCAGAAAAGGCGTAAGCAGTCCCAAAAGAATGCCGCCCGTTTTTCTGTCGATAAGGCGCAACGACGATGCCGCCGCATCGCGGAAGGAAAAGCCGTAAATAACCATCATGGGCGTCCAGTACATGGTGGAACAGGCGGCGAACACCGAGAGCACGAACAGCCCCGTGCTGATTACCGCCGCCAAAACAAGATTGAGAACGCCGGGCGCGCCCTTGCCGCCGACGAGGAAATGCAACAGCGTTAAAACGCCCGTTTGCACCATACCGTATAAACACAAAATAAGCGTGAGAATGGAAAACGTGGCAAGCAGGGGCAAAATATAGTTGTTAATCTGTTTTAAGGGAGAGAGCAACATAAGTTTTCCCACCCGAAAATGCTTTTCGATTACCGACAGCGCAAGCGACACGCTAAATATAAGCGCCAATAAAATGAGCACAAGCGGATAGACGTGGCGGAGTGCCGCTTTGCTGAAAAACAGCCAGAACATATCGGTAAAGCCGCCGATATCGGACGAGGCGTAAGACACGAAATACGAAAGCGACGCCATGGGCACGGTAAAAATGCCCAGCACGATTGCCGCGGGCAGACAGACGAGCGCGAGCGCCCAAAACGCTCTGCCCATGTATTGAAACGTTTTTCCCACATACGCCATAGCGATATTATACTCCATTCCCCCTTTTTATGCAAGAAAAAAGCGGAATGTTTTTCAAATTCGCGCAAAACGCTTGACAACGACAGATAAAACGGATATAGTATGAACGTACATTACCGCTGGGGGCGCTACATATCGCTGCGGCTGAGATGACAACGGCAAGTTGTCGGTCCCTTTGAACCTGTGAGTTAGTACTCGCGTAGGGAAGCTTGCCGAAGTGTAAATATTTTTCATGCATTTCCATAAGCAAACGGACTACCCTATTCGGGCGGTCCGTTTTTTTAACAAGCTTCGGTAATAAAGGAGGTACGCCTTGACAAACCCTTTTTCTCTTTTGCACGGCGCAAGAACGCTGTTGCACGGCGCAAGTAAGTTGTTCGACTTCGACGACTTTCAAGACGCCGACACCATGCTGCGCGTGACGCTCATTCTGTGCATTTGCCTGTTTGTCGCGCTGATTGCGGGAACGCTGATTGCCTACTTTGTGTTGCGCGCCCGCGGCAAACGGGACGTAATTCGCACGCGCGACGTAACGTACGGCGCCATTTGTCTTGCCGCGTCGTATGCGCTGTCTTTTTTGGGCATAGGGCTTCCGTACGGCGGCACGATTACGTTCGCCTCGGTACTGCCCGTGATGATTTACTGCTACTACTTCGGATTTTTCAAAGGGCTGGTGATAACGGTTGCGTACACCATTCTGCAATTTTTTCAGAGTCCGTACATCGTGCACCCCATGAGCGCGGTGCTCGACTACGTGATTCCCTATTTGTCGCTCGTATTTTTGGGGCTGTTTTCTTACCGTCAGTCGCGCTACAACCGCGCGGTTGCGGCGGGCAAACACGTGCTTGCCGCGCACGTTCCCTTCTTTTTGGGGGTTGCGTGCTATTTTGCGTTGCGATACGCCAGCCACGTTTTGAGCGGCGTGATTTTTTACGGCGATTACATTGCCTGGGAAGGCTGGTGGCAACAGCACCTTGTTGTATACTCGTTTGCGTATAACGGCGTGTTCTTTATTCCCGACACGCTCATAGCGCTCGGCGCCGCAATCGGCGTGCTTTCTAGCAAATCGTTCAACTCGTTTATGGCTACGAGTGCGGGCGCGGCGGAAGGCGTGCGGTCAACGGGTGCGGCGGATATCCTTTACGAATCGGGCGCCGACGTGACTGCGCCTGCCGATACTCTGCAAAATTCCCACGCTGCCGCAGAAAACGATGAGCGAACTGCTCCCCGCGCTGACGAACGGTAGCGGGAGTCCGGTGGGCGGAATGGAACCCGTAACCACCGCAATATTCACGAGCACCTGAATGGCGATAATGCAGGCAATGCCGCTCGCAAGATAGCACCCCAATCGGTCGGTGCTATTTTGCGCTATGCGAACGGCGCGCGCGATTAAAAGAATATAGGCGAACATAACGAGCGCGCACCCCACGAGTCCCAACTCTTCGCCGATGATACTGAATATGAAATCGCTTTCCGAAAAGGGTAAAAAGAGATACTTTTGCCGCGAATTGAACAGCCCCAACCCGAACAGTCCGCCGCTACCGAGCGAATAGAAGGACTGAATGAGCTGATACCCTTCGCCGAGCGGCGACGCCCACGGGTCGATGAACGCGAGCATACGTTTTAACCGATACGGTTCCGCCAAAATGAGTATGGGAATCATGGCGACGGCGGGCACGGCAATGATGAGAAAGTGTTTGATACGCGCGCCACCTATAAACAGCATGGCAAACATCAAAAGTACCACGCAGATGGTGATAGACATATTCGGTTCCAAAATGATGAGCACGCAGATGAGAAGTCCTACGCCGAGCACGGGCAGGATTCCTTTGAACGTAGTCATTTTTTTATGGTATTTTGCCATATAGGCGGCGGCAAAGATAATAAAGCCGAATTTGGCGATTTCGCTCGCCTGCATGGTGAAAAAGGGCAAGTTAATCCAGCGGCGGGCGCCGTAGCTTTCCACCCCCACCCCGGGAATAAACACGAGCACCAACAGCAGCACCGATACGCCCAAAATGATATACCGCAATTTTGCCAGAACGTGATAGTCGATAACGCTCAACGCAATCATGGCGGCAAACCCTAAAATGGCGCCCACGAGTTGCTTGAACATGTAAAAGTACTTGTTTCCGTAGTTGACGGCGGCGTTGTAACTGCTTGCCGAATACACCATAACCACGCCGAACAGCACCAGTAACACGGTAACAACCGTTAAAACGAAATCGTATTCGCCCGCCGTGCGCGCGGACGCGTTTTCTTTGCCCGTAAGTTTATTCTTCGCTCGCATTTTGCACCAACCGTTCAAACAGTTCGCCGCGTTCGGCATAAGACGAAAACATATCGAAACTCGCCGACGCGGGAGAAAGCAACACGTTTTCTTCTTCTCCCGCCTTTGCCCACAAAAACGCTTGGGTAAAATCGGAGAAGGAACGCACCGCACAAAAGCCGTTGCGCTCTGCCGCCGCCGTCACTTTTTGCGCAGTTTCGCCCACCGCCGCCACGCGCACCACGCAGGCGGGCAATTTTTGAAACAGCTCGTCGAATTCGTATCCTTTATCGCTGCCGCCCACAATCATGCAGGTGGTTCCGTTCATGCACTCGGCGGCGCGCACCGACGCCATGATATTGGTGCCCTTGGAATCGTTGTAGAAATTCTTGCCGTTTTTTCTTGCCACCAGACACAATCGGTGCGCGTCGGGCGCGAATTCGGTGAGCGCTTGCACAACGGGCGCGTTGGGTATGCCCAACGCCTTTGCCGCGCACACGGCGGACAGCGCGTTTTTGAGATTGTGCTCTCCTTCCATTTTCACGCGGTCGGTGCGGCAGATTTCCTGCCCGCAGTAGTAGATTGTGTCCGACAAAACATAGGCGCCGCGCACTTTGCCGTACACCGTTGTGTACATGGTTGTGCTTTTGGGCATAAAGCCGCGCAGTGCGTAAAGCGGCACGTCGTCTTGCGAGAAGATAAAAACGTCTTGTTCGGTTTGATTGCGCGCGATATTACGTTTGGCGGCGCAATATTCTTCCATGCCGTTATAGCGATTGAGATGGTCGGGCGAAATATTGGTGAGCACCGCAATATGCGGGCGGAACGAGCGGATTGTTTCCAACTGAAAACTCGAACACTCCACAACGGCAACGTCGAACCCGCCCGTTGCCGCCGCCAGCGCGAACGACTTCCCCACGTTGCCGCACACCGCCACCGCAAGCCCCGCCTTATGCAACATGGCGCCGATTAAGCGCGTGACCGTAGTCTTGCCGTTGGTGCCCGTTACGGCGACAATCGGTTTGTCGCATAGCAAGTAGCCGATTTCCAGTTCGCCGCACAGCGGGATACCGTTCTCCCGCGCATATGTATATACGGGTTGATCGGGCGCAATGCCCGGACTTACCACAAGCAAGTCGGGGGGAATTGCGCGATGATTTTCCGATTGGTCGAAATAGGCGCATTCCGCGCCCGCCGCCGTAAGCGCTTGGTACGCGCCCGTGCCGCTCACGCCGTTACCCGCTATCCAGATTCGTTTGCCTTTCCATTCGCCGTTCATACGCTCTCTCCGTGTAAAGTTGTCCACAGTATAGTATGACGCAAACGCGGCGAATATGCCCCGACGGGAAAACGATTTTTGTTACAGCACGCAGGCGAGCGTAATAAGCGCCACAAGCAAGCCCACCGCCGACGTTACGGAACAGTAAACGGTCACGATACGGTTCTCGTGCACCCCTTTGCGCTCGAAATGGTGATGTAACGGCGCCATTAAAAACACCCGCTTTTTGGTTGCCTTAAAGTATACCACCTGTATGATAACCGACAGGCTTGTAAGCACGAACATGATACCGATGACGGGTGCCAACAGTTCCAATCTACTCATAACGGCAAGGCAACCCAGACCGCCGCCGAGCGCGAGCGCGCCCGTATCGCCCATGAAAATTTTGGCGGGATAGCAGTTGTAGCACAAAAATCCGCCGAGCGCGCCGATGAGCGCGCCGCAATACAGAATGAGATTGCCGTATTCCCCTTCGGCTTGTCCGTCACCCGCGGCATAGGCGGCAAGCACCAACAGCACCGCAAAGAAAAAGGCGTACGAAACGGATACCTTTCCCGCAAGCCCGTCCAGTCCGTCGGTTAAGTTTACCGAATTGGTAAACGCCAAAAACACGATAATAAACAGCGGCACGGCGCCCCAGCCCAGTTCGGCTTCGCGCAAGGTGAACGGCAGATAAATCGTACTGCCCACCAGTGCGTTGTTGTACGCGAAAATTGCCACGATTACCGCGATAAGCAGTTGAAAGATGATTTTCTGAATGGGACTTAACCCCTTGTTCTGCTTAAAGTATACTTTGATGAAATCGTCGATAAAGCCGATAATGCCGTAGCCGATTGTAACGAACAGAGTAACCAGCATCAGTTTGTTATCTTTACCCGAAAAGGCAAGACAACAGATAAGAAGCGCCAGCATGACGCCGATACCGCCCATGGTGGGAGTGCCGCTCTTTCCCATATGGTTGTCCACATACGAAAGCACGGTTTGCCGTACTTTGAGCCGCTTGCCCAGCCGGATGACGAACGGCATGACGGCTGCCGAAAGAACGAATGCCGCAAGCGTGGCAAGAATGGGTCTTATCATGAAATACTCCCGCTTTGCAATAGTCGCATAATGTACTCCTCGTCGTTGTAGGCATATTTGACGCCCTTGATTTCCTGATACCGTTCGGCGCCCTTGCCTGCCACAATCACAACGTCCCCTTTTTGCGCGGTGCGCAGAGCGTACGCAATCGCTTTTTCCCTGTTCGGCTCGGTTGTAACGCAGTGCGCGCGCTCGGGCGGCACGCCCCGCATGATGTCGCGGATGATATCTTCGGGGTCTTCGTCGCGCGGGTTGTCCGCCGTGACCACGGTGAAATCGCTGCATTCCGCCGCCACGCGCCCCATTGCCGCCCGTTTGGTTTTATCGCGGTTGCCGCCGCACCCGAACACGGTGAGAATGCGCGCGGTTGCAAATTCCCGCACCGACGTTATTATATTCCTTAACCCGTCGTCGGTATGCGCAAAATCGACGATTACCGTAAAATTTTCGGCGCTTATCACGTTGAACCTGCCGTCTACCCGTTTAAGCGAACGAATTCCGCGCAGAATGTCGTTTGTTTTCACGCCCGCCAGGTGCGCCATGGCGGCGGCGCACAGCGTGTTGTACATATTGAATGAGCCGGGCAACGCAAATTTTACTTCGCCGATGTCGTCTTCTATATTGATAATATACCGCAACCCTTCGGCGCTCATACGCAAATCGATTCCGAACACGTCGGCGGGATTGTTTCTGCCGTAGCCCGCCATGGGAATAGCCCCTTCACGCAAAATCTTTTGCCCCGTTTCGTCGTCTACGTTCACGGCGGCGCATTTGGCGCACGACGGACGGAACAAACGCATTTTGGCGTCGGCATACGCTTGCATGTTGCCGAAAAAGTCGAGATGGTCTTGCGAAACGTTGGTGAATCCCGCCGCGTCGAACAGGATACCCGCCGTTTTATCGAGCGCGAGCGCATGCGCCGAAACTTCCATGACAACCGCCGTGATACCCGCCGAGAGCATATCTTTGAGCGCGGTGTGCAGCGTCATGGGGTCGGGCGTTGTGAGCGTGGCGGGAATACACACGGAATTATAGCGGATACAGTTGGTGCCGATAAGCCCCACGCGCTCGCCCGCCGCCGCCAGAATTTCCGCCAGTATGTACGACGTGGTGGTTTTGCCGTTGGTGCCCGTTATGCCGAACATTTTGAGTTTTCGGGCGGGATTGCCGCAAAACGCCGCCGCGGCGCGGGCAAACGCCTGCCGCGTGTTTTGCACAAGCAGTTGGGGGCAAGATACGTTTACTTTTTTTTGGCAGACGATTGCCGCCGCGCCCTTTTTTTCCGCGTCGCTCGCAAAGTCGTGTCCGTCCGCCTTACCGCCCGCAAGGCAGAAAAACAGACTGCCTTGCCGCACTTTATCCGACTCGTGACACACGTCGGATATTTCCAGTTCGCCCCACTGCTCGGAGCACTCGGGCAATACTTCTTTTAATTTCATTAGAGCCACCTCTTTTTTCCGCGTTGTTCTTTTTTGTTGTTATTCCGTGCGAATGAGCACTACGTCGCCCTTAACCACGCGCGTGCCCGGAATAGGCACCGACGAAACCACGTGTTCCCCTTCGCCTGCCGATTCAAACAGCAATCCGCATGCTTTCAGGCGCTCCGCCGCTTCTTGCGCGGTCATGCCGATGGTGTCGGGCATTTCGGTTTGCTCGGCTTGCTCGGGCGTTTGGGAAGGCTTGATTGCCGCATAGTCGAAGATTTTGGCGAACACTTCGCCCGCGTAGGGCGCCGCCACCAAACTGCCGTAGTACGCATAGCCGCCCGGTTCGTCTACAATCATTGCCACCACGTAGCGGGGATTTTCCACGGGTGCAAAGCCCACGAAACTGGATACGTATTTGCCCTGTGCGATGTGTCCGTTTTCGTATTTTTGCGCCGTGCCCGTTTTGCCGCCCACGCGGTAGCCTGCCACGCCCGCCTTGTGTCCGCCCCCTTCGCTCACCACTTTTTCGAGCATGTTGCGGAGCATTTCGGACGTTTGTGCCGAAATTGTTTGCCGCACGACTTTGGGCTGACGCACGTACACCGTTTTGCCCGTGTAGTCGGTGGCGCCCGAAACGAAGTACGGTTCGTACAGCGTTCCGCCGTTGATTGCCGCCGATACCGCCGTGACGAGTTGCAACGGCGTGACGGCTACCGCCTGACCGAATCCGATACGCGCCAAATCCACGTTTTTGACCGCCGACTGCGCCATCATCAGTCCTTTGCTTTCGCCGTAAAAATCGATATTCGTTTTACTGCCGAAGCCGAAGGTGCGTAACCCTTCGTACAGTTTATCGGTGCCCAAACGCAAGGCAAGGTCCATAAACACGCAGTTGCAACTGTTTTTCACGCCTTCGCCGAGGTCTTGCGACCCGTGCCCGATACTGCGCCAGCACTTGATTTTCTGCCCGTCTACCAAACGGGAGCCGTTGCAATAGAATCGGTCGTTACCGTTCACCGCGCCGTTTTCGATTGCCGTTGCCGTGGTGAAAATCTTAAAGGTGGAACCCGGCTCGTACACGTCTACAATCATCTTGTTTTTGCCGAGCGCGTTCAATAGGTGAATATCGTCGCGCGGCGGCTCGTTCAAGTCGAATCCGGGCGCGCTTGCCATGGCGAGAATTCCGCCCGTGTTGCAATCCATAACAATCATAGACGCGCCCTTTGCGCTGTGCTCCGCCATTGCCTGCGAAACCGCCGTTTCGGCAAACGCCTGTATATTCAAATCGAGCGACAACGAAAGATTGCATCCCGCGATTGCGGGCACATATTTGGTGACGTTGTTTTCCAGTTCGTGTCCTTTAATATCGGTTGCGGTGTAGGCGAACCCGTCGGTGCCTTTTAAGTAGGTATCGTAATACCCTTCCAGTCCGCTCTGCCCCGCGTTGTCTATGTTGGTAAAGCCCAGAATCTGCGCGAGATAGTTGGACGCGGGATAGTAGCGTTTGGAATCGAGCGTAAAATAGATACCGTCTAAATTCTGCGCGCGAATGGATTCCGCCACTTCTTTTTCCACCGCGCGTTTTACGGTGATTTCGCTCACGCGCGAGGAAGTGATTTTTTCGAGCAGCTTTTCGTATACGAGATTTAAGGGTCCTGCGAGCGCCGACGCCACCGCCTCGGGATTTTTCACCGCGTTGGGGCGCACGTAGATACTGTATACGTCGCGGTTGTCGGCGAGAATTTCGCCGTTTCGGTCGGTGATTTTACCGCGCGGCGCTTTGAGCGGCAAATCACGGTACCACTGTTCGGCGGCACGCACCTGCAAATCCTTGCCCTTAATCAGTTGCAGATATGCCAGCCGACCCAAAAGAGCACAAAATAAAAAGGTTATTGCTATCAAGAATACCAATAACCTCTTTCGTGTTGTAACCGTGCTTGCAGCAGAATCGTTCAATCTATCCTCCGATGATACCGCTCAACCAGTCGCAAAATTTATCAAACCAGTTGGTTCTGCCTTCGTACTTCATCGGTTCCGCCGAAGGGAGCAATTCCACTTCGGTTGTGTTCGTCACTTTTTCCATACCGCCTTCCACCGCGGCGCCCGTGATATACGTCATATCGGTAAGGCGGTCTATTTCGGCGGTTTGCGCGGCAAGGATTTCGTTCTTTCGGAAAATTTCGTTCTCGATTGCGTCTGCCTGTCCGCCGATACGGCTTACGGCGATTCCCGTTGCAATCACCGTAATTGCGAGCGCGAGCACTACTGCCATGTAGGCAAACAGAGCCGCTTTGCTCTTACCCGACATCCGCACTCTTTCGCGCGGCTGTTCTACGGCGTTTTCTTCCCGTTCGGGTTGCCCGTAGGCACGCGTGCGAATGCTCGGCATCACGTCTTCCCGTTCTTTTTTGCGCGATTTTTTGGTACGGGTGGGCGCAAAAACGGGCGTGCGGACGGGTTCGGTTTGCGGATACATGGGGCGCGTGGAATATTCGATTACGGGCGGCTGTTGCTGCACGGGCGCATATTCGGTAGGCGCCGAAACCGTTCTGCCGTCGCGCGCAAACGTGCGCTCGGCGTACGGCTCGTCCACAGGGACTTGGTAGGTAAAGCGGTCGGCACGCGAAGAAGTAACCGGCTCGCTCTCTTCGGCAATCGGCTTATCGGAAATCTGAATCCCATAGCCGCCGAAGCGATCTTTTTCGTTTGTGATTCTTCTTCTCGTGGTCACCATATTTGTATGCTCCTTTGCTTTCCGTTATTCCGTTTTTCTTTGTTGTTACAGTTTTTCCGCCACGCGGAGCGTTGCGCTCTGGCTGCGGGGATTTTCTTGCATTTCCTGTTGCGTGGGCTTGTACTTTCCGATTAGTTTTACGGTTGCTTTATGGTTGCACACGCACACGGGGAGCGACTTATCGCAAATACAATCGCTCGAAAGCATTTTAAGCGTTTGCTTTACGATTCGGTCTTCCAGCGAATGGAAGGTGATTACCGCGATTCGTCCGCCGCTGTTGAGCACGTTTACGATGTCGCCGATTGCCTCGCCCAGCCCCGACAATTCGTTGTTTACTTCGATTCGGATTGCCTGAAACGTTTTTTTTGCGGGGTGTCCGTTTTTGCCCGCGGGCACGCACGATTTTACGATGTCGCTCAATCGCTTGGTGGTTTCTACGGGCGCTTTTACACGCGCCTGCACGATTGCCCGCGCTATCTTGCGCGCGAACCGTTCTTCGCCGTAGGTGTAGATAATGCGCGACAGTTCGTCTTCGGTGTATTCGTTTACCACCGTCATTGCCGACAGATATTGGTCGCGGTCCATGCGCATATCGAGCAGTCCGTTGCCGTTATACGAAAAGCCGCGCACGGCTTCGTCTACCTGATGGGACGAAATGCCCAAATCGAGTATGGCGCCGTCTAACGTGTCGGCGGAATTAGCGCGCAGGATTTCGGATACGTTTTTGAAGTTATCTTTTACCAGCGTGTATCTGCCGTTATAATCGGAAATCTGCGAAAACCGCAGGCGCGAGTGGTCGATAGCTTCCATATCGCGGTCTACGGCAAGCAGTCTGCCGCCCCTACGCAGAATTTCGCCGCTGTGACCGCCGCCGCCCAACGTTCCGTCGAAATACAGCTTTCCTTCCGAAACGCGCAGGGCGTCTACGCATTCACGGAGCATTACGGGAACATGGTACTCACGCATCTTTTCCTTCTCCGCGACTCTGTTTTAAGCACTCGTCGAATTCTTCGGGGTCGATTCCCGCATACGCGTCCCAGTTCTCTTCGCTCCAAATTTCCACGCGATTATAGGCGCCGATAGTTACCACGTTTTTGCCGATACCCGCATGGCGAATCAGGTGCTGGGGCAACAGGATTCTGCCCGTTTTATCTTCTTCCGCCGAAAAGCCGCGCGCCGCCATTAAGCGCACCGACTTGCCCCCCACGGGGTCGAGCGGGTCGAGCGAGCGAAACCGTTCGTCGAAAATCTTTTCGGCTTGCTCTTTGGGTAGTACGATTAGGCAGTTATTGGCGCCGCACGTTATAAAAGGATTTTCGCCGAGCGCCGCTTTCAGCTTGGGCGGAATGCGGATTCTGCCTTTTTCGTCGATTTGATGTCTGTACTCGCCGAAGAACATGCGTTCAACCTCCTTTTTGTGCCGTGCACCGATTTTTTTTGCGGACAATACGGACGCAGAGCGACCACTTTGCCACTTTCCCAAATAGTATAGCACACTTTTTGCCCACAATCAACCACTTTTGCCCATTTTATCGAACTTTTTTCGATTTTTTTGGGGGTTGGATTGCGTGCTCTCCCACTCGCGGCAAAAACGCAAACAAAAAGCAGAGCAAAATGCGGAAAAACGGAGCGTCTTTTTCCGTATACTTACAAGCGGGCATTGCCCTGCCAAAGCGGAAAGGCAAAAAAGAAAGTTGACTTTTTGCGCGCAATGGTTTATTATAGGAAAAACACGTTTTACGGCGGAGAGAGAAATGCAACTGAAAGAAGTATACGACGCACGGCAGCGATTGCAGGGAATCACGCACCTGACGAGCTTGGAACACTCACTCACGTTTTCGGAAATGGCGGACGCGCAAATTTGGCTTAAATGCGAAAACCAGCAGAAAACGGGGTCGTTTAAGGTGCGCGGCGCGTATAATAAGATTAAAAAACTCGCGGACGCAAAGCAGGCGTCGCGGGTGGTGGCGTCGAGCGCGGGCAATCATGCGCAGGGCGTTGCCTATGCCGCCAAACAGTTGGGCATGGAGGCGATTATCGTGATGCCGCTATCTACCCCCATTGCCAAAATTTCGGCAACCGAACATTACGGTGCAACCGTGGTACTGTGCGGTGACTGCTACGACGACGCCTTTAATGCCGCCATGCAGATTGCGCAGGAAAAGAACGCCGTGTTCATTCACCCGTTCGACGACGAGGACGTAATTGCGGGGCAAAGCACCGTTGCGCTCGAACTGATGGAGCAAAAGCCCGATTTGGACGCGATTTTGGTGCCCGCGGGCGGCGGCGGACTGTTTGCGGGCATTGCCTACACCGTAAAACAGATTGCGCCGCACGTACAGGTAATCGGCGTGCAAGGCGAACGCGCCGACGCAATCCGCAGAAGTTTTGCGGGCAAAACGCACGTTGCCACCGACAGCGTATACACGATTGCCGACGGCATTGCGGTAAAAAATCCCGGCATGCTCACCACTCGGCTCATCAATCAATACGCCGACGACGTGTGCACCGTAACCGACGATGAAATCGCGTCTACCATTATTCAGTTATTGGAGCGCGCCAAACAGGTGGTGGAACCTGCGGGCGCCACCCCGCTCGCCCTTGCGCTCTCGCGCAAACTTCCCCGCCTACGCAACAAAAACATTGCGTGCGTGCTTTCGGGCGGCAACATAGACGTGGGCTTTATACACAAGATTATAGAAAAAGGTCTTGTAAGCCGCGGGCGGCAAATGAAATTTTCGGTAGTTCTCACCGACAAGCCCGGCAGTTTGGAAAGTTTTTCGCGCATTATGGCGGCGCAACAGGCAAACATCATCTCGGTGCAATACGACCGCATGAGCGCCGAACTGACGCTCAACGAAACCATACTGCACATTGCCTGCGAAGTGAGCGGCACGGCGCACGGTAAAAAAGTGATAGATAAGTTGAAAGAAAACGGATTTCATATCCTATTCGATAAAAACTGAAAAGAGGTTCATGAATATGAAAGACAAAAAAGACAAGAAAAAAGACAGTGTGCGCGCGGTGGTAAACACGCCCGACGCGCCCAAAGCAATCGGACCGTATTCGCAGGGAATCGAACTGAAAAAGCTGGTGTTTTTTTCGGGGCAGATTGCCATTAACCCCCAAACGGGCGAACTGAACGGAAACGACTTTGCGTCGCAAACCAAACAGATTCTCAAAAACGTCGACGCCCTTCTTGCCTGCAAGGGCATGACGGCGGCAAACGTGGTGAAAACCACGGTGTTTCTTACCGATATGTCTAAATTCGGCGAAGTGAATGCCGAGTACGCCAACTATTTCAACTTCGAGCCGCCCGCCCGCAGTTGTGTTGCCGTTTCCGCCCTTCCCATGGGCGCACTCGTGGAAATCGAAGTGATTGCGTCGTATTGAAAATTTTTCGACAATATAAAAAACAGCGCACTGTTTCAAAAGCGGTGCGCTGTTTTTTATATTTTATTGGGTTAAAAAATTTCAACACAAATTTGTGTTTATCAAGCAAGCCCTAAAAATATATGTTACAATAGTAGTACTGCCAAATTAGGAGATTGATTCAAATGGGAAATTGTGTAACACGGTGCTATGAATGTAAACATTTTGATAAGTACTACACGCAAGGTTTACAAAAGTTTAACAAAACAAAATTCGGGTGGTGTTGCATGAAACAAAATCATGTAAATATCCACGAAAGTTGCGACCAATATGTGCGTAGACCGAAAAGAAAAATACGCACTTGGGCTATATGTAACTGCCTAAATAGGCTACTCACGGAATTAACCGAAGCACGGAAAATGATTGAAATCGAGTGCAGTGAGAACAATGAAAATGAAAGTGATAAAATGTAGAAACTGCGATTTTTGCAAACTAATATACAGAAAATGGAACTACCATTATTACCGCACTGACTTGCGCTATTGCGTATTCCGCGACGAATTTACGCAACTGGAAAACAGTTGCACAAGCGGTTGCCCAAAAAAACGTGTATACGACCTTTCCGCAAGTCGGTTCGATTCGGCGGAAAACGACGTTGCCCTTCTTCTCGAATATTTGAAAGACGACTGAAATTTATTCCCAAACGGGGACGAGTTTGTTTTTTACAAGGTCGCATGACGAAAGGTAGTAGCAAACGCCCCCCTTTTCTTTTACGGGGCAAAGTCTGCCCGGGTTGCCGTGCAAATGCCCGTATACCACGGCGTGCACGCCGTACTCTTGAAACAGTTCGGTAAAAGGCGACGACTCAAATCGACTGTTAAACGGCGGGTAATGAATCATTGCCACCACTTTATCGGACTCCGTGCGCGCTTTTTGCATGGCGGCAAGCGACAGCTTAAAACGCTGAATTTCGCGGGCGTAGATTTTTTTATCTTCCGCCGTTTGCCCGCCTGTGCTTTCGGGCGTCGTCCACCCCCGACTGCCGCACACGAGCACGTTGCCGATACGCAAGCAGTCGTTTTGCACGGCGTATGTATGGGGCGAAAGCGCGCCGCGCACCGCTCCGATTGCCTTCCACCAATAGTCGTGGTTGCCGCGAATGAGCACTTTATGCCCCGGCAACCGCCCGATTCGCGCCAAATCGGCGCAGGCGTCCGAAAGCGTCATCGCCCAACTGATATCGCCCGCAATGAGCACGATATCGTCTTGTTTTACCTTACTGTGCCAGTCGGCGGCGATTTCTTCCATATAATTCGCCCACGACGCCCCGAAAATGTCCATGGGCTTGGGATTATTGCCCGATAAATGCAAATCGCTAATCGCATACACACTCATGGAAAAAGTATACCATTTTTTTGAAGGAAAGGCAAGGGATTTTTTTATGCCGTAGCGCTCGGCAAACTTGCTTTTTAACGCAAAAGAAACTTTTTTATTCCGATGAAACTATTTGCCGAACAGTGGCTTTTTGTTTTGTTGAATCTTTATACTTGCTTACTTTTTCTCATATATAATATTATTCTCAATAGTTTCCCCTTTTTGAGGTGCCCCAAAATACGCTTGAAGTTGCCATAACGTTGGCAACCGTAACGTTACAACTTTTGGAAGCGACCCAAAAGTTGCATCAAAAGGTCGGCGGGGACACTGTTGATTGTGTCCCCTGCACCCCCGCAACAACAAGGGCTTTCGCCCTTGACCCCTTTAACGGTTTTATTATTTTTCAAAGCAAATAAACTTACGTTTACGTCACCCTATCTTTTTTCGCAAGACTTTACTATTTAATTTATTCAACATAATTGGTCGTTGCGAGGGGGTTTCCAAAGGGGGAACACAATCGAAAAGTGTTCCCCCCTTGGCTCTTTTTCGCTCACCTTTTTGGAGTCAAAAAGGTGAAACAAGTGTTCATTATTAGGGCATATGAAAATAAGAGCTACTGCAAGTATAAAGCAAAAATTACGGAAACAACGGCAAAGAAAGCAAGGCGGTACACGCATTGCCGCCGCAATCGGTGCATTCGGGATACACGGCATAGCCGTAGGTGGGCACCAAAATATCCACGGGAACAATCACTTTGAGCACGTAGGTATAGCAACCCGTTACCGACACCGTTCTCTCGCCGATAAAATTGCCCGTCTGCCCCGCAAATAGCGCGGTTACGCGAAATTCGTACGGCACGACGGCGCGGCGCGGAACGCACAGCACGGTATCTTTATGCAAGCGCAATTCGCTTTTGCCCGTATACGGATTGCCGAGCGCGTCGGTAAACGTAACCGAAACGGGTATCACGACGTCGCCTGCCACCCGCGCCCTGCCGTTATCGAGCGGCGTAACGGTAATATTTTCCCATACGGCGGTGCCATAGCTGTGTGCCGATATAAACGTGAACGGCGGCGTTGCCTGTGCCGAAATATCGGTAAGTTCAAACAGTACCGTCTGATTATCGAACGTATCGCGGCAGCCGTCGTATACGCGCGGCACTTCTATGCAAATGCGTTCGCACAGTCCCACGGTGGGGTCGCCCGCTATCCGCCCCGCTCTGATTGTATTTTTCATAAATCCTCCCACGGCAAACGATTCTACGGAGATATACTCCCCGTACCCTATGTGTATGCGGTAGCGTTGCTTTTGGTGAAACGGAACGGGCAATCGGAAAACGGAAACGGGCAAGTGGAAAACAGGGCGACATGCGGAAAAACAGACATAAAAAAAACGCCGCGGTACTTTTACCGCGACGCGATTTTCTTTTCCTGTTTTTTTTGGCTTTTTTGGTTCGGAAAAGCATACAAAATTGCATTTACTCGGAAAGCAAAACGGAATCGAGCGTACGCTCCACTTCCCTTTTTCCTTCTCCGCTGACGCCCGAAAACACGATGATATTGTCTTTGCCCACCGTGAGCGCCGCGGAAACGGTTTGCACGGCGCGCCCGATTTGCGCCTTGCTCAACTTGTCCGCCTTGGTTGCCACCACGGTGAACGGCAAACGGTAGGCGTATAAATACGAAAGCATTTGTTTATCGAGCGCGGTCGGCTCGTGGCGGATATCCACCAGCGCGAATACGTGTTTCAGTTTATCGGACGAGCGCAGATAGCCTTCGATGAGCGTTGCCCACTTCTGCTTTTCCGACTTGGGCGCCGCGGCGTAACCGTAACCCGGCAAATCGACGAGCACAAGCGCGCCGCCGTTCAAATCGAATAAGTTGATAAGCCGCGTTCTGCCCGGGGTGTTAGACGCTTTGGCGAGCTTTTTCTGCCCCGTCATGCAGTTGATAAAGGTGGACTTGCCCACATTCGAGCGCCCCACAACGCAAACTTCGGGGCAGGAATATGTAGCCGACGCTTCCGTATATTTGGGAAGCGCGGCAATGCTCGTGACGAATCGGGCGTTTTTGATTTCCATTTCGTATACCGCCGTTTATACGAGTGCGGACGCAAACACGGAGTCTATGGTATCCGCAAACAGAATTTTCACGTTGTCTTTTACTTCGGCGGGCAGTTCTTCGGCGTCTTTGCGGTTCTCTTCGGGCACGATGAGCGTGCGCACGCCCGCGCGGAACGCCGCAAGTGATTTTTCTTTGAGTCCGCCGATAGCGAGCACTTTGCCGCGCAGCGTGACTTCGCCCGTCATTGCCACGTTTCGGTTCACTTTTCTGCCCGACAGCGCGCTCAAAATCGCCGTTGCCATGGTGATGCCCGCGCTCGGACCGTCTTTGGGCGTGGCGCCTTCGGGCACGTGGATATGAATATCGTACTTTGTGAATTTGTCGGGGTCTATTTTGTATTCATGCGCGCGCGAGCGCACCAACGTGAGCGCCGTGCGGCACGATTCTTTCATCACGTCGCCCAAACTGCCCGTTAACATGATTTCCCCTTTGCCGTCGGGCACGATTGCCACTTCTATATTGAGCGTTACGCCGCCCACGCTCGTCCAGGCAAGTCCGGTCGCAAGCCCCGCTTCGTCCGTTTCGTTTTTGAGATTATCGCGGTATTTGGGCACGCCCAGATACTCTTTTACGTCCGATTCGGTTACGTCGTAGTGTTGGGATTTATCTTTACCCGATTCTACCACTTTTACGGCGATTTTGCGGATAACGGTGCCGATTTCCCGTTCGAGATTGCGCACGCCGCTCTCGCGCGTATAGCACGAAATAATATGCAATAATACGTCGTCGGCAATGTTTACCGTTTTTTCGCTCACGCCGTTTGCGGCAAGTTGCTTGGGCACGAGATACCGCTTGGCAATCTGCAATTTTTCTTCGTAGGTGTAGCCCGAAAGTTCAATCACTTCCATGCGGTCGAGCAGCGGCGCGGGTATCGTATCCAAACTGTTTGCCGTGGTTACGAACATGACCTTGCTCAAATCGTACGGTACTTCCAGATAATGGTCTTTGAATGCGTTGTTCTGATTGGGGTCGAGCACTTCGAGCATGGCGGACGCGGGGTCGCCGCGGAAATCGGACGACATTTTGTCTATTTCGTCCAAAAGGAATACGGGGTTTACCACTTCCGCCTGTTTCATGCCGCTGATGATTCTGCCCGGCAACGCGCCGATATACGTGCGACGGTGCCCGCGGATTTCCGCTTCGTCGCGCACGCCGCCCAAACTCATGCTTACGAGTTTTCTGCCCGCCGCGCGCGCAATGCTGGAAACCACCGACGTTTTGCCCACGCCGGGAGGACCCACAAAGCACAGAATGGGTCCTTTTAAGTTTGCGGTGAGTTGGTGCACGGCAAGATATTCCACAATGCGTTCTTTCACCTTTTCCAAACCGTAATGGTCTTCGTCGAGGATTTCGCGCGCACGCTTTAAGTCGAGATTATCGTCCGATTCTTCCGTCCAGGGCATATCCAAAAGCCAGTCGAGATAGGTGCGGCTTACGCCCGCCTCGGGCGACGTCGGGCTCATTTTGCTCATGCGCGAAAGTTCTTTATCCACTTTTTTTTGCACTTCTTCGGGCAGTTTGCGCGACGCGGCACGGGCGCGGTATTCTTCCTGCTCGTCGCCGTTCTCGCCCAACTCGTCGTGAATCGCTTTAATCTGCTCGCGCAAATAGTATTCGCGCTGATTCTTATCGATATTTTCGCGCACTTTCAGGTTAATCTTCTTTTCAAGCGCCATGATTTCGCACTCGCGCATCATAACGGCATAAATATCTTCCAGTTGGCTGTATTCGTCGGGCGTTTCCAAAAGTTTTTGTTTTTCGGAATCGTCGTGATACAGGTGCGTGCCCATGATACCCACGAACGTTTTGGTATCGTTGATATCGAGCGTGCGCATGGCGTCGGCGGGCACTTTATGGTCTAATTTTTTTAACTTTTCCAGCTGCTCGTTCAATCTGCGACGCACCGCTTCCATTAAAATCTGGTCGCTCGGGCGCGCAATAAACTCTTTGAGCGCCACTTCGAAATAAGGCGTGATACTGATGTAGCTGTCTATCTCCATGCGGCGCAAGCCCGCTACCAGAACGCGGAAACTGTCGTTGGGCAGTTTGGTAATTTGCTTGATACGCGCCAAACACCCCACGCGATAAATATCTTTGGGCGCGGGGTTGTTGGTGTTTTGATGTTTTTGCGTTACGAGAAAAATCTCCTGCGTGTTTTCCACCGCTTTGTTAAGCGCCACAATCGACTTGTCGCGCCCCAAATCGAATATAACCGTTTGCCCGGGAAACACAACCATTCCGCGCAAAACAATCATTTTGTAAGACGGTTTGAGCGGAATTGCGCCCAACTCGGCGGATTCGTTAAAGGTGATTTCGTCCATATTTCTTTTCTCCGCGACACACCGTTCCGCAGTGCCCTCGGCAACCGAAACCGTTTCGGTTGTGTGTATACCCATATAGTATATCACAAAATCCGAAAAGTTACAAGCGCTTTTGCGCACCCGAACAAAAACGAAAATCACGTGAACACAACGGGATTTTGCATAAAGCGACAAAAAACGACAAAGCGCACGCACTCTGCCGTTTTGATTCCACCGTGATGTTTGGTTTTACGCCGAAACGCGCTTGGGATTGCGGAACACGTTGTCGGCGATTTCGCCCGTTTCCACAAACGCTCTGTCTATCACCACTTTTTCTATCGTTTTATCGGTGGGCACTTTGTACATAATTTCCAACATGCACGTTTCCACAATGGCGCGCAGTCCGCGGGCGCCCGTTTTGAGCGCGATTGCCTTTTCGGCAATGGCTGCAACGGCGTCGGGCGTGAACACCAACTCCACGTTGTCCATTTCAAGCAGTTTTACGTATTGCTTGGTGAGCGCGTCGCGCGGCTTGGTTAGAATTTCCACCAGCGCGTCTTTATCCAAATCGTTCAGACTGACGGTTACGGGCACTCTGCCCACAAATTCGGGAATGAGTCCGAAACTGATTAAATCCTGCGGCTGCACTTCTTTGAGCCACTGCGACGATTCCTTTTCGGTGGGAGAAACAATTTCGCCGCCGAAACCCAGACCCGACGCGTTGGTGCGCTTGGATACGATTTTATCCAGCCCCACGAACGCCCCGCCGAATATGAACAGGATATTGGTGGTGTCTATGGTTAAACACTCCTGTTGCGGGTGCTTGCGCCCCCCTTGCGGCGGCACGCTTGCCACCGTGCTCTCTATGATTTTGAGCAGTGCCTGTTGCACGCCTTCGCCCGATACGTCGCGCGTGATACTCACGTTTTCGCTCTTGCGCGAAATTTTATCGATTTCGTCTATATAGATGATGCCGCGTTGCGCCCGCTCGATATCGTAGTCGGCGTTCTGAATGAGTTTTAACAACACGTTTTCCACGTCTTCGCCCACGTAGCCCGCTTCGGTAAGCGTGGTTGCGTCCGCAACGGCGAACGGCACGTCTAAAATACGCGAAAGCGTTTGCGCCAACAGCGTTTTGCCGCTACCCGTGGGACCGAGCATGAGAATATTGCTCTTTTTCAGTTCGATATCGCGGCGCTTGCCTTTGCCCTTGGGGTGCGCGGCATTATAGTTGATTCGCTTATAGTGGTTGTACACCGCAACGCTCAACACGCGTTTTGCCACGTCTTGCCCGATGATGAATTCGTCTAATTCGTGCTTAATCTCCTCGGGCGTGGGCAGTTTGATTGCCGACGACTCCGCCGATTTTTTGATTCGCGACGACAGTATCTCGTTGCAGATACCGATACAACCGTCGCAAATAGCCACGCCGGTAGGACCGGACACCAACTCTACCACCTTTGCCTGCGACCTGCCGCAAAAGGCGCATTTTAATTCTTCTTTGATACCCATTATGCTCTCTTTACGAAAATTTTGTCTATCAGACCGTATTTGTGCGCTTCTTCCGCCGTCATGTAGTAGTCGCGGTCGACGTCGCGTTCCACCTTCTCAATCGGTTGTCCGCAGTTCTCGGCAAGAATACGGTTCATCTTTTTCTTGGTTTTCAAGATGTGCTCGGCGGCAATGGCGATGTCGCTCGCCTGACCTTGCGCGCCGCCCAAAGGCTGATGAATCATGATTTCGCTGTTGGGAAGGGCGAATCGCTTGCCCTTGGCGCCGCTGCTCAACAAAAAGGCGCCCATGCTCGCCGCCATACCCACGCAGATGGTGCTTACGTCGCACTTGATGTAGTTCATGGTGTCGTATATGCCCATGCCCGCCGTTACGCTGCCGCCCGGGCTGTTGATGTACAGGCTGATGTCTTTATCGGGGTCTTTGCCCTCCAAATGCAACAACTGCGCGATAATAAGGTCGGCGGTTAAGTCGTTGATTTCGCCCGTTAAAAACACAATGCGGTCTTCGAGCAAACGGGAATAAATATCATACGACCGTTCGCCCCTGTTGGTCTGTTCGATAACCATGGGAACAAGATTATTTTTAATCATAATACTTTATTTATATCCTCCTATCGCCTGAATTATTCTGCCGTGCGAGCCTATCGACACAATGTGCCTGCCTTCGCCACGTTGCGCTTTTGTACGCGCGCGGCGTCAGTCTTTTTTCGCCGTGCTCTTTTTGGCGGGCGCTTTCTTCTCGCCCGCAGGTTTGCTTTGGGTGCTCGTTTCTTTTTTTGCCGCGCTCTTTTTGGGCGCCGCTTTTTCCTTTTCTTTGCCTTCCGCCTTCATTTCAAAAGTCGTCGCCGTCGCCAATTCGTCGAGCGCTTTTTCCACCGTGACGTCGCTCTTGATGTGGCTCATCTGGTGGTCGGAAAGCGTTTTGCGATATTCTTCCGCCGTTTTGCCCGCAGACGCCGCGATTTCGGTTATCTTTGCGTTCAGTTCGTCTTCGGTGGGCTGAATGTTTTCGGCTTTGATTACCGCTTCCACCACCAAACGGGTTTTTACCGCCTTTTCGGCTTCCGCTTTGCGGTCTTTCTTAAATTCTTCGCGCGACGAGCCCGTGTACTTGAAGTAATCGTCTAATTTCATGCCGCCGTACATGTACGAAAGGCGGTATTCGAAATCCTGCAACATGTAATCCAATTCGCTCTCTACCATGCAGTCGGGAATTTCCACCGAGGCGTTTTGTACAATCGCGTCAATCATGCGGTTTTTCTTTTCGTTGTCCGTTCTGCGCGCCGCGTTTTCGGCAAGGCGTTTCATCACGTCGGCACGATAGTCCGCCACCGTTTCGAATTTGGTGGTATCTTGCACGAAGCGGTCGTTCAGTTCGGGCACTTCGCGGAATTTAATGGCGTGCAACGTTACCGCGAACACGGCGTCTTTGCCCTTTAAGTCTTCGGCGTGGTAATCGTCGGGGAATTTAACGGGCAAGTCTTTGCTCTCGCCGATTTTCATGCCCGCAACCTGTTCTTCGAATCCGGGAATAAACGACTTACTGCCCAGCACGAGTTCCTGTTTTTCGGCGGTGCCGCCGTTGAACTTCACGCCGTCTACGCTGCCGCTGTAATCGATGGTAACGGTGTCGCCGTCTTGCGCCGCGCGGTCGGTAACGTCTACCAGACGGCTCTTTGCCTGACGCGAACGCTCGATTTCGGCGTCGGCGTCTTTTTCGGACGCTTTATATTCGGTAGCCGAAACGGTGAGCCCTTTATACTGCCCGAGCGTTACTTCGGGTTTTACCGTAACTTGAATAGTGAACGTGAGCGCGTCTTTGCCGAACGAGCCGATATCCACTTTGGGTTCGTCTACGGGATATACGTCGGCGTTCTCGGTGAGCGCCGTGGCGTATGCCTTGGACGCGCAGGTGTTGAACGCGTCGTCGAAAAATACGGTGGGACCGTACGTCTTTTCAATCGTTTTGCGGGGCACGTGCCCTTTACGAAATCCGGGCAGATTATACTTGCCCTTATTCTTTATATAGGCGGCGTCAATCTCTTTCTCCCATTCGTCGGTAGGAACCGTAAAGGAAAAAGATACGCTCCCTTTTTGTTTTTCCGTTGTGTACTTCATGTGAACCTCCAAAAAATCATACCACACTATAATACCACAACCGCCGCACTTTGTCAAATTGTATTGACTAATTCATGGAAGATAGTTTATACTGATAGCGAAATACTTTCGGGGAGATTTTTACTATGCCTGCGGATTCCCTGCACTGCCGTTTGGCGGCAAAAGAACTACACGACGCGTTAAGCGGCGGACGAATCGAAAAAATCACCATGCCCGAGCCGGACGAGATTGTTCTGTTCGTGCACGCCAAACAAAATCATGCGCTCGTTTTGAGCGCCAATCCTTCGTTGCCGCGGGCGCACCTTACCGCGCACGCGCCCAAAAACAATCCGCTCACGGCGCCCGCTTTTTTAATGCACCTGCGCAAAAACATAGGCGGCGCGGCGATAGAGCGCGTAGAAACGTATCACGGCGAACGCGTGCTTTTTTTTCGCCTGCGCACCCGCAACGAATTGGGATACGAAGAAAAAAAGACGCTGATTTGCGAGATTATGGGCAAATACGCCAATATTATACTTACGGACGGCGACGGAAAGATATCGGAGTGTATTAAGCATATTTCGCCCGCAAGCAGCGAAAAGCGTCCCGTTCTGCCCCGTTTGCCGTACGCGGTGCCGCCCAAACAGGATAAAATCGACGCGTTCGATTCCCTTGCCATGCGCGCGTTGCTCGATTCGTTCGGCGGCGGGAAGCTGGATAGCTTTATTCTTGCGGGCGCGGCGGGGCTTGCGCCTTCCACCATTTCCGCCATGGTAACGCATGCGTTGGGCAACGTATACTTTGAATCGCTGTGCAACGAACAGAAAGAAAAGTTGCTTGCCGCTTTTAACGAAACCGAACTACTCGACAACGCGAAACCGTGCTTACAAGCGGGTGCGAACGGAAAAACAGATTTTTGGCTATACCCCTTTACCGCCGACGAAAACACCGTATTCTTTCCCACGCTGAACGCGGCAATGGACGAATACTTTTTTGCGCTCGACCGCGACAGACGGTTAAGCGAGCGGGCGCACGTGCCCAAAACCACGGTGAAAAACGCCGTTGCCCGCACCGAGAAAAAGCGCAAACTGTTTCTTGCGCGAAAAGAAGAGGCGTCCGACCTCGAACGCGACAAACTGTGCGGCGAACTGATTCTTTCCAACCTATACCGCATTCGTCAGGGCATGCCCAAAGCGGAGTTGGAAAACTATTATACCGACCCGCCCACCACCGTAACGGTAGAGTTGGATACGAGCAAATCGCCGCAGTACAACGCGCAGGCATATTTCAAGAAGTACAACAAAAAGAAAAAAACGCTTGCGATTGTGCAAGAACAGATTGCGCAGGCAAGCCGCGACCTGGAATATTACAACTCTATTTTAGACAGCTTTGCGTACACCGACGCCGACGGTTTGGAAGAAATCGTTGCCGAGTTATATGCGGCGGGGCTTATGCACGAACCAAAAGGCAAGAAAAAGAAAGAACCGAAAGCCGCGGGCGGCGAAACGAAGTACGACGGTTACACCATCCGTTGGGGCAAAACCAACCTGCAAAACGACCGCCTGACAAAGCAGGCAAAAAGCGACGACGTGTGGCTGCACACCCAAAAAATTCACGGCAGCCACGTGATTGTGTCGGGCGAAAACGTGCCCGAACACGTGCTGTTGCGCGCCGCGCAGATTGCGGCGTACTACTCCAAAGCGCGCCTCGGCGAAAACGTGCCCGTGGACTACACCTATAAAAAATTCGTTTCCAAACCCAAAAACAGCCCGCCCGGCAAGGTGGTGTACACCGACTACAAAACGCTGTTTGTAACGCCCAAAGACGAGCGGGAGTAAAATCTTAAACGGAATACGTTTGCAATTCCCGCGCCACCGTGATATACCGTGACGCGGTTTTGTATTCCGCCGCGGGGTTCAAGTGCGTGGCGATTGCGGGAATTTGCAACCGCTCGGCAAGTTCTTCCGCCTCGGCAAGCGACAAATGGGGCGCGCGCTTCCCTTCCGCCTTGCCGCAGTCGAGCAGTAACAGGTGCGCGCCGCGGGCGGCTTGTTCGAGCGCGGGGCAAAACGAAGTGTCGCCGCTGTAAAAGAGCGTGCGGCTGTCGCAACGCACGCGCACGGCATAGCTTTCGAGCGGGTGCGTCATTTTTGTAAACGAGAGCGAAAATTCGCCTATGTTCATTTGCGGGCAAAGCGGAATGCGCTCGAATCCGTCTGAATCTTCTATAATCGACCGTTGTACGCAGTCGGTTTGCGGATACACGAGCGGAATTTTTTTGCCCGCCGCTTTCAAATAGTACGAAAAGGGCAACAAATCGCATATATGGTCGTAATGCAAGTGCGAAAGCACCACGCCTTGCAAGCGGGAAAGCGGAATCACCAGTTGCAATCTCCCCAACGCACCGCTGCCGAAATCGAGCGCAATCGCGCCGTTCTTGCCGCGCACGACGTACGCCGACGTTCCGCCGCCACAGGCGGGATACGGTCCGTATGCTCCCAAAACGGTGAGTTCCATAATTTTTTTCTCCTTTATTCCCTGTTTTTATGAAAGTACCCGCAACGTATGGGCTTTTTTTGAAAGCATAGACGCGCGGCAGACGCATACCACACTTTTTCCCGTTTGTCAATACTTTTAGGAAAAATTTTATTGGGAAAATTTTCGAGAACCTATTGATTTTTGCCGCGGGTTCGGCTATACTATATGTGTAGGAACGAAAAACCCTTTTCCTGCGGTGTACGCTTGATGCGAAGAATATTTAACCACAGAGTTTCAAAGGGATTGCTTGTATCTGCGTAATATGTCGGGCCGCAACCGCGGAGATTTCCGAGCAACGGTTTTCCTTCCCCAAAGGGAGCAAACAGCGGAAGACAGACGACGCAATCGGCTTGCCCACCTGCCTGACGGCGGGTTAAAATGAAACGCATCGGCGGCATTGCGGGGTCCCTTTTGTAAGGCGGCGCGAATTGTGCCGTCTTTTTATATGGCGCGTTATATGGCGCGGTCGCTTGTTCTTTCTATTGCTATAATCCCGCAAAATAGGTGCGGGCGCGTTCCAATAGTCCTTCGTCGGTACAGCCGTCTAAAAAGCGGTTGGCATATTCGCGCGTGAGCGCATCCGCAGACGTGCCGCGCGCGCGGGCAATGCGCGCATACCGCACGAACGCGTCTTCGCCGTCGGCGATTCTTACCAACTTTTTGAGCATAGCCGACGCCTTTTCCCGATTGCCGCTCTCGATTAAACAATCCACGAGCGACGCCAAAATTATTTCGTCTTCTTTGAGCGCCAACGCCGACGCAAAGTACCGTTCGGCGCGCGCGTATTTTTTTTCGTGCAGGTACACAAGCCCCATGGCGTAAATATAATCGGCGTTATCCGTTTTACGCAACACTTTAAGATACTTTTTGGCGATTCCGCGGTTGCCGCCCGCCACCGCCGCCTTTACCGCCGAAACGATATACTGCGTATCGTCCGAAATGCGCACAAGGTGTAAATAGTCGCCGAGCGCGTCGTTATACTCGCGCATGTGCATGTACGCGTCGGCACGCACGCCGTAGCCGTACTCGGAGCGCGGACGCGTTTCTATATAGCGCGCCGCCCATTTCACCACGTTGCGGAAGTTAAACAAAAGTGCGTCCGATTCAATCAGTCGTTCGAGCGTGACGTGATAGTCGGGATTTACGTCGAACGATTTCATAAGGTCGCCGTATGCCGCCGAAAAATCGCCGTCCGCCGAGTGGATTCCCGCGCGGATATTGTAATATATTTCGTTGGCTCTGCCGTCTAACAAATAGGTATCGAGCACCCGTAGCGCCTCTTTGGTGTGCCCTATGTTGCACAGGCAAAACGCTTTGTCGAGAACGGATTCGTTGAGTTTGTATACCTCGATGAGCACGTCGAGGTCGGCAATCGCCTTTTCGTACTCTTCGCACGCCATGTAAATTTCACTGCGGTTTAAGTAGGCGGACGGGTCGCGCGGGCGCACCGCCACCATTTCGTCGGCAACGGCAAGCGCCTTGCCGTATTCCTTGCTCTCGCGGTAAATATCTATCAGCCCCGCGTACGCGCCGCTGTAAAAGGTATCGGATATTCCTTTGGCTTCTTCGTATAAGCCGATTGCCTCGTTTATTCTGCCCGACTCGCGGTAAATGAGCGCGGCGTTATCGTAGAGCGACCAGGCGTGCACCGCAAAATCGCATTCGTCGCCGCATGCCTTACCCACCGCTATGGCTTTCAGATAATCGTCGAGCGCCTCGTTGTATTTTCCCGCCGTGTGATATGCGTATCCCCTGCGCGAATAGGCGGCAAACAGCGTTTTGCCGTTCGCCGTATCGTCTTGAATAATAGGCGTATAGCGGGCGATGTTGTTTTCCGCGTCGCTCTTTTTTGGGTCGGGTTCGTACGCTTCCTGCGCGTCGATTTCCAACTCGAACGCCACCGTTTGCCCGCTCTCTTTCGCCTTGGGCGGCGCAATCATGGCAAAGTCGCACAAAAGCCCCTTTACCCGTCCGTCGGCGCCCACGCCCACGTACGCCGCATACGTTCCTTCGCCCCAGCCCGTGGCAAACACGGGCAGGCGCACGTCTTTTAAGGCGCACACTTGCGCGCAACTTCCGTCTAAACTCACCACGCCGTCGAGCGGGTGAAAACTGTCTTTGCCCGCGCGCACCAGTTCGCCGAACCGCGCCAACGTGCGGGTATCGCACACCGCGCCCAGCCCGCTGCCGATTGTTACGCCCACCTGCTCGCCCGCATGCGTCAGTTTGAAAATCTCGCGCTCGTCGGTAAACGCAAGTTGCCACTGCACCGATTTATGCAGTTCGCCGCCGTCCAACCCCGCAAGCGCAATCCGCTTTCCCTGTTCGGTACACACCGAAAGCGCAAACGGACGGTATTTGCCGCACGGAAATTCCGCCGTGAACGGCTTGCCGTCTTTGGGTCCGTAAGGGTCGAAAAAGCAGAACGCGCCGGTAGTGTTCTCTATTTCGTCCAGGTCGATGCGCGCAAGTTTGTAGCCCGCAAAATCCCCGCACGAAAGCGCGGACGTATAGTCCGCCGTACCGTACAGTCTGCTTTTTCTGATGTGTACCGTTTTTTTCATGATGAAAACTTACAATATTTTTTTCAGCCGTCGCATGGCTTCTTGGGTATGCTCGTAGTCGTTAAAGGCGGTAAGACGAAAGAATCCTTCGCCGTTCTTGCCGAATCCCGCGCCCGGCGTGCCCACCACGTTCGCATCGGCAAGCAGGCGGTCGAAAAACGCCCAACTGTCGGTGCCGCAATGCAGCCAAATGTACGGCGAGTTGACGCCGCCCGTATGATAAACGCCCATTTCTTTGAGCGTGTCGGAGATGAGCGCGGCGTTCTTTTTGTACACCGCCACGTTGCCCGCAATCTGCGCTCTGCCTTCGGGCGAAAACACCGCCTCCGCCATGCGCTGCACGATATACGAAACGCCGTTGAACTTTGTAGACTGACGGCGAAGCCATAAACCGTTCAGCTTTCCCAGCTTGTGCGGCACGATACAGTAGCCGCAACGCGTGCCCGTGAAGCCCGCCGTTTTGCTCAACGAACAAAATTCCACCGCGCAACGGTCGGCGCCGGGGATTTCGTAAATAGAGCGCGGCAGTTCGGGGTCGGACACAAAATATTCGTATGCCGCGTCGAACAGAATCACCGCATCGCACGCGCGCGCATAATCCACCCACTTTTTCAGGCGTTCGCGGTCGTATACCGCGCCCGTGGGATTGTTGGGCGAGCAAATGTAGATAAGGTCTGCTTTCACGCTTTCGTCGGGCAACGGCAAAAAGTCGTTTTCGCGCGTGGCGTTTGCATACACGATTTTTCTGCCCTGCATGAGATTGGTATCCACGTACACGGGATACACGGGGTCGGGCACCGACACAACGCAGTCTTCGTCGAACAAATCGAGAAAGTTCCCGATGTCCGATTTGGCGCCGTCGGAAACGAATACTTCGCTCTCTTTGATTTTAATACCCCGTTCTACGTAGTACGCAACAATCGCCTGCGTTAAAAAGGTGTAGCCGCGGTACGGACCGTACCCGTGGAACGTTTCTTTTTCGCCCATTTCGTGCGCGGCGCGCATGCCCGCGTCTACCACGACGGAACAAAGCGGCAACGTCACGTCGCCGATTCCCAACTTGATGATATCTTTTTCGGGATGCGCGGCTTTGTATGCCGCCACACGGTTTTCCACTTCGGCAAACAGGTAGTTATCTTTAAGTAAATCGAAGTTTTTGTTTAAGCGCATTGCTTTCATTCTCCCTTGGTGTCCTGCCTATTTTTTAACGACGCCGCAATGAACCGCACGAAAAGCGGGTGCGGACGGTGCGGGCGCGACTTGAACTCGGGGTGATACTGCACGCCGAGATGAAATCTTTTTCCGGAGATTTCCACCGCTTCCACCAGTGTGCCGTCGGGGCTTGTGCCGCAAATGCAAAGCCCTTTTTCCTCGAACAAATCGCGGTAGGCGTTGTTGAACTCGTATCTGTGGCGGTGCCGTTCCATAATGCTCTTTTCGCCGTATGCCGCAGATAACGTGCTGTTTTCTTTTATCACGCACTCGTAGGCACCCAGACGCATGCTGCCGCCCGTGTTCTCGTAGCCGATTTGCCCTTCCATAATATCAATGACTTTGTTCTGCGATTCCACGTCGAACTCGCGGCTGTTGGCGTCGGATAGCCCCGCCACGTGACGGGCAAAATCGATGACGGCAATCTGCATACCGAGGCAGATTCCGAAGTACGGCAAATCGTGCTCGCGGCAGTACCGCGCCGAACACACCATGCCTTCTATGCCGCGGTCGCCGAATCCGCCGGGAACGATGATTCCGTCGCACCCCCCGAGCAGTTCGGGCGCCGATTGCGGCGTAATCTGTTCGGCGTCAATCCATCTTAAATCGATTTTTGCGCCGTTTTCTATGCCCGCGTGCGTGAGCGCTTCCACAATGGAAAGATAGGTGTCGTACATCTTTACGTATTTGCCCACAAGCCCGATGGTGACTACTTTATCGCGCGCATACGCTTTTTCCAGCATGCCTTTCCACAGCGTAAGGTCGGGCGGATTGTCGTCTAACCCCAACTCACGCGAAACAATCTGCGAAAAATTGCTTTCTTCGAGCATGATAGGCGCCTCGTATAAAAGCGAAACGTCGCGGTTTTCGATTACGCAGTCGGGCGATACGTTGCAGAACATGGAAATTTTTCTGCGCGCCGATTCGTCGATATGGCGGTTGCAACGCAACACCACCAGATTGGGCGAAATGCCCAAACTCTGCAATTCTTTCACGCTGTGCTGGGTGGGTTTGGTTTTCATTTCGCCGCTCGAACTGATAACGGGCGCAAGCGTAACGTGCAAAAACAGGCAGTTTTCCCGCCCCGCCTCGTTGGACACCTGACGGATTGCTTCCAAAAAGGGTAAACTCTCTATATCGCCCGTCGTGCCGCCGATTTCGGTGATTACGACGTCGGCGGCAATCTTTTTGCCCACCGAATAGATGAACCGCTTGATTTCGTTGGTTACGTGCGGAATGACCTGCACCGTTTCGCCGTTGTATACCCCTTTGCGCTCGTTATCCAGCACGTTCCAGTACACTTTGCCGGTGGTGAGATTGCTGTATTTATTGAGATTTTCGTCTATAAAACGCTCGTAATGCCCCAAATCCAAATCGGTTTCGGCGCCGTCTTCGGTTACGAACACTTCGCCGTGCTGATACGGACTCATGGTGCCCGGGTCCATGTTGATATACGGGTCGAGTTTTTGCGCAATCACTTTCAGCCCTTTGGCTTTGAGCATCATGCCGATACTGGCGGCTGTTACGCCCTTACCCAATCCCGACACCACGCCGCCCGTAACAAAGATATATTTGGTTGTCATAAACGCACCACTCCTTTGAAGATTTCGCACGCTTCACCCGTCATGTAAACGGTTTCGCCCGTGTATTCAATCGTAAGTTCGCCGCCCGTAAGCCGCACCGACACTTCGGCGCCTTGGTCGCAGTAGCCGCCGCGTACCGCCGCCGCAACCGCCGCGCACGCGCCCGTGCCGCAGGCATACGTTTCGCCCGAACCGCGCTCCCACACCCGCATTTTAATGTGCGTGCGGTCTATCACCTGCACAAACTCTACGTTTACGCGCTCGGGGAACAGCGGGTCGCATTCGATTGCCTTGCCGATTTTCGCCACGTCGGTCTGCGCCACGTTTTCCACAAACATCACGCAGTGCGGATTGCCCATGGATACGCACGTGATTTCCCGCTCGGCGCCGCCCACGTTCATCTTTTTGCCGATTACTTCGGCGTTCGTTGCCACGGGAATCTTACTCGGCTCGAATACGGGCGCGCCCATATCCACCCGCGCCGAGTTCACCTGCCCCGCGCGCACGAACAGCCACAGCTTTTTAATGCCGCTCTTGGTTTCTATGGTGATTTCGCGCTTGTCGCCTATCTTGCCGTAATCGTATAAATATTTCGCCACGCAACGAATCGCGTTGCCGCACATCATGCCCTCGGTGCCGTCGGCGTTAAACATGCGCATTTTCGCGTCCGCTACGTCGGACGGATAAATGAATACCGCGCCGTCGCCGCCCACGCCGAAATGCCGCTCGGAGAGCGTGACCGCAATGGATTCCATGTTGGTAATCGGGCGGTTTAAGCAGTCGATGTAAATGTAATCGTTGCCGCAACCCTGCATTTTGATAAACTGCAATTTTTGCCGCTCGGTGCGCATGTTGTTAATGTTCACAAGTTCGGTGTTGTATGCCGAATACCGCGATTTGAGCGAGAACGCCAGCGCGCTCGCCGTGTCGATACTCGTAAGGCACGGTATGGCAAGCGACACCGCTCTGCGCCGCAATTTCACGTCGTCTTCGGTGGGCACCCGCCCTTTGGTAGACGTAGATACGAACAGGTCGATTTTGCCGCTCGACAGCAGCGTCATGGTGTTTTCTTCGGCGCACTCGCTGATTTTTTTCACCACGCTCACGGGGAATCCGCTCTTGCGGATAATGCGCGCCGTGCCTTCGGTGGCATAAATCTCGTACCCCAGTTCGCTGTACGCCTTTGCCACGTCGGCAATTTCGGGCTTGTCCGAATCACGCACCGAAATAAGTATGCCGCCCGTCTTTTGCATTTTGTAGCTTGCCGCAAGCAAGCCTTTATAGAGCGCTTCGTCCAGCGATTTGCCTATGCCCAACACTTCGCCCGTGGATTTCATTTCGGGTCCCAAATGCGTGTCCAAATCGGCAAGTTTTTCAAAGCTGAAAATGGGCACTTTTACCGCCACGTACGGCGCGGGTTTGTATAGCCCCGTCCCGTATCCCAGTTTGTTGAGCTTTTTGCCTAACATGCACAGCGTGGCAAGCTGAATCATGGGCACGCCCGTCACTTTGGAGATGTACGGAATGGTGCGCGACGAACGAGGATTCACTTCTATCACGTAAATCTTGCCGTCGCAGATGATGTACTGAATGTTCACAAGCCCTTTCGTGCCGAGCGAGCGGGCGAGTTTTTGGGTGTATTCCACCAACTTTTCGCGCATCACGTCGGTTACGTTGGGCGCGGGATACACGGCAATACTGTCGCCGCTGTGAATGCCCGCGCGCTCGATGTGTTCCATAATGCCGGGAATGAGAATGTCTTCCCCGTCGCAAATGGCGTCCACTTCGATTTCGGTGCCCATAATGTACTTATCGATTAAAATGTTATTGTCTTTATTCTCGGCAAGAATAATGCGCATATATTCACGTATATCCGACTCGGAGAACGCAATAATCATATTCTGCCCGCCGAGCACGTAACTGGGGCGCATGAGCACGGGATACCCCAGCGTCGCCCCCGCTTTTAGAGCTTCTTCGGTGGTTTTTACCGTCACGCCCTTGGGACGCGCAATCTCCAACTCTTCCAAAAGGGCGTCGAACCGTTCTCTGTCTTCGGCGCGGTCGATGCTGTCGGCGCTCGTGCCCAAAATGCGCACACCGTTATCCGATAAGTGTTTGGTGAGTTTGATAGCTGTCTGCCCGCCGAACGCCACCACCACGCCGTACGGCTTTTCGGTGGCAATCACGTTGTCTACGTCCTCGGCGGTAAGCGGCTCGAAGTACAACCTGTCCGCCGTGTCGAAGTCTGTGGAAACCGTTTCGGGATTGTTGTTCACAATCGCCACTTCGTAGCCCGCTTCTTTGAGCGCCCACACGCAGTGCACCGACGCGTAGTCGAATTCGATTCCCTGCCCTATGCGAATGGGACCCGAGCCGAACACGATTACGCGGCGCTTATCCGACTTTTTCTCCGCCATGAATGCCGTAGCTTCGTTTTCGGTATCGTATGTGGAATAGAAATAGGGCGTTTCCGCTTTGAACTCGGCGCCGCAGGTATCCACCATTTTGTACACGGCGCGCAGGTGCTTGGGAAGTTTCTGCCCCGAGAGCGCCGCAAGCGCTTTATCGGGATACCCTAATTTTTTGGCGCGCAGATACGTTTCGGAATCGAGCGCCTTGCCGCAAATGCTCTTTTCAAAGCGCACGAGATTTTCGATTTTATCCAAAAACCACTTGTCTATGCGCGTTTTGTCGGCAATCTGTTGCACGGTGAATCCGCGACACAGCGCCTCGTATAACAAAAACAGTCGATAGTCGGACGCGGGCATGAGTCCCTCGAACACCTGCTCGTCCGTCCAATCGGCAAACCGTTCCGATTTGAGCGTGAGTTGATTCTCCGCGCCGCGCACCGCCTTTAACAGCGCCGCCTCGAAGTAGGGCGCAATCGCCATCACTTCGCCCGTGGCTTTCATCTGCGTGCCCAACGTGCGTTTGGCGTACACGAATTTATCGAACGGCCACTTGGGCAGTTTTACTACCACGTAGTCTACCGTGGGCTCGAAACAGGCGCACGTTTTCTTTGTTACGGCGTTGGGAATTTCGTCTAACGTATACCCTAACGCGAGCAACGTGGCTACTTTTGCAATGGGATACCCCGTCGCCTTACTGGCAAGCGCCGACGAGCGGCTGACGCGCGGATTCACTTCTATGACCGCATATTCGAAACTGTCGGGTTTGAGCGCGAACTGACAGTTGCACCCGCCCACTACGTCGAGCGCGGTGATAATATCGAGCGCCGCGCTGCGCAGCATTTGGAATTCCTTGTCGGCAAGCGTCATGGTGGGCGCCACCACCACGCTGTCGCCCGTATGGATTCCCACGGGGTCGAGATTCTCCATACTGCAAACGGCAATCACGTTGCCCGCACTGTCGCGTATCACTTCGAATTCGATTTCCTTCCAGCCGTATATGCTCTTTTCCACAAGCACTTGCCCGATGGGACTCATTTCCAGTCCGCCCTTGGTAATCTCGCGCAGTTCGGCTTCGGTTTCGGCTATGCCGCCGCCCGCACCGCCCAACGTGAACGCGGGGCGGATAATAATGGGATACCCGATTTCGCTCGCAAAACGCACCGCCGATTCCACGTCGGTTACCACAAGCGACGGCACCACGGGTTGCCCTATGGAAAGCATGGTGTCTTTGAACATCTGGCGGTCCTCGGCTTTATCGATGGTTTCCACCTTCATGCCGAGCAAACGCACGTTGCGGCTTTCTAAAAAGCCCGATTTTGCCAACTGCATGGAAAGCGTAAGCCCCGTTTGCCCGCCGAGCGACGGCAGAATGCTGTCGGGCTTTTCCAGGTCGATAATGCGCTCCAACGTCGTCAGATTGAGCGGCTCTATGTAAATGGCATCCGCCATGGCTTTGTCGGTCATAATCGTGGCGGGGTTGCTGTTTACCAGCACCACTTCGATTTTCTCCGCTTTGAGCGTGCGGCATGCTTGCGTGCCCGCATAGTCGAATTCCGCCGCCTGCCCGATTGTTATCGGACCCGACCCAATCACCAATACTTTTTTAATATCCTTATTCTTCGGCATCTCTTTTTTCTCCGCGATGTTTTTTTACTTTTCTAAAAATCCCGTTTCGTCCGCGACGCTATTCGTTCCGTTCTTCCTGCCTTGCGTTCGCTATTTTTCTCCGCGACGTTTTTTTACTTTTCTAAAAATCCCGTTTCGTCCGCGACGCAACCCGTTCCGTTTTCTTGTTTTGCGTTCGCTATTTTTCTCCGCGACGTTTTTATTCTTTCATTCAAACCGTTTCGTCTGTTTTTATTTCTTTCCGTTTTGTTCCATCAGCTCAAAAAAGCGGTCGAACAAAAAGTTTGTATCGTGCGGTCCGCCGCACGCTTCGGGGTGAAATTGCACCGAAAACGCGGGCATGTCCGAATAGTCGATTCCTTCCGCCGTTTTGTCGTTCGCGTTGGTGTAGCGTAGCGTTGCGCTCTCGGGCAACGACGACGGCAACACCGCATAGCCGTGATTCTGGCTGGTAATGTACGTTCTGCCCGTAATGGTATCGCGCACGGGCTGATTGGCGCCGCGGTGTCCGAATTTCAGCTTTACGGTGGTCGCCCCGTGCGAGAGCGCAAGCAACTGGTGCCCCAAGCAGATTCCGAACGTGGGGATTTTATGTTCGTTGAGTTTTTTCAGTTCGGCGATAATCTCGGTATTGTCGGCAGGGTCGCCGCCGCCGTTCGTAAGCATTACGCCGTCGGGATTGAGCTGTAAAATCCGCTCGCAAGTGGTGTACGACGGCACGCGCACCAACGTGCAATCGCGCTTTAACAGTTCGCGTTCTATGTTCGATTTGGCGCCGAAATCCCACAGCACCACTTTTTTGCGCCCCGTGCCGAACGTGCGTTCTTCTTTGCCCGTTGTACTTAAAACGGCGTTTTGCACCTTGAACGCTTTAATCGTTTTCAGTAGGTCGGGCGTAACCGTTTTTTTATCGGTAATGAGTCCGTTCATAACACCCTTACTGCGGATTTTCTTGGTGAGCGCGCGTGTATCGATATCGCACAGCCCCACGATATTATTGCGCGCAAGGTATTCGTTCAGTTCGCTCTCCATGCGAAAGTTACTGCCGCACTCGCACAGTTCGCGCACGATATACCCTTTCAGATACGGCTTGTCGCTCTCCGAATCGGCGGCAATCGCGCCGTAGTTGCCTATCAGCGGGAACGTGTGCGTAACAATCTGCCCGTAATAGCTCGGGTCGGTCAGCGTTTCCATGTAGCCGCCCATGCCCGTGGTGAACACCACTTCGCCCAACACTTCGCCGTCGGCGCCCATTGCCGCACCCTCGAACACACTGCCGTCCGATAGTATCAAATATCTTTTTTTCATACCGTTTCTTCTCCTTCGCGTTCATCGAACATATGTTTGCCGCTTTCCGATACGGAAATCGGATATTCTCCCGTAAAACAGCCGTTGCAGAATTTTACGCCCTTTTCCTTGCCGATTGCCGCAAGGTTAGATAAATCGAGATATTCGAGCGAATCGGCGCCTATCTTGCGGCAGATTTCGTCCACCGTCATGTGGTTGGCAATTAAGTTTTCGGCGCTGTCGATGTCGGTGCCGAAATAGCACGGGTGCTTAAACGGCGGACTGGATATGCGTAAGTGAATCTCTTTTGCCCCCATCTGCCGCAACGGCTTTATCATGCGCTCGCTTGTGGTGCCGCGCACAATGGAATCGTCTACCAGCACAATGCTTTTGCCTTCTATCTGCGCCCGAAGCGGATTGAGTTTGGCGTTTACCACCCGTTCGCGCGACTTTTGCGACGGCTGAATGAAACTGCGCCCCATGTATCTGTTTTTTACGAACGCGGGCGCATACGGTATGCCCGATTCCAAGCTGTACCCCAGCGCCGCGTCCAGTCCGCTGTCGGGAACGCCGCACACAATGTCCGCTTTCACGGGCTTTTGGCGGTACAGCGCCCGCCCCATTTGTAGCCTTGCCTCGTATACGCTCATGCCGTCTATGTACGAATCGGAACGCGCTATGTATATCATTTCGAATACGCACAGCCCGCGGCACGAAAGGTCTTTTTGCCGCATGGTGCGCACGTTGCCTTCGCGGTCTATGCTGACGAGTTCGCCCGGCAATATGTCGCGCACGAATTCGGCGCCTATGCAGTCGAACGCGCAACTTTCGCTGGCAAATACGGTGCCGCCGTTTAACTTGCCCATACACAGGGGGCGGAATCCGCATTTATCGCGCGCCGCAATCAGTTTATCGGGCGTGGCGATTACAAGCGAGAACGCGCCTTCCAAAATGTTCATCACGTTGAGCACCGCTTTTTCGATTTCGCGGCAACGAATCATCTGCTCGATTAACAGCATGTTAATGATTTCCGAATCGTTGGTGGTGTGAAACACCTTGCCTTCCCGGTTCACCATTTCGCCGCGCAGTTTCGCCGCGTTGGTAATGTTGCCGTTGTGCGCGAGCGCGCAGGTTAAACGCGAGTGCACCGTTTCAATCGGTTGGGTGTTTTCCACCGTGTTGTTGCCCGTGGTGGAATACCGTACGTGCCCCACTGCCACCTGCGTAGCAGGAACGTGCCGCAAAAAGTCGCCGAAGATATCGTTGACAAGCCCCACGTTCTTGTGGCACACAAGCGTATCGTCGGCGTAAAACGTGGCGATTCCCGCACCTTCTTGCCCGCGGTGTTGCAGAGCAAGAAGCGCCGACGCCGCATAGCCCGCCGCCTGCGTGGGCTGTGGAGCTATCATACCGAATATTCCGCATTCTTCGTTAATCTTTCGCATAGTTTGCCGTATTTACACCTCGTACGTTTTGAGTATATCCAGCGCCACTTCGACGCGCGACCGACGCAAATCCATGGCGCGTTTTTCTATATAGCGGTGCGCCTGTTCTTCGGTAAAACCCATAGACTGAATGAGCACCAGTTTGGCGCGGTTTATCATGCGCATATCGTCCAACTTTTTGAGCAGGTCTTTTTTCTCTTCCACCAGCCGCGCCACGCGGTTGTTGGTGGCGCGCACCAACTTAATTGCCTGAAAGAGCGCCGTTCTGCCCAGCGGCTTGCTCAAAACGATAATGCCTTCTTCTTCCAATCGGCGGGCAAGCGCGTCGCCCCGCTGTTCCGCCTCGATGAGTATTACGCCCCCTTCTCCGCGGGCGGCGACGATTCGGGCAAGTTCCAATCCGTTGCCGAGCAATGTGTCGGCATACACAATCACAAGCTCGAACGCGCGCGCCGACACGGTGCGCTTTGCCGTAACAATGTCGGACGCCACCACGATATTATCGCACCCCACGCGTTTTGCCGCAGTGGTCAGCTCGGATGATATTTGTTTGTTTACCGCTACTATCAGCGCATTCATCGTTTACCGCCTCTCACTCCGTTCCGTTCGGCGTTCCACTCCTTTCCGCGTTTTCGTTCGTATCAGATATCCGACCACAAATCGGCTTCGTCCCGCCTGCGCTTTATGCGGATATACTCGTCCAAAATCCCGTCCGAAAGAATAGAGCGCAACCATTTGGACTTTTCGGCGCAGTCCAGCGCTTCGCCCAGCGAGCGCGGCAATTCGTCGCACCCGATAAAGCATTTATCGCTCCGCCGCACCAGCTTTTTCTCTATGCCGAACAAACCCGCCTGCAAAATGAGCGCGAACGATAAAAACGGATTTATCATGCCGTCCGCCGCGTTCAGTTCTATGCGACACTTGCCGTTTTGTTGCGGCAACGCCGAGATGTACGACACACGGTTCAGTTCGGCGCCGTATGCGGGCGCGCGCACTTCGCCGAACAGTTCGTAGCTTTCGGGCATCGAATTGAAAAAGGCAATCATTTCGGGCACCTTTTTGAGCACCCCTTCGGTAAACGCGTCGAGTAGCTCGGGTTGCGCCGCTTTATCGCCCACACTGCCCAGCGTGAGCGTAATGCGCAAGCCGCTCCCCACGTTCCCTTTCACGGGTTTGGGCGCAAAAGTTGCGTGAACGCCGCTTATATGGCTCACGTTGCGCACGGCAGACTTAAAATACAAAAAGTTGCGTGCGGCGTTTGCCGCTTCGGTGGGCACAAACTCGATTTCGTTCTGCCCCGGTCCGCGCTCGTGATGGCTGGACGTGGGCACGATACCCATATCTTCCAAATTGAGAATAATGTCGCGGCGCAAATTTTCGCACGCGTCGGCGGGCGAACTGTCGAAATATCCCGCGCGGTCTACGGGCGTAGACGTGGGATTCCCTTCGGCATCCGACTTGAACACGTAAAAGTCGCACTCGGTGCCGATTTCGCACGAAAGTCCGCGTTTATATAATTCGCCTTTGGCGCAGTCTAACAAATGCAACGCGTCGCCTTCAAAAAAAGAGCCGTCCGAGCGCTTGATGTACGATAGCAAGCTGACCACTTCGCCCGTTTGCGGACGCCACGGCAACACCGTAAGCGTCTTTGCGTCGGGAAAGAGCAACAAATCGCCCGCACATCCGAACCCGTGAACGGCGGATGAATCGAACAAATGTCCGTTTTCAAAAATCAACGGCAACTGTTGTGCCGTTACCGACACGTTTTTTTGCCGCCCGAACATATCGCAGAACGTGAGTTTTACGAACTTTACGTCGTTTTCTTCCACGTACTGCAATACTTCTTTTACCGTACATTTCATACGCAAATTGCCTCCCGAACATAAAATGTGCGTCCGTATATTCCTATCGGTCATAACAGACGCCCTTCCATTCAATCAGACCTTATCTATATTACACTATACCGCCGAAAAAGTCAAATGTTTTATGAATGCCGTAGCGTTCGGCAAACTTACTTTTTATCCTAAAACGGATTTTTCTTTTTCTACCGAAACTATATCCTTATAGTAAGTTTCTTTTTGCTAAATCCGTTTACCTTTTTAATTTTCTAATGCTTAATAACGTTCTCATTTATTCCCCCTTTTTGAAGTACCCAAAAAGGGGAACGAAAAAGGCACCAAGGGGGAACACTTTTCGATTGTGTTCCCCCTTTGGAAACCCCCTCGCAACGACTACCAACGGTTCAGGCAAGGATAAATCAAGAATTTCCCAAAATCTATATTTTTGTTTGAACGATAGATAAAATTATTTATCTTTGAATCCGATAAGATAGTCAATAGCGTGAAAGAATTTGGCAAGTGCAATCACTGCCAAAACATTGGGGATTCTTTGTCCGTTTTCCCAATAGGCAATGGCGCTTTGCGATAATCCCGTTGCTTGCGCCAATTCCTTTTGCGTCATCTGCTTTTCCATGCGCAACATTTTCAACCGTTCGCTTAACGTTTTAATCTTCATTCGGCATATCTTCATTGTCTGCAAATATCTGTTTCAAACACGTTATATTCGTTAAGCCCTTTTCCA
>JAAWAB010000022.1 GCA_022791915.1 Clostridia bacterium
ATGAAACACGAGCAAAAGCGAGTATAAGGCGGGGGTCGGTGGTAACTTCGCTACGCTCCGTGAATACGCCTGCGGCGCATTGACTAATTCCACTCATTCCTACCAAAGGACGCGGGTTGCGTCCTTTTGCATATAAAGCGTTCCGGGATTGGAATGTAACTCGGCAGATTAGAGCACCACCCTGCTATGAAACACGAGCAAAAGCGAGTATAAGGCGGGGGTCGGTGGTAACTTCGCTACGCTCCGTGAATACGCCTGCGGCGCATTGACTAATTCCACTCATTCCTACCAAAGGACGCGGGTTGCGTCCTTTTGCATTTGGGGCGAAAGGCAAATGACGCAATACCGATTGTTCAAAAACAGCGGGGTGTCGGCACAAGCTATCGATAAAATCATACGGACAACAAATCAATATTACCATTGAATTACCGAGAAAAGACAAGATAGAAACGGTGAGATTTATTTCAGGCTGGATGGTATACCCAAACGGCATTATAAAGCTTATAACACCATTTGCAAGGAGAGAAGCATGAAAGAATGTAGCAGAGTAAAACTGATTGTGGAAAAAGAGAAGTACGCGCGCGAAGGCGTGCACAAAGGCATGGACGGCATAATTTGCGACCCGCGCAAAATAGACGGTTGCTGGTTAGTAAGTTTTGACCAATATGGTGACTTGCCCGAAATCGCATGTATTGCCGTAAAAGAAGATGATTTGGAACTGATGTTTGAATAATATCTTTTTATGTACGGCGGCATAAAAAAAGCGCAGATGAAACCCGATACTTCTCCGCGCGGGGCACTTAAAAGCACCCGAAGTTTTTGCATACGGCAAAAAGCCTGTTAAAAAATCAAAAGATATGATTTCTGCGGCGTAAACGGTAAACACAATCTAAAACGAATAAGGGGAAAAACGATAACGTTTTGCCGTAAACATAAAACAAGTTACCGCTCTTAAAGGAAGTTCCGTCGTTTCAAAAAAATGCCTTGCCGCATGCGGGAACGACTTTTACTCGATTTCTAAATTATGGTTTAGATTGGCACGGTCGATTGCCACCTGCAATTTGCAGATTTTGCCGTACAGCGCCTGCTGTTCTTTTTCCACTTTGTCGGGGTCGTACAGGCACTCGGTGTACTCTATTACGCCGTTTGCCGTAATACGGCGCGACAGTTTATCGCGGTCTGTTAAATTATCCAGACGGCGGTATTCGGCGGTGAGTTGGGCAAGATACACGAGCGCTTCCCCTATCGTCATATCGAATCCGTCTACGAAAACGCTGCAATTCGCCTGTGCGAGCGCATGCTTGATTTTGCGCACCGTTTGGTCGATTGCCGCAATCTCTTTGCGCGTTTTTACGTAGTCGTATTTGGTGGGCGTTTTTTCTTCCCCTTCTTTATACGAAACGGTACAACTTCTGTTTTCGTTGTAGATGAGTTGATTCTTTTTTTCTTCTAACTCTTTTATCCTTTTCATGGCTTCGGTATTACACATTTTCATACGAATTTCCTCCTCGATTTTTATTCGTTTCCATTTTAGCGCAAGTACGCTCTGTTTGTCAAGCGATATGTGTGCGGGCGATATGCGCAAGGAAAATCGCAAAACGGGTTGATTTTATCGCAAAAGTATGCTATACTACCGATATCGGACATATTCTATTCCGACAGGAGGAATTGCCATGAAAAAACAGAATACGGCAACGCTTTTATGCTTGCTTTTGGGCGTTGGTTGTTTGATGAGTTGCGTGACGCTTACGGGGTGCACCAAAAAGAATACGTACTTTTTGCCGCAAGTCGCTTTTACGGCGGAGAGTGCGGCGGCGGGATTCACAATCGAACACGTGACAAATATAGAAAAAGATTACGAATTACCCGACGGCGGAAAACTCACTCACTCCGACTATACAGAGCGGAAAAAAGTGCAATGGGCGTGGTTGATTCGGCACAACGGCGACGTAGCGGGTTGGATTATCACAACGGGCGGCTGCGCCACCGAAAAAGGGAAAACGCCGCAATACGGATTCACTGCGTCTACCACAAACGGAACATACGGGTTTCAGACGGAACACATCAAAATCAGTTTGTTAGACGCCCCGACTTCCATTTTTGAAAGCAACGTGGTGATTACCGCCAATTTCGGCGGCATATCCAAACAATCGACGGAAACGTTGAAAAACTCCGATGGCGAAGAAATCGGCGCTGCGGCGCATTATCAGTACGATTTGACAAGCGCCAATCCCGCGCAAGTGGACACAATTAAAATCACCTTGGATTTCGTGGACTGACGGAGTACCCCATGCGCGGCAATCAACGGATTCGGTTAAAACTTTTGCCGATTACGGTTGGCAGAGCGACGGCGGCAACAAGATTGTATCTTTATGCACTTTATTCCACGAAAACTCCCGCACCAGTTCGTTGAGCGATGCGGGCTTTTCTTTTTGCGTCAGTCCTGCGGCAAAGGCGAGCGCGCCCAAAATCGATTCGGGCGGCATGCGTTCTACGAGTCGCATGGCGCTGTCCCCTTCGCTCTTGCTCAACTTGCGCCCCGACGCGTCGCACACAAGCGGAATATGATAATAGACGGGCGGCGCGTAGCCGAGCAGTTGCATCAGCCAAATCTGCCGCGGCGCGCTTGACAGCAAGTCGGCGCCGCGCACTACTTCGGTTACGCCGCTCTCGCCGTCGTCTGCCGCCACGGCGAACTGATAGGCATATACGCCGTCGCTTCGGCGCAGAATAAAGTCGCCGCATTCGCGGGCGAGATTCTGCGTAACGTTGCCCGCAATACCGTCGGTGAACGTAACATCGCAATCGGGAACGGCAACGCGCTCGCACGGGCTGTGTAAGGCACGCAGACGCTCCGTTTGTTCACGGGTGAGATTACGGCAGGCGCCGTTATACAACACGCCGCCGTCGCTCATTCGCGGCGCACGGGCGGTATGCAGTTGTGCCCGCGTACAAAAGCAAGGGTACACCCGTGCCACGCTCCGCAACGCTTTCTCTTTCTCGGAATAAAAGTTTGTCCGCTCGCTCTGCCAAAGCGGCGGCTCGTCGCTATCCATGCCCAAACGGTGAAGCGTGTGCAATATCTTTTGGGCAGACGAACGCGGGCAACGCGCGGCGTCGAGGTCTTCTATCCGCACGAGAAATTTTCCGCCGCGACTCTTTACCGAAAGATACGCCAAAAATGCACACAGAAGATTTCCCGCGTGCATTTCTCCGCTCGGCGTGGGCGCGAATCTGCCCACGCAATTTTTATCTATCCGACCTTTTTCGTTCGTCACCGTATGCAACCGCCTGCGAAATTACTTCGCGGTAAAAATTTGGGAATTGGTGGCGTAGAACACGTCGTCATGCCCCGATACAAGGCGGCAGAACTCTTCAAACCGCTCCCAGGTGATACTGTCGCCGTAATCCAATTCGTAGGTGTGTCCCCAAATGTAGAACAGTTGCGGCGTATTTTTTTGCGACGAAAGAAATTCTTCGGCAAGCGCAAACATTTTATCCGCTTCGGTATAATATACGGTGGGATTAAAACGGAACAGATTGGTTTGCAAATCGAAGTTGTGCGTAGACGTAATGGTGCGGGAAAAACGAACGCTCGTTTTTTCACGCAACACCGCCGCCACGCGGTCGTCGTTATTCACGCCGCCGCACGGATACGCCATGCCGTACACTTCGTAGCCGCACAGTTCGGAAAGCAGCGCTCTGTCTTTTTCCACCTGAAAAACAATATCGTCTTCCGAAAGTTGGGTAAGATTGGGGTGCGAAATCGTGTGCACCGCAACTTCGTGATTTCGATACAGCGAGCGCACCTTTGCCGACGAAATTTTATCGCGCGAAATCGTACGTCCGTTATACGTATCCTTACCCACCGTGCCCAAAAGCCCCGAATTGAGATTGAAAGTGGCTTTTAAGCCGTAGCGGTTCAGAATTTCGATTGCCCGCTCGTCTTGCACCGCGCCGTCATCAAAGCTGAACGTGAGCGCCTTGTTTTTTCCGTTCCACATGGTTTTCTCCTTTGCGGCATTACGCCTTACGCTTGAAATTGCCTATGGTTTCGTTCACCGTTTCCACATACGAAAACGTGTCGGGATACTGCCTGATGATATTCTGAAAGTCTATAATCTGATGTTTTGCCACCACAACCAACAGGACGTCTTTTTCTTCGTTGCTGTATGCGCCCACGCCCGACAAAAGCGTTGCCGAACGGTGCAGTTTGTGCACGATTTCTTCTTCGATTTCGGGGGCGTGTTTGGTGATAACCACGAATTTATATGCCGTTTTGGAGCCTTTAAGCATGAAATTGCCCACAAAGCTGGTGGTGAAACAATAGAGCATGCAAAGCACCACGGGGCGGTAATTGTAAACGAATGCGCCGTCTACCCGCTCGGCATACACGAAAAAGGACGCCGCCGCAACCGCCGCGTTGATTCCGAACGTAACCCAAAAAAAGTTGACGCGCGGATTCTTGCGGTTGACGAACTTTGCCACAATATCGGTGCCGCCGCTGCTGGCGTTGCAACGGAAACACACGCCGATCAGAAATCCGTTGATGAGTCCCGCAATTACGCACGGTAAAACGGTATCTACGTTTCCCGCGTCATATTGAAACCGTTTGAGGTCGAGTTGTTGCAACAACAGATACACGCCCGAATAGACCACGCAGAACACCAACGTTTTCACCGAAAACGCTTTATCTACCAAAAAAAACGCGAGCACGCAAAGCGGCACGTTTACGAGAAGGGACATCCAGCCGATACTGAATCCCAACTTATATTGAATCATGGTGGCAATACCGTTCAAACCCGAAGGCGCAAACGAATTGGGAACGATGAACAAAATATAATTAAACGCCATGAGCGTCGCCATTGCCACAACGACAATATATTCGACAATGATGATTTTTACGGAACGTTCTTTCATTTTCCTTTTTTCCGCCCGACCGATTGCACAATTCCGCATGCCGAAATCTACAAAAGCGCCGTGTTCGTATAAAATATTTGCAAGCGGGACTTTAATCCGTTCAAGCGAAAAACACGTACTTGCAAGCGCATTTTTCACATACGCCTTTATTATATCGCTTTTATCTGCGCAAAGCAAGCAAAAAACGCCTATACGCGCTATCTTTTATTCACACGCGCAACAAATGACAACAGCCGCATTTTTTACCGAAAAAAAAGAAAACCGAGCCTTTTTCGAGGTTCGGTTTTTCCGATTCCGTACAGGATAGCGATTTTACGCTTTGGGTTTGGGCGACGATTTTCCCGTTCTCCCCCCCGACGTTTTTGCCGCGGGTTTTGCAGGCGTTTTCGCGGACGTTTTTGCTGCGGTTGTCGTTTTGGTTCCCGTCGTTTTTGCCGCGGGCGCCGACTTTGCGGACGTTTTTGCCGCCGTTGCGGTTTTCGTTGCACTCGTTTTTGCGGTTGCGGGCTTTTTTGCCGCCGCAGTCGCACCCGATGCGGTTTTGCTTTTTGTTGCAGTTGCGCCCGATTTTGTTGCCGCGGGCTTTTTTGCCGCAGTTGTCGTCTTTTTCGCCGTTGCGGGTTTTGCTACGGTTGCCGCCGTCTCCTGCGCAGATGCGTCCGTGTTTTCAGGCGCTTGCTCGGTTACGGCAGGTTGCGTATCGGCAGAATTCTTTTCCGCCGATTGGGGCGCGGATACCGCGCTTTCGTCGGATACGGCGCTACGTTCCGCCCGTTCGCTTTCTTCCGCTTGCAGGGCGCTTTCCGCCTGTTCTTTTTGGGTTTGGGCTATATTTTCGGGATTATACAGATAGCATGCCACTTTATGCGTGGGCGAAAGTTGCACGAATCCCGGATATTCTCCGTTGCAACATTCTTTGCACATATCGCAACGGTCTTTGAAATAGCAGTAGTTGGGCAGATTGACCGCATTGGGCACACGCCCTTTTATGGAATAGAGTTCGTCTACCTTTTTGTTGATAACCGGTTTGCTTTTTAATAGTCCGATTGTGTACGGGTGGCTGGGGTGATCGAAAATTTCCATCACGTTGCCCGCCTCGATAATGCGCCCCGCGTACATAACTACCACGTAGTCCGCCATTTCGGCAATCACGCCCAAATCGTGCGTGATGAGCATAATCGAACTATCGAATTTGTTTTTGAGATTGCGCAACAAATCGAGAATCTGCGCCTGAATGGTTACGTCGAGCGCCGTGGTAGGTTCGTCGGCAATAATCAGATTGGGGTGGCAACATAGCGCCATGGCAATCATTACGCGCTGACGCATACCGCCCGAAAGTTCGTGCGGGTAGCTTTTGTATACGCCTTCTTTGTTGGCAATGCCCACCAGTTCGAGCATTTCGAGCGACTTTTCTTTGGCAAGCTGTTTGGTTGCGCCTTCTATGTGCAACAACGTTACTTCGTCGAGTTGATATCCGATGGTGAAAACGGGATTTAAGCTGGTCATCGGCTCTTGGAAAATCATGGCGATTTCCTTACCGCTGATTTTTTCCATTTCGCGCTGGGGCAATTTGGCAATATCGTAGCACTTACCGTTTTTGAGTTTGTAGCGCATACTGCCCGACACGACCTGCCCTTGCGGACCTTGCACAAGCCGCATGAGCGACAAACTGGTAACGCTCTTGCCGCAACCGCTCTCGCCCACCACGCCCACCGTGGCGTGTGCGGGAATATCGAAACTGACGCCGTCTACCGCTTTAACCACACCCGTATCGGTAAAGAAAAAGGTGTGCAAATCGTCGAATTCCACCACGTTGTTTTCGTCGTGCATGGTGGCGGTGTATTCCTCTTCGGGTACGTTCTTGCGCTTTTTCAGCTTTTCCAAACGCTTAATCTCCACGCGATTGCTTTTGATAATCGCGCGCGATTCCTTAAAACTAATATAGCTCGAATTTTTCTTCTTCATAATTCGTCAGTCCTGCGGATAAAGATGACAAGCGCAGAAATGCCCCGGCTTGTATTCGCGGTATTTGGGCGCAACTTCGGCACAGATTCCCATACATTCGGGACATCTGGTATGGAAACGGCAACCCGAAGGCGGATTGGCGGGACTGGGAATAGAACCGCTCAAAATCACTCTGTCTGCCTTGCGGCGCGGGTCGGGCACGGGCACCGCCGAGAGTAGCGAGCGCGTGTACGGGTGCATCGGCTCGGCAAAAATGGCGTCGGTAGAACCGCTTTCCACCATAGACCCGAGATACATCACGCCCACACTGTCCGATATGTGTTGCACCACCGAAAGGTCGTGCGAAATGAACATATACGCGAGTCCGCGTTCGTTCTGCAAATCTTTGAGCAGATTGAGAATCTGCGCCTGAATAGACACGTCGAGCGCCGAAACGGGTTCGTCGCACACGATGAATTTGGGCTTGATGGCAAGCGCGCGCGCAATACAGATTCTTTGCCGTTGTCCGCCCGAAAATTCGTACGGATACCGCTCGTAATGCTGGGGTTGCAAACCGCAACGCACCATAATATCGATAACGTAGTCTTTTATTTCGCTCTTGGGTACGATTTTATGAACCGCAACGCCTTCGCTTATAATGTTGCCTATGGAAAAACGGAGCGACAGACTGGAATACGGGTCCTGAAAAATGACCTGCATGTCGGTGCGAATGGAATTCATCTGTCGGTCGGTGTAGTCGGTAATGTTCTTGCCGTCGAAATACACGTCGCCCGCCGTTTTGCGGTACAAGCCCAAAATCGTGCGCCCGAGCGTTGTTTTGCCGCAACCGCTCTCGCCCACGATTCCCACCGTTTTACCGTACGGAATACGCACGGAAACGTCGTCTACCGCTTTGAGAAAGCGCGTAGGCTGACCGATGATGTTGGTTTCGATGGGAAAATATTGCTTGATATGATTGGCAATCAGAATGTTTTCGGCTTTTTCTTGCTCGGTGGGTTCCACGCTCTCGTAGTTGCGAAGCTCTGCCGAAGAAATACCCTTAACAAAGAGCTTTTTGATGCTCTCGGGCATTTTGATTTTCTTCTTTTGTTGCGCCTGCGGAACCGCATCGTTTTCTTCCGGTTGGATAGACTCCACCGCAGACGCCGCGCTTATCTGCACTTCGCCGTCCGCTTCGGTTGCCGCCGCCGCGAAAACTTCCGCCTGTTCTTCTTCGCTTTTTTTGTTGATATCGGACATAGCGTTCCTCTACTTTTTCATCTTCGGGTCGAACGCGTCACGCAATCCGTCGCCGATAAAGTTAAAGCTCAACACCGCAAGCATAATGCAGATGCCGGCAGGTCCCCATATATTGAAATGGTCGGATAAAATACTGAAATCGCCTTTTGTTAAACAGCTTAACATGTTGCCCCAAGTGGAATACGGAATGGGCACGCCCAAGCCAAGGAAAGACAACGTGGATTCGGTAAGGATAATTCCGCCCAAGCCGAGCGTCATCTGCACAATCAGCTGCGGCATAACGTTGGGCACCAAATGTCTGAAAATCTTTCTGCCCGCAGGCAACCCCATACTTCGCGCGGCGAGCATGAATTCCTGCTCACGGAGCGACAATATCTGCCCCCGCACCATACGCGCCGTTCCCGCCCAGCCGAACACGACCAACACGAGCATCAGCCAATAGATGCGGGCAAATCCGTTGATTTCGTTTGCCGAAAGTAGCGCGCTGCATATGAACAGTATGGGCATTTGCGGTATGCAATAGAACACGTCTACGATACGCATGATAATCTGGTCTACCACGCCGCCGAAATAGCCTGCTATGCCGCCCAGAATAACGCCCACAATCATTTCCAAAAGAATAACCACAAAACCGATGGTAAGCGAAATTCTGCCGCCGTACATCAATCGGAGCAAAACGTCGCGTCCGTTTTCGTCGGTACCCAACAGGTGCTTGCTGCTCGGCGCGCCCTTTAAGTTGATAGACGGCGTATATTGAATATCGTACATCGTGTACGTTTCGCCGTTGACTTCGTAGGTGATTTTTTCCGCCGTTATCTGCTCGGCTCCGTCGTAGTCCACCGTTTTATAGTCCATATCGGGCGAAAACAGCGGTCCGATAAAGCAGATTAAAAACAGCATGACCAGTATCACCAAGCCGATAACCGACAGTTTGGAACGGAAGAACCGTTTAAGCACCAACTGCCCCGGACTCAACGTTTTCACGCGTTCGGAAAGGTCTTCCTCCGGCCGGGTATCGGGTTCGGGCAACGGCGCATGCGCAAGTTCGCTTTCCGCCGCAAGTTTCGTTTCTTCGTTCATTGCGCCTTACCTCCCCAGTTTGACGCGGGGGTCTACCACCGCGTACATGATGTCGGCAAGCAAAATGCCGAGCACCGTGAGTACCGTCATAAACAGGTAATACGACATAACAAACGGAATGTCGCCCTGAATGGTTGCCTGATAGGAAACGTATCCGATTCCCTGTATGCCGAACAGCTGTTCGATAACGTAGGAGCCGCCGAACAAGCCGGGCAAAATACCCGCCAACATGGTCACGAGCGGAATAGCCGTATTCTTAAACGCATGTTTATAGATAACCGAGCCTTTATGCACGCCCTTCGCCCGCGCGGTGCGGATATAGTCGGCATTGAGCACTTCGAGCATGTTGGTACGGGTGTACCGCATAAGTCCGCCCAAACTCAATATCGTCATGAGCAGTATGGGCAATACAAGGTGCCACGCCATGTTGATGATTTTCTGAAAAAGATTGCCGCTGAAATCAATGGACAACAATCCCAGACTGGAATCGAACCACCCCAAATCCACGGCGAATATCTTGATACAGATTGCCGCAAAGAAGAAGGAAGGCAACGAAATGCCGAGTAGCGTAAACACCGTTGTAGCGTAATCCATAGGACCGTACTGGTTCACGGCCGCACGGATTCCGAGCGGTATGGCGATTACAAGTTGCAACAGAGTTACAATCAGGTTCATCCAAAACGACACGGGAATGGCGGTTTTGATTTTGGAAACCACTTCGGAGCCGTCGATGAACGAGTTGCCGAAGTTGCCGCGGAGCGCACCGCCCAGCCAGGTGAAATACCCTTTCACCACGCTCACGTTTAAGCCGTACAACTCCATAACGCGTTCCGCCTGCGCTTCCCAGTCGGGATTGTTCTGCGACGTAGCCTGAAATTTCAGATACACGTAGTTGTCGGGCATCATCCGAAACAGCGCATAGGTGATAAAGGTGACGCCGAACACCACGAATACGGCTATAAGCAGCCTTTTTAATACATACTTTACCATTTGTCTTTTGCCTTGGAATTATTTGAAACTGACTTGCCAGATTTTATCGAGCGGACTCGTCCAGGTTGTGGGTTCGGTGTTGATTGTATTCACGTCCACCGTTTCCGTATTCCAGGCAAACAGGTCGCACCGTTGATAGAGCGGGAATTCGATGGCAAGGTCCATTACTTTGCCGAGCGCCTGCTGATAGATGGGCGCACGTGCTTCCTGATCCAGTACTTTACGACCGTCGTCAATCAGCTTACTCAACTCTTCCAAAATTCGATAATCTTCGGAGCCCGCCTGTTTGAGAATGTACGGGTATCCCCAGGCGCGCACGTTGGTTGCCTTGGAATCCATGTGATACACCTGATACATATCGGGGTCTACGGTTGCCGACCATGCCGCACTCCATACCGTAAACGAACCGCTGGAAAGTTTGGTAAGCGCGCGCGAATCGGTGTTGAGCGTAATCTGCCAACCGTCGTTATTGAGCACGTCCATTGCCGCCGCAAGCGTCTGGTATGCGGGGTGGTCGTCGGTGCCGCCCGCAATGGTAAACGTGTATTTAAGCGGTTTTGTTACGCCGTTTTCTTTATATCCCCAGTTGCCGTTGGTATCTTTGGTAACGCCTATCGTGTCACGCGCTCTATCCATATGCTTTTTATATTCGGTCAAATCGTTCTCTTTAACGCTGTACGAATACATTGCTTCGGGTTGCCAAACGTCATATTTACCCGGTTCGATTTCTTCGCCGTAGTTATATACCCACGAACTGGTAGACAACGGACGGTAAATTCTTTCCGACAGATTACCGGGATAATACGATTCCACCAAAGAAGCGTCCATTACCGACATAATCGCTCTGCGCAGATTTATGTCGGGAATTTTTTCGGCATTGATACCGATATAACCGTAGCCGTTGGTTTTGGCGGTTTTGAAACCGATAAACTTTGACACTTTTTTCCCATTGAGCGCGTTTTGATTGGTTGCCGTGGCACTTACACCGTCGGTGTAGTCAAGTTGTTTGGTGGTGAGTGCGTTCATAACGTTTGCCGAATCGAGCACTTTATAGCGCGCAAATTTGATTTTGGCATTGTTGCTCGTATCGGTACCGTCACCCAAACAGGTGTAGAAATAATCGTTGCGCATATAGTAGATAGTAGCCGCATTATAGAATCCGCTAAACAAAGATTCAAAATCGGTGTTGCCGTTAATATCGGTAGGCTGATACACACCCGCGCCCATCGGCACTTTGTTTCTTCCCTGAATCACGTCGGTGAAATAGGTGTAGTCACCCAAAGGGAAACCGAAACTGATCGGCTTATTCGCATCGTACCCTTCGGTACCCGGTGCATTAAAGGTATGATAATCGTCTTTATCGGTATACCCTTTTTTGGAGATTTCGGCATTGGAATAGTAGTGCATGGGCGCCACGGTAAAACCGAAGTTCCATTTTGCTTTGGGGTCTATACCGTTAATTACCACCTGTAACACGTCGTAATCGGGAGAATATACTGCTTGTTGCTTGCTATCTTTGGAAGGCTGGAAATCGGTCCCTTTTATAACGGTGATACCCGTAACCGTTTTAGGATTCTTGCCTTGCTCTTTGTATTCGGCAATTACTTTGCCGCGTTCTTCCGCCGTGATATTGGAAATCAACGTAGAACCCGACGCCCAGGAAAGGAGCCCCGCCAACTTACCCGATAATCCTCTGATGGGATTGCCGGCGCCGTAATAATCGTACACAAACTGAATCATCGAATCTTTATCGTGCGCAAATTCGGAGTCCGCAATAGCCGTATAGTCGATTACGTATTTGCCCGCATCGTTCTTCACTGGTTTATTGGTGCCTTGTGCCAGCTTTACCGACGTAACGCCTTCGGTAAACAAATACACCTGCCACTGTTCGGTTACGTCGTATTCCTTGGAATAGCTTTCCAAGCTCTCGCCCGCACTCGCCCAGTCGGTTTCGATTTCGGCGCGGAACAGCGTGGCAAGTTCTTTGGCGTCCGCTTCCGCCTGATCCGCCTGCTCTTTGCTCATAGCGGGGCTTTCGGTACCCGCCGCTTTGGTCAGCCAGTTGCGCAGATTGGTAATACGCAGTGTGGCGCGTGCGTCTGCCGTGGTATCGATAGGCGACTGTTCTTTATCCGAACTGGTAACGCCCAACGAACGGTAAGACGTAAGCCCCTGAATATCCACCGAATACATGGTAGACGAGCCTGTGTATACGGGGTCAAGATACACGTACATGTTGAAAAGTACGTCTTTAATGGTGAGCGGCGTGCCGTCGCTGAATTTAATCCCCTTTTTGATGACGAACTGATACGTAGTGGTACCCTTTTCGTCGCCCGTGGTAGTAACCTTTCCCGTAGAATCACGCATGATTTCCGAGTAATCTTTTACCACGCAGGGCCACTCGTCGCCGAACGCAATGTTTGCCTCCGAATCGGTGGTAAACATGGAAAGCTGGGTCATGCCCGTTACCGTGCTGTCGGTTCCCGCCGTGGAAAAGAACGGACTGAACAGTCCTTCCACAGGCAATATGCTCATACGGAAGGGGTCTGTTTCGTTATTGCGTTTTTCCTTTTTGGTACATCCCGCAAATGCGCCGCATGTAAACGCGAGCAATACTGCCAGAATTACACAAACTCTTTTCTTCATACTTCTATTTCAACCTCTCTTTCAGATTAGTTTTCCGAATACTGTACGGCAATCGAACCCGTTACGTTTGTTACCGTATTACCGTTTGTTTCATCGTCTTCTCGTTTTCCCCACAGCAACAGCGGAGATTCGTCGTATACAATCGATACAACGGGCGTTCCGTTATCGAGCGCAACCGAGATATCTATGGCGCAATTGGTAAACGTAACGTTTTCTAACTTCGTTCCCGTTGCAACGCCGCCTAAAAATCCTACGCCGATTACGCCTGTTACGCGAACCTGCTCGGTATATACGATTTCGAGCGTGCAATCTTCAAACGTTACGTCCGATATCGTTGCGTTCTCCAACTCGTCGGCAAACAATCCCAACGCGGACACGCCGCGGAACGTGCGATTTTTGCGCTGAACGGTTAAGCCTTTTACGGTAACACCGTTGCCGATAACACTCCCTCGGAAAAACATATTGTTCGTCCAGTTTGTGAGCGACGAGCAATCAATCACGCCGTTTTCATCGCCCACCAAATAGAAATTGGACGCCGACGATTTGAGAAAATCTTCCGCCGTTACTACTTTAACGTATTCCCCTTCGAGGAAATATCCGTACACGTTTACGGCATAGTCTTCTTCCGTTGCGGTTTCAATGGTTACGCCTTCGGGGAATCCGGGATGCGTGAACGCAAAATCCCACTTATTGTTGCGGTTTGCATCGGCATAATAATCAATGAGCGTATAGCCTGTGCGCACAACGCGCGAGGAATTGAATGTGGCGCCTTCGGCACAGAATACCTTTTGCACCGCTTCGCCCGACTCGATATCGAGCACGTTATAATAAAACCGCGGTTGCCACTTGGCATACAGCGTGATTTCCGTTCCGTGTGTTTCACTGTTTACTTTTTGGGAAAAATCCCATTTTTCTTTATACGTCACGTTGCCGTCGGCGTCTTTCTCGCCCGTGTACCACCCTTCGACGATAAAGCCCGTTTTGGTGGGGGCGTTGATGTCTTTATTATAATCCCACGGAAGAGCAATGGGCGTGTTTTCATATAAGCGCACGTAGCGCACGTCTTTACCCGACGAATTGCCGCCCACGAGATCGAGCGTCACCTTAATTACGGCGCCGTCGTTGATTGCGTCCCGCTCGGGGTCGGGCAAATCTCCGCACGCGCACAGGGCGCATACGCATACGAGCGTTAAAATTAGAATTGTGAGTTTTTTCTTCAATTTGATTTCCTCTGTATCGGAAGTTCCGATTTTTGCCGCACGTGCTTGTCCGCAGCGGCATTTTCGGCAACGCTTCGCAAGTGTTCAAAGTTTTACGGGATTCACCCCAGCCAAACGTAGAAACAGAATAAATATGCAAGAATTCCGCCTACCGCCAAGCAGATGAGCGGGATTGCCAACGATACGAACATGGAGCGCTTTTCCGCTTTTCCGACTTTTTTGGCTACATGCGCGCGCCGTTCCTTTTTTTCGGGCGACTCATACCAACGAAAACCGTCTACGTTCATATTTGCTATCGTGCGCCCGTCGTCGTCTTTATATTCTTTTCTCTTTTTCATACGTTGTGCTTGTTTGGGCTTCCCTGTTCTCTCCGATTTGACTTTTATGCAGTCAAAGTGTATTTTTATGCAATGATACGCAGTTAAAACCATTATACCAAAAATCCGAGTGTATTGCAAGCGATTGCAGGTTCTTTTTGGCTGTTATTCGGTTACTTTGGCGTCAATCGCAATATCTTTTGCAACGCAAAGCCGATTTTGTTTGCCGAACGGTGCATTTTTTGCCTTTTTATGAGAATTTTCGGGGATTCGGGGGTGCGCCTCCTTGTTAAGAATCAAAAAAAGGCATCAACAAAATTTGTCCGACGCCTTTGTCCGATACCTTCTTTCTTCTTATATATTATAGTGTAAGTATACCACCGATTGCTTATTCTGTCAAGTGAAAAGATTAGAAAATCGCTCTGCCGCCCTCCCCCGCCGCCGCACTTGTTCCCCAATAAAAAAACTCCCTTCCGTTTTACGGAAAGGAGCTTTTTCGGATAATCCCGCTTTTATGTTATTTGTTGTCTACCGCATACATATGCGCAATCAAATCAAGGCACTTGTTGGAATAGCCCCATTCGTTATCGTACCACGAAACAAGTTTGTAGAACGTTTCGTTGAGCGCGATACCCGCTTTCGCGTCGAAAATGGAAGTGTGCGGGTCGGTTAAGAAGTCGCTCGAAACAACGTCTTCGTCGGTGTAGGCAAGTACGCCTTTCATCGTGGTTTCGCTCGCCTTTTTGATTTTGGCGCAGATATCTTCGTAGGTGGTGGGTTTGGCAAGTTTTACGGTAAGGTCAACTACCGAAACGTCGAGCGTGGGAACACGGAACGACATACCCGTAAGTTTACCCTTCACTTCGGGAATAACGAGCGCGCAAGCCTTTGCCGCACCTGTGGACGACGGAATGATGTTGCCCGCCGCCGCTCTGCCGCCGCGCCAGTCTTTCATGGAAGGTCCGTCTACCGTTTTCTGCGTTGCCGTGGTGGAGTGCACGGTGGTCATGAGTCCTTCCACAATGCCGTATTCGTCCTGCAATACTTTGGTAAGCGGAGCCAAGCAGTTGGTGGTGCAGGAAGCATTGGAAACAACCTTCATGTCTTTGGTATATTTATCGGTATTTACGCCGCAAACGAACGTGGGGGTGTCTTTATCTTTGGCGGGAGCGGAAATAACCACCTTTTTGGCGCCGCCGTTAAAGTGTGCCGACGCTTTTTCGGTTGTGCAGAACACGCCCGTGGATTCCACGATGTATTCGGCGCCGCAGCCCTTCCAGTCGATAGCCGAAGGGTCTTTTTCGGCATAGAAACGCACTGCCTGCCCGTCGACCACAAGACCTTTGTCGGTTACTTCGATTTTGCCTTCGTATTTGCCGTGCATGCTGTCGTATTTGAGCATATATGCGGCGTATGCGGGGTCAAGGAAAGGGTCGTTCACGCCCACAACCTGAATATCCTTTCTCGCAAGCGAGGCACGGAACACAAGACGTCCGATTCTGCCGAAGCCGTTAATACCGACTTTAATCACTTCTTTGTTTGCCATGTTTATACATTCCTCCGAACAAAATTTTTTGTTGCACGTATATGATAACCTTTTTTTGCCTATTTTGCAAGCGAATTGACAGGCTTTGCGAAAAATTTATGCTTGCAGAAGATTGAGTTGACGCATGCGCGCCCACACGGCAAGCGGCGGCACAACGTACCGTTCGGCAAGCGTGGCAAGCACCGAAGGCAGGTGTTTTTCGGGGTCGAGCGTGGCACGGTTGATACCCAACAGGGAATAGATTTCCACCGTCTGCCGCTTGAATCCGTTCTTGGGCATAACGAGTTTGAGCGCAAAACTTTCCGCGCTTTCGTCGCTGCGCGCAATTTCCGAAAACGCCGTTTCCAAATCGATTTCTTTTTTGCGTTCGCTCGGCACCGATTCCAGACCGAACGACAGCTGTCCGCTGTCGGCAACGTTACGTTTTACCGAATCGAACAGAAAATGCGCGCACATCACCGCCAACGTAAAGTTATACAAGCCGCACTCTCCCCTGTCGATTACGTCCCGTTCCACAACGGCGGCAGGTTGCGTAAAATCCAAACTTCCCGACTGTGTATACACGCGTTGCGGCTCAAACGTTACAACGCCCAGCAACCGCGTGCAATCGCCCGTTATGGTTTCGCACGCAACGTTCAACCCCAACTTGCGCGCCAACCGCTCTACGGGCACCGCTTTGCCGCCCAACACCGAACGGTCGAACCGATACAGAATATACGACGCCGTATCTTCGGCTACGTATTTGGCGCCGAACGACAGTCTGATGTTTTCCGCCGGCTCTATCATTTTTTCGTGTATTGCTTTTTATACGCTTTGTATTTTTTGGGTCCCAACTTATCGAGCAGAAAATCATGCAATCCCCTGCGCGTGCCGATTGTAATGCCCTTTGCGTCTATAATGTACGCCTGCATTTTGCTCACGTACAAATAAAACGCCGACTCGCTCTCCGTTACCTTATAGATAGCGTCGTAAAGCACCTGCGTATCGCGCGCCTGCACGTATCTTCCCGATTCGTTGAAAAGGATTTTGTCTTCCAAAAACCGCCAAATCTGCGTGGTTTCTCCGCTGACGAGCGCCGAATTTTTCAGCATACGCGATTGCATAATGCGCACGGTCAGCCAGTACACAACGGGCAACAGCACGCCCACGGCTATCAGGAACGCCGAAATAAACAAATCCCATTTGAGCGCAATGCCCACAATGCCGAGCACGGCGAAAACAAGCATGAGCGCCATGGGAAACCACAGGCGTTTTTTTGCTTGTTCCATGTTGAATTTGCGCACCAGATTGGCGTTTAATATGGTTTTTACTTCTATCATACGTTTTTCTCCCCGTTTCGACTCTCCGAAACGCACCGAATTTGCCGCAATTCCCGTTTATTTCAGATTTTCGGGATTTAAGCAGGCAAGTTCGGGCAACACGAATCTTCCGTCTTTGCGAATCAGCACGTTATCGAACCAAATTTCGCCTCCGCCGTATTCGGGCGTCTGAATGAGCACCAAATCCCAGTGCACCGCCGAATTGTTGCCGTTGGGCGCGTCGTCGTAGCAAGCGCCGGGCGTAAAATGAATAGACCCCGATATCTTTTCGTCGAACAGAATATCTCCCATCGGGCGGGTGACGTACGGATTGACGCCGATAGCAAATTCGCCCACATAGCGCGCGCCTTCGTCGGTATCGAAAATCGCATTGCACTTTTGCGTGTGGTTGCTCGTGGCGTCCACGATTTTGCCGTTTTTGAACGTGAGCCGCACGTCTTCGTATTTGGTGCCGTTCTGAATACTGGGCGCGTTGTAATGAATGACGCCGTTCACACTGTTGCGCACGGGCGCGGTATACACTTCGCCGTCGGGAATGTTCATTTCACCCGCGCACTTTACGGCGCCGATTCCCTTAATGGAAAACGTCAAATCGGTATCTTTTGCCACAAGACGCACTTTGTCGGTTTTATCCATGAGCGCTTTGAGCGAATCCATGGCTTTATCCATTTTGGAATAATCGAGATTGCACACGTTAAAATAGAAATCTTCGAATTTTTCGGTGGGCATGCCCGCCAGTTGCGCCATGGAATCGTTGGGATACCGAAGCACCACCCAACGCGTTTTTGCCACGCGCGTTTCGTGGTGCACGGGATGACCGTACAACACCGAATATTTTTCGGTTTGTTCGGGCGGCACGTCGCTCGTTTCAAACGAGTTGTGCGTTCCGCGCACGCCGATATAGCAATCCATATCTTGCATGCGGTAAATATCGTACTTGCAAAGGTTGCGGAAGTATTCTTCGCTACCGCCCGCCAAAACGGCGCGTTGCACCTTGTTGTTGCGAATTTCCACAAACGGTTGCCCGCCGGCGGCAAATACCTTTTGCACCAACTGCGTAATGATTTCACTGTCCGTTTCAAACGCCTCTATGAGAACCTTGTCCCCTTTTTTCACGCGAACCGAATAGTTCACGAGATTATACGCCAATTTTTCCACTCTGGGGTCCAACATGTTTTTTTACTCTCCCTGCCGATTTTTCGATTTCTTTTTCTTTATTATTATATAGCCGCAGGAGAAAAAAGTCAATTTATTTGTACGAAATTGCTTGTGCGAAATTGCTTGTCAAAACGGACTGCATATAGTATAATTGTGTCGGTACAATAAATATCGGAGGGATTCTATGCCATTAGTTACAACAAAGGAAATGTTCCGCAAAGCGTATGAAGGCGGCTACGCCATCGGTGCTTTCAACGTGAACAACATGGAAATGATTCAGGGAATCGTGGAAGCGGGCAAAGAGGAGCATGCTCCCCTTATTCTGCAAGTGAGTTCGGGCGCGCGCAAATACGCCAACCCCCGTTACCTGAAAAAGCTGGTAGAAGCGGCGGTGGAAGATTCGGGCTTGCCCATCTGCCTGCACCTTGACCACGGCGATACCTACGAACTGTGCGTGTCGGCTATCGAAGACGGGTTTACTTCGGTAATGATTGACGCGAGCCATTATGCGTTTGCCGAAAACATCAAAATCACTTCGCAAGTGGTAAAATACGCGCACGACCGCGGCGTGGTGGTAGAAGCCGAACTGGGGCGTCTTGCGGGTATCGAGGACGACGTAAACGTATCCGCCGCCAACGCATGCTACACCGACCCCGACCAAGTGGAAGAATTCGTTTCCAAAACGGGCGTGGACAGTCTTGCCATTGCCATCGGCACGAGCCACGGCGCCTTTAAGTTCAAGGGCGACGCAAAATTGCGTTTCGATATTTTAGACGAAGTGGCAAAACGCCTTCCAAAGTTCCCCATTGTGTTGCACGGCGCAAGCAGCGTACTTCCCGAATACGTGCAGATTATTCAGGCGAACGGCGGCTCTATGCCGGGCGCCAAGGGCGTGCCCGAAGATATGCTCCGCAAGGCGGCAAGCATGGCGGTGTGCAAAATCAACATCGATTCCGACCTTCGCATGGCATGCACGGCGGCAATCCGCAAGCACATGACCGAGAACCCCGCCCACTTCGACCCGCGCCAGTATTTGGGCGACGCGCGCGAAATGGTGAAACAGTGCGTAAAACATAAACTTGTGAACGTGCTCGGTTGCAACGGAAAAGCCTAAAAAGCTATCCTACGGGCAATCAAACGAAAAACACGTAAAAGCCGACGGAAACAAACTCCGTCGGCTTTTTGTATCTTTTATTTCTTGTACTACGAGTATTTTTCTTACTTATTATGAGCGACTTATTATACCTGCGGGTTCGGGCACGGGTTCGCGCGGCGGCTCTACGCCTTCTTTTTCCTTTTTCTCTTTTTTCTCGTCGGGGTCTTCCTGCGGTTCGCGCGGAATACCGGACGGCATGCCGTTTGACACGGGCTTATTCTGTTCGTCCAATCGCCCAATCATCTTCATCATGCGGGGATACAGCAAACACAACAGCCAAACGAGTATAAAATCTTTGATAAGCATGAGTAGTACGCTCGGCACGGTGGCAAACGCGGCGGCAACGGTGCTGTGGGTGTACCAAATCAAAATCATTACCTGATACGCAATACCTATCGCATAATTCACCAACACGCCCGAAAAGGTGCATAAAAACAATTTAATCACGTTGAGCTTTTTTTGTTTGGAAACCGAAAATCCCGTTAAAAACGCTTGCAACGGAAAACTCAAAATATATCCGAACGACGGTTTGAGCACGTAATCGAACCCGCCGCCCGCCGTAAACACAGGCAACCCTATCAATCCGAGCGCCAAATAGGCAAGTTGCGCAAACGCCCCGTCTTTCCCGCCCAGTATGAGTCCCGACACCGCTACGAAAAACGTCTGCAACGTAAAACTTATTGGCGTAAACGGAACGGGAATGCGAACCAGTCCGCCGACTATCGTGAGCATAGTGAAAAAAGCAATACGCACCAGTCTTTTCGTAGTCATGCACACAGTATAGCATACCGTAATCGGGATATGCAAATATTTTGACGAAAAAAATCGATAAAAAATGAAGGAAATTGTAGAAAAAGGGGTTGTTTTTTTTTTGTATTTATGTTATACTGTATAGACCGCATGTAATTCGCCGCGAACGGAAGGCACGGCGAGAGGGAAGGATATGGAGCTGTCGGGGAATACGACAATCAATAAACTTATTATGTTGTTCGTTTTCGACAAAATGGATTTCCCCATTATGGAGGAAACCGTTTTGAACATATGCTCTTCCAGCAACTCCTGGATTCCCTGGATGGAATGCAAAGAAACCATTGCGCAACTGCTCGAAACGGGTTTTATTTACCAATCGGTACACGAAAACAAAATCTACTATAATATCACGCCCGACGGCAGAATGTGTTTATCCCACTTTTACACCCGTATCCCCTCTTCCCTGCGCGCCGAAATCACCGAATACGTGAAAGAACACCGCATGAGTTTTCGCCGCAAGCAGGAATACTTCCGCAATTACTATAAAAACGCGGACGGCAGCTATACGGTGCAACTCAAAATTATGGACCCCGCGCAAACCATGTTGGAAATTAAGTTGAACGTATCCAACCGTCATATCGCCAAACTGGTGTATAATAAATGGGAAGAAAAAGCCGCGCAAATCTTTTATTCCCTGCACGAACAGTTAGTGGACTAACCTATAAGTAAGAAATAAGCATTGTGCCGCAAGGCAACAAGGAGAAACAAATGGAATCGTACAGAACGCAAAAAACCTGCTGCCGTCAGATTATATTTGAAGTGGACGACAACGAAATTCTCACCAGCGTAAAATTCGTAAACGGGTGCAGCGGCAATTTGCAAGGAATCGCCAAACTCGCCGTAGGGCAAAACATCAACGTGCTGATTGAAAAATTAGGCGGAATCATCTGCCGCGACCGCACGTCTTGCCCCGACCAACTTGCCAAGGCGCTCATGGATTATAAAGAAAGAAAAGCGCATCCGGAAGAAAAACCGTCGCGCTGAATTCGCTTATTCCGTTTATGCGGCACGCCGACAAGCGGCGTTTCGTAAAACAATCACAATCACGGGCGAGCGTATCGCCCTTTTTTGTTGTCGTTTTTCGTCGGATTGCGTCGAAAATCCACTCCCTTCCTATTCCCCGAATCGCTCGATGGAAACGCCCGCCTCGGCAAGCAGTTGCAACGAAAATTCGTCGGGGTATCCTTCGCGGTACACAATGCGCGTGATTCCGCTGTTGATAATCATTTTGGCACAAATTACGCACGGTTGGTGCGTGCAGTACAGCGTGGCGCCTTCCACGCTCAATCCCATGCGCGCCGCCTGAATAATGGCGTTTTGCTCGGCATGCGTGGCGTAGCACACTTCGTGACGCGTGCCCGACGGAATATTCAGTTCGCGCCGCAAGCATACGCCCCGCTCCTTGCAACTTTTTACCCCGCTGCTCGCACCGTTGTATCCCGTAGTGAGAATGCGCTTATTGCGCGCAATCACGGCGCCCACTTGCCTGTTCTCCTGAAAACAGCTCGACCACGTGGCAACCAAATCCGCCACGTCCATGAACCGCTTGTCCCATTTTTCGTCCATATTCCGATTCTCCGTGTGTTTCGTTTTTTCGTATTCTTTTTCTTTATTATATAGTATATACCATTTGCCGAGTGCGGCGCAAGCAAATCGCAGCACTTGCCGTAAAAAGCATATTTTCCTTTCCCGTTGGCAACCAAGGCAGAAACCGCTTTTTCCCACTCTCAATCGGTTATGCCCCGTTTCCGAAAATTCTTTTTTTCTTTGGAAATATTTTGAAAAACTTTGTAAAAGTTCTTGACAAATATATTTTGGGGCGGTATAATAAGGTCAAAGGTCAAAGAAAGTCAAAGCGTAACACAAAAATTTACAAAGAGTGCTGTAAACACTTGCCAATTTAATCATTTTACGCTATTATATTTATCGGTTCAATGTTAATAATTTATATCAGGAGGACATATATCTCATGAAAATCAGACCTTTGTTCGACCGTATCGTAATCGAGCCGGTTGACACCGAAGAAAAGACCAAAAGCGGCATCGTGCTCTTGGCGAAAGACCAGGAAAAGCCGCAGATGGCGAAAGTCATCGCCGTAGGACCGGGCGGAAACGTAGACGGCAAAGAAGTTGTTATGGAACTGAAAGTCGGCGACAAGGTGCTCTACTCCAAATACGCCGGCAGTGAATTCAAAATCGACGGCAAAGACGTTACGATTATGCGTCAGAGCGACGTGCTTGCCGTGGTAGAAAAATAATCGGAGGAATACATCAATATGGCTAAACAAATCAAAACGGGCGAAGAAGCCCGCAAAGCGCTCGAAGCGGGCGTGAACGCATTGGCAAACACCGTGAAAATCACGCTCGGACCCAAGGGCAGAAACGTGGTGCTCGGCAAAAAATACGGCGCGCCGCTTATTACCAACGACGGCGTAACCATTGCCAAAGAAATCGAACTGGAAGACGCGTTTGAAAATATGGGCGCACAGCTTGTAAAAGAAGTAAGCACCAAAACCAACGACGTAGCGGGCGACGGCACCACTACCGCGTGCGTGCTCGCGCAGGCTATCATTCGCGAAGGGCTTAAAAACGTAGCGGCGGGCGCCAACCCCATGATTCTGAAAAAAGGAATCGCGTCGGCTACCGCGGTTGCCGTAGATTACTTAAAATCCATTTCCAAAACGGTGGAATCGGAAAAAGAAATCAAACAGGTTGCCAGCATTTCGGCTAGCGACGAAACGGTGGGCACGCTCATTGCCGAAGCCATGCAAAAAGTGGGCAAAGACGGCGTGATTACCGTGGAAGAAAGCAAGACCATGGAAACCAATCTTTCCATTGTGGAAGGCATGCAGTTCGACCGCGGCTATGCGTCGGCATACATGGTAACCGACCAAGACAAAATGGAAGCCATTCTCGAAAATCCGATGATTCTCATCACCGACCGCAAAATCAGCACCATTCAGGAAATTCTGCCCGTGCTCGAACAGATTGTCAATCAGGGCGCAAAACTTTTGATTATTGCCGACGACATCGAGAGCGAACCGCTTGCCACTTTGGTGGTGAACAAGTTGCGCGGCACGTTTAACTGCGTGGCTGTTAAAGCGCCCGGATTCGGCGACCGCAGAAAAGAAATGCTCAAAGACATCGCCGTTCTCACCGGCGGCACCGTTATCAGCGAAGAAACGGGCCTGGAATTCAAAGACGTTACACTCAATATGCTCGGCAAAGCCAAGCAGGTGAAAGTGGATAAAGAGAACACCACCATCGTGGAAGGCAACGGCAAGGCAGACGAAATCAAAGCGCGTATCAAATCCATTCGCGCGCAGATGGACGTGAGCACTTCCGACTACGACAAAGAAAAACTCGCCGAACGGCTTGCAAAACTTGCGGGCGGCGTTGCGGTGATTAACGTAGGCGCGGCTACCGAAGTGGAAATGAAAGAAAAGAAACTCCGCATCGAAGACGCTTTGGCGGCTACCCGTGCGGCTGTGGAAGAAGGCATGGTGCCCGGCGGCGGCGTTGCCCTGCTCGGCGCAGTGCCCGCTATCAATAAACACGTTGCCGCTCTTACGGGCGACGAAAAGACGGGCGCAAACATCGTGCTCAAAGCGTTGGAAGAACCTATCCGCCAGATTGCCCAAAATGCGGGCGTAGACGGCGGCGTGGTGGTAAACACCATTCTTTCCTCCAAGAAAGCAAACTACGGCTACGACGCACTCAAAGACGAATACGGCGACGTTGTGGCAAAAGGCATTATCGACCCCACCAAGGTGACGCGCTCGGCATTGCAGAACGCGGCGAGCGTGGCGGCTACCTTCCTTACCACCGAGAGCGTGGTTGCCGATTTGCCCGAGCCCGAACCCGCGGCGCCCGCAGGCGGCGGAATGGGCGGCATGTACTAAAAACGTCGGTCTGTCACGTTTGCGGCGCACCTATCCCCCGCGCCCGAACGCAAGCCGTTAGAATCCAAAAACAAAACCACCGTTTGAGCGATACGCGCTCGGCGGTGGTTTTTTTTACGGCACATGTCCGCAAAGATTCCTTTTTATAATCCCTTCATACTCGCAAGAATTGGCGCAGTCCTTCCCTGCTTAATGTTTGCGTTCCACGTAGCGAAAGTCTTCTTCCCTTCTCTCCGTGCGTTGCCACCCTTTCTTTTCGGCAAGCGTGGCAAGCAACTCTTTCACCCACCGCACCGAGCGGTCGGATTTGAGTTTCATGCGCATGGGCACCGTTTCGTACTTGCCCACGTCGCTCATGTTGCTGAAATTGTACTTTGTGCCTTCAAACTCTTTGGGGTCGAGCGCCAGATAGAGCGACAGCGTTTTACCGCGTATGGCAAATTTCGCATACGTAGTGCGCCCATTGTACCACGACTCGTTTCCCGTACTCACGCGCGACTTCATGCCGTAGCGCAACAGTTCGTTCTTGATTGCGCTGTAATGCGCCTTTGTTTCGCCGTCGGCACGCATGAGTTTGGTAAGAAAATCGCGCGGCGTTTTATCGCGTGTTTTCAGGTCGGCGGCGGCGGCTTCGTCGAATTGCTGTTTGCTTACCTTTGTGTCGGCAACGTAATACAATTTGATGTACGTATCGCGCACGAGCGACGCCGTGTCGCGGTAGTCGGGTCGGAAGTTTTCTTCGGGCAGTTCGGCACGCTTGCGTTTGCGCTCGGCGGCAAGCGCGGCAAGCAGCTCTTTTACCCACCGCACCGAGCGGGCAGACTTACACTTGCATTGCATGGGAACGTCTTTGTATCTTGCCGTTTTGCCCGCGTCGCGGAACGTGTATTTGGTATTTTTATACTTTTGCGGGTCGAGCGCCAGATAGAACGAAAGCGTTTTGCCGCGTATGGCAAATTTCGCATACGTAGTACGCCCATTGTACCACGACTCGTTTGCCCAACTCGTGCGTCGTTTTAAGCCGTAGCGCAACAACTCGTTGCGCAGTTCGCTGTACCACCCCTTTAAGGTGTCGTCCGACTGAATCAGTTTGGCGCGGAAACTGCGGTTGTACCGTACTTTTACAAACACGCCGTCCACAATCATGGTGCCGCGGTCGCCGTCGTCGCGGTCGTCTACCAAAAGAGCGCCTTCGGTAAGTTCCACCGATTCGGCATGCGCCGAAATTTCTTCCGTTTCTTCCACGGCGGGCGCGGGTTCGTCGTCCGCCGCAAGAATTGCCTGCGGTACGCTCTCTTTTTCGCGCACAACCGTGCGCACCGACTGCGGCGCGGCGGAACGTTTGCCTACCGCCTCCAAAACAAGCAACACCGCAACGGCAACGAGCGTAGCCGAAACAATCGCAATCAACGCAATCTTGATTCCGATTCCCCACTCCGCGGCGACAATCATATTGTATGCTACATCTGCCGCCATGGCGCTACTCCTTTTTTTCGGCGGGAAGTCTGCGCAACAGCATGACCCCCGCAACAATCACGATACCGCACGCCACAAGATACATCCAGCCGAAGTCTTCTTTAAGCCAACGGAAAAACAGCCCCACGTGCGGAATCACGCGGGTTACCTTTCCCACAATCTCGCTTTTTTCAATGGGGTGCGTATCTTCTGCGTTGTTCGCGTCCCCTTTGGTGTAGTATTTGCCGTCTTGCACGCGGATAATGCGGTGCGTGGTGGGCGTGGTGTCACCCGCCGCCAAAAACGTGACGATATCGCCGATTTTGTAGTCGTCCGCTTTGGATATGGCAATCATGTCGCCTTCTTCTATGGTGCCCGCCATACTCCCCGTTGTAACGATGAGCGTGGCATGTCCGAAAAAGGAAGGCACGGGCGACTTTTTCACGAATTTATCCACCGCAAGCACCACTGCCACAAAAAGCAGAAAGAGCACGACGGCGAGTCCCAGACTCAAAAATACGATTCCCGTAATGCGTTTTGCCGTCCACGCTTTTTTGCCTTCGTCCTTTGCGGGCAACGTTTCTTCGGCAACCGCGGAATCGCTTTCCCGTTCGGGTTGCGAAAGCAACTCTTCGGGCGCGGCAACGGGTTCCGCAATGCGCGTTTGTTCTTCTTTCATATCGTTCACCTCGCTTGCGCCGTCACACGGAGAACAAGCGAAATCTTTCCGCCGTCCGCTCCGATAAACGTGTCACCGTCGTCGTTTCCGTTTTCAAACGCCCAACGCCATTCCAACGTAAATACCTGCGTCGAACGATTCCAGATTGTCATTTGGTCGAATTTCAATTCGTCGACCGTTTTCCACTCTTCCGATTCGAGCAACACGTTGTTCATGCGCAAACGGAACGTAAGCGGGAAATAGTCGATTTTCTCTCCGTTATACAGCGGTTCGAGCGAAAACGTATAGTCCATTGCCGCATCGTGCGGGTTGTTGAGAATAAATTCGTAGTTTCCCGAACTGCCCGGCTTTAACGAGCGCGGGAATACCGCCACGGTGCCTTGCGCCTCCCAACTGCCTCCGCTGTCGGCAATATCGATTACGGGGCGTTCTCTGTCGCCGTACGGCAACCCGATGAGCGCCAACAAAATAATCGTAATCGCCAAAATCACCGCAAGCGCGCTTAACATAACAATGTGAACGGGGTCGCGTTGCCTTGTTTTGAGCCACCCTATCCATTCTTCTTCCGAATCGGGCGAAACCGCATACAGTTTGTCGCCCACCAAACGAAAAGCACGCGTATCGGAAACGTATTCCGTTACACGGATTTTCTTTTTGTTCTCGCCTTCGCGGGTTTGTTGCGACTGCCGACGGGCAACTTGATTGCCATATAAATCGCAAACCGCGCTATCCGACACACTGCCCAGTATCTTCTCTTGGGCGTCGTACAGTACGCGGGATTTCCGCTCGCGGCGAAACGTATCTTTCGGGGAAAATTCCCGTTCGGTAAGATACGGATTGTATTCACACGTTTTTGTCAATTTTCTTCCGCTCACTTTGCTTTTGCAAAACGAACGTGCCGCCCGCCCGACTTCTTCCCGCACAGGGAAAAAATCGGACGGGTACACGCGATTTCGCTTTTAGGTTCCCGGCGTAGGGGTGGTCGCTTCGTTCTGCACCTGAACCACCGCAATGGAAAGCTCGAACGAAAGTTTGGTTTTCGCCGTATAGGTTACGGGATTTTCCGCATCGCTCTTATCGGTAACGGTATAAATTCCTTTGTCCGCGTCGGTTGCTTCTACTTTTATTACCGCATTTTCGTCGGTTGTTGCGCCGTTTGCCGCATAGCCGAGAAGGGTATCTTCCCTATCTTTGCTCGCGGTTTTGTCTTCGAAAACCCATTCCCAGGTAAGCGTGTATTCGTCGTTTACCGACGTACCCACTTCAATATCCGTGTTCAGGGTTTTGAGCTTATCGGCAAGGTCTTTCAACGTTCCTTTATCCACCAATGTGGTATCTGTGGGAGTTCCTTTTTTGACAAGCGTCCATTTAACGGGATAGTATGGAGTAGCGCCTTCTCCCGTTCCCGTCAACGATATATCGGTATAGCCGTCTTTTATCGAAATAGCAACTTTCGCTTTCACTTCGGCGGAACCTTTAATGGTAAACGTCACAGAGCCGCTCGTTCCCGGAGCAACCACCTTGGCGCTCGCACTCGCTTGTACGTCTACGGTAGCATCCGTTGCTTTTACGCCCGCATTGTATTTATCGGAAAACAGGTCGCCCGTATTCGCACTAACAACGAATCCCCACTTTGCGGCGGTGGCGTTTTGTGCGGGCATCTTCTTTTCGGTGATGTACTTGGCAAACGTGGTGCCGCCGAAGCACAAGATGAGTGCCAAAAGCACGAGTATTGCGGCAATAACGAAAATCTTCTTATTGCTGCGGGTCTTTTTTTCTTCCATTTTTCTTTCTCCTTTACAGAAAATTTTTGGGGTGTTATGTAAGCGGCATGCTGTCGGCGTCGGCGCCGCGGCATACCGAGATTTTTCGGCTAAAAACTATTGGGAACGTGCTCTCTGGTCACCAAATTGGTTGTCGGCTCGTCTATTGCAGAATAATACACTTGATTTTTGGTCGTGGCAAGATGTGAATTATGCGTGGACGGAACAGACGTCGTGCTGTTCCAACGGATTCGTGTTACTTCCCAATCGTTCCCTCTGTTCTGTGCAAACACGTTGGTGCCGTAGCCGTATATAAAGAAGTCGGTATTTTTCATTCCCGCAAGTACCGAACCTATGGAAAGCGATTTGCGCGTCGTATACGGTCTGCGGATAAAATACCGCCCGTAATACACGTAGATTTTAATGTCGGTATCGTATCTCCAATCGACTATCGGCACTAACGGATTGGCGGCTATGGGGAACAGCGTGGCGCGCACCTGTATGGCGCTCTGTCGCTTTTGAAGCGTATCGTAGCCGTGCGCGTTCAATTCCTCGTCCGTATATGCGCCGAAATAAACGGTGCTGTAATCATATACGTTAAAACCGTCTTGTCCTACTTCCGAATTTTCCGTTTCCACCCGTGCGCCGAAAATGCCCGCATAAATCCAAACGTTTGCGCGGTGCCCCGAATCTACGCCGCGCACAATCGCGCCGCCGTTTTTCCCGTCGAACTCGCCGTTATAGATTCTTATATCCGACTCTCCGAACACTTTCAAGCCGTAAAAGCATGCGGGACCCGACGACTGCATTTCATTATCCGACGGCGTTTGCGTATGCGTAAGATTGCCCGTAAACTTTCCGTTATAAATATGGACAACCGTTTTGCGGTTTGCGTCGCTTGTGGCGGCAACTCCGTCGCCAAACATCGCCGTATATTCACCGTTGTAAATATGGATATTACCGCTTCGCGCCACAACGGCATACCCGCCGCTCAAACTGGGATAAAACTGCCAAGGGTTGCCTGCTTCACCGCTCCAAGCATAATATGCCGTATTATAATGCACGGCGCCCGTAGTCTGTACCGAAATCTCTTCACGCGTCGTATTTTCATCGCCCAACGTAACCGTTCCGCCCTGCACTTTTACGCCGCCGCCCACCTGCGAAGTAATGTTTGCGTGTTTTATAAAAATGTTCGCGCCTTCTTCTTCGTCTTTGCCCAGCTCCGATTCTATGCAGGCAACGGCAAAACTCTTAACCACCAATTTATCGTGATTATAATACGTGCCCCCTGTGCCTATGGCGGAATATTGATTGTAATTGTTATAAAGCCCGCGAAAACGGATATTCAGTTTGCCCGTTGCGGTAAGCGAGCCGCCCACCACGCAGATTCCGTTTTCGTTTTCGTAGCGCGTAACGGTCTGCCCCGCAACCTCGCTCTGCCAGGGCAAATACATATCGTACTGGTGCGTGCCCGCCGCCGTAGCTTGCGCGGCGTTCGCCGAACAAGAGTTCGTTACGCCCGTACCCTTACGGTTAATCACGCAATCGATTGTGTATTCTTCGGTTGCCGCCGTTTCTTCGTTATCGTCAAAACCGATGGTGCCGCCGCTCAAACTGATTGCCGACGCGTTATACGCCGCAATCGAACCGCCGTTTCCGAACGTGAGCGAACCGCCGTTCACGGCAACGCCCATTTCCTACGAATAGACGTGCGAATTGTTCATAATCACGGCGCCGCCCTTAAATTCGGACGAATCGAGCGCCACGCCTATCGACGCCGCCCGCATGGCGCCCGCAGAACCTGCCGAAACGGCGTTGCCGCTTGCGTCAATCCATTCGCTGTTTGCGGGCGTTTCGCCTTCGTAGGTATGTTCGACGCCCAAATAAATAGACGTGTTATTAAGCGTAATCCGCACCGCACGCCCCGCCGTCTCGGTCTTGTTGACGGCGTAAATACCGTAGGTGTAGCTGTCGCTGTCAAGCGTTATACTTCCGTCCGAGAGCGTAATATCGCCGCGCGTGCCGAATACGCCGAACGAATGCGCCCCTTCCATGTCGATTGCGATATTATCGGCAATCATGCTGCTGCGCACCTGCGAACCGCTTCTGCCACGCGAAAGAATGCCGAACGTAGTCTGAAAAACTTCTCCGCTCGCGCCCGTGATTTCCCCTAAATTCGCGGCATAATGCGCCTTGCCTTCCTCTATATTCTTGTGCACCGTAACGTTTACGCTCTTATTACGCGTTCCCGTATCCGACCCCGTAAGCGTGAGCGCACCGCCGTTGAGGAAGATTGCGGCGTCGCGGTACTGCCTACCTGCGGGAAATTCGGTGGCAGTGCTGGTATTCGGGTCGGTAGACGGTATTTCCATAACGTCGAACGGACTGTCGGCGTGCGAAATCGTGGCGTACTTGTTGATGTTGGCGTCGCGCATGATAATTTCGCCGTCGCTCAACGAAATCACGCTGCCGTTATACGACGTTGCCGACTGCAACTTCCGAATATCCAACGTTCCGCCCGTACTCAAAATGCAGGCGCTCTCGCCGTACTTTGCCGAGTTCGTCCGCGTTTCGCCCGCCAAAACGGCAGGCAGTTCGGCGGGATTCACGGTGGCAAGTTCGCCCGACGTGCTCACGCGCATCGTCCCGCCCGTTATATAAAAGCACGAGGTGTGCCAGGTTCCGAAATACGAATAAAAGCTACCCGCGGTACGGCTTTTGGTTAGAGCACCCTCCCCCGCGTCGGTTACGTTTATATTCAGATTGCCGCTCATCATCGAAACCGCGGCATAGTTGGGCGCGGGAATGGTTTTGCCGCTCTCCGTCCGCTCCGACGAATAATAAATATCGTTCTCGTAGCCGAACAACATGGCTTGCCGCGCGTCCGATTGCGTGCTTTCGCAGGGCACGCCGCTGCCGTCTACGTAATAGGTGTACGCAAAACTTGCCGCCGACACGTCGAACGTGGCAAAATCGTCGTCCGTTTCGCCGCTGACTACCACGTAACAATAGGTGTCGCGCTTGATGTATTCGGTAGAACCGGACGCAAACGGCACGTCGAAATAAATATTGCCGCTGTGCGGAGCCTTACTCGACGCACTGCGCACCGCAAGACGGGGCATTTCCGCCGTAGCCGAAGTGGCAATGCCGTTGGTATCTACAAGCGTTACCGTGCCCAACTGCACGTATTCGCTTTCGGTTTTGAGCGTGGTGTAATATTCCGTGGGGCGCGGTCCGCTTTCGAACATGCCGCCGTATACGTTCAAATCGCCGCCCGAAACGGTGAGCACGCTGCCAATGGGATTATACAGTCTGCCGCCCCCTTTGGTGTCGATAACGGTGAACGTTTTGCCCGCGGGCACGTTGAGCAAGCTGCTGCGGTTGTTGCGTTCGATTTCGTTGCCGTTCAAATCGATTGTAAGGTCGTTCTTCAAATCGAGCGCGTCGCCCGTCATAATGATAGGACCTTTCAAATCTTCCGAAAGTTTCACGTAGCCGTAACCGCTTTTTATGGCGTTATACAACTCCTGTTGCGACCCCACGTTAAAAGGCGTTTGCGTTTCGTAGTCGAGCGTGTTGTCGGAATCGCCTATTTCGGTAACGTATTTCGCATGGGTAAGCGCAAAAGCAGACGACAGCAACATAAGCGCTATCGCCAATAAAATTGCCGATACCGCAATCGTCCGTTTTGTGTTGTTTGCTACCCGTTTCACAAAATCTTCTTCCTTTTTTTCTCTGTTTGTTTGCGATTATGCGGTAACTTGCGTAAATACCGCGCTCATGCGGCAGGGCGACGTTATGCCCACGCACGTGCCCACCTTGATTGTTCGGTACGCCGAAACGGTTCCGTCCGCATTCTTTTCCGCCGCTTCGAGTTGCGGCTTGCCGCTGCCGTCCAACACGGGCTTACCGCTATCGTCCGTTGCCCAGCGGCACAAATAATCTCCCGCCGCCTGCGGTTGCGCTTTGGGCACGGTAAAGTTGCCGCTTTCGTCCGTCTGCCAATAATCCGCCGAATTCCACGCCACGTCCACAAGTGCGGAATCCAAACGGTTCAGCAAAACAAGCCGCAATAAAAAGGACTGCGATTCGCCTTCTTTCAACCGATACTCGTTTGCCGTGCGACTTATGTTTATCGTCATGCGATAATAGCGGAATCCGATAGACTGTTCCATTCCCACAGGGCACACAAAGCGGTCTACCGTGTCCGTTCCCGCGGCGGGATAGTAGGTGGCAAACGTCCGCTTTGCCACGCCGCGCTGTTCTTCTTCGGAAAGCACCGCGGTAGACGCGGAAAGCACGATTTCGTTGCCTTCGTTAATAAGCGACTGATACTCGTTTTCCACCGCAACGCCGTCCGCCGTTTCTTGCGCCTCCACAATGTTGCGCACGGCGGGCGCACTGCCTTCGGGCGCCGATTCTATATGATAGAGTTTGCTCGCCTTTTTTGCCGCATGCAACCGCGAAGGCGCAGATTCCTGCGTCGCGCCGTTTTCTTCCAATTCCAGCAACTGAAACATGGCGCACTCGGCAAACCCCTGCGGCATATAAAAAACAAAACTGTATTCGTACACAAGCCCCGCGCGCCCGTTGTTGGTTACGATGAGCATACTCTCCGACCACGAATTCATGCGCACGGGACGCGTGTTCCCCGCCACCTGTTGCATATACGGCGCATTGATAAAGGCGCCCAGCCCGCCGTTATCCACGCGGAATTCGCAACCGATTGCGGCGGCGCCCGCCCCGTTGTTGTGTTCCGAATCCGTTACGTACCGCGCCAACGAAAAAGCCGAAAACGCGAGCGACGCAACAAAAAGAAGGCACGCAATGGCAAAAAACATTTTTGCGCCGTATTTTCGCATAAATTGCATATGTCGCCCTCCTTTTCTTCCGTAATACTATGTATGCAGACACCTATACTTATATAGTATAATACGATTCACACGAGCATGCAAGTGTTTGAGTAGAGAAAAATGTTGATTTTTTCACGTTCCTTCCGTTTTTTGTAATCCGCACCGAAAATTTTACCATAAAATCCATAGAATACTCCCCCTTTGCGATTGACGCAAAAGCGCACAAAAAAAGAGCCGCCCTACAAAAGAACAGCTCTTTTTCCGCTTGAAATTACGGATTTTTGCGTGATTGTGCCTTAATCCACCCATTTAGTCGTTCCGTTACTACCGGGCGAACCCGTTTTGCCGCCCGTGGCTTTTGCACCGCCTGCGCCGCCTTTACCGGGTTCGGCTTGCTCTGCGCACTCCCAGGCATTTCTCTTGATAATGCTGTCACCGCCGTTGCCTCCGTCGCCGCCGTTTTTGCCGAGCATACGCCCTGCCGACCCGTTGCCGCCGTTGCCGCCACGGTATCCATGCCCGCCGTGTCCGCCGTTTTTGCCGTTTCCGTATTTGCCTACGCTACCGCCGTGTCCGCCGTTACCGCCGTTGCCCATTTGTCCGCTCAAATATCCAATGCCGCCCGCGCCGCCGTTACCGCCGTTGCCGCCTGCCGATGCGTTGTCGCTGGTAGACGAATCGTTGTGACCGTTGGAACCGTTGCCGCCGTTTCCGCCGCGTCCGCCGTTGCCCTGTCGTCCGTCCGAGGCAAAAGCCGTATTAAAGTTACTTGCCTGAATATACCTTGCACCCATTCCGCCGTCACCACCGTTGCCACCGCGTCCGCCGTCTTTTCCGTTCAAATCGGAACTCGTGCCGTTTGCACCGTTGCCGCCTGCGCCTCCGTTGCCGCCGTCGCCGCCCCGACTCCCCATGGGCGTTTCGTGTATACCGAGCGCGTACATTGTTGCCACAATCTGCGATGCGCCGTTGCCGCCCAATCCGCCTGTAACGCCCGCGCCACCCGTAGAAACCGAACTATTGGCACCGTTAGCGCCGTTGCCGCCCAATCCGCCGTTACCGCCCATAAATGTATACGAACAATTGGATAACATCATAGAATAACATACAATGCCGTAACCGCCATCGCCGCCTTTTTCGCTTGACCCGACCCCATCGCCACCGTCGCCGCCGCGTACGGTAATGGAACTACCGCTTTTGCCGTCGACAGTTAACGCACTACACGATAATCCTATGATTCCTTGCTTTCTATCTCCCACAGCTCTCTTTTGCGCAAGAATTTTCAAACTCTTTCCTATATAAATAGAAAGATTTCTTGCATATATCACTTCGTCGTGTACTTGGGTACTGATAGAAACTTCACCCGAACAGATAAACTGCGTTGAATCTGCTCGCATACGAATAGCCGAATTTTCCGCTGTAAAGTTTTCCATATACAAGTAGGTAACGTTGCGTAAATCCAAATAAAGCCCTTTATATGTGGTTGTCGATTTGCCCAAAACAAACAAATGCGTAACGCTTTGGGGAATTTCTATGCTTTTATTCAGTGCCCCGCTCTCTTTTCGGGCGTCAAGCACAAGCCTGCGTATTTTATCATATTGGCTTTGATTATAGTTTGCCATGCTTGTTATGTGAACGGGATATGTAATCGTGTCGGTAGTATATGTATACTCTCTGCCGTCTACAAATAAATTTACAACGGCGTACATGTTCATAGACTCGAATATCAGCCACGTTGCAGTATCGATATAGTTGCTTGTAAACTCTTTTAGCAAAGTTCCGTCTTGTTTCTTTAACCCTGTTTTTTGCACCACTTCGGTATCCTTAAAAGGCGCACCCGTTTCGTCCTGTAACCCAACGGTCAACCGATAGTCGGCATCCAATGCGATGGTTGCCTGCACGGGATATTTGAGCACCATAACAAGCGTAAAGGTATAAACGTCATCTTTGTACATGATACTTGCTTTCTTATTGTATTGCTCGGGGTCAAAACCGACGCGCAAAGTATTGTTATCTTTCGTCAAAATCTCATTCGGATTACTACCATTTTGGATATTCCAATTAAAATCATCCAAAGTCACGCCTTGATTATATGCCCAGGTAAATTCATATGATTTTCCCATTGCCACGTTGATTTCTTGCACAGAATTCGGTTCTATATTAAGCGGAATATCCCCCAAACGTAACTGTTGCAACCGCGCGGGAAACCCGAACACAAGCGAGCCTGTCACTTTTTTGAAATTTGTTGAAATGCTTAACACATACGTTTCTCCCGCAAGTAGTTCCATAGAATAAGCAACTCGTATTGTAAATGCATCGCCCTCCAATGCTTTGGACGTAGGTTCCGACACTTGCACCGTCCGCGACGAATTTGCTTCGATTACAGACAAATTGTATTCAAATTCTACTGCGGTAAACCGTAACCAATACGTACCCGACCTTTTACATGCAAAGGTATAATATTCGGGCGTATTCCCCAACTCGAATCTTGCCGGAACACCGCAAACAATAATCGACTGTGGCGTCGTATCGTCAATCAGCTCAAACATCACCGAGGTACCACCGCTTATGTTCACATACAGATAATACGTGCCCTGCGGCAAATCGAGATATTGCGGCGCACTATCCGCCGTTCCACGTTTCACTTCGGCGAGCGTTTCGTCGCAGAGTCGGAATTCACTTGAAACGCCACTTGTACAATACGTGCGAATATGCGCGTTTGCCCCGATATCCAGTTTATACAGCCCGTTTGACCCTACGCCGTATAGTCTCCCCGCATACAGCTGTGACGCAATCAGTTCAATGGCAATCGAATACGCCGCGTTTGGCACCCCCTCTATCCGAGCGTAATATAGATTGCCCGCTTGCAATGTGCTTGTTTGCACAAGATTTGTTGTGTACCAAGCATAGGTTGCTACGCCCGTCACTTGATACTGCGCCGAAACTTTGGGGCAGAATTGTATGAGTATATTGCCTTTATCGTTGAGCGTGCCCGAAAGTTGCGTGGTGCTCTCTACGTTTGCCGTAAACGTGTAACTGCCCGCACCGCCTTCGGTTTGAATGTAATACCGCTTGCCTTGTTCCAAATACGCCCGCGCACCGCCGTTATGCGGTTGCGAAATGGGTTGTAAGTTCGTATCGAATACCGTAATATCCAATCCGTTGCCTTGCAATATGTAATACCCTTCGCAGTTTACCGCCGCCGAAAGATACATGTGCTTTTGTGTGGTTTGCTCGATTTCCTGTTGATTGAGCGTTAACGTGTCGGGCAACAATTTCAGTGTGGCGCGCATGTTTACCGTGTAAACGCTACCGTATTCTATTTTTACGTAGTATTGCTTGTTTTCGGCAAGCGCAAACGACGGCGAATTGGAATCGTACTGCATAAGTTCGGTAAGCGTATCGTCGTATAGCCGCACGTTTGCCGTAAGCATGCCGCTTTCTATTTCTAACAAATAGGTAGCGCTCCACGTAGGCACAACGCTAAAATACGCGTTGGTAAACTTTGAAACTATATATGGCGCATTTACGTCTAATTCGGGTGCCCATTCCGCTTTTAGCGTGCATGAATTTGCCCCGCCCGAAAGGTTTTCTATTTTCACCAGCACGTCGCCGTCTATGATAAATCCTTGCATAGTATCTTTGGCAAGAGTACCTATTAACTGTTCGTGCTTATATAACGAAACAACAACATCTTGCGCCCCGTTCAACGCAAGATTGAGCGCTTGGGGCACGTCGGTATGTAACGAATAATATACGGGGTCGGAATCAGGTATGGAAATCGTATGCGTGCCCTGCGTGAGTTCTTGCGGCGTAAAGTCAACGTTTAACGTATACTTTCGCGTAGTCACTCCCGTTACCGCTATATAATAGGTTGTTCCGGCAATAAATTTAGCCAAAATTTTGCTTTCCGTATATTCCGCATTCCCGATTTCTGTTTCGCTATATTTAACAAGTCCGTCCGAAACGGAAATCGTATACTGTCCCGTTTTATCGGGCGTGAAGGCAAACACCTGCTCGCTGCTCGGGCTGCGGTTGTAGCCTGCGTTTTCCCCTTCGTGCGCTTCGTCTGTTTTTTCAAACAGCACCCGTTCGTCTGCCACAACACGGGTAGAAATATTCAATGTTTTTAATTCCCCGTCATGTTCTTTTTTCACTATATCGTATTTTGCCACCAAATAACAATGGGTTTCCGCGCACGTATCGTGCAACAAAAATTTTGCTTCCGCATAGTCATACACAAAAAACTCGTTTTCCACGTCGGGAGAAATCGCCGCCGCCTTCGAGAGCGCGGATACGTTCGGGTCGTTTTGCTGACTCGCTTTGCTCTGCTCGGTAAAGATATTATCTTCCGCATTGGATTCGAGCACATAAGGTTCGTTGTCAATGTAATCCACAATCAAGTCTACCGTGCTCTGCGCCGTGTTGATCACTTTGGATATTGCGGCAAGCGTAGGAAAATACCCCGCCACTTTTCCCCAGGCTTTTTTGGCAATATACTCGGCAATCGGCTTTATATCGAATGAATCGTCATACCCCAAAATGCCCCCGTAGTTATAACGCACTTGACGGAGAATAACGCCTTCGTCCGTGCGTTTGTCATACCCTTCGTCATACGAATTCAACAGATGTTCATTGCTGATATAACACGCCAAATCCAAATTCCGCACATAATACGGATTTTCTAATTTACCGACATCTTCCCAACACAAATCCGGTTTATTAACTCTGAATGCAAACTTTCGAGTCGTTACTTCCACTTTCATGGTTACTTCGCCATTTTTCTCGTTATAATCATACATATGATTCACAAAAATAACATCTGCCGTATGCGTTTGTATTAAAGTACTTATCTCCGTTTCTATGGAAAACGAATATTCGCGCCCCATATATGTATAGTGTCCGTCTCTCGCCAAAATCCGCTCGGGAATCAATCCCCGTAAACAGGCGTCCAATTCATATAGAATTTCAAACTGTTCCGGTGTTGATACAACGCCGGCACCGCTTACATAATAACCCTCTTTAAGTTTTCTAGTGAACTCCTGCAAGGTCATATCCACACCTTCGATTTTATCTGAATCGGTGAATTTTTTGCACTCTTCTTTAATGCTTTGTGCTTCTTCATAGTCTATAAACGGTAAATCATCGGCAGACGCTCGGGGTATGCCCGCCATAAGCCCCACACCCAACACGCACGCCAAAAGCAGGGCGCACACCGCCAACAATACGTTGCGTTGTGTTCTCGTAGTACCTCTCATTTCCTTTTCCTCCTGTTTATTTTTATTCTATAATTTCTACGGTCACTTCGCCCGTAGTATAATTATACACTTCTCGTTCGGGGTCTTCTTTGTATTTCGCTATTTCAAATACTACCCTGTATTTTCCCACCTTTACGGGCGCCGCAATAGACGTATTCGGCGCATAATCGGGCTCACAGTGCGTAATCAAAGCCTCTTTTAATGGATTCAACCGCGTGCCTTCATATTCGGCATATGCAAGCGGGTGGCAATAGTCGCCCGTATACTTATACTTGTAATATTCGCCGTCCGTATATTCGATTGCTCCGTTCGGCTCGAACTTCATTATCGGCTGCAACTTTTCGGGTTCTTCTATAACGATTCGCAACGTTATGGTTCGGTCATACCCATTATGGCTCGTTAAAACTTGATACGAATACATGCCTGGCTCTTTTGCTACGTCATAGTGGTTATCTTTTTCAAATACCCCGCTTTGCCCCAGCGGCTTTTCCCCTTCTATACTCAATACCGTATACGCAAACGTATGCACAAGTCCGTCATACGGGATTCTTCTCTCTTCGGTAGAAATACCATGCCCGATATCATACGATATCCCCGTAGCTTGGTCGGTAAATCGCACAAACCGCGCAACAAACCCTTCGTCTTTATTCTTATTGCGGCACATCGTGATTCCTAAAATCATTATCACCAACACCAACGCCGCACACACAGCTATCATCACATTTCGTTGTATTCTTGTCACGTCTTTCATTTCCTTTTCCTCCTGTTTTATATCGGATTGTTTTCATTCCTTGGCTATCCTGTGATATATATCTTTTTTTGGGCAATTTGTTTACAGTTTTGTAAAAAAATTTTATTTTTTTTCAAAAAAAGAGCCGCCCGCACAAGACAGCTCTCTTTTTGCTTCTTTCGCGTCCTGTGCGTCAGTCAACGTATTGTATCGTTCCGTCGCTTCCGTTCGTGCCCGCTTTTCCGCCCGTGACTTTGGCACCGAATCCCCCCCTGCGCTTTTCACTCCGCCTCCTACGGATTTTTGCCCATCAATTATCAAGGTTCTGTTCACATGAGTCGCAAGCCCGTTGGTTTCTACAATCTCTTTTATGTTTCAGTAAAAGACACTATCCCCACACTTATAAAATCCACCAAGTCGGTTAACACTTTTATAGTGGAATCTTGCGCGCGGAAATCCTGTACATATAACCACTGCCCGCCTTGTAAATTGAACGTCACTCCTTGATATACACGGCTTACATCCCCCACAATAAACAAATGCGTAACGCTTGCGGGAATGTCAATCGACTTATTCACCGCTATGGCGTCGTTGCGCGCATCGATAACAAATCGTTGTTTCCCTTTTATGGCAAGGTCATTAAAAGTTTTAAGACTCGATTTGCTAACTGTGTACAAAACGGGGGCGGTGGTATAAACATACGTTTTTCCCATTGTGGATATAGTAACTTTGCCATACATCATAGCGCTTTCAAAAATCGGATAACTTATAACGCTGCCTTGCCCGTTTTCCAATTCCCCGTACTTTTCGTTGCCGACATAAAGTTCCGTTTTTACTACCGAGTAATCATCGTAAGAAAGTGCACCCGTTTGGTCGAGCAAATAAGTCGTCATGTAGTAATCGTTAGATAAGTCAAGCATTGCCTTTACAGGGTATTGAAGCACCAGCACAAAATTATACGTAGTAAAATCGTCCTTAAACGAAATACTTGCTTTATGGTTATACAGCGTAGGGTCAAAACCCACATGTAACGTATCGCCGTTTTTTGTCAGAATGTTATTCGGATTGGTATTGCCCACGATTTCCCAATCAAAATCCATGAAAGACGCATCCTGATTATGTGCCCAGATAAAGTCATACGATTTGCCCATAACCACGTTGACTTCGGGCTGGGACGACGGGCTTAAACACAGCGGAATATCCCCCAAATGTAACTGTTGCAACCGCGCGGGAATACCGAAAACAAGATTGACGTGCAAAGGCTCGGTATCGTCATACGAAAGGCTGATTCTGTATGTTTTTCCCGCAATCAATTCCATGGAAAACGCCGCTCTTTTATCGCCGAATGTCACGTCTTCTTGGATTGCTTCCGCTAACACCGATACGACTTGCGACGAATTTGTTTCCACCACCGTCAGGCGATACGTATCCACGGGGTCGTATGTGCCCAAACGCAACCAATACGTACTTGTTTTCGTGCAGGTAAAAGTGTAATACACGGGAGTTGTTCCCCGCAACGTAATGGAAATTGGTCTCCCGCAAGAAAGCTTGCTGCCCACACTGTCGTCAATCAGCTCAAACATCACCGAGGTATCACCGCTTATGTTCACATACAGATAATACGTGCCCTGCGGCAAATCGAGATATTGCGGTGCATTGTCCGCCGTTCCGCGTTGCACTTCGTTGAGCGTTTCGTCGCAGATTCGGAATTCACTTGAAACGCCACTCGTACAATACGTGCGGATATGCGCGTTTGCCCCGATATCCAGTTTATACAGCCTGTTTGCCCCTACGCCGTATAGTCTCCCCGCATACAGCCGTGGCGCAATCGGTTCAAACGCCACCGAATACGCCGCGTTTGGCGTCCCCTCTATCCGCGCGTAATACAATCTGCCCGCTTGCACTGTGCTCGTCTGCCACAGATTTTCGGTATACCAGACATATGTTTCCACACCCGTCACTTCATACTGCGCCGAAATTTTGGGACGGAACTCAATGAATGCATTGCCTTTATCGTTGAGATTTCCCGAAAGTTGAGTGGTGCTCTCTATGCTTGCCGTAAACGTGTAGGTGCCCGCATCGCCTTCCGTTTGTATGTAGTACCGCTTTCCTTCTTCCAAATATACCCGCGCGCCACCGTCCTGCGGTTGCGAAATAGGTTGCAAATCGGTGTCATACACCGTGATATCCAGTCCGTTGCCTTCCAATATGTAATATCCTTCGCAGCTCACCGCCGTCGAAAGATAGATGTGTTTTCGTGCGGTTTGCTTGATTTCCCGTTGCGAAAGCGGCAACGTCTCGGTCAACAGTCCGATTGTTGCTTCCATGTGCGTCACAAACAAACCATTATTGTCTATTTTGATGAAATATGTTTCATCCCCCGTCAGTTCAAACGTAATAGGCGAATTGGTGTTGTAGTGCATCCGCTCGTTGAAATCCGCATCGTATATCTGCACGTCCGCAAATTGCCCGCTTCTCACTTCCAACGAATACGTCGTGTTCCACGTGGGCACAAAACGGAAATACGCGCTGCTGAATTGCTTGACATAATACCGTTCGTTCACTTTCAATTCGGGCGCCCACTCCGCTTTGAGCGTAAACGAATTTGCCCTACCCGAATGGTTTTCTATTCTTATCAGCACCGTTCCGTCAATCACAAATCCATTCGTGGTATTTTTGGAAAGATTCCCGATGATCCGATCGCCGTCGTAAAGCGTAACAATGATGCCCTGCGCATCCGCCAACGTAAGATTGAGTGCTTGGGGCACGGCGGTATCCAGCGAATAATACAAAGGTTCGGAACCGTGTATGGAAATGGAATGCGTGCCCATGGGCAGTTCTTTGGGTTGCGGCTGTTCGGGTTCCGGTTCTTCCGGTTCCGGCTCTTCGGGCTCTTCGGGCTTTTCGGGTTCTTCGATCACCAATACCATCGTGATCTTTCGCTCATCGTGATGATTCTCCGTCATCACTTCAAACGAATACGTTCCCGGTTCTTTTACCACATGACCGGAACTGTCGTTTTGAAAAACACCGTTTTCTCCCAACGGCGTATGTTCGGCTTTGCTCACCACAACATACGTAAACGTGTGTTCCAAACCGTCGTACGGAATTTGTACTGTTTGCGTGGGAGCAAGATATCCGATTTTGTACGATTGTCCCGTTGTATTATCCGTGAACTGAACATACCGTTCCACAGATTCCCGCTCGCTTTTATTGCCACACCCCAAAGCCGCGATAACGCACAATACAACAATCGCGATAACAATGCCTATCTTTCGCTTATCTCGCCGATTTTCCATACTTACACTCCTTTATTTTACCCTTTGTTATTACTGTTTTAATACTCTATAATATAGACTGATTTTTAAGCGATTTTGTTCACCATTTTTCAAAAATATTTTTATTTTTTTTGAAAAAACAGTAAAACCGCCGTTTTTCACGACGGTTTTCGTACAAATCGGTTGTTTCATTCGGATAAAATCATGGTTTCCACAACAGACAGAATATATGTTTCGTCTTGCGGATTTTGAAGTCCTACGAAATACGTATATCCCTTATAGGCAAACACTGCCATGCCGCCCTGTTGCCCGTTAAAATAGCGCACGGGAATTCCCGCCACGTCGCATTCCTGCTTGCAATATCCCGCAAACATTACGAATTCGGAAATATCGATATGCTCGGGCGCCAGATATATCGTTACCGTTTCGCCCGTTTCGTACTTGCTTGCGCTTTCCACTATGCAGGCAAAGTCGCCGTTATCCGCGCGCACGTACACTCGCGTTGTGATTTCGGCTTGGGAATACCAATCCACATACAGCAACTTCGTTTGCGTGCTCTCTGCGTACTCCTTTACCGTGGTTTTCATGTCCGATAAAATAAAGTCGCCCGTGTTCGTGTATCTTATTTCGTTCTCTTGCAATAAAAAGGGCAACAGAATCGCCACGCAAACCAAACATAAGCACGCCGCCGTTGCGGCAATACTCCCCGCGCGCTTTGCGTTGATTCGCCTCCGCCTTCTCGGTGCGCGCACTTCCGTCCATTCGGGCAAGTCTTCCGCCTTCTGCCGAATTTTTTCCCACAGCCGTGCTTTGCCCTCTTTATCCTGTTCTTCTATGAGCAAATGTACGTTGTAATCTTTCATAAAAACTCCCGATTAAAAAAACTTCTACTATATATACCGAAAAAAAGCGGATTTTGTTCACCGTTTCAGAAAACTTTTTCAAAATTTTTTTTGATTTTTGCCAAACGCTTGTAAACCGCAGTCTTGCTCATGCCCGTAATCTGCGCAATTTCTTGCAACGTATAATCGTAACAATAGCGTAACTGCGCTATCTCCCTATCGCGTTCGCCCAGTTTCTCCGTGGCAAAAAACACGGTTAATTGCACGTCCGCCTCGCCCCATTCGTCTTTTTTGCTTTCCATGCGCTCGGCAGATTCCCATGCCGCATATTTCTTTTCCCGATTCTTGCAGGTAAGCGCCTCGTTTCTCGCAATGCCGCACAACCAGCCGTATCCGTCCCGAATCGTATTGAATGCGCCGTTATACTTCATCACGCGCAAAAACGTTTCCATAACCACGTCGTCGCATAGCGACTTGTCGTCTAAATACAACCTCGCCACCATGCGCAAGTGATTCGCCGTAAGCTCGAACAGTTCGGCAAGCCCTTCATTATCGCCTTTTTGTATCCGTATCAGGCATTTATTCACTTGCTTACCGTATTCCGTCATGCCGCTCCTTTCCGTACCCATACCAGTATAGCATATCCCGCCGCAAATAGCAAGCCATCCCCCCCCGAACTTCCGCAATCGTCAAACACTCCGCGTCCGGCGCAACAAAAAACCGACGCGCACTACCGTCCGTCGGTTTTCTTGCCGGTATTCAAATATCAACCGTTATGTCACACAATGTAATCGTATACGCCCGCCCCCAACGTGAGCGTGCGACTTCCGATACGACACTCCGCCTGCGTATGGGGCGGAATCTCGATATGTACGGCTATTTTGCCGTTCTCGCGTTTCCAACCCGACACGATTTTGCCGCGCACCGTTTGCAGGCTGCCCGTGGCGTAATCCACGCCGTCGGCGAATACGGGGCAAATTGCAATCTTGTTGCACCCGAACGCGTCGTCGCAAATCTTGATTCCCGCTAAAAACCGATAGAAAAAGGCGTCGTAACTGCCGAACATGGGGTGGTTGAACGAGTGCATTTCGTTCTGCATTTCCGCTTCCCACCGTTCCCACACCGTGGTTGCGCCCTTTGCAACCATGTATCCCCACCCGGGATATTCGGGATTGCGCAGTATGGCAAGCACTTCGTCGGCATACCCGTATTCGGCAAGCACGTAGAAAACATGACGGTATCCCACATTGCCGCTCGTGCAGTGGTGCCCGCGCGCAACGCAATCGCGGTAAATATTTTCCGCCACGCGCGCGGCAATCTCTTGCGGCGCCACGCCCAACGATACCGCCAATGCGTTCTCGGTTTGCGTTCCCTTGCCGTAGTTGCCCGTATCCCCGTTATAATACTTTTTGTGCAGAGCTTCCGCACTCATGCGGGCATGCCGCGCATACGTCCGCTCGTCTTGCGCATTGCCCGTAATCTGCGCCAAAGTACGCATTTCCCGCAAGTGCCACAACAAAAACACCGACGACACATAGATTTCATCCGCTTTCACGTCGGCAAACGGCGGTACCCAATCGGCATAGTAGTAGTAATCCATTATATAACCGTCCGAACGCGAAAGCAGATACTCCACCCACTTTTTAATGCCTGCGTATTCCGCCCGCGCCGTTTCACGGTCGCCGTAGTAACGATAGGCATAGTTCGCCAGCAGCGGATAAATCACGCAAACGGGGTCGGCAGGCACGCCGCCCGTAAAGTACGGCGCGGTATCGGCGATTTCCCCTTTGGGCGTTTGCGTGTCGGAAATATCGCGCACAAACTTGGGGAAAAACCGCGCCATGTCCACGTTGTACACCGTTTGATACACACGCGCCGATAAATCGTTGAGCCACCCGAACCGCTCGTCGCGTTGCGGGCAGTCGGATAAAACGGCATGCTCGTTGTTCAGCTCGGTGAGCACCGCCATTTTGTGCAAGCGGTTAAGCACGGCGTCCGAGCAGTCGAATGCTCCCGTCACGCGCGTGGCGGTGTGCACATGTTCGCCCACGCAAGAACACAACTCCGCTTTGCCCGTAATTTCCGCCTGAACGTAACGGAATCCGTGAAAGGTAAAGCGGGGCGCAAATTCTTCCGTTCCTTCCCCTTTCAGAATATACGTGTCCGAACAGCGCGCCGAACGCAGATTGATACGGTTCACCGTGCCGTCCGCTTTCAATTCTTCGCCGTATTGCAACGTGATACGCGCACCCCGTTCGCCCTTTATGCGAATGCGCAACCACCCCGAAATGTTCTGCCCTACGTCTATTACAAACACGCCGTTTCCCAAATGCGTGCGCGCCGTTTCGGGATATTGCGCACACACTTCTATCGGCTCGATTTGCTGCGCTTCCAATTTTCCCGCGGGCGGCGCCGCATAAATGGTATACATCCACCCGTTCGCCCAGGTCGGCTCGTATTCGAGCGTGTTCCAGTTGCGCGGATACACCTTTTCTATGCGCGCGTCGTACACTTCGCCGCTGTATACGCCGTTTTCCACGGTGGGACTTCCGCCCACCCACCAGCCGCCGCACGGTCCCGAATGTTCTTCCAAAACGGTGCCGTCGTCGTATTCCACGTACATCTGCGCCAACAACTTGCGCTCGCCCAGCCAGCCGTAGCCCACTTCGATTCCGATTACGTTTTTGCCCGCAACCAAATCCATTTCATACGCGCAATACGGCAATCTGCGACTGTATTCGGTTACGCCCGGATTGAGCACGCCGTTTCCCGCCTTTTTTCCGTTCACGAAAAACTCATGATAGCCCAACCCGCAAATATACGCACGCGCCCGCACCGCCTTTTTGTTGGGGTCGAGTTCGATTATCTTGCGGAACAACAGCGTGCCCCCGTTAAAGTTTACGGGCACCGACACCCAGCTGCCTTTCCAGTCCGAATCGCAAAGCGCCGTTTCAAACGTGTGGATTTCCGACTCGTGCACTTCTCCCGCCGAATCGACGGAAACGGCGCGCACGTAATACCGACTGCGCGAACAAAGCGCTTTGCCCGCATACTCTATTCCCACGCACTCGCCCGATTGCACAACGCCGCTGTCCCACATATCCGCTTTGCCTGCGCAAACACCCTGTTCGCTCGTAGCCACCAAAATGCGGTACGATACCTGCTCGCGGGTAAAGCCTTCGCCGTACCGCCAGCAAAAACGCGGCTTGCGCGTTTCGATTGCAAGAGGATTCACCTGATATTCCGTTTTGAAGTCCGATAATATAGCCATACTGAATTTTTCTCCGCGTTCGCATTGCGCCCGCCCGTTCCGTAAGAGCGGACGCATGCAAACTTTCTCCGTTTTATAGTTTTGTTCGTTCCTTTCCGTTTTCCTGCGGCGCTTTCCGCACGCACACGCTACTTTTGCGCGCGACTCTTTCTGCGGGAAATTGCCACCGCTGCCGCCGCAAGCGCGAGTGCGCCCAAAGCCGTCAGCGCCGACGCGGCACCCGTAAGACCCGAGCCGCAACCGCAACCTTTTTTCGCCTTTATCACTTCTATCGCAAGTTGCGCCTGATACGTTTCGCCGTCTACCGTAACCATTACCGTCACTTCCGTTTTGCCGAGCGTATCTTTGTTGTAGCCGATGATTTCGGCGTTGGATAAATCCACCGTAACCCGCTTGCCGCTCGCATACACCAGCGCCGCATTCAGTCCCGAAAGGTCGAGTTTTTCGGTGCCCTGCTTTACCGTAAGAACGGAATCTATACCCAAATCAAGCGACAGTACGCCGTCTACCACGTTCACGGTAATCGTGGCGGTTTTGGTGCCCGCCTCGCCGCCCGAAAGCGTTACGGTAACGGTGGTAGTTCCTATTTTCAAGCCCGTAATGCGTCCGTTCATCGCCATTTTGGCAATCGTTTCGTCTGCCACTTCGTAGCTGAACACGCCGTCCGTAGCGTTATCGGGCACGCGGAACGCCCGCAAACTCACCCGCTCGCCCAACACAACCGTCACCGATTCGGGCGCTTGTAAATCGGTATACGGCACGTAAATTTGCCAAACCGACCCGTCGAATTCGTAAATCACATCTTGCTCTAAAACGCACTCGCGAATAATCATGCCCGTGCCCGCCACGGGAGCGTGAGAAGGCGTCGTGTCCGCCTTGCCCGTCCAGCAGTAACCCGTTAAACCTTTTTTAAGCACCAACCTATCGCCTTTCATGTAATACGGCGCCTTGTTGAACGAATCCAAATCCATATTGCCGTCGGCAAACGCAGGCGCAATCGCAATGCTGCCGCCGTCGATGATGACCGTGTTGCACTGCACAATCGTGCCGTCGGCGCGTGTATATTCGTACAAAAACGCATCGGGAATGGTTGCGGCGTCCAAAATATTGGTGGTGTTTATCGAGCTGTTGGGATAGTGCACAAACGTATAGAACATGAACCAATCCACAATCACAAGTTCTTTCACTTGCATGGGACTGACTTCAAACACTTCCACAGCCGCCTTTACGGTATATTCCCGCTCGTTGTACACAATCACCAAATCGGTTTCATACGTGCCCGTTTGGGTTGTGTCAAGTTCGGCAAGCGTAGCGTTTTCCGCCGTAAGTTCGAACACCTGTCCAAACGTTTCGCCGTCGGGGTCGTCGAACACGACGCGCGCCGTAAAGTCGGCGGGCAGAACGGCTTTTGCGCCCTTTTCCACCCAGATTTTATACGAATTGACCAACTCTACCCCTTTCACGTCAAGCGCGTCTTTCACTTCCACCGTGTAGGTAGCCGATTGACTTCCCGCCCGAACGGTGATAATCGCCGTGCCTTCCGAAATGCCCACCACGTTGCCGTTTTCGTCCACCGTGGCAACCGTTTCGTCCGACGACGAGAACCGCGGCGTGGCAACGGCGCCTTCGTTCAATTCCCAGATAATCGTTTTAACGGCGTTTATCCGTACCGTGTTGTCGGCAGGGTCGTTGGTTATCGTGAGTTTTGTCACGTCGTGCACGGCGGGATTATACACTTCGAATACGTCTTGCGCCGTAATGCAGATATACGATTCCGTTTCTTTCAATTCCACCGATTCACTGAAACGCCACCCTTTAAGGAAGGTAATCACCACTCCCGCCTCGGGCACTTTGCCGATATCCACGTAAATCCATTTGTTGCGTACGCTCGCGGCTACAATCGTAATCGGATTGCCCGCAGAATCTCTCACCGCAATGCGAGCGGCGTCGCCGTCCGCCCAGGTGTCGGGCACGTCGAAATCGGTGTCGGTTGTTATAACGATTTTTGTCCAGTCGAACAGATACCGCACTTCGGTAAATTGAATCGCCTCGCAACTTTTCACGGTAAGCGTGAGCGAGCAGGTTTTCTCTTTGTACGTAACGGTGAGCGTATACGTTCCCGCCGCCGTCAAATCGTAATCGCCCGAAAGCATATCCGTTTTCACAATAAAGTCGTCTTCAACGGTGATTACGTCGCCCGTGCCGTAGCTTGCTTTGCCCGTAAGAACGGCAAGATTTTCGTCGGTCAGCACACCCGTGCGCGTGTACAGTTCCAGCGTGCCTTCCACCGCAATGCTTTTGAGCGCAAGCGATTCGGTAACGGTAATCGTAACCGTTTTCGTCAGATTGCCGTACGTAGCCGTGAGCGTGGTCGTACCCGTTTTCACGCCGACGATTTTCGCCACCCGACCGTCGCCCGTCACCGTGGCGATTTCGGTATCCGCAATTTCAAACGACACGGGCACGGTGGGATATAGTACGGGGTCGCCGTCCGTTTCACGCACCAATGCAAACGAAAGTTCCTTTTCGTTCCCTTCCATTATCGAAAGCGTTTCTTCGTCCGCCGTCAGCGCCGTGGGCGCAAACTCCACCCAGGTATACGGCGCCGAAGTGCAGATGTACGAAATGTCTTTCTTTACTTCTTCGTTCACCCACCGCATACCTTGTTTCAGCGTAAAGATATAACCTTCTTTCACCGTAAATGCATAAGGATTGCCGTCCGCATCTTTTGCCGTACGGTTGAGCGCAATGCACGTGCCCCAGGTTTCGGCAAGCAAAAGAATGTTCTCACCCTTCTCGTTCACAAGCGTGACGTGCGATTCGAGATACGCTTTCATTGCCGTATCTTTTCCGTTATCGTTCCGATAATCGTTGCAATTGTCGGTCATCTGAATGAGCAGATATTTGCCGTAGCTGTCGTCGGAATAATATACGCTTATCACCGCCGCCGTTTTCAGTTCTTTTACTTCCAGTTCAAACGTAGCCGTTTTGCCTTCTACGGTAACCGTTATCGTGTAAGTATCGGGCGTCGCCAAATCGTAATCGCCCGAAAGCATATCCGCCGCAACCGCAAACGTTTCCGTTTTGGGGTCGCCTTCCGCCACCGCAAAGTACATGGTGCCGATAAGTTTTTCCAACTCGGACGCAGGGATTTCCGTCAACCCTTTATACACCGATATTTTGCCTTCCACCGTAATGCGGTCGAGCGTGAGCGATTCTTCCACGGTGATTTCCACCGTTTCGGTAAAGCCGTGACACGTGGCCGTAAGCGTGGTTGTGCCCGCTTTCACGCCCGTGACGGTGGCATTGGGTCCCGTTCCTTCCACCGTAGCAATTTCGGGGTCTGCTATCGTATACGTTACGGGCACGTCCGAATATGTCACTTGACTGCCGTCCGTCGTTTGCCCCGCCAATACAAACGAAAGCGGTTTTTCTCTGTTCGCCATTATCGAAAGCGTATCTTTCGTCGCGGTAAGTGCGGTAGGCGCAAATTCCACCCAAAAAGTATTCGTAGGAGCGTTCTGGCAGATATACGACACCGTTCTTTTGAACTCGCCGATTGTGCCGAACGCACACCCTTCTTCAACGGTAAGCACCGCTCCCAATTCGGGCAAAACGTCATTATCGCCTGCCGTATCTCTGCCGATATCGATATACATCGTATCAATCGTATCTCCGGTATCCGTAAGTAAAAGCACGCTCTGAATCGTCATCGGATTGCCCGCACGGTCTTTCAAAGAGATATGCGTGGCATCGCCACTCGTCCAACTTGTTATGTTGGTATGACTGTCCGTTTTTACCACAATCATTTCCCAAGCGGTACTGTATTGCACATTGGTGACTTTCACTTCACCGAGCGCGTCGTTTGTTTGGGCGAACGCCAAAGCGGCGCCCCCCCCCCGCAAAAGCGGAGAGCACGGCAAGTATCAATAAACCCGCCAACCATTTCTTTTTCATTTCTTTTCCTCCTGAAATTTATTCGCTACGCAACCGCAGTTGCGATAGTTACATAATAATTTGTCTTTTCTGCTTTACAACTCTACCGCAAGCGTGGAAACCGTTCTTCCCAAACTGTCGGTAAGCGCTATATAAAACCACGTCACTTCGCCGCCTGCGTCATCGTGCATTTGGTCGGTGATTCGATACGCTACCGTATTCCCGCTTACCGAAAGTTTGCCGTACTGAAACGCGGGTATGCCGTCCCCGTCCCAGCCGCTGTATGCAATATACGCGTCTTTCACGGTAACGCCTTCGGGCACGGTAAAACGCACCGAACCGCTTTCACCCGCAGGCTTTGTGTCCGTAATTTTTACAAGCCCCGAACCCTTCACGATTCCGTCGGCAAACGCATATGTTTCCGACCGTTCGATTGCGGCGCTGTGCCCGTGCGCCCAATTCCGAAGCAATGCAATCTGCCCGTTTTTACAACTTGCCACCGTTGCCGACAAGCTGTCTATGTACGCGTTGGGGTCGTTGTTCATGGCAAGCAGAAACACGGGAGTATTCACTCGTTTCAAACCTTCGTCGGTATCCCATACGCGCGCGGCAGGGTATTTCTTATATAAGCCCGCCAAAAAGCCGCCCACACTGTCCGTAAGATTCAGCGAACAATATATGGGAGCGGAGAACACAAAACGGTCGTCATAACCCGTGATAATCGAAGTAATCACGCCGCCCCAACTGATACCGCACACGCCGACTTGATACTTGTTCACATAGTCCAATCCGTGCAACAGCGAATTGCCGCGTATTGCCGTGCTCACCGCATAATACATCCAGGTTTGCTCTATGGACTTATCGGTATCGCCGTAGTTTTGGTTCTGCGGCGCACTCCATTCGCTTCTGTCGTATAAGTCGCTCGGCATCATATCGGTTGTGCCGTTCTTTTTAGGCACGTGCCCTTCCAAATCCACGGCAAGCGCCACATAGCCGCGATTCACCCATTCGGCAACCCATTGCCAAAACGCCGTTCCGCCGCCGCCGTGCAACAATAACACCGCGGGCTTTTTGTTCTGCGCGCTCGCGCCCGTGGGAATCCCCAAATACGCAAACGCATAGTTTTCGGCGTCCATGTAATCGCTGCGATAGTATATCGCTCGTATTTCGCCCTTGATTCCGCGGTCGGTGCGGTCGTTGTCTTCGTCGCGGTCGTATTCGGGCATCGTCCATAAACTGTCGGGCAAAGCCACTTTGTCGTACACGGCATGGTTGGTCATCTCTCTTTCCTCCTGTTTGTTCGGTTTGTCCCCACTCGGCGTTTTGCCGTCGCACGCCGCAAAACACAACGCCGACAATACGGCGATTATCATCGCACATGCCGATATGATTCGTTTAATAACCGTATGCATAACTCATCCTCCCTATGGGCGCACAATCGCCCGAAATGTAATAATCCATAATGTTGTCGGGTTCGGTCACGTTGTCGGTAACCTTAAACCGAATATGGCAGTTATCGGCGGTAAGATTCAAAGCCGCAAGCGGAATCTTGTACACAAGTACGTCGCCGTCGTCGTACATAAAGATTTGCGCGTCGCCCGCGCTCTCCCAGTTGTAGCCGCCCGTCGATTTCTCTATGCTCGTTTTGCCGTCCGCGCGCGGATTGCGGTTGATTACAAAATCGTACCCTTCAAACGACTGCTCGGCGGCGTCGGTGCCTATGAGCAAATTCATCCAGCCCTTGTCCCCTTCTTCGTATTCGGTAATCGGTTGCGCCGTCTTTACGTATACGAACAGGTCGGTAGCGTTGTGCACCGCTTTTACGTCGGTGATGTCGTTGCGGTTGCTCGCGTCTTTATACGTGCCCTTGTTCACCGCGTCTTTGAAATTGCGCGCCAGAGCGTCGCCCGAAAAATCCCGATAGTGCGCCCGCACGTTCTTCCACTGCGCCAGCGTTTTGTCCGTCGTGTCCACCGTCATCATCTGATACTCGTAATGCTGGGCGTCCGAAAATTTGTACTTGCGCATGTTGCGCGTCATCTGCATGAAAAAGTTGTCGCCGCACGCTCCCTTCGACATCTCGGCATCGCACGAATATTCTTCGTTGTATAAATCGCAAAATACCGTTTCGTTGCCGTCGAACGTCTTGATTGCCATCCATTCGTTCCAACTGCGCTGCAAAATCATTTCCGCTCGGGTGCCTTTTGCCTCGTAATCGAACACCGATTTCCACTGACTTTCAAAGTTCGCGCCCGCCGCGAAATTTTCTTCTATCTTTTTTGTCACGTGATTATATCCGCGGTTGCTGTGCGGACGCTTGGCACTGAAATTCACCACCCACGGATCGTGTTGCGCAATCGAAACGCTCATCGCTTTCAAGTTGGGGTGAATTTTCTGCGGATACGCCCAACTCATCCAGGGCAACGCGTTCTCGTGGTCCACTTTTCCGTTGGGCCACTGCGATTCGTGCAAATCGAATCGGTCGGCAAACTCCTCGGGAAAAAAGTCGTCGTAGGCGGGGTTATATATCAGTTGGTCGCTCGCCCCGCGGTTATCTTCGGTAATGCACACGAACATCGGCTTGCCGTTGGGGCTGAACCATACGTCGTCGTACTTATCGGTGCGGTAAAAATCATTGTACACTTTCCGCGCCGTACTGCCCGCGTCGGTGTTGGTGTAAAACATGGCTTTGGGCACTTTGAATCCCTGATTCTGATACTTTTGCAACGTTTCCAACACCAACTTCGCCACGTCGGTATACACAATCGTGTTGGTTACGTCAAAGCAAATAAAGTCCATGCCCGCCATGGTAAGCAGCTCTATGTGCCGCGTCACCACCCACGGGTCGAGCATATTGTAGTATCCGTACAACGGCTCCGAACAAAAATGAAATTCGTTCAAACGCGTTTCCTCGCAGTCCTGTTCACTGGCAAGTTTCTCCGCTCCCTCGGGCGTAGACAGCAGTTTTTCGTTGTCGTATATGCTCGTTTGCATGTAGGTGTGTTGCCCCAGCCACAGCGAATACCAGATTCCCACATACCGCCTGCCCCCGCGGTCGTTGTCCGCCTCCCCGAACGTGCGTCCCAACGCGTCCGTTCCCACCGTGTTGAGCACGGTGTATTGTTCGGGCGTAAGATTGCGTTTGTCTGCCACGCGTTGTATGCCGCTCGGTTGTTCTTCGTTCGTGCAACCCGATAAACCGATAGCCATTACAAGCGCAAGCACTATGCCAATCCATCTCTTCATCTCTTTTTCTCCTTTTTGTCTGTTTTCCGTAAGACGCGCCTACCCTTTCAGCCCCGACATCGTAACGCCTTCTATCAGTTGTTTTTGAAAAATGCCGAATAAAACGGTAGGAATCACCGACATAAACACCGCACCCGCCATCAGTATGTTGATTTTTGTTCCCGTGGAATTGTCGGTAACAAAGTTATACAACACAAGCGCCAACGTCTTGGGCGCGTCGGCTGCCGTCAGATACACCAACGGACCGTAGTAGTCGCCCCAGTACGAAAGAAACACCTGCACCATCACGTAAATCAGTATCGGCTTGCACAACGGCAACACAATGCGCGCGTATCGCGTAAACGTGTTTGCCCCGTCGATTTTGGCGGCGTTTTCCAACTCGATGGGAATTCCCCGCATAAACTGTACCACCAGAAAAATGAAAACCGCACTGCCGCCGAACAGATTGGGAAACGTAAACGGCAAAATCGTGTTCAAAAATCCCAACCTGCTGAAAATAATATACAGCGGAAGTTGCGTAACCGCCGACGGCAACATCATGGTGCCCAGCATAATCGCAAACATCACGCCGCGCCCCTTCCAGCGCAGTTTGGCAAACGAATAGCCAATCAGCGTCGCCGAAAAGGGAATCGCCACCAAATTGAACAGAATAATGCTCATCGTCCACAAAATGCCTTCGCCGTATCCGCCCGTGCGGAATACCGTTACGTAGTTTATAAATTGCGGCACCGCAGGAAAGAAACTGCCGTAAAAATTTTCCGCTTCTTCGGCGGTCATCAAACTCTTTACAATCATGTAAAAGTACGGAAAAAGCAACACAAAGGCAATGGCGGTCATCAAAAAATAAACGGCAATCTGCATGCAAATTTTCTTGCCCCTGCCTTTTTCGGAGCGCCGCACAGCACAGGAAATTGCGCGTTGTTCGGTCATCATTGCGCCTCCTCCCCGTAAAACACCCACTTGCTCGTTAAGAACAACACAACGGTAATAGCCCCGATAATCGCCAACATAAACCAGGCGAGCGCGGCGGCATATCCCTGCGCGCCCCCGATTTTGAACGACGTGTTGTAAATCTTCATGCCCAGCATATACAGCGAATCCTCGGTGCCCCGCCCGGGATACGGTCCGCCCGAATAAAGCATCGTACCCGTAAACTGAATAGAACCAATCATCGACATAATCAGATTATAGAATATCATGGGCGTAGACATGGGAATGGTTATCAGAAAAAACTTTTTGAGCCGCGACGCCCCTTCGATGTCCGCCGCCTCGTATAACCCTTTGTCTATGTTCTTAAAAGCCGAAAGCCATAACAACATGCCGCCGCCGCTTCCCCACAGATTGATAAAAAACAGCGAGGCGATTGCTTCGGGTCCTTCGCTCAAAAGCCACCGCGAAGGTTTTGCCCCCAACGCCACCAAAATGCGGTTGAGCACGCCCATCGTCTGGTTAGACGCCGTATATCGCATCATGTCCGCCCACAGCAATGCCGCGGCTACGGCGGGAATCATGCACGGCAGATAGTATAAAATGCGGTACGCTTTCACGCCTTTCACTATGGTATTGTTCACCAGCGCCGCCAACAGATACGACACCACCAGCCCCAGCGGCACACTCACAATCACGTAGTAGAACGTGTTCAGCAAAACCTTGCCCATTTCGGTTCTGTCTATGGTGAACATGCGCACGTAGTTGGCAAATCCGCGCCATTCCCAAATATTGATACAGTTGGTGCGCCAGAACGAAATATACAGCGAATATCCCACCGGAATCACCGTAAACGCCAGCAACCCGATTGTGAGCGGCAGATTGAAAAGCCACCCCGTATAATTGTTTTTCAAAAACTTTTTCACCCCGTCGCTTTTGTGTTGCAAAAGTCGCACAGAGCCGTTTTCCGTCGTATTGTAATTACGCATGTACCGTTTCCCGTCAGTATTCAATCATCGCGGCGTTTATGTCGCGCACGGCGGTGCTCAAAATCGCGTCGATATCGTTGCTCTTTTTGGCATTGAGCGCATTGCCGAACATGCTGATAAGCGCGCTTTGAATCCCCGCTTTCGCCGAAAGATTGGTGCGCATGAAAAAGTCGGTTGCCTGCTTGTATTCCGAGCCCCACAAATACGCCGACAGATTGAGGTCCTTGTACTCCTTTCCCCAGTTCGCCTGCGTGTGGTCGGATAAGTCTTTCCGAATAGACGCAAGATTCAGTCCGTTCAACGCCATTCTCTGCTGTCCGTAACGACTCACCATAAAGGTGAGAAACGCCCAGGCAAGGTCCTTGTTTTTGGACTGCGCGCTAATGGCGTATCCCGCAACGCCCGCGCCGATTTTGGGCGCGTCGTTCTCTTCTATCAGCGGAAAGGTAACAAGGTCCACGTTGCCTTTCAGCGCCTTACGGTCGGCATACAACGACACCGACGCCGAATTGAACATCATGGCGCTATGCGCGTTGGCATACGAACCGTTCACCGCCACGGTGGAATCGTTCACATACCGCTTTGCCACCAAATCGGCAACGTCCGCAAGACAGTTTCTCGTCGCGTCGCTTTCCAACGTTACCTTGCCGTTCTCGTCCAGCACTTCCGCACCGTAAGAGAGCAACATCGGATAACACACCGAAAGCCAAGACGTTAAGTTGGCGTCGAAAACATAATCGTCGCGCATGCCGTGCGTATCCATATACGCCCGCACTTGTGCGCACACTTCCAAAAATTCGGTCCACGTCCAGCCGTTTTTCACTTTGGTGGTTTCGGGATTCAGGTCTACGCCCGCTTTTGTCAGAATGTCGGTGTTCAGAAACGTGACTACCGAATCGGAACTGCGCGGAATCACGTAGCACTTGTCGTCCACCGAACTCATCTTAAAATATTCGGTGAAAAAATCGTCGGCGTATACGAATTTTCCCGCCTTGCCTTCTTCGTCGAGATATGTATTGCATACCGCCTGACGGTTACTCGCCTCGATAAACGGCTCCAAACTCACAAACGTTTTGGATTCGTATAAGTCGTAAAAATCGGGCGAATTGCTCCACACAATGTCGGATAACGTGCCGTCGAGCTGTTGCTGCTGTATCGAACTGGCATAGTTGGTCAACGACACGAAATTCACGTTCACTTCCACGTTGGGAAACAAATCCTTAAAGGTAATGCCTTCCCCGTTCACGCCCGGCAGGTCGTTGTCTATCAGGCAATCAATCATCGTCTTTTCGTTCAAGTTACCGTTGGGAATCATGATTTCCAGCGTCGCTTTCATGTTGCGGTCGAGATTCACCACAATATCCTCGGGTTTGAGTTCGTCGTCCTGCCCTTGCGTAGTGCCGCACCCACCTAGGCAAAGCACCGAAAAGCTCAATACAGCCGCCAAAAACATCGTCGTCAATTTTTTCATTTTTCCTACCCCTCTTTTTTTAATATTCGATCAGCGCCGACAGGATATTCATGCTATACAGTCGGCTGCTGAAATCGTTCAAATGATTGATGCCGTTCGCGGTTACGTCCATATACTTTTTGGTTTTCAGCATCGTAATTCCGGGCGTAAACATATCGAGCGTATACACACCCTTGTTTTCTTTCGCCAATGCGTCCAGCTTTTTCCAATACGCTTCCATTACCGAATAATCGTAACTTACCGAAATGGGCGGAAAGGCTTTTATCAACATGATTTCGCACTCGGGTAACCGCCCTTGTACGTCGTTGATGATTTTTTCTATGTATTCGTAATATTTATCCGCCGAAAATCCCGCCCCCGCGTCGTTCACGCCGAAGTGCACCATCAGCATGTCCGGCTTTTCGGCAACGATTGCCGCCGTCTGCGTGGACTCGGCGCCCCATTCCGAAGTCTTGCCGCCCACCGCAAGATTTTCGGCTACAACGTTTCCGCCGTATTTTTCATTCAATCCCTGCGTGATTTGGTCGAACCAGTTATCCATAAACGGTTCGTGATTGTATTTTTTGCTCGACGAGCACCCTTCGGCTATGCTGTCGCCCGTTATAACCATTTTAACGTTCTCGCCCGCATTTAGCTTTGCTTTCAGTTTGGGAAAACCCGACGCAGTATAGCGCGCAAACTCTTTCGTGTTCACGTCGGCAACGTCGTACACGTAACTCACCGATATCTGATTGCCGTACAAAAGCGGACTTTCGGTGTATATCGTACCTGCCATCTTCATCCAGTCGGTTTCCAGATTGGTGAGCGCGTCCACTTCGCGGTACGGCTCGGGAATGTTCACCCCGACAAAATTCTCGGCAAGTAAATACGGCAACGTGCTGTTCTCGGTAGGCGTTATCACGTTACCCGATACCGAATATTCGGAAGAAGCGTATTCTTTTTTCCAGGTGTAGTCGCGCACCGAAAGAATTTTAACGGGCGCATACTGTAACTTGCCACTGATGTTTCCCTTTTCTTTGGTTAAAAGCACCGTTTCGTTGTAAATCACGTTGCCCTTAAAGTACGGCGTCACCATCTGCGAAAAACCGAATTCGTATTTTGCGTCGTTCGGTTCTACATACAGCGGAAACTGCGACGTATCGGGCGCAGGCAACGGTGTCGAATCGTTCGTACAACCGCATACCGAAAAAGCCATCAACGTGCCCAAAACACCCATCATTATCTTTTTCATTTTTGCATCTCCTCGTCTTGTGTGGATTATACATCCATTATATATCACAAAACGCAGGAATACAATGGCGAAACCGCAGAATATATTACACTTTTTACAGATTACATCCACCCGCTTGACAAAATTTTCCCGTTGTGTCATACTAACGGAAACCAATCCAACGGAGTGTTTTCGCGGTGAACAATCCCTTTTTAACCGCCGATTTGCGGCTGACCGAAGCAGGCTCTACCCAAGTAGACCCCTTGTGGAGCCATATTGCCACCTATTTCCCCTATTACAGAATGTACTATGTAACGAGCGGAAGCGCTCGAATGTTTCTGTTTGAAGAAACGCTCGAACTTCTTCCCCACCGGCTGTATTTTATTCCCGCTTTTTCCATAACGGGCGCCGAGTGCGACGCCTCGATGACGCATCACTGGGTGCATTTCCGCCTTGACGTAACCACGGCAAGCTATCTTACCATCTACAAAACCTGCCACTGTATCAGCGCACAAGAAGGCGACGAAGCACTGTTCCGCAAAATGTGCCGCCACTATAACGATTCCCACAACGGCAACAACGTACCCGATATGCTTGCCTGCGTCAGCCTTGCCAAATACTTCTTTTCCCGCTTTCTGCCGCACGACAGCATTTCCACGCAGGCGGCAAACTTTTTGCCCGTGCTCGAATATATAGACGCTCATCTCGCGTCCAAAATTTCCAATGCCGAATTGAGCAAAATCATGTGCCTGAACGAAACCTATTTTTCCAACGTTTTCACCAAACAATTCGGTATTTCCCCCAAGCAATACACGTTGCAAAAACGAATCGCCGCCGCCGCAAGCATGCTGTTGGAAACCGAAAAAACGATTAAAGAAATCGCCTTTGCGCTCGGTTACGAAAACGAAATGTATTTCAACCGCATCTTCCGCAAGTTCACGGGTTCTCCGCCGGGCGAGTACCGCAAAAGTTTCCGCAACCGATAAAACCGTAAAACGAAAATCTGTGATTCGTACACGAAAACCTGTGTTTTATGTATTGACACCGCACACACAATCCGTTATACTGAAAGAAAAACCACAAGGAGAAAAACGATGAAAACGATAAAAAACAAGCAACTGCTCGTAGGCGCCGACTTTGCGGGATTCCCGCTCAAAGAAGCGGTGGTGGCACATCTCAAAGCCAAAGGCTGGACGATTACCGACGTAGGCGTAAAAGCGGACAGCAACCCCGACGATACCGACCTCATGTTCCATAGAGTGGGTCTGCGGGTCGGCTCCATGATTGCCGAAAAGGAATTCGAGCGCGCGCTCATTTTCTGCGGCACGGGTATGGGAATCCACATTGCGGCAAGCAAGTGCCCGCACGTGCATGCGGGCGTGGTGGAAAGCGTCCCCGCGGCTCTGCGCGCCATAACGGGTAACGGCGTAAACGTGCTTGCCATGGGCGCGTTCTATGTGGCGCCCGCCATGGGGTGCGACATCGCCGACGCCTACTTAAATGCCGAACTGGGCAGCGGTTACGAATGGTGGCACAATTTCTACGAGTTCCACAAGCTGGCTATCGACGAACTGGAAGCGTTCGACTATGCAGAATATAAAAAGAACGGTTTCAAAGTGAAAAAGTTAGGCGATTTCGACCTGAAATTGGAAACCAAACCCGAATAAACAACGCACACAAAAACCGTCCCAAACAATCGGGGCGGTTTTTCGTATTCACGCGATTCGGAAGTTTTTGTACAATACGTCGCACGCCCGAACATGCTCTCCGAAAACAACAAACACACTTTCCGAAATTCATTCCAAACCGCAATGTCCGTTTGCGTTTTTCACTTCTTATCCGTTTGCGTTATCACGTTTACGTCCAGTTTGTTGTACGGAATCTGAATGTTCTCCTCTGCGAAACGCTTTGTCATCGCCTCGTTCAAATCAAAGTATACCGCCCAATAGTCCGCGCTCTTTACCCAACATCTGCACACAAAATTCAGCGAGCTTGCCCCCTGTTCGTTCAAACGCACCGTGTAGCCGTCGTCGTGTAAAACAAGTTCGTGCTCGTCGAGCACCGATTGAATAACGCGTTTTACCCTATCGATATCCGAACCGTACCCCACTCCGAATACCAGGTCGACACGGCGCTTTTCTTCGGTAGAATAATTCACGATGTTCCCGCCCGAAACCGACGAATTGGGCACGGATACCGTTTTGTTGTCGGGCGTTTTGATTTTCGTCGCAAATAAAGAAATTTTTTCCACGGTGCCGCTTATGCCCGCAATCTCCACAAAGTCCCCCTCTTTGAACGGATGATTGGTAACAAGAATAATTCCGCTTGCAAAATTGGATATAACCGACTGTATCGCAAGCGACACCGCCAATGTACCAACCGTAAACAAAGCGACAAAACTCGACGTGTCTATGCCGATAACGCGCAGAATCGTGATAAGATACACAAACACCAGTACGATTTGCAAAATCGTCACCAAAAAATTACCGGCAATGCCTTTCAATTTGCTCCTGTTTATGATTTTTCTCGTAACAGACAGAATAATCTTGCCTATCAAAAAACCTATGAGCGCAATCGCCGCAACAAGGAGCACCTTAAACCAACCCCGCTCGTCTATAAACCAATGCGCCAACGACGCCCGTATTCTTTCAAAAATCCCCTGTTTCGCCGTTTCTCCGCCCTCTTCGCCAACGGCATATAAAAATGCAAAAAAATCCATAAAACCCACCCTTCGGCGCCTAAAAATCCACGCGCCGTTCCGTTTATCGAAATTCTTTCCATTTTCCCGAAATCTACTCCGAAAACAAAGCAAAAATCGGTCTGAAAGTCTTCCGACTTTCAGACCGATACACTTGTGAAGCGACTATAAAAAAGATATTTTGCGATTTTTCACGTGAGTTGAACCGCCGACGTAACGTTTAACGCATTTGCCTTCGTTTTAACTCTCGCTCTACTTCCTTTTTGTATGCGTCCAATTCGTCGTCCCGTATCGGTTGCATATCGTTATCGTA
>JAAWAB010000023.1 GCA_022791915.1 Clostridia bacterium
GTAGGATGAGAAATATGGCAAGAAAACTGCAAATCATTTAAAAAGACTCGCAACGACCAATTATGTTGAATAAATCAAAATATTAAAGAAGTACGTCTGCCGAAAATGATATCGGTAGACGTAAGTTTATTTTTTTAATTTCTTTAATCTTATAAAGGGGTCAAGGGCGAAAGCCCTTGTTGTTGGGGGGGTGTTTCCAAGGAGGGGACACAATCAACAGTGTCCCCTCTTGGTGACTTTTTGCGCAACTTTTGGGTCACTCCAAAAGTTGTAACATTACGGTTGCCAATGTTATGGCAACATCAAGCACATTTTCGCCAAGCCTTTTGCGACCAAAAGGCTTGATTCTCGTAAAAATATAAAGTTACATCAAGCAGACAAAAAACCTAAAACATAGAAAAAGTGCATTTTAGGCGGCGCTACGCCGTTTTTATTCCAACGTATCCAATACCGTTTCGGTGGCTTTGGAAGAAAGCCGCTTGGTGTCGGTATAGGTGCCCGCAATCACGAGAATATCGTCGGGCAAGAGTTCGCACTGCGCGTTGGGCGTTACAATGATTTCGTCGCCCCTCTTAATAAGCACAATGGTGACTTTTTCGGTGTTACGCAAATTGAGTTGAGCGGGAGTGCGATTTCGCCATTTGATAGGGGTGCGGATTTCCACCATGCGGAAGTTATCGGAAAGCGACATAATTTCAATCATGTTGGGTTTTACGAGATTTGCCGCCAATTTGGCGCCCATTTCTTCTTCGGGCACAATCACCATATCGGCGCCGATTTTTTTGAGTACGTGGCGGTGCCGTTCGTTCTGCGCTTTGGCAATCACTTTGGGAACGCCCAACTGTTTGCAAGTAAGCGTAACGAAAATACTCGATTCGATATCGCCCGCAATGCACACGATAACCACGTCCAGATTACGGATGCCTATTTTTTCGAGCACGGCTTCGTCTGTGGCGTCCGCACAGATTGCCTGCGTGCAATACGGCTCGATTTCGTTCACTTTATCGGGGTCGCTGTCTATCACGAGAATTTCGGCGCCTTCGGCGTTCAGCCCGCGCACGAGCGCCATGCCGAATCTGCCCAGTCCGATAACCGCATATTGCTTTTTGATTACTTTTGCCATATTTCCTCCGTTTCGGTTAACCTACCATGATATTTACGTCGGGATACCGTATTTTGTCCTCTGTACCGCTGTTTTGCAAGAACATCAATCCAATTGTAGTTAAACCCACTCTGCCGAAAAACATAACGAATATGAGTACTATTTTCCCTGTGGCCGAAAGCAGTGGCGTGATGCCGCAAGACAATCCGACCGTGCCGAATGCCGAAAAGCATTCAAATAAAATGTTTTCAAAACGCAATAATCCCGCTTGGTCGGCGATACTGCCGCGCTCTGAAATCAGCAACACAAAGGCGGATACAATAATGATAAGTATTCCCGCAATAAAAATGCTTACCGCTTTTCGTGCACTGTATGTGTTGATTTTTCGTTTGCTTATGATGATGTCGCCGTTTTTGCGTAATCCCGAAACGGCGGATAGCAACAAAATAATCAAAGACGTGGTTTTTATGCCGCCGCCTGTGGAACCCGGGGATGCGCCGATGAACATAAGAATCATTGTTCCGAATTTTGCGGCGGGTGTGAGAGCATTTTGGTCAATCGTTGCGAATCCTGCCGTTCGGGTTGTTACGGATTGAAACAGCGCCGCTAACAGTTTGTTTCCCGTGCGCATGTTGCCAATGGTGTTTATGTTGGAATATTCCACGCCAAAATAAAAAGCGCCGCCCAATACAATCAGCAACAGGGTGGAAACAATTACGAGTTTAGAATGAACGGTGAGTTTTTTGAAGATTCCTCTGTTCTTGCCAATGTCCATAATAACGGTAAAACCGATGCCGCCCAGTACAATCAAAAGCATTACCGAAAGATTCACCGTTATGTTTCCCGCAAAACTCATTAAACTGCAATCGCCTATAATATCAAAACCTGCATTACAAAAAGCCGATACCGCCGTAAAGGCGGCTTGCCATACGCCGATACCGCCGTTTGCGGAAACCAAAGGATAGAGCAACATTAAAAACCCCAGCCCTTCTATAACAAGCGTTACGAGTAATATGTTTCGAGTAAGTCGAACCAATCCGCGATTTTCATCTTGATTAAGCGCTTCTTTGATTACAAGGCGGTTTTTCAGGGTGATTTTTTTGCGTAGCAAGAGCATGAACATGGTTGTAAGACTCATAAAACCCAAGCCACCGATTTGTATCAGCAAAAGCAAAACAACCTGACCGAATATGCTGAAATGATTCGCTGTGGAAACGACGCAAAGCCCCGTTACGCACACGGCGCTTGTTGCCGTGAAGATTGCGTCCAAAAAGTTCATGGCGGTGCGGTTGCGCGCGCTGATGGGCAGGCAAAGCAATATCGCGCCCAATAAAATCACGCCCAAAAATCCGAGCACGATAATTTGCGCCGAATTGAGTCGCAATCTGCGTTTGAATTTTTTCGGTTTGCGTTGTCTTTCTTCCGTGTCGGTCACGAGTTTTCCGTTCCTTATATTTAGTAAAACAGCAGGCAGGAAGCGCTTGCCGCCATGCCTTTTTCTTCGCCCACAATGCCCAGCGTTTCGGTTGTGGTCGCCGATATGTTCACTCTGTCGGTTTCTATGTGCAGTCGCTCCGCAAGCGTCTTGCGCATGACGGGTATGTGCGTCATCAACTTGGGCTTTTGCGCCATAACGACTGCCGAAATATTGCCTATCGAAAAACCTTTTTCGGCAAGGAGCGCCGCCGCTTTGTCAAGCAACAAAAGACTGCAAATCCCTTCCGTTTTCGGGTCGTTGTCGGGGAATAACACGCCTATATCAGGCAAGCCCGCCGCAGATAAAAGGGCGTCGGTAATCGCGTGCGTGAGCACGTCGGCGTCGCTGTGTCCTTCCAATCCTTTGGTATGCGCTATCTCCACGCCGCCGAGTATCAGCTTGCGCCCCGCAACAAGACGGTGCACGTCGTAGCCTATCCCCATTTTCGTGCGTTGCGGCGTGCCGCGGAACAAGTCGGCGGTCGTCGTGATTTTTATGTTTTCGTAGTCGCCTTGTATCAGGCGGGGAATATATCCCGCGCGCTCGTATACTTCGGCATCGTCGGTGCATTCTTCGGTTACCGTTTCGTATGCCTTTGCAATCTGCGCGTACACAAAGGTTTGCGGCGTCTGTGCTATGCGCAACGTGTCGCGCGGCAATGTGCGTACACATTGTTTGTCCGTCTGTTTAATGGTATCGGTGGCAGGCAACGAAGAAATGCCGCTGCCGTGTGCCGCCGCTTCGGCAATCGTGGCGTTTATCAGAGCGGGCGTAACGAACGGACGCGCTCCGTCGTGAATCACAACGATTTCGCACCCGTTTGCCGCTTGCAGTCCGTTGCGCACCGATTGCATGCGCGTGTCCCCGCCGTATACCAATCGTATGTTTTCGTACGGCGCAACAAGCGCGCGAATCGCGTCTTCGTCGGCAGGGTTAATAACAAGATAGACGTCTTGTACCGAACTTTGCGCAAAGGCGTCCAACGTTGTTTCGAGCACCGACTTCCTGCCCAAAGAATAGAGAATTTTATTGTAGCCGAGTCCCGTTCTCCGTCCGCTTCCCGCACAGAGCACAAGAGCCGCAATATGCGCTTGGTCAGAGAATTTCATATAAGCGTGCGGCTTCCTCCTTGCTCGCTTTTTCGTTCAACTCTTTTACCGCGAATTTCAGTTCGCCGCTCGAAAACCGTACGCGCACCACGTCGCCCACTTTCAGGCGATAGGCGGGCTTTACCTGTTTTTCGTTTACAAACACGTTTCCGCCGTCGCATGCCGAATTCGCCACGCCGCGCCGTTTTAAGATTCTCGATACTTTTAAGAACTTGTCGATTCTCATATCAAATAGTATAGCACACAATTTCGGCAAACGCAATTATTTTGCGCGCCTTGCAAAAAGTAGAAAAGCATACAAATCCCGCGCCCTAAACATATATTTTTTATAATAAAAAGAAAAAAGCCGAAAATAACTTCACAAAACAACGAAAAAGTAGTTGACAAGGGAGATAGAAATGTGGTAAAGTATATAAGCTGTCCGTTTGAGGGCGGCAGGGATGCACATTGACAGAGAAATAGAAAAGAAAGCAAAATTGAATTGAAAACA
>JAAWAB010000001.1 GCA_022791915.1 Clostridia bacterium
ACTTCGCTATCCCGCACCGCTTTTTTGGTTTCATAGCAATACCCGTAATCTTCCCGTACAAACTCGCAATACGCTTTGGTGTAGTATCTCGTAAACCCGCGGCAATTTCCGCATTTCTTTTCTTTCATTTGCTTTTCTCCTAAAATAATTTGTTCCACTTGTGGAACATTACGAATATTATATCATTCCACTTGTGGAATGTCAATGATTTTATTCCACTTTTGTAATATAATCTTTATATGAGAAAATTTGCAGAAAGATTGAAAAATCTACGTATGGAAAAACAACTGTCTATCGCCGCATTGAGTCAACACGTAGGATTAAGCGTCGGCTCCATTTCGCGTTGGGAAACAGGACAGTGCGATATTAAAGGCGACCAGTTGATTTTGTTGGCAAAATTTTTCGACGTAAGCGTCGATTATCTGTTAGGATTAGAAGGTTAAAATCTATAAAAATCTTTTTGCGTTTATTGAATCCCTACCATATACGCAAACTTTTTCTATCAACTTACTCAATCCGTTAAAGGGGTCAAGGGCGAAAGCCCTTGTCGTTGCGGGGTGGGGATTAAAGGGGCGGGACACTCTTATAGGGCTCCCGAAAGCGCGCATGCGGTTTTGGGAAAAGGAGCAACTTGTTTGGCGTTACTCGGTATTTGCTTGCAAATGCCGTTAAGCCATTGCAAGTTGTGACGCAGTGTCCCGCCCCTTTATCGTTTTCGCCCAGCCTTTTGCGACCAAAAGGCTTATAGAAAAGCAAGTTTGGCAAGCGCTATCGCCATCACGAAAACATTTGTTCCGTCTGCTTTTCCATTGCCGCAAAAATCTTTTTGTTTTCTTCGGGGGTAGACGCCGCCGTGAAATATAACTTAATAAGCGGCTCGGTGCCCGACGGGCGCACAATCAGCTTGCTGCCGTTTTCCGCCTCGAACGAAAGCACGTTGGATTTGGGCAGGTCGTATTCGGTCTGCGTGAGATAGTCCACCGTTTTCACAATCTTGCTGTCCCCCAACTTTTCGGGCAGAGCGCCGCGCAAGTCGGAAAGCAACTTTTTCATTTTGGCGTTTCCTTCCGCGCCCGGGTATTCGTATGATTTCAGCTTGTGTTCGTAGGTGCCGAACCGCGCGTAAATTTCTTCTATGCGGTCCACAAGCGTCTTGCCCTGCGAAAGATGATACGCCGTCATTTCGGCAACCAACATGCTCGCCACAACCGCGTCTTTATCGCGCACGTAACTGCCCGAAAGATAGCCGTAACTCTCTTCGAACCCCAACACAAAGCGGTCGGCTTCTCCCTTTTCTTCCAGCATGCCGATTACGCCGCCGATGTACTTAAATCCCGTGAGCACGTTGTAAAACGTCACGCCGTATTCCTTTGCCACCCGCTCGGCAAGACCCGTGGATACAATGGTGGTAACAATCACGGGGTCGGCGGGTAACGTGCCGTTTTTCTTTCTCTGCGACAGAATGTAATCGGTTAAAAGCACGCCTATCTCGTTGCCCGACATCAGCCTGTACGCCCCCTTGTGCCGTACCGCCGTGCCGATACGGTCGGCGTCGGGGTCGGTGGCAATCAAAATGTCGCTTCCGCACTTTTCGGCAAGCGCAAGCCCCAGTTTGAGCGCCTCCGCCTTTTCGGGGTTGGGGTACGTGCACGTGGTAAAGTGTCCGTCGGGCATAGACTGCTCGGGCACAATATCGATTTGCGCCACCCCCGCGCGCCGCAAAATTTCGGGCACCAATTTGTATCCCGTGCCGTTTAGCGGCGAATACGCCACTTTGAGTCCTTCCGCACGCCCGATAGAGCGCGACGCCACGCACGCAAGATATTTTTCGGTGATTGCGTCCGACGCGTATTCCACCATGCCGCTTTTTACGTATTCGGCAAATTCCGCCGTTTTCACGTCGAACGGGTCCACCTTTTCAATGTAGCCTATCATCTCTTTGGCAGGCTCGTCGGTAAGCTGACACCCGTCGGCGCCGTACACCTTGTAGCCGTTGTATTTGGCGGGATTGTGACTCGCCGTAATCATTACGCCGATGTCCGCCCCCGTTTCACGCACCAAAAAAGATAAAAAGGGCGTGGGCATCAACTCGCGCGTGACGTACGCCTTTATGCCGTTCGCCGCCATCACGCACGCCACCTTTTCTTTGAACACGTCCGAATTGATTCTACTGTCGCACGAAACCGCCACCGCCTTTTGCCCGCACGCCCGCATGCGGTCGGCAATGCCCTGCGTCACTTTGGCAATGGTAAGCACGTTTAAGCAGTTCGTGCCCGCGCCCAACTCTCCGCGCAGACCGCCCGTGCCGAACTCCAAATCTTTGTAGAATGCGTTCTCTATCGCCTTTTCGTCCCCTTTCATGGCGGCAAGCTGTGCGCGGATTTCCGCGTCCTCCGCCTTTTCGCACCAAAGCGCGTACTTTTCCGTTGCGTTCATGTTTCTCTCTCCTTTTCCGTTTTTTATAAACAAACGACGCTTACGCCGTTTCTTCATACATGGTGTATAACGCCTTGTATATTCCGCCCGCTTTCATCAGTTCCGCGTGCGTGCCTTCTTCGGCAACGCCGTCTTCGGTAATCACGTAAATTGTATCGGCGCCGCGCACGGTGGTAAGACGGTGCGCAATCACAATGCTCGTTCTGCCCTTGCACAATTCGCGCAACGACCGTTGCACCAGCCGTTCGCTCTCGTTATCGAGCGCGCTCGTTGCCTCGTCTAAAATCAGTATGGGCGGATTCTTCAAAAACAAGCGCGCAATGCTGATACGCTGTTTCTGCCCGCCCGATAAGCGCACACCCCGCTCGCCGCATTCGGTGTCGTACCCGTTTTCCAACTTTTCGATGAACGCGTGCGCGCCCGCCGCCTTCGCCGCGGCAATCACTTCTTCGTCCGTCGCGTTCGGCTTTCCGTATAAAATGTTCTCTTTCACCGTGCCGTTAAACAGGTACACGTTCTGTTGCACAATGCCCACGTTTCGGCGCAATTCTCCCAGCGGAATTTGCGTAACGGGCACGCCGCCTATCGTTACGACGCCGCCCTTTATGTCGTACAGCCGCGGAATCAGGTTGGCAACCGTCGTCTTGCCCGCGCCGCTCGGTCCCACAAGCGCCACGCTCGTGCCGCTCTTTACGGTAAGATTCATGCCTTCGAGCACGTCTTTTCCGTCGCTCGTGTACGCAAACGTTACGCCGCGCAACTCTATGTCGCCGCCGTAATCCACCCCCTGCGCGGGCGCTTCGGGGTCGGTGAGTTCTACGGGCACGTCCATGATTTCGGCAAAGCGGTTGAACCCCGACTTGCCCGTCTGAAACTGCTCGGTATACGTGATAATAGTATCCACCGACGAATACAGCGTTTGCACGTACAGCACGTACGTCATCAGGTCCACCCAGTTCAAGCCGCCGATTCCTTTCACGATAAACAGCGTGCCCGCCACCACGGTGATAATATACATCAGCCCCGTGGCAAAGGTGACTTCGCCGAAAAACAGCCCCATAATCTTATACGACTTACTCTTGATGTCGATGAATTCTTTGTTGTCTTTCTCGAACTTTTCCATTTCGATGTTCTCGTTGGCAAACGAGCGCACCACCGAAATCCCCGACAGCGAATCTTCGAGGTTGGCGTTGATTTCGCCCACCTTTTTGCGCCGCGCGCGGAAATTGCTTTCCAGCTTGCCGTTGAGCAAGAACGCCAACACCAAAAACAACGGCAGCGTGGCGAAGATAATCACCGTAAGCCACACGTTTACCAGCATGAGATACACAAAAATGCCCACAATGCGCACCGTGGCAATAAACAGTTCTTCGGGGCAATGGTGCGAAAACTCGGTAATGTCGAACAGGTCGTTGTTCACCCTGCTCATTAAATCGCCCACCTTGTTGCGGTCGTAAAACGACGCGGGCAGTATCAGCAATTTGGCGTACAATTCACGCCGCAAGTCGGCTTCGAACCGCGTGCCCATAATGTGCCCCACCGTAATCATAAAATAGCGGCACGCCGTTTCGGCAAGTTTGATTCCCACCATTACCGCGCCGAAAATCAGAACGGTGGAAACCGCCACGCCGCCCGCCGACTGAAACCGCATGAGCAGCATACGCACAAGCATGGGAAAGGCAAGACCCGCCAACGAGTACAACAGCGCGCACAAAAGGTCGAGCACAAGCGTGCCCTTGTACGGCGCGTAATACGGCAAAAATCTACGAATGAATCCCTTTTTGTTCTTCAAAAATCTATACTCGCTTTTCCGTTTTTTCAACGAAATTATACAACGGATTGCCTGTATTTGTCAACCAAACCGAAACGCATACCGCCACTATTGTGCGCATCCTGCTAAAACACAAGCACGCACACAAGTACCGCCGCCGCAACGTGCAACGCGGCAAACAGATACACAAGCAAAAACTTGGGCTTGCGGATTTTGTGCCTGCACGCAAGCATGCCCGCCGCACCGCCCACGCCGCCGCCCAAAAACGCCAACGTGAGCAGACACGCCTCGCTGATTCGCCACGCCCCGCGTATCGCCTTGATTTTATCGGCGGCATACACGCCGAACACAACCGCGTTCCACACCCCGAGCACAAGAAGAAAGATTCCCACTTACCGTCACCAATCCTGCCGCGGCAACGAAGGCGACTTCACGTCGTCGTAAAACTCGAAATATTTGCGCTTTAATTCTTCGCACTCTTCCGCTTTGTATGCGAGCATTTCCGCCAACTCTTCGGGCGAAAAATCGGACATCGACACTTCCCCGTCATACTCCGCGAATAGCCGCATTAAATCCCGTTCGGTCATAACCCCTTGCACTCCGTAACGTTTTGTCTGATTCAGTATACCACACTATGCCGCCCCGTGTCACGAACTTTTTGCGCATTTGCTTGCCTTTCAAACAAATAGCGCACGGTTCCCCTAAAAAGATTATAAAAAACATTTGACAATTTGTTGCATATTTAGTATACTGAATAGGCTATGCGGTCGTGGTGGAATTGGCAGACACGCAAGACTAAGGATCTTGTGGGCGACCATGCAGGTTCAAGTCCTGTCGACCGCACCAACTTTACGCAAAACAGGTCGTGCCCTTCTCTCGAATCGGTTCGACCTTTTTTTGAAACAAGGGCAAGGAGAATAGGAATATGTCGAAAAAAGGCGACCTTAAAAAGGCAATAACGGCGAGCGAGAAAGAAATCGAAGAATTGGAGAAAAAACGGAACCGCTCGCAATCCGCTCTTTTGCAAGCGTTTCTCGATAAAAAAAAGCCGAGCGAATCGGACGCCGAATATTTCCGCGTATATACTTCTTTGATTGAAGTGGAACGCGAAAACCTTCGCAAACTGCGCGAGGAACTCAAAGAACTGCAATAATACCGTAGCGTCGGTATAACGGACTTTTTCTTTTTTATCCTTGCAGGAACTTTTAATTTTCTAATGGCTATAATTCACAAATATTCCCCTTTTTGAAGTGCCCAAAAAATACGCTTGATGATGCCATATTGGCAACCGAAACATTGCAACTTTTGGAAGCGACCCAAAAGTTGCATCAAAAGGTCGGCGGGGACACTGTTGATTGTGTCCCCTGCACCCCCGCAACAACAAGGGCTTTCGCCCTTGACCCCTTTAACGGATTAGGGAATACTAAAACAATTACAATTACGTCTACCGATATATTTTTCGGCAGACGTACTTCTTTACTATTTTGATTTATTCAACATAATTGGTCGTTGCGAGGGGGTTCCCAAAGGGGGAACACAATCGAAAAGTGTTCCCCCTTGGCTCTTTTTCGCTCACCTTTTTGGAGTCAAAAAGGTGAAACAAATGTTAAACATTAAGGCATTAGAAAATAAGAGCTACTGCAAGCATAAAACAAAAGTCCGCGATACCGACGCTTACGGTATAAAAAAGTGCTTATAGGCGACGCTACGCCTTGTTTCCCTTTTCACACTCCCGCGCAAACGAACAGATTGCCGCGGCGGTGCCGTCTACTCCCAAGCAAGACGAATTGATACAAAGGTCGTAATTCTGCGCGTCGCCCCAAGTTTTCGACGTATAAAAATTATAATAATTCGCGCGGCGTTTATCCGTCTTTTTAATGAGCGTAGCCGCCGCCTTTTCGTTCAGTTCATACAACTCGGCAATGCGCTTTACTCTGCTCTCCATATCGGCATACACATACACGCGCAAAATAGGACGGTCGGATAAAATATCGTCGGCGCAACGCCCAACAATCACGCAAGGTTCGCCCGCAAACTTTTTGATTGCGTCGGCGGTATGAATGTACAATTTGTCGTCTGTGATGATATCCCCGAGCTGTATGGGCGACGCCGTACCGCCGTAATGCGCCGCGGCAAGCGAAAACAAAAAGCTGTTCGTGCGCTTTTCGTCCGCCTTTTCAAAATGCTCTTTGGCAATTCCGCTCTTTGCCGCCGCCTCGGCTAAAATGGCTTTATCCACATACCCGATTCCCAGCGTTTGGGCAACGAGTTTGCCTATCTCACTGCCGCCGCTCCCGAATTGCCTGCTCAACGTTATCACTCTCATATCTTCATACCTCCGATATTATTTTTATATTGTACCGCAAACCGTTTTCAGAATTTGTTTCTTTCCGCAAAAGTCCCATTTTAGAATTCCCAACCCTTCATCCGAATGCACGGTGCCCCTGCCGTCTATCTCTCGTTCAAATAAAAACTTACTCTTTCCCTAATCCTTTCTCTTATATTTATCCAACATAATTGGTCGTTGCGAGGGGGTTCCCGAAGGGGGAACACAGTCGAAAAGTGTTCCCCCTTGGTGCCTTTTTCGTTCCCCTTTTTGGGCACCTCAAAAAGGGGAAACCAATGAGAACAGTATTAAACATAAGAAAAAACGGAATCTATACAAATATAGAAAAAAGAAAAAGTCCGCTATACCGACGCTACGGCATCAAAATCATTTCCTCCGCCGTCTCTTCCGAAACGGCATCTCGCTTATTCATCTGCGCCGACGCCAAAAGCCGCAACAACTTTTTTTCGCCTTCCATGTCGCGCGCGGGATTATATACTCCGTCGCCGCTCCCCAGCCGCACGCGCACCCCTTTATCGAGCGCCGCGCACACGGGCGGAATCCCGTTCCCATAGCCCGCGTCGAACGACGGAAGCAACACAAGCGTCACGCTCTCTTGCGCCATCAGCGAAAGGTCGTCTTTATCGAGATACGCCCCGCCTACCACCGTAGCGCGTTCCAACAGTCCGCACTCGTGCAACAACATTACCGCCGACTTGCCGAACCGACTGTCGATTTTGCCCGCGTCTTCCAACGTGGGCGAACACCGCACCCAGAGCCAAACGTCGTTTTCCAACGTGTACGCAATCAATTCGTCCAACGCTTTGTCGGTTACGTCCAGCGACGGCACGTACAGCTTTTTCGCCCCGCACGCCGTCGCCCGCGCACAAAAAGGCGCAACGCCCTGCCTGCCGTTCTGCTCGTATAACGCAATCGACGCATACGCCCTTTCGCGCACGCATTCTTCCGATTGCGCAAACGGCGGCGAATCTTCGGTAATCAGCGCGAATGCGTCCCAAAGCGCGCTCATTTGTTTGCCGCCATATCGGCAAGATACGCGCGCAATCTGTCGCCGTATTCGGGCGAACGGAGCGCATATTCCACCGTTGCCACCACCGCGCCGAATTTATCGCCCATATCGTATCGACGCCCTTCAAAATCGTAGGCGCATACGCCGCCCGCCCCGCATAAGGCGTTGAGCGCGTCGGTAAACTGAATTTCGCCCCCCGCGCCCGGCGTCAGATTTTCAATCTTGCCGTAAATTTCGGGATTGAGCACGTACCGCCCCAGTGCCGCCAACCTGCTGGGCAGACGGTCGAGCGACGGCTTTTCCACAATAGACAGGCAGTCGTACGTTCTGCCGCAAGCGGAACCCACTTTTGCCACGCCGTACTTTGTGATATCGTCGGTGTTCACCGTTTGCACGCCCAAAACCGACTTGCCCGTTTTTTCGTGCGCGGCAATCAACTGCGCCGCCACGGGGGTAGACGCATGAATAAGGTCGTCGCCCCAAGCAAGCACAAACGGCTCTTGCCCCGTAAAATCCCGCGCCTTCATCACGGCGTCGCCGCTGCCGAGCGGCTTTTCCTGATAGGCAAACACAATATTCGCCCGACTGTACGTGTTGCGCACAATGCGCAAAAATTCGGTTTTGCCCGTCTTTTCCAGCGCTTGTTCGAGTACGGGCGACGGCGTAAAATACTGTTTGATACTCTCTTTGCCCCGCCCCAACACAATCATCACGTCGGTGATACCGCTCGCAATCATTTCGTCTACAATATATGCGAGCACAGGCGTGTCCACCACGGGCAGAATCTCTTTGGGCACCGCTTTGGTAATCGGCAAAAATCTCGTTCCCATTCCGCCGCACGGAATCACCGCTTTGGTAATTTTCGTTTGCATTTTAATTCTCCTTATCACGACTTACCATTTTTTAATCCGTATACTCTCTTTATTTTTCATGCCTTTATCATTCACGCTTGTTTCCCCTTTTTGAACTGCCCAAATCCGTTTGATGATGCCGCCCCTCGGCACAACCCTTCCAGCCTTTTGGTCGCAAAAGGCTTGGCGAAAATTCGCTTCATGTCGCCATAACATTGCGACCGCATCGTTACAACTTTTGGAGGCGACCCAAAAGTTGCATCAAAAGGTCGGCGGGGACACTGTTGATTGTGTCCCCTGCACCCCCGCAACAAGCAGGGGCACCCTGCACCCGGATTAAGGAACAATCAATCAAAACAGAACCAACTTTCTTCTATCACCACACTTCTTGTATCGCAATTTTGTCGGTTTTCAATTCCCTTCATCCGTTAAAGGGGTCAAGGGCAAAAGCCCTTGTTGTTGCGGGGGTGTTTCCAAAGAGGGGACACAGCGTCGCAACTTGCACGGCTTGTCGGCATTGCCTACGGCAACACCGAATAACGCCTTGCAAGTTACTCCTTCTTCCCAAAACCGCGTACGCGCTTTCGGGAGCCCTGTTTTGTGTCCCCTCTTGGCTCTTTTTCGCTCACCTTTTTGGAGTCAA
>JAAWAB010000002.1 GCA_022791915.1 Clostridia bacterium
ATCGCGCCGCCGTTCTTCGATGACGACTACGACAATTAAAAGCAACTAAACCAAGACAAGAGAAAAGGCGTGGCTTTACGCCACGCCTAATTCTTTTCCGCCTACGGCTTACCTAAAATTCCCTATGGGAACTACGGTAATGCAATCCGTGCGGTGTGTTTTGTTTTTGTACTACTTTTTGAGTATCATATCTTTTATGTCGGTTACGGCAACCTGTGTTTTGGGGTTCTGCCCCATTTTCTCGGCAACCTTATCTCGCGCGTGCATGATGGTGGTGTGGTCTCTGCCGCCGAACATGGCGCCGATAGTCGTGAGCGGAAGTGCGAGCATATCGGTAATCAAATAAATACAGATTTGCCGCGGCTCGACGATTTCTTTCGTTTTTTTCTTTCCGACAAGTTCTTCTTTTTTGACATTGAAATAGCGGCATACGCAATCCACAATGCGGTCGGCGCTCACGCTTTCTTCCGTTTTGTCGGTATAATCTTTGAGGGCTTCTTTCACAAGGTCGATGTTGGGCGAAGAATTGTACAATCGACTCAAAAAGATTACTTTATTGAGCAGGCTTTCCATATCCCGCACGTTGTCCGAAATTTTCTCCGCCATAAATTCGAGCACGCCGAACGGAATATTGTATTTCTCCGCCTGCGCTTTCTTTTGCAAAATCGCTATGCGCGTTTCGATGTCGGGCGGCTGCACGTCTACAATCAGTCCCCACTCGAAACGGGTGCGCAGTCTTTCTTCGAGCGGCGAAATCTCTTTGGGCGGACGGTCGCTCGTTAAAATGATTTGTTTGTTGTGCCCGTGCAAGTCGTTAAACGTATGGAACATTTCTTCCTGCGTGCGCGGCATTTTGGAAATGAGCTGAATATCGTCTATCATGAGCACGTCTACGTTGCGGTATTTATCGCGGAAATGCGTGCTGTTCCCCTTGGTGGTGCGAATGGATTCTATAAATTCGTTTACGAATTTTTCGCTGGACGCATACAGCACTTTAAGATGCGGGTGACTCATACGCACGCTGTTTCCGATTGCATGCATTATGTGCGTTTTCCCCAGTCCCGCTCCGCCGTAAATAAACAACGGATTATACCGCGAACCCGGCTCGTCGGCAACGGCGCGCGCCGCCGCATACATAAACTGATTGGATTTTCCCACAACGAAGTTCTCGAAATTATACTTCGGATTGATTACGTTCGCTTCCACTCTTTTGGTGGTTTCTTCCGTTTCTTCCGCTTCCGCCACGCAGTTATCCCGCTCGGTTCGATACGTGTCGGCGTCGTTCGGACCTATAATGAGAATCGCCGTCATAGACGGATTGACTTCCTGCATGGTGGCAGTAAGTTGGTCGGAAAATTTTTCGGTAACGAATTTTCTGCTGCCCTCGCTCGGCACCATCAGAACCAATCTGCCGTCTATAATGGAAACCGCTTCGAGCGTTTTAATCCATACGTCGAAGTTTACGGCGCTCACCTCGATTTCGAGATTGGTGAGCATTTTCTCCCAGAGTTCTTTTGCGTTGTTCATTGTATTCTCTTTTTCTCTCCGTTGGGTGTTTACTTACCGCACCTGTGCGCACGCCTACTTTCGTTTATCCACTTCAAAGAAATAAAATTTGATGAGTCGTTCTACGAACGCCTGCTTTTTTTCGCGGTCGGGACTCAAACGCAAAACGTCGAACAGCGAGCCGCAAAACGCTTTTCCCACCGAATAGGCAAACAGTTCTTTTTCTTCGGACTGCGTGTCGGGGTACAGTTTCCGCTTGATGATACGCCCCACGCGCTCGAACAATTCGCGCGAAAAATCTTCGTACCGCGTACCGTCGCACCCGTCCAACAGAATCAGCATGTCGTCGCCGAATGCGTCGAAAAAGTCGAGCAATCCGCCGCTCAACAACGGCATAGTTTGCGAAAGCGTTACCGAATCGAGCAGTTCCACCTGTTCGAGTTCCGCCATAAGTTTGGGAAGCGCGTCGTAGGCGGGTTTTACAATTGCGTCCAGAACGCCCGTTTTCCCCTCGAAATAACGATACAGGTTTCCTATCGGAACGCCCGCATTTTCGGCGATTGTACCGATATTGCCGCCGCGAAATCCGCGAGCCAGATATTCTTTGCGCGCCGCATCTAAAATCTTTTCGCGCACCGCTTCTTTTTTATACTGCACTCTCGTTGCCTCCCCGTTTGGGTGTACCTTACTATACCACACAACCGCAAAGATGTCAACCGAACACGAATCTTCGTTCGCTTTTCGTTGCCGCACGCTTGTACGAAAACCGCTCTTTTACCTGCGAGTTACGGATTCTTTTTTGTAACCGTACCCGCATGTACCGAGTAAAGCGCAAAATCGCCGAGAACCGACGCGATTTCGTCGGGCAGATGTGTACACGTAAGAATGGTTTGATACTTACGACTCCGCTCGATGAGTTTACGCTGACGGTATGGGTCTAACTCGCTCAACACGTCATCAAGCAATAAAACGGGATACTCGCCGCCGAGCGAATAATGCAATTCCATTTCGGACAATTTGAGCGCGAGCGCGGCGGTACGTTGTTGCCCCTGCGAACCGTAGGCGCGCACGTCCGTTTCTCCCACTTTTACCGCAATATCGTCTTTCTGCACGCCGCAGGAAGTATAGCACAGCGATTTGTCCCGCTCACGGTTTGCCGCAAGTTCGGCGGCAAAAACGGACGCGATTTCGTCGGTAGTTTCGCCCGTATACCCTTCGTACCCGATAGAAAGGCTCTCTTTTCCTTCGGTGAGATACGCATGCGCCTCTTGCGCGAACACGCCCAACTGTTTCACATATGCTTGGCGCTGTCTGGCAATTTTGGCACCTTCTGCGGAAAGCTGCGTATCCCACACGTCCAGCACGTCGTCGGTTGCCCTTCCGCTTTTCAACAATCGGTTCCGTTGGGCGAGAATTTTATTGTATCGCCCGAGTAGATAAAAATACGCCTTACTCATGCGGCAGAGCGCAATATCCATAAACCGCCTTCTGTCACCCGGCGCGTCTTTAATGATGCGCATTTCGTCGGGCGAGAAATACACCGCCGCCACCACGCCCATCAGTTCGCCCATACGCGAAATGGGCATGCCGTTGATTGCCACACGCTTATTCTCCGAGCGGTCGAGCAAAATCTCTACCGTATTATCGCCGCCTCTGTCACGCTGAATCAGTTTAACTTTGCCGCGGTCGCACCCTTTGCGAATCAATTCTTTATCGCGCGGCGTGCGCGGCGACCGCCCCACACTACACAGATACACCGCTTCGAGCAAATTGGTTTTCCCCTGCGCGTTGGCGCCGCACAGCACGTTCAGCCCGTCGCAAAAATCCACGCACATTTGTGCGTAGTTGCGATAATCGGTGAGAATTGCCTGCTTTACAACCATATTTTCAGTATAGCATATTTTGCCGAGAAATGCAACCGCAAAGCGCTCTTCTCTTTTGCGCTGTTCTCTCTCGTTTTACTCCGAATTCTTGCAATACATAAAAAACAAGCGTATGTTATAGGCTTGTTTCTTCGTATAGCGCACAGAAAAGAGCAGACCGCTCGGTCTGCTCTTTTCTTGTTCCGTTTCGCAGTGTTTCTTATTTGAAGTATCTTTCCAAAAGACCTTTGAAAGCCGCACCGTGACGGGCTTCGTCTTTTGCCATTTCGTGTACGGTATCGTGAATGGCATCGTAGCCCAATTCTTTGGCGCGTTTGGCAAGGTCGAGTTTGCCTTTGCAAGCGCCGCTTTCCGCCGCCACACGTGCTTCGAGATTCGCTTTGGTAGACGGCGAAACCACTTCGCCCAAAAGTTCGCAGAATTTCGCGGCATGCTCCGCTTCTTCATAAGCGGCTTTTTCCCAATACATACCGATTTCGGGATATCCTTCGCGGAACGCCACTCTCGACATGGCAAGATACATGCCCACTTCGGTGCACTCGCCGTTAAAGTTCTCTTTAAGTCCCTGCACTACCGCAGCGTCTTCCACTTTGCCGTCGCCCACATTGTGCACGGTTGCCCAACTCGCGTCCGTACCCGTGTACGGTTTGAATTTTACCGCGCCGCACTGCGGACAAACGTCCACGCCCTCGTCTACAATGCAACCGCATACTGCACATACTTTTTTCATGATTTTTTCTCCTTTATTTTTTATTTTCGGAATAACACGTTTTATTCGGGAAGGCATTCGTTTTATGCGAACAACGGGCGCAAACCCCGTAAGCAATCGTTTTTACGCAATCCACGCGATAGCCCTTTTCTTCCAACGCCTGTGCCAAATCGCCGCAATCGTATACGTCGCAAATCCTGCCGCACGTTTTACACACAAAATGCGCGTGCGGCGAAGTATCGGCATCAAAGTGCAAACACTCGTCTTCCGTTTCCACCGTTACAATCGCTCCCGACTCGCTCAATTCTTTCAAATTGCGGTATACCGTGCCCAAACTTACATTGGGAATTGTTTCGCGCACTTTTTCGTATACCCATTCCGCATCGGGGTGCGTTTTTACGGAACGTAAGGCGTCTAAAATCGCTTCTCGTCGGCTACTGTACCGCACGTTGCCTCCCGTAATCATAAATAGGAATGATTACTATTTAAGTATAGGCAAAATTTTCCTGTTTGTCAAGCGATTTACAAAAATTCTTGCCCGATTTTCGGCAAAAATACTCTTTGAACATTCTTTCCTCTTTTATGCCGATTACCGTGTAACGCTTTTTAGCCCGCGCGCATAGCATAATAGTATACGGAGGATAAAATTATGTGTAATAATCAATACGACAACTACAACCAATCCTGTCAACTTTGCGACGGCGCCTCGCAGATGCGCCGTTGTCCGTGCTGCTGTCCGTGCGAACGCAGAGAAAACAACTGCGATTGCAACCGCCACGACCATTGCCGCCCGCAGTGTCCGTGCGAGCATCATCACGATACCTGCGAATGCCGTCAGCGGCAATCGTGCTGCAATATCTGCTCTTGCCTGCGCCGCCTTTTCTGTTGCAGGTAATCCCCTACAAAAGCAATTTTCTTTTTCCTTCATTGCGAAAAACCGACGCGTTTGTGCGTCGGTTTTTCTTTTGCGTATTTTACCGTGTTACAGTGATTTTTCCGATTAGATTACTCTTAAACGAAGAATGCCAGTTTTCCGAAACACCCGCAAACCGAACGGCATATGCCGAGCCGCTCGCTTCTCCGCTCAACCGCAGATACACACGGTATTCTCCCGCCGCAAGTTTGGATATATCCACGTTTGTATAGTTTACGTTTTGCTCTCCCGTATACATATTCGCTTTTTTCGTAGCCGCAATTTTACCGCTCGCGTTTACGAACAACAAAGCGGCATGTTTGCTTTTGAGCAGATTTCCGAATCCCACATTATCAACCTGCAAAGAAATATCCATTTTATCGTATGCCGTCGTGTATGCAAGCGTTGATTTACGCAATACAAACCGATATCCCATATGATTTTGAATATACGCGAAAGCCGACTGTCCGTAATAAAGGGCATCGTTGCCGCTCGCCGCCGTGTATTTTGTTTTCTTCCATTTATCGATTACACTGTCGTTCCACTGAATATTGAGATAACTCAAATGAATGGCAAACATTTCGGGCAGGCACACGTCGATATCGTGCAAAGTCGAATCGGGAACAACCACTTCTCCGCCGTACGGAAGGTGCGCGGTCTGTTTTGCCACAAATGCCACTTCTTTCTCCCGATTGTAGGCATATGTGCCGAGGTCGGTGTCCGACCCCAGATATCCGTCGTTATACATACCCAAACGATACGCTTTCGACGTAGGCGCAATCGTATATGTATCGATATCTTGCGTCGTAATCCCCAAATAGTCGTATATCATTTGCGGGGTGCGCACAAGCACGGGCAACACATTCGTGTTCGATAAATACGCGTCGGTCAGCTTTTTGATTGTTTCGGGATTGGCGGCAACGCTCGTGTGCATTTCGCCCCACGGTCCTACCATTCCCACTTCCACTGCCGTAAGTACCGTTTCGTATTTGTTGAGTACGGCGGATATCTGTTCGATATGACGGCACATTGTTTTTTCGGACGCTTCTTTATCTTTATTGCCCTCAAACTTCGTATCGTATGCCATGCGGAAAATCGCGTTCTTTTCTTTTTCGGCAAGCGTTTTGAATATATTCTCCAACCCCGAAAGTGCCGCCGCGGTAAATTCTTTATCGGCAGTTCCGTTTACCGCTTTGGAAAACGCGCCGATATCCACGCGCAAATGATACAACTGCGGAGCGCCTATCACCCAACTCGAATAGGTTGCACCCGATTCGGTCATTGTTACGGGTATGGGCGTATAAAATCCTTGGTCGGGATTGGCGATTTCGTCCGTCGTTTCCGCATAATTCAACGTTTGCACATGCAACTCCTTTACGGGTTCTTCGGGTTTCGGCTCTTCGGGCGGGTCGGGAGTCGGGTCTATGGGTTTTTCCGGTTCCTCGGGGTCGGTGGGTTCCTCGGGGTCGGTGGGCTCTTCGGGAGTAGGAATTTCGGGCTGTTCCACTGTTCCGCCCGACGTTCCGTTATCCCCTCCCGCCCGTTCGCACCCAAACGAACAAACGGACGCAAGTAGCAAAACAACCGCCAAAAGTACGGCAATACAGTATTTTCCCTTGTGAATTTTACTAAACAAAACATTTTTCATAAACATATTATACTATATTAATGCACAAAAGGCAACCGTTTTTTATTCGTTCTCTCGGCTTATTTACAAGATTTATTATTTTTTTGACACAAAATCAAGAAATCTGTGGTATACTGATGATATTGCAATGCGGGAGAATCCACGTGTGAGAGATATAGGACACAACAAAAACCCCTTTGTACCCAACACCGCAAAAACACAAGGATTTCGCGTTTTCTATGTAAAGGAGCGGTCGGGTGAATAAGAAAAATAAGTTTTTACAAGCGCTTTTCCGTCCGCGCGGCGCGGTTCTGGTTATCGTGTATTTTCTCACGGCTGTTTTCGCCGCAGGGGCAATCGTTTCGGTTGCGCTCAATCGTTTTCGTATGCCCGTCGCTCTATCCTATATTTTATTCGGGCTGTCCGCTCTGTTTCTTGCCTATTCGATTTATACCGTTGTGTTGTATGCGCCCGCGGCAAAACAAAAATTCCGTTCGCTTTTATTGCGAAACGATTTTACCGCCCGCATTATGCAGCATTACGGATTCAAAACCTTTGTATTCGCTTTGTTTTCGCTTGCAATCAACGTAGCATTTGCGGTCATGAACCTTGTGAGTGCCGTCCTATACAAATCGGTCTGGTACGCGTCGGTAGCAGGCTACTATTCCGCGCTGATTGTTTTTCGCGGCGGCGTAATCATTGCCGATAATAAATACAAAAAGAAATTTGCCGATAACGACGCGGCACGGGAGAAAAGCAAGTGGAAAATCTATCTTGCGGGCGGCGCCTTTTTAATCGTTGTAGCTTGCGCCATGGCAGGCGCCGTTACGCAAATGACGGTATCGGCGCGCCCCGTGCAAAGCGGACAAGTTATGGCGATTGCCAACGCGGCGTATACATTCATCAAAATGACGACGGCAATATACAATCTGTGCCGCGCGCGTAAATTCGACGACCCCGTAACGCAGGCTTTACGCAACCTGAATTTCTCCGCCGCCTGCATGTCGGTAGTATCGCTGACGGTGCTCATGATTGCCACGTTTGCCGCAAACGCCGACGAAATGAACGGCATGCTTTCGATGAAAGCATGTGTCGGATTCATTGCCTGCGCGCTTGTACTCGCAACAGCAACGATAATGATACGAAAAGCAACCAAAGAATTACGAAAAACCAAAACGGAATAGGCAAGCATGCCGCATTCCGGCAAAACGACTAAAATTGCCTTATCGTTCCGTTAACGCTCAAACGAAAAATCCCCGTTCCCCGTAGCCACAACACCTTCGTCGGGCAATACGATTTCGGCTTGTACGGAAGGCGGCACGTGCGCAAAATACGTTACTTTGTTTTCCTTTTTTGCGTATCCCGCCGTAATTTTTCCATGAATGCTGTTATATTCGCCGCGCACTTCGTTTAACCCTTCTACGGGAACGGGCGCAATGCGCACGCTCTGAAAGCCCACGCCCGTAGCTTCTATACCCGCAACGCGACGGTACACAAATTCCATAACCGAGCCGTAAGCATAGTGATTATAACTGTTCATGCCTTCGGGGTTGGGCGTTCCGTCGGGCAAAAGCGAGTTCCACCGCTCCCACACCGTTGTGGCGCCCATATCCACTTCATACAGCCAGCTCGGATACGTATCGTTCATCAATACTTTTTGCGCCGTTTCCCAATAGCCGTTGTCGGCAAGAGCGAACAGCAAAAAGGGCGTTCCCGTGAATCCCGTACACACACGGTACTCGTGTTTCACCACGTTATCGTTCAGCGTTTTCGCCAAGCGCGCGCGGAATTTTTCTTCCGCAATACCGAAATGCAACGCAAGTACCTGCCCCGTTACCGTATCGAGTGCAAAACGTCCGCTCGGCGTGAAATACTCTTTGCGCATATCTTTGAGAAGTTTTTCGCTGCGTTTCGTATAGTATGCGTTTTCTTTTTCGTTACCCAAAAGCGCCGCCGTTTTTGCCGCAATTTGCAACGAATGGAAATAGAGCGTGTTTGCAATGAAGTATTCGTCCGTTCTGCCGAACGGCGATTCTCCTATTAGTTGCTCGCGGTCGAGCGCCAGCCAGTCGCCGTATTCGAATCCCGTGGCTATCAACCCGTTTTGCGTGTGTTTTTCGCGCAAAGCAAGGAATTTCTTCATTGGCTCATAGTTGTCCGCAAGAAAGGAAACGTCGCCGTACATTTCGTATAACGTATAGGGAATCATGGTGATTGCGTCGCACCACATGGCGCTCACGCCCGTGCTGTGCAATACGTCGGGCACAATATGCGGCACTTCGCCGTTCTCTCCCTGATCGTTGCGTAAATCCGCCAACCATTTTTTCATGAACAGACGAATATCGTAATTGTACGCCGCCGTACGACAAAACGCATTGATATCGCCCGTCCACCCCAATCGCTCGTCGCGTTGCGGACAGTCGGTCGGAATATCCACAAAGTTGTCCCGTTGTCCCCACACCACATTATCAATCAGGCGGTTGAACCGCTTATCGCTCGTTTCGATTTTGCCCGTACGCGTTAAGTCGGTATGCCGCACGATTGCCGTAACGCGCTCGGCGGGCAACTCTATACCGCTCAATTTCATATACCGAAACCCGTGGAACGTGAATTCGGGTTTTACGATTCCGCCGCCACGTACCGTATATTGCGCCGTGGATTTTGCCGACCGATAGTTTTCTCTATAAAAATTTCCGTGCACCAAAATTTCGGCGAATTCGCACGCAACCGTGCCGCAGAACATTTGGGGCAAATCGAGTTCGACCACTCCCGCCATGTTCTGTCCGAAGTCGTATACAAGCTCGCCCGCAGGCGTATGCAATACTTCCCGCACGGCAACACGCTCTATATCCCGCACAGGCTCGTCAATCTGCCGCACAAGCACCGATTTATCGAACGCACGCACGCACGGCGTGAGCGGTTTACGTTCCGCCGTAAAATCCTGCGTTTCGCCGTCGTATATACTCGAAAAGCGAATATAGCTTTCGCTCGCCTTCCAACTTTCGTCGGTGACAAGTTCTTCGTTTCCTATTTGCAACGCCGCACATACCGACGGCTTATCTCCGTAGTGGCGATACGCGTCGGGCCACACGAGTCTGCCGCAATACCACCCCTCGGCAACGGTAAGCGCGATTTCGTTTTCGCCCGCCCGCAACAAATCGGTCACCGTATAGCACTGCACCTGCAACATCTTATTGTACGACGTCCAGCCGGGCGTAAGATAAGCGTCGCCCACACGCACACCGTTTATTTCCGCTTTGTACAAGCCGAGCGCCGTGATATTCAGTTTTGCCGCTTTTTTACCGTCGTATGTAAATTTTTTTGAAAGAACAAAGACGTTCGCGTCCTGTTCCACCCCGATAAATTTCCCGTTCAGTTCCGTTTTTTCCATAAATGACAATCCTTTCCGTCTTGTTTCGCTTTTACTCTCTTTGTATTATACGACTTTACGCGCGTTAAGTCAACACAATCGACTTTACGTTTGGCGGATTTTTGTCAATGCGCAAACACAATTCCTTCCGAATCGACAAGAACGTTCATTTGCGCAAATTTGATTCGCATGAAAAATTCATAATTTTTTGTCAAAAAATATATAGCGTCCAAGCAAAAAATCGGTTATAATGATAGCAGAATAAAAAAGCTATACCATAGGCACAACCGCCGCACAGGGAGAAAAGGAATGAAACTCCACGGATATTTTCGCGATAACGCCGTTATACAGGCAGACCAAACGTGCATTGTAAAAGGCGCGGGCACGCCCGAAAAAGAAGTGCGGGTAAAAATAACAAACGCCGAACACTCGCGGGAGTTTATTGCAACATGCGATAAAAACGGAAAGTTTGCCGTTCCGTGCGGAATTTGGGCGGCAAGTTTTTTGAACCACGCAATAACCGTAACGTGCGAGAAAGAGAGCATAACAATCCGAAACGTATTGTTCGGCGACGTGTATTTGGGGCTCGGGCAATCCAACATGGAATTGCGGCTCAAATATCTTTACGAATACCCAAAAACGATTGAAGAATACGGCAAAGAAAACTTTCGGTTTTTAGACGTGGAAAACACGGTGATAAACTATAACGGAAAAGGCATTTTCGGACTGCGGGAAAGTGCCGACGACTTTTGCGCCGAATTTTGCTGGAAACATGCGTCCGAAATTTCCGACGCGGAAAGCACAAGCGGATTTATGTACATTTTCTGCGGAGAAATGCAGAAAAAGACGGGGCGCCCCGCCGCCGCAATTCATCTTGCCGTAGGCGGCAGCAATTTTGCCGACTGGTTGCCGCGGGAAACGATTGAAGAGAATCCCGAACTGCGCCGCGCCTATGCCGACAGCCTGCCGCTTGCCCAAAACGGACAATCGGACGCCGGTTGTATTTATGCCGAAAAAGTCGCGCCGCTCAAAGGATTCGCTTTCAAAGGCGCCGTATGGTATCTGGGCGAAAGCATGGCGTGGGAAGGATTCGACCATACCGACACCATTCTGCCCGCCATGCACGCCCTTACGGCATTGTACCGAAAAGAATTGCGGGGCGGACTTCCCATGATTGTAATGGATATCGGCATGCAATCGTACGGCAATCTTTTTGTAAATTACGCGAACGAAAACTTCGGTTTTGCGTGCCGCGAAATAGAAAATCTGGTGCAATGCCCGCTGTTCGACCTATCGCACCGTTGGATTCGTCCCGACGGCAACGAGATGTATCACCCCATTCATCTTGTGGAAAAAACCGCACACGCCAAACGCGCGGCAATGCTGTTTTACGAAAATTTTATTGCGGGGCGGGTAATTCAATGCCCCAAAATCACAGATGTGAAATACGGAAATTGCCGTGCCGTGGTATCGGTTGCCCATTCGGGCAAATTGCAAACTTCGGACGGAAATCCGATTTACGGATTCGCGCTGGCGGGCGACGACGAAAAATACGTAACGGCGCAAGCCGCTTTTACAAGCGACGGAAAAATCGAAGTGTTCAGCCCATGGGTAAATAAGCCGAGCCGACTGACATACGGATTTTTTGCGTACAACAACAACTGCAACGTAACCGACGGTAAGTTGCCCCTTTTACCGTACAGAAGCATATACGAAAACGCCGACGATTTGCCGTATGCCGTATTCAATCCCGCGTTTTTCTGCCGCTACGAGTACCTGTTTGAAAACTCGTTCAGCGCGTTCGGCGGAGGCGCGGGTCTGCGTAGCGCCCACACTGCGGGAAAGTTGTTCGGCGACCCCGCCGCCCGAATTTCTTATTCTGCCGACGGCGTTACGCTTAACATGCAATATTGCCCGCAACAAGCGTGCTTTGCGGGGATTTCGCCCGAAATCCTTATTTCGGGGCAACCGCATCATCTCGAACGCTACGATGAATTGTGCTTGGAATTGACGGCGGAAAAAGAACTGGAACTTGTGGGAATCCATTTCCGCACCTGCGAAGGCGAGCAATTCTATCTCGTGCCGCACGAAAACGGCAAAGAACTGCGCAATCTCCGATTGGAAGGCGGAAAGCGAACTTCCCTTTTCTTCAACCTACATTCGGCGGTCGACCGCAAAGAATGTACGTTTGCACTCTCGCCCGAAACACGTAAAAAAATCGCCGCCATGCAAATCACCTTCCGCAATCGCCAAACGGAAAACGCCGTGACCGTACATGCAATCACCTGCTATTACACAGCGCAAACAGACGCGCCCGCCACGGGGACGGACAATAAAGACAAAATGTTCCGCTACGGCGACGAAAAATAATAACTCTTACAAAAAAGGTCGGAACGACGTATCCGACCTTTTCTTTTATTCCGATTTTTTGCGCGCTTACAGGATAAACAATATCGTAGCCGCAAACGCAACCGCAATCTGCGCGATTTTCAGCTTGGTGAACTTTTCCCGATACATCAGCCTACCGAGCACGGCGGAAAACACGAGCGTGCCGCCCGTTATAATGGGAAACTGTGCCGTGGCGGCAACGTGCTTTGCGCTCACAACCTGCATGAACGTGCCGCTTCCGTTCAACACGGCAAACGCAAGCGCGCACAAAAGCGTGGTAATCCACCTTCTTTTTCTTTCCTTCTTCCGTTCGTCAACCGTATTCTCGTCGCCCTCCGTTGCAATGCTTTCGGGCGGTTCTTCCCGTTCGGTGCGGCAGTTTCCACCCGTTTGCAAATCCGCACCCGTTAACGGCGCGCTGCCGATTTCCGCTTTGCCGCGCCGACTTTTTTGCATGCACGCGGTTATCAGCCATATGCAAAAGCCGAAAACGGACTGCACCCCGAACAACATTGCCGTAAACTCCGACGACGAAACGCCCCTGCCGTCTACCTGATGAACTTTGGAAAGCGTAGACGACATTCCGTTGAGAAAAAATAACGCAATGCACAGCAAATAGAACAGGACTCTGCCCTTTTGCTTTTTCTTATCGAACACGGGCAACACGAGTGCGGAAACAAGCAGGATAAGCCCTACAACGTTCCATACGCCGATTTTTTCGTGCAAAAAGAGAACGCCGTACACAAAGGGAACCATCATGCCGCCCAGCATCATAAACAGCGAGTACACGGCAATGTCGCCCATGGAAAGCGTTTTAAGCCCCACCATGTTGCACGCCACGCCCACGCAGGCAAGCAAAACGGCAAGCACCGACGAAAAAGCCGACCAGGAAAGTCTGCACCCGCTCGCGCAGAAAAAAATGACAAAAGCAAACATGCCGTAAAATGCCGAAAATCTCGCGGACGCGCCTATCGTCTGCCCGTTGGTTTTCTCGTAGGCTTTTACCGCCATGAACTGCGACCCGAATGCCAGCGATGCCGCAATCAGTAAAAAGTAGTATATCATCGAAAGCCCGCCTTTACTTCTTTACCGCACCGTACACTTCCACGGGCGCATGTGCCACAACGCCCACTTTGATGTTGCGCACGTTTTTGAACGAAGCGGCAACGCATGCCTTTCCGCCGTTCTCGCACGCAAACGGCACCTTTTTGCCGTCTATAAACAACATGCCGTTCCCTTTGAGCGAAAACTCGAATTCGTTTTTGCCCACCGACGACGACAGAATCTGATACAGCGTCTGCCCCGCGTCAAGCGGCACGCACTTACGTTCGAGATTGTAGGCAACGTTTTCGGACGCTTTCCAGTTGCACAGACGGTCGACAAAATCCCCGTTCACGATACGCGACGCCGATTTGAGACAGTTGTCGCTCACCATATTGGTCACGGCAATTTCCACCAAGTCGCACTTGCTCAAATATACGTTGTTTTCAAACGTGATGTCGCTTATGGGCGAATAGTCGTCTAACTCGGTACCGTCGTACGGTTGTTTGCCGTGATAGGGGTCGTCGCACCAGGTGCCCACCGAGTGCCCGCCGTCCAAAATGCAATCGTGTACGTAAATGTTTTTTGTGAGCGCGTATTCCTGATTGGGCGAACTTTTTCCCCAGGGAATAAATGCAATCGCCTTCCCCCAGCCGCCGTAGCCCGAATTGATATAACTGTTGCGGATTTCTACGTTCGTTACCGTGTTATCTTCGCCCGGCGTGGTCTGCCACCAACTGTTCCGCCCGCGCGGGTCGTCGTAGCCCGGGGAGAGCGTAATGCCGTCGTCGTTGGACGCATACATCACGTTTGCAATCAGCACGTCGCGCGACGTGAACAAGCCGATTCCGTCGCCGCTCAAACAGCGCGCGTCATACAGTTTTAATCCGTTTATAAAAATATTTTTACTCTTGCAAAAAAGCATGTGATAGCTGTTGGCGCGGTTCACCGTGAATCCGTTCAGTTCCACGTTTACGCACTTGTTGAACCCGAGCGGAATCACGTGAATCAACGAATTACAGTGAATATCGTAATACGGCCAACCGCCCATCAACGCTTCGCTGCCCGTGTCCGCCATGCGGATTCTGCCGCCGCCGCACACCCGCACGTTTTGCAGATGCGTACCGTACAAAAGCGGCTTGTTGTGCACCAAAAAGTTGTGCGCCCACTGAATGGTATAGTAGATGTTGTCGTGCTCGTATGCCACGGGATACGGATAATCCCGCACCCGTTCGCTTTGAATGAGCACCGCGCTCTCGTCTATACGGAATTCGACGTTGGACGCAAGCACAATGTGCGACGCCACAAACCTGCCGTTTTCAAGCAGTACCACGCCGCCGCCGTGCGCCGCCGCGTCGTTTATTGCCGCCTGAATCGCAGGCGTATCGTTATCGTAGAAATTTCCTTTTGCCCCGTAGTCTTTCACGTTATAAATGCGCGAAGGCACCGTGAACGTATACGGATTGCGCACAACCGCAGGCTTTCTTTTCAGAAATTCCTGCGCATTGTTGTCCAACAGAAAATCTTTTTCCTGCACCAGAGAAACGTCGTAAATTTCCAGCGCGCCTTCCTGATTCAGCGGCGCCAACTTCAAGCCGCACAGCCGCTCGTTTTCATCCACGGCAAAGTCGTCTATTTTTGCCAGACGGGAAACAATTCCTTCGCCGTCGAACGACAGCAAAACCGAACGCGCTTGCGAAAATTCTTTGTTTCGGTCGGTGGCGATATATAATCGGAAATCGCGACATTTGCCCACGTTACGCGCCGAAATTTTCACGCAGTCTTTTATATGTATCACGCCGTTGAGCACCGAATACCGCGCCTTTTCAAACGAAGGGAACAAAAGTTCCTCTCCCGCACCGAACGTGTAAATAAGACAATCGTCCCCTTGCCGAACGCACGACTGCGGCGAAAAATACGCCGCGGCGTCTTTGCGCTCGAACGCAAAATCGACCGTGTGCCCGAATCCCAATTCGCCCACATAGATAGTTTCCGAATCGGGTAACGCCGTACCCTTTTCGCCGAAAAACGCAAGTTCCGCGCCCGTAATCTCTTGCAAAAAGTCGCAACCCGAAACGTCTATCAATAATTTGCTCCACCTGTCGTTGAAAAAGTTGACGGTGTAGTCCGCTCGCCGCCCGTCTTTTGCCGTAAGCGTAACGGTTACATACATACACGGCGTGGCGCCGTTTACCGAAACGGTGAAAACGTCCGACCCCGAAAAATCGGTGCTTGCAAACGAAAACCCGATTCTGCGCGCACAATCCGCATCCGTTTTGCCTATTTTAAGCTGTAACGCCTTGTCGCCGTCATACAACTTTTTGGGCCAGCACAGAATTTCGTCGGTAAGGGTGAGTTCCGCCACGTGAGAAAGAATTTTCGCCCCGCATAAGTCAAACAACTTGCGGTCGGTTACGTAATAGTTTTTGTATAGCCTGTTTTCGTTCGACATTTTCTTTTTTTTCTCCGTTTATTATCTTTTTGTTTTGCGCTTATGCGTTAGGGAACACCGCGCAAAAAACTTCGTCTATGGCAGACGCAATCGCACGCATGCCTTTATCTCCCGGGTGCGCGCACACGCCGTCGTGCGTAAACAGCCCGTAGGCTTTCATATCGTCGCGCGCGCCGAGCGGCACCAAATCGGCAAGCGCATAACCGCGCACTTGCGCCAAATCACGGATTTCTTCTTCCACCGTAGGATTCGCCCAAAAAGGCGTGGTGAGTATCACTTTGCCGCCGCGCGGATTGATATAATCGAGAAACTCTTCCAGCTTTTCGCGGAAAAACGCGCGGTCTATATTGCCGCCGATATTTTCCGCGAGTCGGAAGATGACGATATCCGCACCGAACGCCCGCGCCTCGTCGCACACCGAAAGGTCTACGTTTTGCTCGTTGAGCATTACTTCCCATGCGGAAAGCTGTTTGACGCACAAACAGTAATCCAATCCGCGCGCGTTCCAGCTATGCATTAAACAATGCACATAGTCTTTTTCTTCTTCGGACGCCGCCATGCCCCAATCGTGCAACCAGTTTATCGACGCAAGCGGACCGTGCCGCGTAATCGAATTGCCTACGATTAAAATTTTCGTTTTTGCCCCGGGATTGCCGAAACATCGCAACGAATCGGTGTTTCGCATTTGCCCTTTTGCCGAAACCGTGTTTTCTTCCCTGCCGCCCATGTTGTTCATCCTTATTTTTATTTATTTTTCGGTTGACTTGCAACCTTACTCATTCTAACATATCCGAAAAATAAATTCAAGCCGTTTCCGCATGGAAGACGGCTTGAATTTTTCCTTTTTGGTCGTCCGCTTGTTTATGCCTGCGGTGTTTCCCCGTTAGTGCCTTCGGTTTCTCCTTGGTCGGGTGTAGTGGGTTCGCCGCCTTGATCGGGATTGGTAGGTTCACCGGTTTCTCCGCCCGTTTCACCTTCGCCGCCTTGGTCGGGGTTGGGAGTTTCTCCACCTATTTCGCCGCCCGTTTCGCCTTCGCCGCCTTGGTCGGGGTCGGTAGGTTCGCCGCCTTCGGGAGCAAGAACACCAATCAGTTCGTCTACCGTTACGGTGTATTTTTGTCCCGCTTTTGCCACTTGAATCGCAAGCCAACCGTCTTCGCTGTATAAAGCGGCATTGTTTTCAAGCTCGGCAAGCAAAACGCTTGTGGGTATGGTAATCACATGCGCGCCGCCGCCTAATCCCGTAGCGATGGTTGCCGTGCCAAACAAGAAATCAGAAATATTCTTTCCGGGTAACAGTTCCATATAAACGTGCAACCGAAGTTCACTGTATTTTTGGAAATCCGCCGTAGTAAATACGGAGCCGTCTGCTTTTACTAATTTAACGCGGAATAACTGTTTTGCCTTTGTCATGTTGAACACCACGGCACTATCTTTAACCGCATGTTTCGTGGAAACACTCCCCGAATTTTCAAAGGTATCCGGAACCAATTTGTCATCGACTACCGATTGCAACTGCACCGTATCCGTCGTTTCAAAACTTTGCAACGTTTCGTAATTCAGGTCTGCCTCCAATTCGGGATAATCGAGCGACTGCATATATGTAAGCCCTCTCAAATACGCAACTTGGGGTTTTGTTTCCGTGCCTGCAATACTCACATACACATACGACGCTGTAATATCTTCTGTTAAACCGTCAACAATTGACCCAATATTCATTACAATTTTGTACCAAACGCCTTTCTCCAAATTAGAAGTCACCTGCGTGCCTTGGGCGTCATATACTTTTACATTCGGGTGAGTTAATACTGTATATCCGTCTTGACCCGTTTTCCAGTTAATATTCGTATATGCGGCAATCGCAGTAGATTCCATGCAGTAAATTTCAAAAGTCACGTATCTATTTTTATGTTGATAAAAGTTACCTATTCCTAACGCCGCATTGTTAACATAGTTAAAACAAAGGCGAGCGTTAGCAAAACTATCCATACTCGTATACTTTACGTAACCTTTACTACTTTCAAGAGTTACTTTTTCCGTACCACCAGTAGCTACCGACCAGTTCGCTATATTTTCCGCCTTTGCAGGGTCGGTTTCTTCGTCCGGTTCAGGTGTTCCTTCCACCACAGGCGGTTGTGGTTCTTCCACGCCAGATATCGGCCATTCTTTTGCAAAAGTCAAATCTTTGAAGTACAGTTCGGTAGAGCCGCCTTGCGGGACTTCCGTAGAAATATAGAATTGCCCGTCGGCAGTTTCTCTTCTGATTACTACCGTATACCACATGCCTGCCGAAATACCCGTGACTTCCGTCATATTTGCATCATACGCTTTGATTTCGTATCCGTGATTCAAAAGACCGTTTTGCGATTTGTCAAGAGTACCAAGCTTTGCATAGATTACCGTTTCCACTTTTGCATAAAGCTTAAAATAAACGTATTTGTAACCCTCTTGATAATAGGTTCCGTTATTCTGTAAAGTTTCCGCATCACCCATTTCCGCAAACGTTACACGCCCTACATACCAATTTATAGTATTCGTATACTTTACTGCATCGGTGAAACCCTCTTCGGTGCCCATTTCAACTTTGCCACCGCCTACCGCCACCGAATATCTATCCGCTTCGGTTACCACGGGTTCGGGCGGAACTTCTCCGTTAAAGGGGTCTTCTACGGCGTATGCCAAATCCTTAAAGGAAGCAATCGGGTCGGTATTCGTGCGGAAGTAAACGGCAGCATACACGGGCGTTGTTATCATTCCGTCGTGCGGCACGTGCATTACAACCGTATACCACTCGCCTGCGGTAAGCGTAGTATAATATGCCATTGCGCCGTCCGCTTCCGGCATAGCTACGTTTTCGGTTACAAAGTTGTCTTGCGCATCGCGCACTCGTACAGGAGAATTTTTCGCCGACAAATCAACCAGATAGCCTTTATGCGCAAACCCTACGCCAAAGCAAACCTGCACGTCCTTTTCGGGTTTCATTTTGAAGGTAATATATTGATTGTCGCTCTTGAAGTAGGTGTCTTGCGGCTGCGCGTTTCCGCCCATAACTTCCGCCAAGAACAGTCGGTTCGTATAATAGTTTCCGCCCGTTTTGCCCGTGTATTTCACGAGTTTTTCGTCGCCTTCTTCCACGTCTTCGAGCATAGCGCCCGCAGGATCCACCCAGTAACGGCTCGATTCACCGGGGAACACTTCTTCCACAGGCATTTCGGCAGTATACTTGAAGTTGCGGATATATGCCACGCCGGGCGTGTATTTAGAGCCGCCCAGTCCCAACCAAATGAATACCCATGCAGGCGTTTTTACGTAGTCTACCTGAACTACAACGGTATACCAGTTACCCGTTGCAAGATTGGAACGAATGTTCTGCTTATTGAACACGTGGAAACTGTCGGGCGTGCCGGAGCTGTTAAGAACCCCTTCCACTTTCTGACTTTGGTCGCCGTCGGTTGCCGCGGGCCAGTTGCACACGTTGATGCCCGTGCCCGTTTTCAGATACACTTCAAACGAAATGTAGTGCATACCGTCGGTAAAGAACTTTTGCGGCTTGAAGTTGCCGTCGTGCACGTCGTTAAACGTCATTCTGCCCGTAGAGCCGCCCACTTGGCTCATCCACTTATACGAATCTTTGAATTCACCCGAAACGACTTTTTCCATTTTGGCGCCCGCCGACGCAAACGTAATATTGTTGATAAAATCGTCTTTTTCGGTCGAAACGTCGGGGTCGGGTTCGTTGAACGCACCTTCATGGGTTGCGTCGTAGCCGCCGTCGGTAAGAAGGTTTGCCGTAGTGCACCAGTTAAAGTCTTTGAAGTATGCTTTCTGATCGCCTTTTTCCGATTCCGCCGTACCCACGGAGCCCATTGTAAAGCCGATAAATGCCCAGCCTTCTTCATAAGTGGTAAGGTCGTACGCCATGGTATACCACTTACCCGCTTCCATTGCGGTATCGGTGCCCTTAATCTTGGCGCCCGCTTCGTCATACACTTCAATCAATTCCATATCGTTCGTAACTTTGCCGTCCGCAAACTCATATTTGATTGTGCCATGATCTGCGGCACCGGCAAGCGCCGACGGAATATATGCCGAGAACGTACCCGCCGTAACAAGTTTTACTTTGTACGTGAACGCTTTGTATTTTTTTTGGGGTATCTGCGCGATATTCGCCGAATCAATCATGGCGCGTTGCCAATAATCGGACGCTACGGTTTCGTCGCCGTCTTTATACTGCCCCTTTGAAATATACAGCCAGTTCCCTTTTTCGTCGCCGTCTGCCACGCGTTCTATCTTGCCCACTTTATCGTTTACGGCAGACAAAAACATAGCGTTATATGCCACTTTATCATCGTGCACGGTAACTACTACACTGCCTTTTACCGTTTTGCCGTTCACCGTAGACGAAAGTTCGATTTTTGCGGTTCCGATTGCTTTTGCGGTAACCGTAAGCCCATCCAACGTAATGAATTCCGCGCCCGAAACAACGGTTGCCGTTACAGTGGGGTTGGCAATTTCTTCGGCGTTCACAACCACCTTTTCGGCTTCGAGCGTTGCCGTCATCGGATCAACGTCGCCTTTCACAACGGAAAGCGAAATTTTATCTTGTTTGGGTTTTACGTAGTTTGCCGAGAGCACGGTAACGTTGCACCCTTTTTTGGGCGTAACGTATCCCCTATACGTGGCGGTTACGTTTATCTGGTCGATACCTTCTTTCACACCCGTAACAATGCCCGCATCGCTCACCGACGCATTTCCCGAAACTGCTTTGAACGAATACGTTACGCCGTCGGTAATGGTGGCGCCCTTATACGTTACCGACAATTTTTCCATTAAGTTGTACGTTGTTGTTTCGTACAGCGTTACGTCGTCCATTTTGGAAACAGCCGGTCTTGCGCCCGAGTCTTCCACCGTTACGGGGAATTTAACCGTTTCTTTTCCGTTTGCAGCCGTAACTTCCGTACTGCCTTCGGCAACGGGTGTTAAAACGCCGCCGTCTACCGTTACCACCTGTTCGTTGCTCGAAGTCCAGGTGATATCGCCCGAAAGCCCCGAATCAAGCGTAACGGTATCATACATGTCGAGCGTTACGCGCTCTTTTGTCTGCGAATCTCCGCCTTTACCGCCGCACGCGCTCACGCCCAAAAACACAAGACACAAGCACAGCGCCACAAGCAGAATTCGCAAGTTTTTACCTTTTCCCATACATTCAGTCCTCCTGATAAATATACGTTTTTCCGTGGGATTCGTCGCTTTGCAACAGAAAGCGGAATTGTCCCTTTGGTTCTATTGTAAAGCATAAAAACACGTTTGTCTTTCCTCTTTTTGATAACTTTTTATGCTTTTTTAACATTTTGCCGCCACAAGGTCAGTTTTTGCAAATCGCGCCGAAATAGGCGATTCCTTTTGTTTCGTTGCCCGCGATATCCAACAGATTCTTTTCGGAAAGTTTGAGTCCGTTTGTAAACATGTCGGCATTGGCGGGCGCATACGCCGTTACTTTATCGTAGCCGTCCGCCTGCGCGGGCACAGTAAGCTGCGGGTCGGCAATCAGCATGCGGGAATCGGCGGCGCCCTCGCGGAACGCCTCGCTCATGTTGTGATACACGTTGCCCACAAACAAATATTCTTCCATGTTCTCGAAATTGAATTTGCCCGTATTTTCGGTTGCGCCGTAAAAGATGTTATTGCGGAAAACAAACCGCTCGGCTTTGCCGTATTGCATTTTTTCGGTGTCCCACAAAAATACTTTCATGAATTGCTGCGTAGGCACGGCGGGATTGAAAATAATCGTATTATTTTCTACCAGAACGTCGTAGCACGAGCCCGTTACGTTGGCAAACGTAGGAGCGGTGCCGTTGCCGTTCTCTACGAAAAGATTATTGCGAATTACCGCATGTTCCCAGTTGCCCCGCTTATTCTCGAAAACGGGAAATCCGTTTTCTTCGCGGGGGTTGCCTTCTTCGTCATACAGTTGGATTTCGGTGCCCGTGTTGCACATAAGCAGTCCGCCGCCCGCATTGTGGTGCGAATAATTATACTGCATGAGCACGTTTTCGCTGGCAATATCGATATCCAGCCCCTGTCCGTCCGCCGCACCGTTATCAAGGTGAGAATACGCCGCTTCGTTGCGCTGAATCACCACGTTTTTACTGCTGATTGACCAGATACCCGCGTTGGCAAAACCTTTACGTCCCAAAAAGTTGCTGTGATACGATACGTTGCCGTCCATAAATCCGTTTTCAACGCCAATCATCACAATGCCGTCGCCACCCGTAAAGTAAAGTTTGTTCCCCAAAAAATTGACGTTGCGCGAAGGATAGTAGCCGTGCTCGTCGTCGCAGTATTTGTTCACGCCCCACCCGAGCCCGAACCGTTTTACCCAGTTGCTCGAAAGCAGAATGCCCGATTTGGAAACTTTTTGAATGGTATTGTTTTTCACCCACACGTTTTCCAACTTACAGGGCGTATCGCCCGCGGGCGTAAAAAACACGATTCCGCCCGTTTCGTATTGGAACGTGGGGTCTACTTTACTCACGCCCTTCACGCCCAAATCGTTCATGTGCGTAGCCCAGCTTTCTTCGCTCTCGCTTTCCGTCCAGTTCCAGTTCACGTTGTGAATGTCGCAGTTTTCGATAACAAGATTTTTGTAGCTACCCGTTGTGTACACGTATATCCCTTTCAATCCCGTTTTGTTCGTGATTTCCAAATCGGATACGCGCACGTTGCTTCCCGTAATCAGCACCGCCTGTTCTTTGCCGTCGCCGTCTATAAACGCTTTGCCGTTGCCGTAAGAAGATACGAGCAGCGGCGTTTTTTCGGTTGCCGCAAATTTCGTTACATGCAACTCGCCCGCAAATTTCGAGCCGCCCTTAAAAAGAATTTGGGTAGGCGTTGCCGACTTTGTAGCCGCAATCAGAGCATTTGCCGCCGAAAGCGTCTTTTTTGCCTGTTCGACGCTTGTGCCGTCATTCGCGTCGTTACCGTTCTCGGCGTCGAAATAATAGGTTTTGTATCCGCTTTTATCCACCTGTTCGTATTCGGGCGCCTCGGGTAGCGTAACGTAAACGGTGGAATCCACGGGACCGACGGGCGGCTTTTCCTCTTCTTCGTTGCCGCCGCTCCCGCACCCCGAAAGCGCCAGTGCGAACGCAAGAATCACCGCGCCCAAAAACATTGCCGACTTCTTCATATAATTTCCTCCTTATTGGTTTGTTTTTATTCGTTTCCCGCAAGAGCAAGCGGTTCGGTTTGAAACGCGCTTTTTGTGTCGAACGGCGGCAATGCGGTTTCTTCGCGCACAACCGTATAACCCGCGGGAACATGCACCGTTCTTTCCGCGCCCGAACCGACAATCTCCACACAGCCGCCCACAGCGGGGATTTTTACCTTACATGCCATAGGCACCGACACATTTGCCAGAAAAACTTGCTTTTTGCACTCGTCTATGCCGTAGAATCCCGTTATGCACCGCACAATCATATTTGCCACGTAAGACGCAAACCCGTGGTTTAGACTGTGTTGTACCTCGTTGTGTTCCCACAGCGTGCCCGTACAATTTGCCATTTTATAGTAATACTCTTTGCTTTCGTCCAAAAACTGCCGCCCGCGCCCCTTACGGAGAAGATAATCGAGCCGCAGGAGATTGCCTATAAATGCGTTAGACACGAAAACGTCGGCATACTCCGTTTTGCTGTCGCGGTGCGGTCCCAAACAGCCGAACACAAAACGGTACAGTTCGGGATACCGCACTTCGTCGGCAATGCCGAAATAAAAGGCATAATACTGGCAAGTTTCGGACGTGTGATTGAATCGTTTCAGCTCGCCGTTCTCCCGCACGAGATTATCTTCGAACAATTTCCCGTTATAGGAGCGCTTACGGATTTCTTCTTTGAGACGTTCCGCCTTTGCGAGAATATCTTCGCTCTTGTACAGTTTACCGAAACATTCGAGCGCCTTGGCATACAGCATGTTGGACGGAAAATTTACGCCTTTAATGAATTCGGCGTCGTTCGCCTTACTCCATTCCACAAAAACCCAGCTTTCCAGATTTTCCAAAAGTCCGTATTCGTTTTCAAACCTTTGAAAATACGACAAGATTTTTCGAGCACGCGGCGCCGCCTTTTCTATCAGTTCGGTATCGCCCGTGCGCTCGAAATAGCTTTCCAGTTCCAAAAGCCAGAACAACATCCAGTTGGGAATAAATTCGCCGTCCGCAAATTCCGCGGGATAGCACATGGCAAGCACTTCCTGCCCGAACGCAAAGTTTTGGGACTGATAGCAATAATTCTCCAAAAAGTTGCGTTCTACCCGATTTTCGCCCGTAAGCAATTTTTCCGCCTGTCCCGAAAAATAGGAATCGCACAGCCACCCCGCCCGCTCGCGCGACGGGCAATCGGTGAGAATATCCACCGCGTTCTGTGCAAACGTTTGCCGCGCGGCTTCTGTGACCGCATTCAATTTTTCGTCTTCGCAATGAAAGAAAAATCTGCCCGCATCGGGATTCTCGTATCGGCGAACGCCCGTTTGAAGATTGCGGATTTTTCCTTCGAGCACAACCACTTTTATGTATTTTGCCGTATACGCTTCAAACGAAACATGCGCAAACTCGCCCTTTTTGATTGCATAGGTAATGAGATTGAGCGAATCGTTGCGCCAAAAGCACACGCCTATGCCGCCGTCCGCATCGTTCTCTCTGCGAAAATCCACTTCGTCGAACAGTATATACACAAGCGAATCTTCATCCGCATACAGTTTTGTTTCCAAAAAGCCAGTAAGCGATTGAGAACACGAAAACACCGCATATTCGCCCGCATGCAACGCGCCCGTTTCGCCCGCGCATTCGTTGCGATACACAAAATTATAGGCGGTATCGCAAGCGTCGGTTTCCCACTCGCCCTCGGGAAAAATCACCAAATTATCATTTACGAGATAGCGCTCGCGGGGAAATTTTTCTTGCGGCTCGCGCAAAGTAACTTTTCCGTACGCGCACCCCGTAAATTTTTGATATTCGTATGTGGGATACGACACGTTGCGCGCCAAACACACACCGCTTTCCGAACGTTCGGTTTCCGTCGGTTCGCCGCAAAATTCTCCGAAATCGGCATGCGGCGCTCTAAACACGTAACTTTCCGTAAAAGCACGCTGATACGAAAAGCGCGGCACTTTTTGCAAACGCTCGTTTGAAAGCGAACATAAAAATCCCACGCACGGCGCGTCGGTATAGGCAATCACACTGTTGCCGTCCGTAATTTCGGCGCACAGAAAAGAGGGCTGATTGAGCGTGTAAAAGCTGTTGCAATTATACCCCGCTACTTCGATTACGAGCGTATTATCCGCTTTATTGCAAGGCAACGGAATTTCGTCCACGCGGAAAAAGCCGTGCGCCGCACGCGCGGGTCCGTACGCTATCAGTTTGCCGTTAAAAAACGCACGGTACAGGCAAGACGCCGTAACCCGCAACATGCCCGATTGCAGAAGGGGAACACGCGCCGAAAATACGCAGGTTGCGTTTACTTCCCGCGCTTTTCCCGCCGCCCAGACCGCTTTTGCTTTGATAAATGGAGTATATTCCTTCACGTCAGTCGTTCTCCCCGTGCGGCACAATAGAAAAATCCAGTTCAACCGCAGATTCCGTTACCCGATATATGTCTTGGAGCGGTGCGCCGCATGCCGCAGAACCGACGCCCGTCACTTTACGGTCTATGTGCAAGACCGTTTTACCCGTATTTGTATCCATTTCAAACGGATGCGTTTTGTAATCGCACACGTCGAACGGACTTGCCGTAAAGCAAAAATCGCGTGCGCTTTCCGCCGTAAACGTATTACCGCCGCCCGAGAGCGAAACGTTGCGACACCCACACCGACTGCCGCTGTCTTGCGCCTTTATATAAGCAAAGTTCATATCTTTCACCGTGTTTCGGTATAACCCCACGGGGCAATCGGACAAGCGGTCGATATACGCTTCCCCTTCTCCGCGCCCGAAATATTCCACGTTTGTCAAACCGCCGTCTAAAACAAATTTCATGCCGAAACGGGCAACGCTACGCACCCATTCCCGCCGCGTCGCTTTACAACAAACGTCTATCTTTTGCGCATGCACGGTGTAGTCGATTGTATAATCGTACAGCGGTTCCACTATGTCGGCAACAATCTTGCCCGTTACGAAAATCTTGTTTCCCGCAACCGAAATCTCCGTGGCATATGGTCGTACAAATTCCAATCGTTCGCTCTTCCATTCTTCGAGTAGCGGCAAATCGTTGTCTATGGGCGCACGATACAGCGAGAACACGGCAGGCGCTTTCATCCATTCCTTTCCCGCCCGTTTCAACGAAGAAAGCATTCCCGTCCTGTCTATCAAACCCGAAAACCGCGGCGTTTCTATTTGCACGTTCTCGCCCGCCTTTTCAACAAAAACTTTGCCTTTGCCTTGCGCGCAGAGCGGATATCTGTCGGAAAGCACAATCTGCCGCCGCGCAACGCTTTCTCCCTTTGCGTTCACGAAATCGAAATCGAGCGTTTCGTATTCTTTGCGTTCCGACGCGGGCATGGGAAACGTTTTTTGTCCGCGCGCGCCGATTCCCGAAAGGTCGAGCGGAAATTCTTTGATACGCTTACCGTTGCAACATAAACAAACCGTGCACCGTAATCCGTCAAGCGGCAGAAAATCGTAACGATTCACCAACGTAAAGCCGTTCTCTTCTTCCCACACGTCTACGGGAGCATATACCTGTTTAAGTTCCTGTGCCGAAGGGTGCAATCGCCGATCGGTATCCACAAGTCCGTCCACACAGAAATTGCCGTCGTAGCGACTGCAAGGCTCCGCTTCGTTAAAATCGCCGCCGAACAGAATTTTACCGTCCGGCATGCGCACGGTGTGATTGCACCATTCCCATACAAAACCGCCGCAAAATCGTTCTTCGGCGTAAATATATTCCCAATATTCTTTCAGGTCGCCGCACGAGTTCCCCATTGCGTGCGCGTATTCGCAAAGTATGAGCGGACGCCCGATACCCTTGCCGATATGCTGTTTGCATTGCGCGACAGACGCATACATAAACGACGCAACGTCTAAATATTCGGGGTCGCGCCACTGCGTTTCGGGCAACGTTCGGGTGGTGTTGCCCTCGTAATGCACGGGACGGGAATCTATTGCGTGCAACCAATCGCTGCACGCCTTGAAATTCTCTCCCCACCCCGCTTCGTTCCCGAGCGACCACATCACTATGCACTGGCGGTTTTTGTCCCGTTCGTACATTCTTTCCTGCCGATGCAGATACATGTGCCGCCAATCGGGATTGTTTGCCAAATCGTCGAAATGCGTGGGGTCGCCGTTGTAGTGCATGGTTTCCAAACCGTGCGTTTCTATGTCCGCTTCTTCGAGCACATAGATTCCGTACAGGTCGCAAAGGCGGGTAAACACGGGGTGCGGCGGATAGTGCGCGGTGCGCACGGCATTGATATTCAGCTTGTGAAACAGGTCTATGTCTTGCAACATAAGTTCCATGGATTCCACATAGCCGTCCACCGTCATCGAATGTCGGTTTACTCCCTTGAACTTTATCGGCTTGCCGTTAAGAAAAAAGACCGAATTTTTGATTTCCACCTTTCGGATTCCGACGTGTTCTTCAAAATATTCTCCGTTGCAACGAATCACAAGACGATACGTGTGGGGCGTTTCCGCCGTCCATAGTTTTGCATGCGGAACCGAAAATGCGACTTCTTTCCCCGTTTGTTCGCATATCGGCGTATCTCCGTCATAGAGGCGCACCAACGATTCCCGATCGCTTGAAAATACAATGCTGCCGTCCGTTAAATCGGTATCGGTTGTGATTGTATAATCGGTTAAATGTTCTTGCGGACGGCGCAGAATATAGACGTCGCGGAAAATGCCGCTGAAACGGATTTTGTCCTGATCTTCCATATACGTGCCCGAACACCACTTAAACACGAGAACGGTCAATTCGTTTTTACCCGCACGCAGCATGTCGGTGATGTCGAATTCGGCAGAACAGTGCGATACGGTGGAATACCCCGCAAATTCGTCGTTTACAAACAAATACAGGCAACTGTCAACGCCGTCGAACACAATATATTCGCGCTCGCCGTTATGCGATGAAACGTACTCGGTTTTATACACGCCGCACGGATTGTCTTTGCGTACAAAGGGCGGGTCGAACGGAATGGGATAGAAAAAGTTGGTGTATTGATTGTAGTCGAATCCCTTTAACTGCCAAACGAAGGGAACGTCATATTCTTCGGCAGGCATTTTTTCCAATACGTCTTGCGTATAGCGGGGATAATAGGCAAACTTCCAACGGTCGAGCACCGTCACCCTGTCCGATTTCCGCTTATCCAAACCGAACTTTTCATCGGGAAACGGTATGTAATAGCTTCTTGTTTTCAACGCGTTCACCTGCGGCGTCAGCGTTTCATGATAAAATGCAAACGGTTTCACGGCGTTCTCCTTTACGACTCTATTTTTGCCCCGTATGTTCCCTTTATCCGCTCTTGCGTATTCCGAACGATTTTTCGGGCAACCGCAAAACCGTCCTTTTCTTCCGCAGGGAACCAAAGCGGCGAACTTTGCGTGCTTTGCGGCGAACGGTCGCCCGCCGTCGCGGCACACGTTTTGCCCACGTTATAATATAAGTTGTTTTCAAAAATACAATCGTCGGCATATTCGAGCGCAAATCCGCACTCGGTCGGCTTTTGCGCACAGAAAAGATTATCGCCGAAATACAGGTATTTCTGTCTGCCGCAATTCGCATAGTCGCCCGTGCGAACAATCGGCTGCCCCGCAAGGTCGGTGCGCATAATTACCGTATTGTTAAATACATTAAGGTGTTTGCACGTGCTCGAAAGATGAATAAAATTGGGGTTCTCGGTCGTTTTTCCGTTATGAACGCAAACGCAGTCCCGAATGGTAACGTTACGCCACAATCCGTGTGCGGTAAATTCCTTTTGTTTGCCATATTCGTCCAAAACGGGATTTCCCGATTCGTCGAAGAGCGGTTGCGTCGTTTGGGCATTACACAACAAAATCGCACCGCCGTCGTTATCGTGGGCATAGTTGTACCGAAAGAGTACGTCTTCGTTTCCGATGTCTATATCGAACCCTTCGCCGTCCGCACTGCCGTGTTCTAAATGCGAATATGCCGCCTCGTTGTACTGAATGAGCACGCGCTTGCAACCTATCGGCCATATGCCCGCATTGGCGTGTCCTTCCCGTCCCAAATAGTTGGAATGGTACGAAACGTTTCCTTCGATACACGAATCCACCGAACCAATCAGCACGATACCGTCGCCGCCGCTGTAACAAACCGTATTATCCGATATTTCGATTCGCTCCGAAGGATACCACCCGTTACAATCGCTGTAATACGGATTGACGCCCCACGGCGTTCCGGGGCGACGGTTCCACAGCCCCGTAAGAAATATGCCGCTGCGCGATACCCGCTCTATACGGTTGTGCGCAATCCACACGTCCGTATAGCGGCAAGACCCGCTTTCTACGGGCGAATTTGCCAAAAAGACAATGCCTCCCGTTTCGTAGTAGTATCTCTCTTTTGGGCATACTTTTTCCACGTCGAGTTCGGCAAGGTCGGTCTGTTCGGGAGAACGTGTTTCCGTCCAGTTCCAATTCACGTCGTGCACGTAACAGTTTTCTATTATCAGTCGGGAAAGCGTTCCCGCTTCGGTCACGTTGACGAAAATCCCTACGTGCCCGCGTGCGTTGGTTACTTCCCATCCGTCCAACACAAGATAACCCCGTTTGATTTCCACGGCGCAGTCCGCGCCGTTTCCGTCCAGTACGGGCGCGGCGCCGCTGCCGTATGTGCCCAAATACAAAGGACATTCCGTTTTTGCGCCCAAACCGATAAGCAGTTTTCCGCAATACGCGCTGCCGCGCGCCACAAGAATTTTTGCCCCCGTTTTTACCGAAACGATACATTCGTTCAAACTTTGCAACGATTGTTTTGCCGTTGCAGGCGATAATCCGTCGTTTTCGTCCGAACCGTTTTGCGCATCGAAATAGTAAACGGGGCAACCGTCAAACAAAACCGCGGGGCGTTTCAGAGTTTGTATATCCATTTATGCGCAGTACGCTCCGAGATATTTTTTTCCTTTGGTGTCGGCACCGAGAACGTCTTGCACGCTCAAATTTTTCAGATTCATTCCCAACGAGAAAATCTTGTTGTTTTCGGGACGATATGCACGTAACTTGTCGTAACCGTTTCTGTCGTCGGGTATGGTAATGGCAGGATTTACGTCGCGGATTGCCTTGGAATCCTCGATTCCCGTCCATTTGTCAAAGAAACTTTCGGGGAAATTACAGTACAGATTGTTTTCGAAAATATACGAATCACAGAACGTAAGGTCGATACTCGTGTACTGGTTGGATTCGGCATAAAATACGTTGTTGCGGCACACAAGGTTTTCCTGACGTCCGCATTGTCCGAAATCGGCAGAAGTAATCACGTGCTGGCTGTATAATTCGGGCGTTAAAATTACGGTATTGTTTTCACAGATAATGTTTTTGCAATCGCTCGACATAACCAAAAACGCCCCTTTCGTGCCGTCGCGCCCGTTGCACGCAAACACGTTGTTGCGAATCAGGTTGTTATTCCAATAACCCGCACTGATAAACTTTTTCTGTTTACCCGTTTCGGGGTCGATTACGGGATTTCCCATTTCGTCCCACTCGGGCATTTCGGCATGCACGTTACACATCAGCAGCCCGCCGCCGTCGTTATCGTGCGAATAGTTGTACTGAAACACAACATCCGAACAACCGATGTCGATATCGAATCCCTCGCCGTCGGTGCAACCGTTTACCAAACGGGTGTATCCCGCTTCGTTAAACTGGCAGTACACTCTCCGTGCGTTTACGAACCAAATTCCGGCAATCGCCTGTCCCGCGCGCCCCAGCAACCCGGTATGCAAACTGGTATTGTATTCTATATAACAATCTTCCACACCGATGGTAAGAATTCCGTCGCCGCCTAAATACGCCACTTCGTTTCCCGCCACAACAAGATTTTTGGTGGGAAACCACCCGTCGTCCAAACTGCGGAATTTGTTCTTTCCGCCCCAGTTGCAACCGTTGCCCGAAACCCACGCGCTATCCGCAAAAATACCGCAACGACCCGTTTCCGTTATCTTGTTGTTCAAAATCCAACAATGATTGAACCAACGCGGCGTGGTAGAATTTTCGGGATTGGGCGCATCTAAATAAATACCACACGTAGAATAATGGTATGCGGAATCGGGGCAGATTTCTCTCGGGTTATAGTTGCCCATATTGTCGGCTTCTTCTTCCACCGTTTTATCCGAAGTCCAGTTCCAGCCGATTTCGTGTACATAGCAACCTTTAATTACCACACCCGTGTTTTCTCCGTTTTTGCCCGCATATACGGCAATGCCTTGCGACGCAGTCGGTCCCGTAACTTCGAGATTGTATATGCGCACGTTATCGCCCGTAACCGAAAACACCGCTCCGTTTCCGCCGCGAATGAGCGGATACTCGGTTTCCGACCCGTAGCGGTCGAAAATCAACGGCTTTTCGGCAGTGGACGTATAGCCCGTCACCGAAACTCTGCCTTCAAATACGGTGCCCGCTTTCAACAGGATTTTGGTGGGCGTTCTCGACGCCGACGCGATTTGCGAAAGCGCGGATAACGACTGCTTGGCTTTGGCGGAGCTTAACCCGTCGTTTGCGTCATTTCCGTTCTCGCCGTCGAAATAGTATACGGTATATCCCGTTTCGTCAATTTCGGGGCACTCGGGCGCAGAAATTACGTTCTGATACTCGGTGTTGTCCACAGGCGGAGTCGGGGGCGGAGTAGGCGTAGGATTGTTATCTTCCGTTTTACCGCATGCCGTAACCCCAAACAACAAAAGCATACTCAAACCGATTGTCAAAAGTTTTTTCACTGTCTTTCTCCTTGATTTATCCAAGCGGAAATTTTCGATTCCGTCAGGCGCAAAAAGCGCCTAAATAGGTTTTGTTTTTTGCGTCCTGCCCCAAAATATCTTTTGCGTTCTGTTCCGCAAGCGCCATTCCGAGCGAAAACACGCTTTGCTCGGTCGGCTTGAACAGCGCAAGTTTTTCGTAACCCGTGCGGTCTTGCGCCACGGTAATTTGCGGGTTTACGTTGCGGATTGCCTTTTCGTCGGCAATGCCCGTCCACTCCGCAAAAAAGCTATCGGGAAAGTTATAGTACAGATTGTTTTCAAACGTATACGATTTGCAACAATCGAGTTGAATGCTCGTGTATTGCTGTGCGGGCGCGTAAAAGATATTGTTCCGACAAACAAGGTTTTCCTGCGTGCCGCATTTTCCGTAATCCGCCGAGTTAATCAGCTGTTGCCCTATCATATCGGGTGAAATTACCACAATATTGTTTTCGCAGATGATGTTTTTGCAATCGCTGGACATAACGAGCAACGCGGCATTCGTACCCGTTTTTCCGTCGCATACAAACACGTTGTTGCGTATTCGGTTGTTGTTCCAGTTGCCCGCGCTCACAAAGGTTTTCACTTCGCCCGTCTTTTCGTCGAGCACAGGGTTTCCGTTTTCGTCGTATACGGGAAGAACCGCATGCGTATTGCATATCAACAAACCGCCGCCACCGTTATCGTGCGAATAATTATACTGAAATACAACATCCGAACAACCCACGTCGATATCGAATCCTTCGCCGTCGGTGCAACCGTTGTCAAGGTGCGTGAAGCTTGCTTCATTAAACTGCATATACACCCGTCTTGCATTCACCGGCCAGATTCCCGCGCACGCAAACCCGTAGCGCCCGAGCATAGCCGCATGATAACTGGTGTTGTATTCCATCCAACAGTCCTGCGCGCCGATGGTAACAATGGCGTCGCCGCCCACATAAGATACGTTATTGCCCGAAATAATCACGTTTTTGGGCGGATACCACCCGTCGTCTAAACTGCGGAATTTATTCAGCCCCACCCATTGGCAACCGTTTCCCACAACCCACTCGCTGTACGTGATGATTCCCGCACGTCCTACACGGGTTATGTCGTTTCCGAGAATCCATACGTTTTCAAACCAACGAGGTTCGTCCCCTTCTTTTGCGGGCGCCGTAAAATATATGCCGCTTGTGCTGTATTGAAATTTATCGTCGGGGCAAACTTTTTTCACGTCGTAGTTGCCTATGTCGAGCGCCGCTTGTTCTTCCGTTACGTCAAACGTCCAGTTCCATTGCACGTCGTGAATATAGCAATTCTCCACCACAAAGTTGCGGGACGCGCCGTTTTTATTCGTTTGCACGCAAATGCCGCGAAGTCCTTCTTTGTTGGAAATTTCCAAATCGGAAATTCGCACGTTTTCGCCCAGTACGTGTATTGCCTGGTCGGCGTCGGACACAATGAGCGGACGCTCCGTTTCCGACCCGTATCGACCGATTATCAACGGTTTTTCCGCCGTGGCGGAATATCCGTCCAACACGATATGCCCGTCGAACCGCACGCCCGCTTTCAACAAAATTTTGGTAGGCGTCCGAACGGCGGATACCGCTTCGGTTAGCGCGCGCAACGATTTTTTTGCGGTTGCCTCGGTGCGCCCGTCGTTGGCGTCATTTCCGCTTTCGGCGTCAAAATACAAAACTGCGTAGCCGCTTTCGTCGATTTGCGGACAAGCGGGCGACGGAATCACATCCTTATATATTACGGACTCTCCCGAAGAATTGCGGCTGTCGTTCGTACAACCTGCCGCACTCCCGATTCCCGCCAGCATGAGCACGCTCAATCCGAGCGCAAGAAGTTTTTTCATATTCGCTTTCTCCTTTCGGTCGGTAGGAAAAATACCCGTTCAATCGAACAACTCGCTCAAAGGAATTGCGCGTCTGTCTTTGATTGCGTAAAAAATGAACGGAATAGGCAACAGCAACAAAGAAAGCAACACCCACAACACGTACAAGCGCACGTTAAACCGTTTATAAATGCGCGCCGACGCACTCAACACCGTTATATACATGAGCGCATAGCAAATCGTAACGGGCAAAATCATAATCTGCCCCAAATTCTTCACCCCGTCGGACACCACATTATAAATTCCCCACTGCCAATACAGGCAGCAAAGCAAAATCACAAGCAGCAGTTCCGCCACAAACAACGCGCACTTTTTAACGGGAACAACAAGCACTTTGAACACGCCCGCCGCATTTTCCACGTAACGCAAGCCGTAAACGGGAATGAGCGCCAAATACCAGCGTCTTTCGCCCAACGACTTGTTGAGTATCGCTATTCCCACACTAAACAATTCAAGATACAGCAGAACCGCACCCAAAATCCACCACATAGTTTTTCCTCATACTCTCGACTGTTTCATCAGTATATATTGTTGCGACAACCAGGCAATATAGTCCCGGTCCATATCGAGATATTGGCGCATGAAATACATTGCTTTGCTAACGCTCTGTCCGTTGTCGTCGATAACCAAACCCGACGGGTCGGACGAACCGCTCCATGCCGGTACGGCTATGCTGTTAAAGTAGTTATTCAGCGACTGTGTGTGCAATAGGCTCATACCTGCGTTACGCGGCAAAATGTAATCGATTACGTCGTTTTTCACGTAGTTCTCTTCTTTCTGCGCCATTTGAATCCAGGCACGTTCTTCTTCGCTGTATCCACTGTAAAGCATGTTGGACATAGCCTCGTTATCCACAAGCGAAATGATTCCCGAATACGGCGCCTTTACCAAATATTCATCTTTACCGGCAGGGAACGAATAGGTACCGTCCCCGTTATTTACCCAGTGTTCTCCTTCTACGCCGTATTTGCACAGATTGTAATTTGCGGGGTCGGAATACATCCAGTTCAAGAATTTAACGATATCGGTTGCCATTTTGGATTCCCTCATCACAATGGCGGCTTTATAACCCGACGATGCGCGCACAAAGCCTTTCTTTTCGGGAGTTGCCGCACGGGCAAGCGGTCCGATTACCGTAAACTCGGCGTTGGGATTCTGAATTTTTGCCTGTCTTGCCACTTTAATCAAATGCGTTACGGTAGGGTCGGTAACGAATACGCCCGTCTTGCCCGCAATGAAATCGCCTTCCGAAGCCTCCAACGTTATGGAATTGGTGTTGGCAGACAACACCTCGTGTTTTTTTACCCAATCGTATTCGAGTTGTAACAAGTCCTGATACGCCGCAGTACCGAAACCGGGAACAAGACTGGTTACGTTGCCCGCGCCGTCTTTCACTTCTTGATAGGTGAAATAACCCGCATCGCCGAACGCGCCCGTGAACACTTTTTCCAAATCCCAAATGGCGCCGCTGATTGTATAAGCCGAATCGGTTTTCAATCCCGTCACGCTCTTGGATTTCATTTTCACGCACATATCGGTAAACTGCTCTACGGTGGTAAGAAGAGTTAACGACGAGTCCGCCGCCGCTTCCGCCGCATCGTCGGTGTATCCCGTTTTCTTCATATAATCTTTACGAACCAAAATCCCGTATTTATACGGATTCACGTTGGAAGGGATTCCGATTACTTCTTGCCCGAACGTAGTCATAATGGAAAGGTCGGTCTTGTCGTAAATATTCGAGCCGTACATATCGATTAAATCACCCAAATCGTAGTAAATGTTCTGCCCGAGCGCATAATCGTCGATACCCGAATCGTACCGCGTATGCGAGATGGCAATATCTACCTGGTCGCGTGCCGCAAGCGTGGTAGCAAGCTTACTCTGCATATTGGAGCCGAGATAGGCAACGTCGAAATCAAGCAATATGCCCGAATCCTTGTAGTACGCCTCTTCGATAGCAGTGATAACTTTATCTTCTTCCGCGCCTTTTACCACACTATATTCGGACGAGCCGCCGCAGAAAATCACAATCTTCTTTGCGTCGGGACGGTTCGGGTCATTGGGGTCTCCGCCCGGATTCGGTTTCTTCCCGTTGACGGTACACCCTGCCAGTGTAAAAATAAACGCTACCGCCAACAACACACACATCAGTTTCTTTTTCATGGTTCTTTTCTCCTTTTTTTATTTTAACGGTTTTTTGCCGTTTTTTTCTTTTTTAACAACACTATCGCCAACGCAATGCCGCCTGCAAGTATAACCGCACCGCACGAAAGCCCTATTATCAACGCCGTATCGTTTTTCTTGCTTGGCGGTGCAGACGGGTTTTCCGCCTCCGTCTTTTCGGCTATGAACACGGGTTGCGTAAACAAATTTACTTTGCTATAATAGGTATCGTCTTTTTCTTCCGCCACCAAAATCGCACGGTACCCGCCCTGTACTTTCTCACTCATGAACACTTTGGCGGTTACGCTTTGTTCGTTCCCGTTATACAACAATTTTGTTGCCGTAAACGTTTTGCCCGTAAGTTCTTCGCCTTCTTTTACGGTAAGTCCCTCGGGCGCCGTCAAACGCTTTGTGTATTCCGAAAAGATATTCGCATAGTCGTGCGTAATGCCCGTAATTCCGATTTGAACCGCCGACGGGTCTTTATACGTCCACGACCACGCCATATAGCCGCGGTCTTTGAGATTACTGTTGAAAAACGAAGGATATCCCGTTTGCAGAGAAGGGTCGAACGTCATATTCCACCGCGCCGCACGACCGAGCAACGTATCGAAGTTATCACGCGTAGGCTGGTTGAGCGTGGCTATCGGCAAAGAGGGCATGATACGGTGCATTTGTTCTATCTGACTGCTTTCGCCGTCGAAAAAGGAAATGGCAACCGTTTGTTTCTGCATTTCGTACCGCTCGATTTCTTCCTTTATCAGCGTGCACGTGGTGGGATTGGCGTCTTTGATTTCCACGATAATCACAACGTCCTTGCCATGAAAGTATTCAAAAATCTCGCCGAGCGTAGGAATGGTCAGTTTGTTTCCCGAACCTTCCCAGTCGCTCGATTTCACGATTTTGAAACGGCGGATTTCTTCCAGCGTCATTTTGGAAATCGCTCCCGTGCCGTCCGTCGTTTTATCGAGCGTTGCGTCGTGCATAACCACCAACTTACGGTCTGCCGTCGTCTGCACGTCTATCTCCAAATGTGTTGCGCCCGCCTCAAATGCCGCAATACAACTTTCCAACGAGTTCTCGTTTTCGGTATACGGCAGTCCACGGTGTCCCGCCACATAATATCCGCGCGGCAAAGCATACACGGGATACGCGTCGAAAACGGAAAACAACGTTTCGCAATCGGCGGCAATAATTCCGTACGCGCCCGTAGAAATTGCGCTTGCAAATCCGAAACGGCTTTCCTGTTCCGCCCGAACCCACACGGTGGTCATCATACCCTGTAAATAATATACCGTATCTCTGTCCGCCTGTTTTTCGGACAGCACCACCACGTTGCCGCCCGCCTCGCGCACATCGCGGATATATTCATACGAATCGGTATACCCTTCTTCGGACGAAAAATCGATAATCGCGCGCGCTTGGGGCATGGATTCTTTTACCCGTTTCATAATGCTCACGCTGTTGCTCATTACGGCGAAATCGCGCAAATCGTTTTCTTCCGCCGCCGCAGTAAGCGTTTGCACCTGTAATAACGAATCCAATTCAACCACGGGAAGGATTCCGCTTTCGGCAAGCGCGGCAAACGTTTGCGCAATCGTACCCACAACCGTCCCGTCTTCCGCCGCCAGTCCGCTCTGTTCCACACGCAGAATCACACTGCCCGACTTGTTTTTTGCCGCAAGAAGCGAAGTAAAGCTTTCGCCGTCTTTCACGCGCGCCACAACGGAAGGCGAAAGCAGCAACCGCGAAACGTACTCTTTGGTTTCGGTATATGCCCGCGCGGAAACCACACCCACCGCCGACAGGATACAGCTACCCAACAGAACAAACGCAACACATAAGGCGAATCGAATTTTTCTCATACAATCCCCTCCCGTGTTTAACCCTTCACCGCACCGATTGTGATTCCGTTTACGAAATACCGTTGAATTATCGGAAAAATCACCATGAGCGGCAATATGGCAATCACCACGCCCACCGATTTCGCCGTGAGTACGGGCGTAACCGTACCGCTTGCGGACGACCCGAGAATACTCATGTCTTCCAACATGTTTTTAAGCACGAACTGCAAGGGCCACGTTTTGGTATTCTGCGGCGAAAGATACAAAAGTGCGTCAATCCAACCGTTCCATTTATCCACAAAGCAGAAAAACGCAATCGTAAGCACCATAGGAACGGAAATGGGAAGAAAAACCTTAACCAAAATCTGAAAATCGTTCGCGCCGTCCAGCACCGCCGCTTCTTCCAACGCGTCGGGTAGGGAGAAAAAGTAACTACGCACCAAAATCACATAGTACAGATTAAACGCGCCCGGAATAATCAACGCCCAAATGGAATCGTATAACCCTACCGCTCTTACAACAAGGAACAGCGGAATCATGCCGCCCGCAAAAAACATGGTAACCAAATAAAACGCATTGATAAACTTGTAGCCCACAAGTTGCTTTTTGGAAAGCACATATGCGGTAAATAAGGTAAGAATCACGGTAATAAGGCAACCCATTAGGGAAACAAACAACGAATTTCCAATGGCGCGCACAAAATTGATTTCCGACGCGCTGAAAACGTATTTGTACCCTTCCAACGAAAGCTTTTCGGGAATAATCTGATAGCCGTTCATCTGAATTGCCGAATTTGCCGTAAACGATGAAATAACCACCATCCAAAAAGGCAACAGAAATATCACGCATAACAAAGCGATAATAATAAGGTTTACGGTATCGAACGCAATATTCGAAATAGCCTTTTTACGTTTTTTGGATTTTTTCTGTTTTTTAACTTTTACTTTTTTTTGCAATACGTCTTCCATGCCGCCACCTCAAATAACCCCTTCGTTGTCCGTTTTCTTGGCAACTTTGTTGGTGAGCAACACCAACACAAGTCCGATTACGCCTTGCACCAAACTGAAAGCCGTTGCCTGCGAGAATCCCGAACCGCCCATAACCGAACTATATACCATTGCCCCCACAACATACGTGGATTCAGAAAGGTCTTGGCTGCCTCGTGTCATGGCAAGAATCTGTTCGTAGTTGTCGCGTATAAGGTTTGCCGCATCCATAATCAGTTGCAACATGATTACGTTCATAATTCCCGGAATGGTAACCGAAAGTATCATGCGGAACCGTCCGCCGCCGTCTATACGACAAGCGTCGTATAATTCGGAATTGATACACCCGAGCGCAGACATATAAATAATCGTGCCCCACCCGAGCGATTTCCACATAGACGAAAGAGCCAGAATCATCCACCAGTATTTGTTCTCTCCATACCAGTTGATTTTTACCGTGTGCCCCGAAAGTTTGGTGAGTATGGAATTAAGCATACCTTCGTCTACCGAAAAAAGCGCCACCATCATGCCGCCTACGGCAATCCAGGAAATAAAGTTGGGCAGATACGAAATGGTTCTCGCAAGTCCTTTCAACTTGCCGGACTTGATTTCGTTAATCATAAGCGCAAAAATCAGAATGGCGGGGAAGTTGGTGGCAACACGTATCAGCGAAATATATAACGTATTCCGAAACACCAAAAAGATTTTAGGGTCCGACCCCATAAAGATGTACTTAAAATATTTCAGTCCTACCCATTCGCTTCCCATAAAGCCGTCAATCAGATTATAGTCCTTAAAGGCTATTACCACGCCAAACATGGGAACATAACAGAACATGATTACCAGAATCAAACTGGGCAACAACATCAGGTATAAAAGTTTATGCTTTGCGATTTTTGCAAACATGCTTTTCGCCCGCAGATTTTTACGCCGCAGTTTTTCCTGCTTGCGCACTTCGTCTATCTGCGTAGCATTCGCAACGGCAACCGCACCGCCGCCCGACTCACTCGCAGACGAAAAGCGCACAACCGTAGCCCCGCCCGTTCCACTGCGTGTTCCCTGCACAGAATCACACGCAAAATTCGACGCCGCTCCGTTTGCGGATTTAACCCCCTTTTCTTTTGTGCGCTTTGCTTTCCGTTCGATTCCGAAAAATTTGGCAAACCAACCCTTTGCAAAGCCGAGTATAATAAACACCAGAAGTCCCGCGCCGAGTGCGGACAAAATTCCTATCAGCCACCAGTTGGGTCCGTGTTCATAGGCAACGTAGCCGAATATGCAGTCGATTTGTTTATCTTTTTCGATAATCGGCACAACGGATGCCACGCCCGACGTGTCATATATCAAATTGCCGTTTTCATCCAACACATATTCGTTTCGCACTACGTTGGCAATAATTTTCACGGGCGTCATTTCAATCGTGCTTTCGTCTACAACTTTTACACATTCCGAAGAAACGTATTTCACCTTTCCGGGAAGCTTGACGGTAATCTTTGCAATGCTTTTTACGTCGGGAATACGGAACATGGAAATATACGTTTTATCAGACGCATTCTGCCCTGCGGCGGAAAACTCGTCTACCGTTAATTCTTTATTCGTTTCCGCATCAACCGGTTTTATGTACACCTGATTCTTTTTGGTACCCGCTTCAATCTCCACATAACCCGATAAAACATACCCCGATACATCGCAAAAAGGTTTTGCCAGCTGACACCGCAGATTCCCGTTTGCCATCAACGCAAGACGGGTGTATGTATCGCTTTCGGGCATTGTGAACGTGCCCAACTTGGACCAGGCAAAATCACCCATTCCCTTCATGTTGCTATTGATACGGCGGGTGGAAACCTGCACCGCATAATAATCGCCGTCATCTTTGATTTTTTTCAGCGTAACCATGTCGGTATCTTTGGACGAACTGTTCACCGACTTAACTATCTCATGCACATAAGAAGTAAACGCATCCTTTCCGCGCAAGTTCTCTTGCAAAGCGGTTTTATCTATCGAAAGCGTAAGCTGAACCTTTCCGTCTTTGGAAAGGCTTGCCGTTCCGTAAGATGCACCGCTTTCCGTTGCGGCGTATGCTTTGCCCGCAAAAGCGGTCAAGCAAATAAAAGCCGCCAACAACAGAATGGGAATCCATCGCAATCTCCAAACATTTATCCCTCTCGATGTTCTCATTGATTCGAGCCGTCTCCTCGTGTGATTTATGTACCCTTTGTACCCGACTACGTTCGTCAAACACCATTTATTGGTGTCGGAAATACCCGCAATACGGAATCGGGAGTTTATACTTCTATTGTAATAGAGAAAACTCCGCAAGTCTTTTCTTTTTTTAACAAGTACTTGTGAATATTTGATATTCCTTTCCTTTTACAGGAAAATTGCCTTTTTTATCCCCCATTCTACCGCCCGCAAAACTCCTGAAACAGAAAAAACTTCCGCACGACAACATGCCGCAGGAAGTCTTTCGTAATCGAACGTCATACCCGTTTGATTTTGTTTTTCCGCCAACTGCTCGGCGCCTCACCGTAATATTTTTTGAATGTGGCGATATAGTTGCTTTGATTGGAATAACCGAGAATCTGCGCAATTTCCGCTATGCTTACGTTGCTGTTCAATAGTAGTGTGGTGGAATAAATCATGCGCTGTTTATTCAGATATTGCACCAGCGTGCAATGATAGTACTTTTTGAATTCTCTGCACACGTGTCCGTGGCTGTATCCGCTTTTTTCCACGATTTCGGATAAAAGATTCAGGCTATCCTGATTGGCGGACCGTTCGAGCGCGGAACTCAAATCCGCCACCATTTTCACCAACCAGTCGGGAATCCGAACGGGAAAAACGGCGTTCTTCTTTTCGTAGTACGCGCTTAACGCCTTATATATCAGAATGTTGCAAAACGGCTCTATTTGTTCGGGCTGGTATCCCACCCGCAGTTCGGTAATTACTTTTGCCGTGTCTTCGCATGCGTTCACCGCATCTCTGCCCAGTTTTATGTTAGGCGGTTCGGGCGCCGACATGATGTCATGATACAGCGTGGGACTTATAGACGAACAAAGCTGTATCATCTTCTTTTCGGGCACATAAATATCCCGATATACCGCCGTTAAATGCTCGATGTAGTGCACGTCGTGCGGACGAATAATAATGATTGTATTCTCATCCAGTACGATATCGCCCGTATCGAATCGGTTTACGTATTCCCCTTTTAACGTGAGCGCGATTTCAAAGAAACTATGACTGTGTTTCTCGATATCGTGGTCATAAATCAAATCGGTATATACGCCGTTGATTAGGCTGAAATCATAAACAGGTAATTTTTCGTTTTTCGCCATACCTTATCTCTTGACGGCATTATCCGTATCGCCTTTTTCAGCCGCCGCAGTAGCTACCGAAAATGCGTTCCGCAAGCCGTCGGAAACAAATACAAAGCATTTTCTTCTTCACCCGCTTTTCGTTCATGCGGTTTCCGACTGTCGAAAATGTTTGTAAAGACATAAATACTACATAATCAGTATAACATGTCCCCCCCCCGAGCTGTCAACCGAAATTTACGCTTTCACCCGATTTTGCCCGTTCGATTCATGCCCCGCATTTTCTTTTTCGCTCTTTTCGTATCGCCTTCTCCACAAACAGAAAACCCCGCCGCTTATCGGACGAGATTTCGTGTTCATTTTATATTTTTTGCAAATAACTGTATTATTTAGCTTTATTAAAATATCCTTGCACAAGCAAAGTATAAATTCTATTATGAATATCTTTATTGATTTCACACATTGTTTTATTGTCCAAACAGTTTCCGTTCTGACAGCATTCACTAAACTTTCCCGAAAGAACATAACTTGCCAAACTTTGTTTTTCGGATATAGACGCTACAATCTTCGCTTTATCCCATTGCATACCATAATTGAATCCCCAAACAAGTTCCTGTAAGTATCGGATAAACTTTAATTGCAAAATTTCGGGAACTGTTTGCATCAGCTTATCAAACTCACTTTTACTCTCACACTTACCTTGATATTCCGCAACATATTTGTGTAACAAGCATACATTCTTTATCTTTCTGTAAACTATACCGTGTATTCTTTTATAAAAATCTTTGTCCATTTTGACATTATCGGAATGATAATCTTCCACTGCCGTATTTCTGTAAATATAGTGCGTTAAACTACACGCTACCTTTCTCAATTCTTCATCAGTATTATACATTTTCACACTCCTTAAAATTTTTTTCCAAAACTTTGTTTTTATTATTATAGGTTATGTAAAAAGAAATGTCAATCTATATACATAGCGCGTTTATAATAACACTAATACCCAATCTGCTATCACGCATTCTCTTCTATATCAGAATTTTTTCTTTTGCAAACTTTACTAATAAGCATTTTTACATAATGTCTGAAATCCTTATTTGACAGCCCCACGAGAAGAGATATCGGCAGGGAGAATGTTAACGAAATCCCCCCATTTGCCAATAACTCAATCCATTGATTATCGTTTTGTATAAGGCAAAAATGCATTGCCACAAGTGCCGCCGTAAATAGCAATATATAACCGTAATTGCGAATATAGTATGATTTCACATTTTTTTGCAACGCGTATTTATATAATACATGCGGTTCCACTATATGGCAAATCAACAAATTTGTGATTATGGTCGCAACGATAACACCGACCACTTTATATTCTTGCGGAAACACAAACACAAATAACATAGAAAGTCCCGCGTTAAGTAACCCTTCGATAAGAGGCTTCCAGCGATCGTAATAGAATGTTCCGCTTGCGTCCTTAAATAGTTCTACCGACCGTCGCATAAACTGTATAAAATAATTAATTGTTATTACAAATGATATAGCTTTAACAAGTTCCAAGTTTTCCGCAAAAAGTATCGTTACAAGATTATCGATAACCGCATAATATCCGAGAAAGAATATAAGTCCCAATATGAAATTGAATGTATGAAAGAAATTCAAATATTTCTGTACTCGCCCTTTACTTTCCTCTACACACATATGACCTATGACCGAAGTCAGCGGCGTAAAACATAAAGTTATAACACCACTCATCGCCAACATGATAGTTGTATAATTGGAATATTTTCCGAGTATTGCTATTCCTATAAATCCGGAAATAATCAAACTATCGGCGGTATTTACCAACACACCGCCAATTTTATGCATAAACAAAGCTTTAACATTTTTTGTTACTTCTTTCTTTGTTTCTTCATCCACTTTCTGTTTATTGCTTATGATATCTTTATGTTTTAGGCGTGCTATGATTTCGGTAGCAATCCACTGCAATGCCATGGCAAAAATACGACACGTCAAAAACCACACAAAAGATTTCGTTACTATAACAACGACAATTTGTAATGCGATTTGTAACAATTGTCCGCAAGATGATATCGTTATAGTAATATAGTTATTCTTATACGCATTTATAAGCGACGTTTTGGAACTAAACGCATAAGAAAGAACTACGGAAATTAACATCAGCCCGAATGTAAGATACAAATTGACATCTATGCTTTGGTAATCCTTTGCAATAAACGGCAAAGCGGGCATAAGCGCGCAACCGCCTATTAAAATGATTCCGCCAATAACAAAATATAATCTTGTAAAAAGTCCGTATAAAGCCGATACTTTGTTTATGTCTCTTTCGACAATCGGTTTATACATACAAAAAGTGATAGCAACACCCGCACCCAATTCCGCCACGGACAAAAAATCAAGAATGGCAATATAAAGCGAATTCAATCCGTTAATCTCGTTCCCGAGATAACAAATTAAATATCTTCTTGCCAATATATTTGTGATTAGAATGGCAATCTTGAAAATTATAGAAACACTTACATTTATTATACCGTTTTTCTTATCCATTGCAATCTTTATTTAAGATATATAAAATCAATTTTTGCAAATCGTTTTGTTGTTTTTCCGTCACTGCTTTGGCAACATTTTTAGTATGGTTTATATAATACTCATAGTTCTCCACTAATAAAAACAGTTTCATGTATAAATCTTCTTGATATATTGGATTAAAGTAAATAATATCTTTACCGCAAATCTCCGGAATCGAAGTATCGTAAGCAGCAACAACCGGAGTTCCAAACTTCATAGCCTCTATCGGTGGATACCCGAACCCCTCACCCGTAGAAGCATATATCAAACAATACGCTTTATCCATTAAATATTCTAATTCTTTTTCGTTAACTTTTTCTAAAAAATGTAAATTGTGCTTTTTTCTTTCGGGTAATCCAACCACTATTGAATGAAACAAATTATTTTTTTTAGCATTGAATTCATTAAATGCTTTTTCAAAAATCCAATAATTTTTATTTGGTCTATCCGCACTCACAAATAAAAAATACTTTTTTCCGTCACATAAATTTTTAATTGCTTCTGAAATTTTACTTTCTAATCGCGTAATTTCAGGCGGATAAAAAATTTGAATTTCATTATAAATATTTTCAAAATAGTATTCCAATGCATATTTTGAATATCGGGAAACGGTTATTAAAAACACATTTTTTTGCGTCAATAATTGTGCAAAGTTTCCATATCCGAATTTTTTTAACATTGCATCTCTACTCATAGAAAGACCCAATATCGATTTTTCGAATAAAACTCTTTTTAGCAAATTCCTATAACATCGCAATTTTGGAAAACTTTTATTGCGCATTATATAAAAATCATATATCGTATCATAATTTCTATCTATTTTTGCTTTATATCGGCAAATATCCACTATATCATGACAAACAATGATGATTTTAGAATTGATGTGCCTTAAATCATAGGAATTGTACCGTTGCGCAATGCCGATAAAAAAACAATCAAATTTTTCCGCATTGATTGTAAACACAAAATTTTTATCTATAGTTAAAATCCGTATTTGATATTTCTCTATAATTTCTTTTATCTCTAAACTTAAATTGTTTACGTTTTTACAAATGCCGTTCAAGCAAATGTTTTCCTTAAGCAAGCGAAGTAAAATTGTTCGCGTATATAACGCGCCCCCATTTACGTAAGAATCTTCAAAAGGCAAAAAGTCAAACAAAATTTTTTTCATATTCATTCTCTCTTTTTAAGCAATAACTTTTCTCACGCCTATCTCCATTAAATACCTTTCCAGCGCATCGTGCCAATCGGGTAGCGGCACAAAACCGTTTTCAATCAACTTTGTCTTATCCAGTCTGCTGTTGTGCGGGCGCGTCGCCTTACTCAATCCGTACTCTTCGGTCGTTACGGGAATGATTTTCACGTTTTTTCTCGCCAGATGAAAAATCTCTTCCGCAAATTCCGCCCAAGAAATATAACCGCCTTCGTTCGTAGCATGATAGGTGCCATACTTTTCCGTTTCTATCATGTCCACCAATAAACGAGCCAAATCAAGCGTATACGTAGGCGTGCCTATTTGGTCGCATACCACCCGTAAACTGTCGTGCGTTTCTCCGAGTTTCAGCATGGTTTTAATAAAGTTGCTTCCGTTCTTGCCGAATACCCACGCAATACGCACAATAAAAAAATCTTTCAGTATATTTGCCACGGCAAGTTCGCCGTCAAGCTTGGATTTGCCGTAAACATTCAACGGCTTATAATCTTTACAATCGGCTTGCCACGGCATGTGGCCTTGTCCGTCAAATACATAATCGGTAGACAGATACATCATTTTGCATCCGATTTTTCGACACTGCTCGGCGATGTATTTCGTACCGGTTGCATTTATGCTATATACTTTTTGCATATTTTCGGGTTCTTCTGCCGCATCCACCGCCGTCCATGCCGCGCAATGAATAACTGCATCGGGCTTTTCACATTGCATGATTTTTTCCACTTGATGCGCGTCTGTTATATCCATTTCTTCCCTATCGACACCGAACGCCATATGTCCGCGCTTATGCAGTTCGTTTACCGTATCAAATCCAAGCTGTCCTTTTGCGCCTGTTACCAATACTTTCATGCTATCTGTTCCCATACATTTTTTCGTAATAATTTTTATACTCGCCGCTTATGATTTCTTCCCACCATTCACGGTTTTCAAGATACCATTCTATCGTCTTTTTGATTCCGTCTTTGAATTTCGTTTCGGGCAACCACCCCAATTCTTTGTGAATTTTTGTAGGGTCTATCGCATACCGCAAATCGTGTCCTTTTCTGTCCGCTACATACGTGATAAGGCTCTCGGGTTTCCCGAGCTCTTTGCAAATGAGCTTAACAATATCTATATTCGCCATTTCATTATGTCCGCCCACATTATACACTTCGCCCGCTTTCCCCTTATGCACAATCAGGTCTATTGCCTTGCAATGGTCGGTTACATACAGCCAGTCACGCACGTTTTCCCCCTTACCATATACCGGCAACGGTTTATCGTTCAAGGCGTTGGCTATCATAAGCGGTATCAGCTTTTCGGGAAAATGATACGGTCCGTAATTATTGGAACATCTGCTTATGCTCACAGGCAATCCATATGTGCGATAGTATGCCAGCACCAACAAATCCGCACTCGCTTTGCTGGATGAATACGGACTGCTGGTATGAATAGGCGTATCTTCGGTAAAAAACAAATCGGGACGATCGAGAGGCAAATCGCCGTATACTTCATCGGTGGAAACCTGATGATACCGCTCGATTCCGTACTTACGGCAAGCATCCATGAGTACCGCCGTACCCAATATGTTGGTTTGTAAAAAAATATCCGGATTCTCGATACTTCTGTCCACGTGACTTTCGGCGGCAAAATTGACAACAACATTCGGTTTTTCTTCCTCGAAAAGTTTATACACTGCCGCTCTGTCGCATATATCCGCTTTCACAAAACGAAAATTCGGTCTATCCATTACGCTTTTCAGCGTGGAAAGATTCCCCGCATACGTCAGCTTGTCCAAGCAGACAATGCGATAATCCGGGTATTTTTCCAGCATGTGATAAATGTAATTGCTTCCTATAAATCCTGCTCCGCCCGTTATGATTTGTGTATTCTTCATAATATAAACTCCGTTTTCGATTGTTTTAATAAAGGATGCTTTTGATCTTTTTCACTTAAAATAACGTTGGAAACATCCCCCCAATCAATTCCTATATCGGGATCATTCCAAATAATTCCGTCTTCATCTTCGGGATGATAGAATTCGTCGCATTTATATGCAAACATCGCAGACTCCGAAAGCACCAAAAAGCCATGTGCAAAACCGCGGGGAATCAGAAATTGCTTTTTGTTCTCTCCCGTAAGCGTTACTCCTTCCCACTTGCCGTAAGTTTCACTGCCTTTTCGCAGATCCACGGCAACATCGAATACTTCTCCTTCCAACACACGCACAAGTTTTGCCTGCGGATACTTCTTTTGAAAATGCAGTCCGCGTAACACCCCTTTTTTACTCTTGGATTGATTGTCTTGCACAAAAGTATAGTGCAATCCCATTTCTCTGAATTCCTTTTCATTGTATGTTTCCATAAAATAGCCGCGGTTATCTCCGAAAACAGTAGGTTCAACAATATACACGTCCTTAATTGCGGTTTGTGTAAAAGTGTATTTATGCATTTCATATACCGCCTTCCGCAATTTTTCTCAAATGCTCTCCATATGGCGATTTCCCGTATTTATCAGCCGATTCAATTAGCTGTACTTTTGTTATCCAGCTGTTATCGTATGCAATTTCTTCGGGGGCAGATATGGTTATGGCTTGACGTTTGCTTATCATTTGCACAAACTCCGACGCCTCCAATAGACTGTCCATTGTTCCTGTATCCAACCATGCAAAACCGCCACCAAGCAGTTCCGCACGAAGGTCCCCGTGTTCGAGATATAATTTGTTTAAATCGGTTATTTCCAATTCGCCACGCGCCGACGGTTTGACTCTTTTTGCGAAATCCACAACACGCGTATCATAAAAATAAAGTCCCGTAATACAATAACTCGATTTCGGCTTTTCCGGTTTTTCTTCAACCGATAACACTTTGCCGCTTTTGTCAAATTCAACTATTCCGAACCGTTGCGGATCGGTCACGTGATATCCGAAAATAGTTGCCTTTCCACGTTCAGCATTCGCCTTGGCACGAATAAGATATTCTTCAAAACAATTTCCGTAAAATATGTTATCCCCCAACACCATAGCACATGGTTCATTTCCGATAAATGATTCGCCAAGCAAAAATGCTTGCGCCAATCCGTCGGGCGAAGGTTGCACACAATATTCGAGTCGAATCCCAAACTGACTTCCGTTGCCCAAAAGCCGTTCGAAATTCGGTAAATCTGTCGGGGTAGATATAATCAGTATTTCTTTTATACCCGCCTGCATCAGTGTACCGAGCGGATAAAAAATCATCGGCTTATCATACACCGGCAACAATTGTTTACTCGTTACTTTTGTAAGCGGATACAGTCGCGTGCCCGAACCGCCCGCCAAAATAATTCCCTTCATAACCTATACCCCCATTTGTTGTTTTAAGAGTTCAATTCCTTTATCAATCGAGCATGTAGGTTTCCAATTCAATTCGTTTTGAGAAACGGAAAAATCCAAATAGCTTCTGTTCACATCACATTTTCGTTGGGGAATATGCGTGATTTCCTTAAACTTTTTACCAAACGACTTTTCAATCTTTTCTATAATTTGATTAATTGTATAGTACTTGCCGTATCCTAAATGAAATACTCGCGCTTGCCCCGAATAGTAAAATGCCTTTTCAAGCCCATTCGTTAAATCATTGATATAGATATAATCACGCTCATTAGAACCGTCACCGTAAATGCATATCGGCTCATCGGTTAAAAGCTTATTTATAAGTATCGGAATAATTCCTTGCGTCCTTTTTTTATCCTGTCCTATTCCATACGGATTTGAAATGCGAACAATTTTATAGTCGATCTCGTAATACCTACTATATAGTCCTATATACGCCTCGATAGTTGCTTTTTGTATTCCATAACCGCAACAAGGATTGAGAATGGATTCAATAGTGTTTATCCTGTTACCCGTTTCACCATACAGCGTACCACCAGATGAAAAGAACAATATCTTTTTCGTTCCATGCCGCACCATACTTTCCAGTAAATAAACCGATGGAGTTATATTGTCGCGTATATCGTCAAAGATTTGACTCGTATTATCCGAAGGATACGTTGAGCTTATCATATGTATTACATAATCGGTCCGTGCAACAAGCTTATCAATCAAAGCGTTATCTGTAAAATCACCGACTATGGTTGTCACATTTTTATTGTCTGCATAACAGTTCATCTCGTTCCTGTCAAATGCAAGTATCTTATTATTTACAGAAACAGCGTTTATAAAGGCTCGCCCCAAAAAGCCGTTTGCGCCCAATGCCAATACGTTATATTTTTTCATAATTTTTTATAACTTCCTCATTAACATACGACAAAATAACCACCATTTTTTTCCACGCATATTCACCGATATATTCTTATTTCTCAACAGTTTTAACCATCCAAATGGAATTTTTCGGTATTTTTCAACGCGTGTAAGTATTTGCCTATCTTCGTCCGACAGTAATTCGCCAAAGCAACGAAGCAACTCGCTCGCAATTTTCTCCGAATCATGCGTTTCGGATTTAAGTACCTTCAATCTATGACGGAGTTTCTCAAAGAATTTTTGCGAAACTCCAACTTGATTATTTCCGTGTTGTCTATACAAAACGCCAACATACGGGCAATAGATCACCTTGCCGAAATATGCGCATAATGTTATCAGCCAATGGTCGTGATACTCAATGTTGTTTTCGTCAACATTCACAAAAAACTCTTTGGCTTTTTTGTTGAAAACCATCGTACAACCGGGCACGGTATTATATAGCAAGATTCTCACCTTATTATCAATTCCCGGGTCATCGTTGCGCAACTTTCTTATCTTGCGCAACTCACTGTCAACGATCATGGCATTACAATAACACACAACAGGAATATCGTCATTATCAATCATGTCAATGCATGCGCTTAACTTGTTTCCTTCCCAGCAGTCATCTTGATCCGAAAACGCGTAATACGGTGCGTCGACCGAATGCTTAACAAGCGTTATAAAACTGTGTGCAAACCCAACATTATTGCCACACGAATACTCCAAACGTTCACCGTACCTGTCTTTTTCCTGGCATAAAATGTCCTTTGTGCCATCGGTCGACCCATCGTCTCTAACTGTGCAAATCACACGCACATCTTTTTGTTCCATAATCGATTCTACTTGTTGCGAAATATATTTTTCGCCGTTATAAGTCGAAAGTAGAACATTAACGAGTGGTAATGACATACTGTTTGTTCTCCTGTTGTTGTAATTTTTTTACACACGCGACTTGTCCCATTCTACGATTTTCGGCAGTCCAAATAATGAGTATTGTCATACTCCAATTACTGAGCAAAGTATATAGCACTCCTCCGAGTACAATCATCAAAATGTAAACACCAAATATTCTATTTCTGCATTTGAATGCAACCTTCGCTTGTAAAAACAACCAAACATATAAACATATAAAACCTATTATCCCGACTCCCCAAAAATTGGCAAGCACTGTTGATTCTACTGTCCAAGGCACTGGGCTGTTAAATATTGAATATGCATTGTACGCATATCCAGACGCACCCACACCAAATCCAAACAGTATTGCGATGATTCCGAGACTTTTAAGCAAGTTCGGGAGTTCAATATAATAGAACAAGTGCGTTCGTCCCGAACCATCATTTTTAAAATTTATTATTCCGTTAACAAGAGCCGACACACGATCGGCAATAGCGTCTGAAAGCCAACAGACCACAATAGTAATAACACCCGCTGCCGCAAATAATATTACTTTTTCAGGGAACCCAATTCGACTGACAACAAAACTCCCGCCTATAAGAAACGCAAGCATAAGCAATGCCGTACGCGAATTCATTAATACTATTGCGACACAAATAATTACCTTTATGATTTTACTTTTAAAAAGTACAATACCCGTAAGAAACAATAGCGCAAGCTCGGCACGTTCCCATCCGAAACCCGACAATGCTTGTGCTTTAGGTAATGTCTTTACCATGTACAGCCCAACGAACTCATTTAAATGAATATCCAAAGTTTGTAACAATGCATACTGCAAAAATACCCAAATTAGCTGAACAATTATATTTATCTTTAACCCTTTAATAAACGGCTTCTTATATAGTGACAATTCGCAATCGCTAAACAGAAAGTACATACCACCGTAACCAAATAGCATTGCTATAAGCGTTGTTACATTAAAACGGTTCCAATTGGACGGCAATACGAATAAATTGATCAACACCGAAATAAACGAGAAGACAAAATACCCTACAAGAACAGTATTTCTCTTCTTGATTTTTATGTTCTTAAAGCATACTGTTACGACTACCAACAGCATTTGAACAATCGTAAAAAATGTAACACCGAAATCGCCAATATAAATTCCGAGACTACTAGCACAAGCAAATAATCCCATTAAAAAGAATAATGTTCTCGGAGTACTATTCTTAAAACTCAATCTACTGTTCACTTAAATATCAATTCCTTTATATATATTGTAAAAGCATTGAGCATTATGAAAAATGTCAAAATCACTATTACAAATTATATCAGCGTATTTTCGAGCGCGCGTTGCGCGGTTCGATATGTCAATTTTTAAAACTTCTTGCACCCATACATCGACATCATCTATAGGTAAAAACTTCATGCTGTCGGTCACATTGCACTCGTCCGATATTTTATCGGAAACAATGCAATTCAAGCCGCTCGCTTGCGCTTCAATCAGAGCAATAGGCAATCCTTCAAAAATCGATGGCATAACATAAACATCAAATGCAGACAAATAACGAAGAGAATCAACCGTACCGAGCAATAATACGTTTTGCGATAAATTCTTTTTGGCTATTGCGTTCTCTATTGCGGCACGCTCAATGCCATCTCCTATTAACAAAAGCCGATATCGAGAATCTATTTTTATTAGCCGTTCTATAACATCTATCAAAAAGAGATTATTCTTTTCAGGAACCAATCGCGCAACGTTTCCGAGCACTATATCTTGTTCGGAAATATTTAGACTTTCTCTCACATTTACTCGCGTTTCAGCAGAAAACTTATATTTATCAATGTCTATTCCGTTATGAATGACGGCATGCGGCAACGCACCGAAGAGAAAATTGCCCGCAGCATAACTACATGCAATTCCGTAATTATACGATTTAGCAAATATGCCAGCCAGTACTTTGTGAATAAAAGCATGTCTGCAACTGCTGTTTTGTCCGTGAGCAATTCTCAATTTGCAGCCACCTGCTTTTGCCGCTCTCATTTCAATCGCGAGTGTGTGGCTGTTTCCATGAGCGTGCACAACGTCATACTTGTTATTTTTAATGAGAGCTTTCAATCGATTATAATATTTAACGGGGTGTCTGTTTCTCTCTATCACATAAACACAATTAAAAAGATCGTTTATCTCTCGCTCAAACTTACTCGGTATATTACAAATCGATACATAATCGATTTGCAGATTCGCCCTGTCGATATGTTCAACAACGCTCTTGATTGCTTTTGTTATACCATTTAATCCCGTAGGCACAGTATTCACGATTAAAACTTTGGGCATGATTAACTTCCTTATTCTATCATTCACTTGTTATCTTTTCACATTGGTTTTTGAACGTTTGCTATAGTCAAGCTACCTAATAAGCAACTTACCATTGCTTGACTTTATTTCTTGAATTAAGCATGTTTTACTTCAAGTCTCCTGTTTTTTCGAAGGCTCTATCTGTCAACTTTTGCTCAAGAATCTTTGCGTCAACCAATGAGCGATACCATCTGTGATACATATAATGATAAATCCATCCTATTTTTCCGTCCAAAAATCCCAACTTAAAAATATAGTTATAAATAAAAAGTAACCGGCTTCTCGTAAACAGCGGTAACTTATAATATAAACCAAATTTCTTTTTCCGCGTTTTATTTACGATCTTGTCTTCATTCCTACCCAAATCAGACGCTTTACCATTTATGAACTCGTAATAATCTTGCATTTCGCGCGTCGCATACCAATTCATCTTGTTTATCCAGTGCGTTATATCCTTAAAATCGTAATGAATAAATTTATTCTTAGCGCAAACCGACTGCCCCCTACTCAACACAGTATGTTCATCCATGTTTCGATCTTCTATCCTACCGACACCCGTCTTAAACAGCATCAATTTTCGCTTATTATGACAGCCATGCCTAATCTTCTTGCCCATAAAATAAAGCCATGCTTCCATAGTGACTCCGTTTACATCGTCTTCGGCATGTTTTATCATCAATGTATTGAGTTCGGCACACAGTTCAGACGTCAATCTTTCGTCAGCGTCCAAACGGAAAATCCATTTTGTTTTTATATCACCATTATCTATTCCCCAATTAAACTGCCGTGCGTAATTTTCGAACTCGTGCACATATACGTCTGCACCGTATTGCCTGGCAATGTCGACCGTTTTATCGGTGCTACCGCTGTCCACTACGATGACACGTCGTGCGAAGTCCTTAATAGATTGCAAACAATCGGGTAAATTGATTTCTTCGTTCTTGGTTAGAATTATAAATGTAACATCAGCCATCGTTTTGCTCCATAAATACTATCGACTGCCATAAATCTGTTTTTGCATATTCTTCTTTGTATTCGCTTATTTCTTTTTCATACGTTAAACTACCGAATGCTTTTTTCACCATGCCCGTAAACAGCCCCATGCATTTTACTGCCCAACCGAAACCATGAACAAGACGAATCCTTTTTCCGTGTGCCGCAGCTATCATCTTTACCATTTCGCTTGTGTTTGTGTATTCCGCGTTTTGCGGAAAGAATATGCCGCTTTCTTCGTTTCGTATCATCAGCCGCACAAACTCGCATAAATTTTCTATATAGAGCATACTGCGTTCATTTTTTACGTACGGAAACACCTTCATCTTCAAGGCAAATTTTCGCAATGCCGAATAGTTCCCCTTGCAATGTTTGCCGTAAATCATGGGCGGACGAAGGATACATATTTTGAAGGTATCGTCCCATAACGGTAAAATACCGTTTTCCGCCTGTACCTTGCTATCCCCATAACAATTTGCGGGGGATACCGAAGTTTCTCTTGTGATAATTTTTTGTTTCCCGACTTTACTGCTTTCACCGTATACAATAGCACTACTCATAAAGATAAATTGCTTTACACCGTCCGCTTTGGCTTTTTTTGCCGTTTCAACCGTCAAATCGGTATTAACGCTTCGGTACAATTTCTCTTTTTCGGCGCTTATTTTTCCGTTGTCCGAATGTGCAATTCCGGCCACATGAAATACAACGTCATATTCGGCAAAACTTTGTTCGCGCCAATCATCGTCTTTCATATCTATGGTAAAAAATTCACACTCGTCCGGATATTGTTCGGTTATATACCGTTCCACCGACGTGCCTATATAGCTGTTTGCGCCTGTTATTAAAACTTTTTTCAAACGCCTACCTCTTCCGATTCCGTATCGTCAAAACTCTCTTTTGTCTGTTCCAAAACCTCATTCGGCTCAATATCGTTCGTCATCTCATACGATTCCGAACCTACGGAAAATTTCTCCCGTTCCGAAGAATCGACTATATCTTCCGTTTCATTCCATTCTTCGACCGCAACGGTTTCTCCCGTATGTATCTGCCCCGTGCCGCCTTCTACTACGCCTTCGTGCCGAAATACCGACGCAATCGTACCGAAAAAACATTTCAAATCAAACCCAAAACTCATCCGTTTTACATATTCTCCGTCAAGCGCGGCTTTTTCGGGAATTTCCAATTCGTCACGCCCGTTAATCTGCGCCCAGCCCGTTAGCCCGGGGCGAATATTGTTGGCGCCGTATTTATCGCGCTCGGCAATTAAATCATCTTGATTCCACAAAGCGGGACGGGGTCCTATAATACTCATTTTACCAAACAAAATCTGCCAAACCTGCGGCAGTTCATCGATGCTTAACTTCCGTAAAAACTTTCCCACGCGTGTGATATATTGTTCGGGATGATCTAACAAATGCGTGGGAATATCCGGCGTTTTGGTTTTCATTGTACGAAATTTCCATAACGTAAACAGTTTTTTGTTTTTTCCCACTCGCTTTTGCCGAAAGAATATGGGGCCCGGATTATCTATAAACACAATCAATCCAATAAGGATAAAGAAAGGCAGTAAAACAACCGACCCTATCAGCGACAAAACAAAATCGATCAGACCTTTGAAAAAATGTTTGTACATCTACACACCGTCCTCGAATTTGTAACCTTCGGGCGGGCGGCGTAAAGCTATCTCTGCGCGCTCTTTATCTATAACTTCGTTATAATACAGTTTTGTCTTTGCCGTAACTATCACGTTTGATCCTACCACACTCCCGCAATCGAGCTGGCACCCGTCACCCACAAAGGCATTGTGATTAACAATAGCCCCAGCACACACAAACACGCCTATCGCCACCGTACTATTACTGTTTATCACGGCCATAGGCTCTACAATCGTTCCTTTCATAAGTTGTGCCGATAGACTCACAAACGCTTGGGGGCTTACAAGAACGGGTATTGCAAAGCAAGACTCTTCCAGTTTTTTCAAGTAAGAAAGTCGCAAATCTGCGTTCCCTATCGCAACGAATGCATACGAATATTCGGTTACGAATTTTTCATATTCGTCTAATTTCCCGATTGCCTGTTGCGCGTTATCATCGAGAAAGGCAATCTTATCAAAGCACCCCATGCTTTCGGCAACTTCTTTTACCACGTATCCGTATTGTCCGGCACCGAGTATCAAAAGATTTTTCTTCATGCTATACTCCCACCGCCGCTCTTTCTTTCTCGGATATCCGAATATTCGGCAAGACGATTGCGCCGATTGTTTCCAGTTTTATCATCTGTTCGTGTGTTAACCGTTTGCGTCCGCGTTTGCCCGCATATATGAGCCGCTGTTCGCTTAACCATTTATTCAGCCACATGCCGTTCACCACGTAATCGGCGGGTATTTTCAGATTGCCGTGTTTTTCGTAATATTCTTTCACCAACGCATATCGCGTTTCCCACAATCCGTTTTTCTCCCAAATCATACCCAGAGCGTTCAGTTTATCCACTCGTTCGCACGACAAACGGTTCCGTGTTTCCCGCTGACGGGAAATCCACCGCCCCAGCGCATAACCGTTTGTATCCATATACATCGTGGGAACATCGAGATTGCCGTGTGCCGCATAGTATATTTGCGCGCAAGCATATCCGTGTTCCCAAGCCCGATTGAATTTGGGCGTCCATATCATGCCGATTGCGTTTAACGCGCTAATTTGTTCGTTCGTGAGTTTGTAATTTTTGATTTTACCCAAATATGCATTGCGAATGTTATTCAGCCAAACCCCCAGCTTCGTCCCGTTATCCGCAACATACGCCACAGGCACGTCCAGATTTCCGTGTTTGCCGTAATATTCCTTTGCTACCGCATAACTGCGTTCCCATAATGCATCCGAAACGTCCCAAATCATGCCGAGTTTATCCAGTGCGGCAACTCGCTCTTCCGTTAGATAATTGCTCTGTGCTCCGTTTTTTCGATAGGTGCGCAAATTATTAATCCATGCGCCCAGTCGTACTCCATTCTGTATATATAACGAAGGTACTTTCAAGTTTCCGTTTTCGGCATGATACCGTATTGCGGCCGAATAATATTTCCGCCACGATAAATCCTTATAACTTTCCCACACCATACCAATCGAATCGAGCTTCTTGATTCTGTCGGCGCCCAAAACGCCGTATTGTTCGCCATGGCGCACTTTGCGTTGCGTTAAAATCCAACTGCCCAAACTGTAACCCTGTTCGGTTTTATACCGTTTGGGTACTTGAAGATTACCGTATTGCCGATAATATTTTTTTGCCTCGGCATACATATGCTCCCACGACGCAGTAAGCGTATCGTTAAGTTTGGCAAACAATTCCACGCAATCACGCACTTCGTCTACAATTTGAAACGAACTGTTTATGATTTCGGTATTCTTTCCGCATTCGCGATAGTATGTCATCGCGATTTGCATTTCGTCTTGTATCGTGCCGATAGAATACAGATTTTCGATATTCATGACAATATCGAATATAACGGCATTTGTAGTTTTACTTGCCGAAAGCGCACGCCCTATTTGTTGCTTGTAAATAATCGGCGACACGGTCGGACGCAATAAAATCACACCGTTTATGTCCGCAACGTGTACGCCTTCGTTGAGCATATCGATACAAAACAATAGTTTCAGATGTTTACTGTTATCTTGCTTAAAAGTTGCAAACGCTTTGCTTGTTTCGGAAGCGTCACAATATGCCGTATACAAATGCGGGGTATTGTCTATGCCGCCGAACCACTCACTTACATGTGAGAGCATTTCGTACATATGTTCCTTGTTCGCACAAAACACGATATATTTGCCGCTTTTATCGGGAATATGTTTACAAAATATCTCGGGCAAACCTTCCGCCTTATTCAACGCGCGTCGCAATGCGTCCAGATATTCTTCACCCTTATCGCGCACCGTTTTACTTTTGGCATTCTTTATTTTATACACATACTTTTCCAAATCGTTTTGATACCGAAAAACGGAAAGCACATATTTAGGCGGATTGAGTATACCGCGCACAATCGCCTCACCAAGCGTCATTTCGCTTGCCACATTTCCATCAAATAATTCGTCCGCCATGTCCCGTTGATTATCTAAATAGCGGATACCTGTTGCCGAAAGTCCGAGAACGGGAACGGCAGGATACATTTTGAGAACGGATTGGACCCCTTTACCCCAAACTTCCGCGCCACAACGGTGAAACTCGTCGAGAATCATATAATCGGGCTTAATTGCCGCTATTTCATCTTCGTTTCTATACACAAGTTTGGCATAAGTGTTAAAAACAATATTTTGGGGCACAAAACCGCCTGATACGGATTTAAGATTTTCGATTTGCGTTTTGAAAATATATTCACTGGGAGAAAGCCATAATATGCGTTTATTTTTGTTTTCTTCGCACAACTTAAATGCAATAAACGACTTACCCGTCCCCGTAGGATGGATAATTGCCGCTTTGCCTGTTTCGGCAAGCATACGTTTTGCGGATTCGTACGCAGTTACATTGTGTGAAAACAATTCTACCATATTTCGCTGTCCGTCAACACATCGTATCGAATATTTGTGTATTACAAAAAGACAAATACTTAAAAACCGACCACCTATTACAATAATAGGTGGTCGGTTTTTAAGCAATCAGTCAAAAAAATTGTTTATAGATAAACTTTTTACGTTATTTTTCTATAAAATCCTTATTAACCATTGCTTTTTAAGTCATAATATAGTATAATGAGAAACGAAAAGTACACCTATTATTGTAATTGGCGTACTTTTTTGTTAATTGAAACGCCCGACCGAATACTACTATTCAATCGGGCGCAATATCTTTTTCTTCGTTGCAATTATAGCGAGAATTATATATTCGACAAAATTCTCCATGCTCGTCGTAAAAATGTTGAAAACCCGCCCAATCATAAACGGCAATCAAATCATCACTAATTTCAATATCTTTTTCTGCCTTATAATTTACGAATATATCCACCGCACTTTCTTCCCACACAAGCTCAAACGATTCATTTATAAAGCGATTTTCACCCTCTCCGTGTAAAAAATATCCCAATTGAAATTTATATATTCCAAATAATTCATAACAATCAAAGCATATAATCTTCTGCATCCTATTTTGTGCTAAATTGATGATTGCAAGTTCGGAAAAAAGACATATCAGCAAAAAATCCCCGTCAACCAATACTCTTTCGGCATTAAGTTTTATAGAATGGGAAACCACTTTATATTCGCAATTATATTTTCCGCGCAAAACGATTTGCGAAACAATGTACAACTCCGAGCAATTTTCCGTAAAAATAGCCTGGTCACGCGTTTGTTTGTCAATACATGTACATAAATCGTCCTTTATGATTTTAATATCAAATTGTGTTTTTTCCATTTTTCGTATCCATAGCAATTTGTACTTCTATTATATCATTGTCGGACATGAAACACAAGGATTTTCATTGCCACCGCAATTCTATTTTGCAAACGCATATGATAGTCGTTCGCAAAGTTCTTGCAAGCAAACTCCGCAAACTTCCGTTAAGAAAACAATATACCGAATTTCTCACTCGTCGTCGCAACGTTCCAAAAGGTCGATGCAATCGTTTTTCGACTACGCCTTCGTTTCTGCGGAACTTTATTTTAACCGTATAAAATTTTTTATTTGAAAACTTTAAGTCCCGAGTTCATAAGACACTACACGCCTATCAGAATTATGGTGGCGCCCACGGCAACAAAAATGTATTGCGTAGTCACGGTAGCAATGTTGATGTAACAACTATTATAAATTATTTATTTCGCCAATACTTAAAGTCAAATTCCAAAGGTGAAATATTTTCTTGTTTGCAAACCAAAACTATTTGATTTTGAAATTTCAAATAGTTTTCGCGACTAATATAATTCCATGTTATTCCATTGCTTCGCGAAATTTGTACGATAGTTCAAGTTCATCAGTGGGTATGTTTAATCCGTTTAATTTCTCATTTAGAACTTTCGCAATTTTTGTGTCGATAGGACAATGACATTTTGACCAAATATCCTTAAACTCGGAAAATAATTCATTTACGCAATATAAATTTTTAAAAACCAAATTGATAAATTTTTGCCAAACGCCATATCTCATTCCGTAATCGGTCATATTACAAATCCTATCATGCCAAGCGTCATAGTTATCGCAAATTGAAACTATATTCCCCACTAATTCTTTTTAAGTATTGTAATAATATCTAATTTATTTTTTATTATTGTACTTGTCGAATTAAACTTTTCACGTATGACGGCGTCTTTCCAAGCTCTTTTTGTTAAGCAATAATCCAAAATATAATTTTTGTTCTCAATCGAACTTTTCGCAACTTTACTGAATGTGTTTTTGAAAGCTATTACTTTATTATAGAAATCATATTCCATAAATTTCTCCTTTGTGCTTGCATATAATATATTTGATTATTTATGTTAAAATAAAACAGAGAACTTGATACGAAACAAAAAAAAGAAAGTGCCATAGACACTCGCCTTTTTTATAAATGGTGGGCAATACAGGACTTGAACCTGTGACTTTCTCCACGTCAAGAAGACACTCTCCCAGCTGAGTTAATTGCCCGAATAGATTGGGAAAGCCGTGCACTGCGCGGTAAACGCGGCGGACGGCTTTCGGTGGTGGGCAATAAGGGATTCGAACCCCTGACTTCTTCCATGTGAAGGAAGCACTCTCCCGCTGAGTTAATTGCCCGAGTGTTTGTATTATATCACGGCACACCTGCGTTTGTCAAATTTTTTAATGCGGCTAAACGAAAATCGATACGAATTTTTACCGCACGGATTATACGAACCGAAAATATCTATGCATTCTTTATTATGCTACAATCTTGCCCTATACGTAAAACAATGCGGCGTCCGCAAATACGCAGACGCCGCATGCAAACGAACGGTTTTTACAGATTTACGGGTTTACCCGTTCTGCCGCTCTCGTAGAACGCACAGACAATTTTTTGGATTTTCAATGCTTCCGCCGCCGAAATTTCGGGCGCACGCTTTTCCAGAACACTGCGGTAAAAGTCGTTTATCTGTTTCACATGCTGAAATCCCCAATAATCTTTGCCGTTTTCGTATACGAGATTATCGGCGCTTTGGTGTACGTGCAACTCTCTGCCGTCGGCAAACGTAATCCAGGCGTCATCATATGTGAGTACGACTTTGCCTTTTTCGCACAGCAAACGGATTTCTATCGGCTCGTCGCAACCGTAGTTGTTCATCGCCCAAAACGCATATCGCACACCGTTACGATACGTGATTAGTCCTTCGGCGCTGTCTTCCACTTCCATGATTTTGTGCCCGCGATTGGCAAAATGCGCATCTACCGATACGGGTTCGGACGCAACAAACCAGTTCACCAAATCCATGGAATGTATCGCTTGGTCTATAATCACGCCGCCGCCTTCTTTTTCCCACGTGCCTTTCCAGTCGGAATTGTCGTAGTAGTTATCGGGACGATACCAGGTGAGCGCACTGCGTGCCGAAATGATTTTTCCCAACTCGCCCGACATAAGCGTCTTTTTCACGAGTTGCGACGCATCGTTATAGCGGCACTGAAAAATCACGCCGTAGTTCACGCCCTTTTTCGCGGCAAGCGCCACGTTCTCTTCTCCCGACTTGTAGTCTATGGCAATCGGCTTTTCGCATAACACGTTCACGCCGTGTTCTATGGCAAACTTGGACGCCACGGGGTGCAGATAATGCGGCAAACACACGTGCACAATGTCGGGCTTTACTTCCGTAATCATTTGCTCGTAGTCGTAATATGCCTTACAACCGCTTTTTGCCGCCGCCTTGTCCGCTCTGTCCTTTTTAATATCGCAAACGGCAACCAGTTCGGTGTCGGAACGGTGCAAAACGGGCGTGACGTGCATGGTGAATATGTTGCCGCACCCTATAATGGCGGCGCGTAATTTTTTCATTGTTTTTCCTTTTCGGACAGAAACCGCATTATTTCTCTCCTGTCCTTTCTCCTCATGAATTTTTATCTGTAAATTTTGAGCATGCGACTCGCCGTTATACGCCGCCGTTCATCTCTTTTCTTACAAACTTAACCGATTCCACCGCGTCCGCAAGTCCCGCTTTTTCGGGCTTTTTGCCGGCTTTTAAGCAGTCGGTAAAATATTTCAACTCGTTGAAGTAGCCGCCTAAATCGGAAATATTGCCCGCACCTTCCACCGACGCAGTGAATGCTTTTTCAAGCTGTACGTTTTCCATGCCGCCGTTTGTATACAGACGCAAACCTTCGTGCGTATATTCCGCCACCGCGTTTTCAAACTTTACACGGAACATCATCTCAAACGGATACTCTGCGGGAAAATCCCACGAGCCTTCGAGCGTTACCGCTTTATCGCCGTAGTCGGCTACCGTTGATACATAGCTGTTTGCTTCGCCGCCGTGCCCGAGCACCGTAGAAAATTTCTTGGGTTTGCCGAATACATACAGCATATAATCCACATCGTGAATATGTAAGTCGAGCGCCGCGCCACCGCTTTTTTCGGCAGCATTACGGTACCAGTGTTCCCACCCGTCGGGACGGGGCGAAAGACGGCGGAACATAGCGTTTTGTACCTTGCCGTATTTGCCGCTGTCTATCAATTCTTTCAACCAAACGTATTCGTCCCAAAAGCGGATAACCTGCCCCACCTGAACGCCCGCGCCCGTTTCGCGCTGAATTTTAAGAAGGTGCTCGCCTTCGCCTGCCGTAAACGTGGCGGGCTTTTCCAGAAAGATATTTTTGCATTTGCGCATTGCCGCTTCGGCATGCTGTGCGTGCAAATATGTAGGTAAGCAAATATCCACGGCATCAAGCTGTTCGTTTTGTATCAACTCCATGCCCGTAGAGTATATTTTGGCGTCCGACAGCTTGGCGAGCGCTTCCGCTCTGTCTTTCTGTAAGTCGGCAACGGCTACCACCTGTACGCCGTCAATCGCGTTATAACAATTTGCATGCATGGTGCCCATAAATCCGCACCCAATCAGTCCTATTTTTATCATGATGAAATCTCTCCTTATTTTCTGCCTATAATTTTATCCATAGCGTTAGACGTATTGAAAATTATCGTTTCGCTATACTGACTGTACGGCGGAATCATTTCGCCCGTCACCCAGCCGTTATAACCGATTTTATCGAATTCCGCTTTTACTGCTTTCCAATTCACGTCGCCCGCCAATAAATCCACGAATCCATCCAGCGACCCCACGGCGCGGCGATAATCCTTGAAATGTACTTTTTTGATACGCTTGCCCAGGATTTTAATCCACTGCTCGGGATAGCCGCAATACAGCACGTTGCCCACGTCGAAATAACTGCCCACGTAGTCACTGCCCACTTTATCGATAAAGTCGCGCATTTCGAGCGGCGAAAGCAAAAAGTTGTTCCATACGTTTTCCAGCCCAATACTCACTTTCAACCGTTCGGCGTCTGCCGCAAGTTCTTTTACCGCCGCAAGCGAGCGCTCGTATACCACGTCGTAATCGGTTACGCCGAGTTCGGGCGAAAACGATACCGAAACGGCACCCGGCACAATGAGAATGGTGTCACACCCCAGCCATGCCGCAACCTGTAACTGTTTGCGCACGCACTCTTTTGCTTTTGCACGCATTTTCTCATCGTCGGACGAAAGCGAATACTTCCAATAAAGTCCGCTCGCCACCGAATAGAGCGCAATGCCCGCCTTATCCGCCGCGGCTTTCACCTTTTTCACGTCCGCCTCGGTAGACGCCAGCGAAAGTTCGCCTTCTTCGTCGAGCGCCACTTCCACGCCGTCGAATCCCGCCTGTTTGGCAAGTTTGAAATTCTCTTCAAGCGTGCCGCCCGCAAAACTCCATATGCTGATACCCTTTTTCATAGATTCCCTCCGTAAAATTCGTTGACTGTGTCGATACTTATATGATACACTGAAAGTACAAAAAAGTCTTTGAACAATCGCATACTTTTTTTGCACATTTGTACCCAATCAAGGAGAGCGCAAAGTGAACGACGGTTTTGTTAAACAATCCAACGAACGGCTCGTTGCGGTAGAAAACATCGTAACGGTTATTTACATGGAATACACCAAAGATTTCGTATTTGCAGGCGAAGCACACGACTTCTGGGAATTCACCTATATCGATAAAGGGTCGGTTGTTTTCACGGCGGATACCCGCGAATTTTTGCTGAAAGGCGGCGAAATCGCCTTCCATAAACCCAACGAATTCCATAAACTGCGAGCAGATAAAGTGCCGCCCAACGTAACGGTGGTATCGTTTGTGTGCCGCTCGGACGCCATGCGACTTTTGGAAAACAAAATTTTTCGCTTAACGGCGCAAGAGCGGAATATCCTGTCCGAATTGTTGGACGAAGGACTGGCGGTGTTCGAACCGCTCACCGCAACGCCGCCCGTTATGGGAATGCGCGAAAAACCGAACGCACCGTTTGCCGCAAAACAACTCACGTTCAACCTGCTCGAACGCTTTTTAGTAACCCTATTGCGGCGCAGCGAACTTGCCATACGCCGCGAAAGCCGCAGTGTGAGCAAAATCGAAAAGAGCGACTATCCCGAAGAAGTGTATACAATTTTACTGTATATGGAACAGAATATCGACCGCAATCTCACGGTTGCCGATATTGCCGACAAATTCAATCAGAGCGAAAGCACGTTGAAAAAACTCTTTTCGGCACATCTCGGGTGCGGCGTAATTGCCAAATTCAACGACATGAAACTGCGCCACGCAAAAGTGCTGATACGCGAGCGCAATCTCAACTTTACCGAAATCGCCGAAGTACTCGGATTTTCGTCGGTACACTATTTTTCCCGTTTGTTCAAAAAGAAAACGGGCATGACGCCCTCGGAATATTCCGATTCGGTCGTTTAGCCATTTTATACTTCCCCTAAACCGCTAAAAAACATGCGAGCCTTGTAAAAAGACTCGCATGTTTTTTGCCGAATGGGTATCGGCAAGATTCGCATGGATTGTTTATAAAATTGCGCGGATTCTTATTCCTGCGTCCCCAAGTAATTCGCTATATAGTCGCCGTCCACAAACTTGATTGCGGAAATTTCCACACCCGCAAATCCTTCCGCAAACGAAAGCGTTCCCGTAAAGGTTTCCGAATCGGTGCATTGCGACAAATCGAACACAAACGTATATGCCGTATCTGCCGTAAGCGCGCCCGTTACCAACTCACCTTGCGCATCATACACTTTCAGCACGGTAAGAGCGGGAGCAGGGTCGGCAGGCGTATCATCGGCAAGTTGCGCGGCAGGGTCGGTGTACGAAACCGCGCCCGTGCTTGCATCGAACCAAACGTTCGTTGCGCCCACCGTAAACTTATGCGCGCCCGCCGCAATCTGCGGGAACTTCAAATCGAACATAGCGTAGGTATACCCTTTTGCATACTGCAATGCCACGGCGGCGTCTACCCCGAGTTGCAGATTGCAATTTGCGGCGTCGATAATCACTTTGCCGTCTACGGGTTCCACAGGCACGCAAGGGTCGGTAGCGCCCACTTTACGAAGGGTTACGTCCTGTTCTTTTTCTTCCACGGGAACACCCGAGTCTTTCAGTCGAACGTTCGTCCACACAATGTTGGAAATTTTCGCATGCTCGATTCCGCAGAACACTACCAACGAATGATAGGTACCTCCAACAGTAAGATTCAATTCAAACGTATATTTTTTACCGACCTCAATCGGCTTTCCTTCCGCAGGCAATTTCGTTCCGCTTTCAAACCCGTCGAGCACAAGCGCGCCCGTTTCGTCATAAGCGGCAAACCCTACTTGTTGTTCCAAAATGCTTTTTCCGTCTTTATTAAACCAAACGTAATTCCAGGAGTCGTTTGCTTTTGCAAAGAAATTGAAATTCTTTTTGTTATGCGCCGAATGTCCGCTTGCAATGGTATCGAACGAATCGAATACAATATCGAATCGCGCGATATTCGCCCCCGCATCTTCATGCGGCACACTGTAATCCAAAGAAAGAAAATGCATATCTTGCCAAGCATTCGTATTTTTTTCTTCTTTGAAAAATTCGGGGTCGGCAGTATTGTACACACCGTCGGCGTCGGGCGTTTTTTCGGTTACTACTCCGTAATAAATGCCACCTGCCGGCGCGTTAGGATACATCTCCGGTTGCGTAGGAGTACCCCAGTAAATCCGCTCTACGTTATACGCACCCGTATCATGTTTCATTTCATACAATTTTCCGGGACGCGACATGATTTTCACAAAAGGATTTGTGGTGTGCACCGTAAAATCTTTTATGTAGCAATTTTGCAACCCCGTAAGCGCAATTCCTTCTTCCGCAAACGTACTCGTTCTATTCGCAAACGGTACGATAATCGTATACCAAACGTCTTTTGTCATTTGGTTATCCGCAGTGCCCGGCAAGCCCCAAAATACTTCTCCGCCGGCTTTCATGGTAAGGTCACAACCGGTATCGCATACGGTAGCACCCGTAGCCTTATCATAAATAAGAAACGGCACGATTCCGTTCTTCAATCTTACCAGATTTCTCGGATTCGCCTTATATCCGCCATACGAGGAACCCTGAATAAAATCGGGCGACGAAGTATCCGTCATATTCCAATGCAAATATCCCATTCCGGGAATCGGGGACTGGTCGTTATAAAATCCGATTTCGGTGCCGCCGAGATTCATCTCGATTTCGTTCGGCACTTCGGCGCGGAAGTATACGTCGAACATAAGGTACACATATCCGCTTGCGTATGCCGCATCGAGCGCAGTGGCGTCGAACGTAAGTTCGCTCGCACCTTTATCGAGTACAATCACTTCGTAGGCGTCGTCGCCTTCGCCCAATATTTCGGTTTCAAACGTATCGGTGGTATCCTGACGGATTGTAAGCGCAACCGTATCGCTACTGTATGTATGGCGGCGCGCCAAATCGAACTTGTAGTCGCCGTAAGCGGTGCGCATGGTGCACGCATATGTGCCGTCGGCAAGCGTTGCCCATTCGTCGGTAAAAGCAATACCGTCGGTCGTTACTTGGGCAAACTCTACGTCTGTTGCCGTTTTAATATCGAGAATTTCGGAAACGTCTACCGCCGTATCGAGTTCGAGCGCCGAAAGAGTAAAGGTTGCGGCGGCAACGTCTGCCGCGGCATGAAATTTATAGTCGAGCGTTTTTTCGGTATCGGTGGTGAGTACGAATACCGACACGTCTACCGTTTCGGTTAAATCTTCTTTACCTTCTATTTCGGCAGTTACGGTAACGGTGGCGGTTCCGCGGGAAAGCGCGGTAATTTTGCCTTGTTCGGTTACCGTTGCCACGTCTTCGTTATCCGAATCGCACGTAACGATTGCGTCCGTAAACGCTTCGCCGTTTTTCTTTACCGAAATTCCGATTTCCTGTGCGTTCTCTCCGCCTTTTACCAGCTGAATCGATACGGTAGATTTGGCAATCGAAAGCGTGTACACATCTTCCGCAGGCGGATTATCCGGGTTGTCCGGATTATCCGGATTATCCGGATTATCAGGGTTATCCGGATTGTTGGGATTATCCGGATTGTTGGGATTATCCGGATTGTTGGGGTCGTCGGGGTCGTCGGGCAAATCGATAGGCGGTTTGTTATCGCCCGTCGGTTTTTTCGTGTCGTTGTTGCCACACGCGCCAAAACCGAGTACGGCAATGATAAGCGCCAACAATATCATCAGCGGCGCCAATCTTCTCTTCATCTTTCTCTCCTCCGTTTTCTGTTTTTTATCTTTCGGCAAGGTGCCGTTCAGAACAAGATTTTAGCTTATCTTCATTTTATCACTATTTATTGCTATGGTCTATACCCCTTGTTGCCGTTTTTCTTTTGTTTGTTAGTTCCGCAATAAAGAGCAAAACAGCCGACACAACGGCAAGAGAAAGCCACAAAATCACTACTCCCGTCCACCCCGTTTTATTCAGCATGCCGCCCAACAAAAAGCAGGAAAGCGCGGTACCCACATACGCAACCGAATTGAGAAGTCCCGACGCAGTACCCACGCACCCGTATTTTTCAAACGACAGCGGCAATACGCTGATAAAAATAAAATTGCAAGCATACATGCTTGTGGTTACCAAAACAATGAACGCTACCGAAAGCACCGCATGCACTTTTCCGAATAAAGCAAACGCCGCAAGCGCAACCGTGGCAATCAGAAAAAAGATAATTGCCGTGCCGTACGGATTGCCCGTTTTTTTATACGCATAACGCGAAAGATAGGCGCCGAACGTGTTAAACACAGCCACCGCCATGGTGAGCGCAAGCGTAAACGTGGTGCCGATTCCGAAAACGCCTTTGAGAAAGGTGGGCGTCCAGGACGTCATGCCGTCTTTTAACGCGCCGTGCGCCGCTATGGGAAAAAGCACAACGGCAAACCCGGATAAAAAAATCTTTTTTGCGGGAAAGAGCATTTCTTTACGCGTAGCGCGCGGCTTTCGGATTTGCTCCGCTTGTTCGTGCGACACGGAATCCGCATTTTTATCATTCTCCGTTTGCACATTACACACAAGCGCCCGCGAGCAGAGTATCACGAAAACAAGCACAAGCAACGTTATCACAAAATCAAGCAGTCCGCACACCAAAAACACATATTTCCAAGCAAGAAAGCGCAAAACAACAAGCGACACGGCGTATCCCGCCAACGTGCCCACAGGCATAGCCACCGAAACGTTTGTAAGATTTTTCAACTGCTCGTCGGGCGTAAAATAGCGCGTAAACAGTTTGAGAATGGGCGCCCACACGAATGCCTGCGTCCATCCGTTCACCGCCCATAATACGAGCACGGGAATAAAAGCGGGAAAGAAAAAAATACCCATATTGCAAATCGCCGACCCGCCCAATCCTACGGCTAATAAAAGCGCGGGCGGCAATCGGTCGCTTGCCACACCGCCGAACAGCTGTCCCACCCCGTAACACACAAAATAAACCGACGTAATCACGCCCAACTTTTCCACCGTGAGCATGCCCGACTCCACAATGTCGGGCATTGCCGCCGTTAAATCCAGCCTGCACACATAAGCAAACAGGTACGCGAGCGTCCCCGTGAGAAACAAGCCGCGTTTGGCGCGTTTTTCCGTCAAAGAATCACCTCCGCGCCGTCGTGCGCCAATATAAATCCGTCGGGTACTTCGGAAAACAAAGCGGGCAACGAACGGGCGGCGTTATGAGAAACGTGCGTGAGTATATGCACCGTGCTTTTATGCGTCAATCCCCTTTGTATCAGCTCGGCGCGCATATCCGCACAGTCGGCAAAATTCATGTGTCCTTCGTTGAAATCCAGCGTGCCGTATGTGCAATCATACGCAACGGCGTCGAACGGCTTGCCGTCTTTTTGCATAAAATCGTAAATGCGGGCAGAAAGACGCCCCGTGTCGGTAGCATATAAAAGCCGTTTGCCCTTCTTTTCCACGGCAAAAATCATGCTCGGCTCGTCGGGCATATGCGCCGACGGATACGCCGTTACGGTGTATTCTCCCGCCGTAAACGTTTCCCACGGCGTAACGCAAACATATTCGGTGCTTTGCGGATATTTTTCGTAGCCGTTCTCTATGCCGAGCGGCTCATGCGCATACATTCCCTGCGGATATCCCGCATGAAAACGCTCCAACAAATCGGTAACGGCTTTGCTTGCATATACGGTAACGGTAGGCTCGGCAAGACAATACGACGACGCAAGTCCGCGCATAAAAAAATCTTCGGCGTAAAAATGATCGGAATGGGAATGCGTGACCAAAATATGCCGAACCCGCGCAAGGTCTACCCCGTGCATAAGCGCGCGATAGTAGCTGTCGGGCGGAAAGTCAATCAGAAAATCATCGTCGAGTAAAACCTGACTGCGGGTAAAAAATTTTCGTTCCGCACGCGCCTGTCTACACAGCGCACATTCGCAAAAAACAGCGGGAATTCCTTCCGACGCGCCCGCCCCGAAAAACGTTATTTTCAAAATTCTATCCTTTGCCGAACGCTACGGCATAAGTATCTGTAATTGTCCCGGCGCAAGCCACCTATCGAACGACTGATTTTTGTAGGTACCCGTAATATGTTCGATGTCGGACTGCGCGTTACACACTATCACCAAAAACGAACCGTTCTCGTCCGAAAACTCGGAAACAATCAGCGGACTGCCGTACTGTTGCCGCAAAGAAAATCCGTCTATACTTCCTTCCCGATACAATTCGGTGCCGCCGTATGCTTTACCCGCATGCCAAACGTTTTGCAGTTCGGCGCCCGCCAGTTTATCGGCATAGTAATCGCGAAACAGTTTATTCTGCCGCGCCAGACTTTCAAACATGGGCGTACGGCGATAGTACTGGTCGAACGGCGACTGACGATACGACGATTCCAAAAATCTGCCGTACACGTAAAACCACAAAATCCCCTTTACGCCGTGCGCAACCGCCGTGGAAATCTGCCACCGCAACATATCTTCGTCGGGCACGGCAAACGCCCAATGCCCCACGGAGAGCAAAGTCGTCCAAAGAGGCACGCCGCAAGCCTGTGCCACCGAGCGGAATCGATTGAGATTATAAAAATAGTTATCCACGCCCTTTTCTCTGTCGTGCACAAAACATTGCGTATAGCAATCGTACGACAACATCGGCAAGCCCGTTTCCCGAACGGCTTGCGCCAACTTTTGGGTGTATCCGTTATGGTCCACGCCTACCCGTTCGAAAAAGTCATCTTCAAAATACGGAAAATAATTGACAAACGGAACCGAGCTTTCCCGCACGATTTTTACGGCGGTAAGCATATGTTGCCAACTGTCTTTATCGGGTTCGTCCCCCACGTGAAACGCATAGAAAGCGGGATGACTGCCGAAATCTTCCACCGCCTGCCGCACTTCTTCGCGGAAACGGGTTTCTCCCTTTTCGGCAAGACTTTTCCAACCCGTGCGTACGTCGCACACAATCATTTTGAGTCCGCACGCCGCCGCCTCGTTCAAATTCCGCAATATGTAATCTTTATCGGCGGGAACCAGATAATCGCACGTCATGGCAATCGACATGCCCAGTTCGCACCAATCGTGCACACTGCCCGCGGAATCGATTTTTCCGCAAGGCACATAATTCCAAAATCCGATCGGAAATTTTTCTTTCATAATTCATCCTCATTCATTTCGGCGTCGTACCATTCGCTCGTGGGCACGTCGATACCCGGGCGTATGGGTCTTTCGGAAACTTGCATCAGATATTTTTTATACGCCATAGGCGACATTTTCATGCGCTTTTTGAAATGCACGCCGAATTTCGTTACCGAGTTGAACCCCGTTGCAATGGCAACTTCGGTTACGGTTACGTCGGACACCAACATTTTGCATGCCTGCGTAATGCGCAAATCTATCAGATATTGTAGCGGCGAAAGTCCCGTGTGCCGCTTAAACAGCATAGAGAAATAGCATCGGTTCATATGCACCAAATCCGCCAACTGCTCTACCGTGATATCGTTCATATAATTATGATTGAGATAAATGAGCACCCGTTCCACGCCCGCATTGTTGCCGCACAACACATTGCTTTCGTGCGGGTTCTGCTTGGCGAGCAACCCGAAAATTTCGTACAAACGGGATAACCCTTTGAAATTGGAAACAAGCGTGCGCTCTTTGAAGCAAACGTATAACTCGGCAATCGCTTCCAAAATACGGTTGTCTTCCACCTGCAACACGGGGCGTTCTTCGGTAAAACCGATTTGTTCGAAAAACGCGTCGCCGTCCAATACGTCGACACCCAAATAGTAATATTCGTAGCCGTCGTTCGCACACGGCCAGTAACTTACGTTTTTGCCCTTGGGCAACCAAAAAACAGACCCCTGCTTAATCGAATAGAATCCGCTTCCTTCCAGATAATATCCGCCCTTGCCGCTTACAACGAATTGCAGAATATGAATGGGCTTGGTATCGTCTTTGATGTGCATGGCGCTCATCGCTTCCTGAAACCCGATGTAAATATTGTGGTGATTGAGATCGAACGGTTTTTGCAAAATGGCAAACACGTTTTCTTCCATACTGTCTCCTCGTTTTCCCGCAAGCGGTCACGGTCGGATAATTTCTATCGGCTCTCCGCCGCCCAGCCGTGATTTTTCGGCGGCAAACGCCATTTGATGACTGGCAACGCTGATATCGATACCCGTGATGTCCGTACTTTGAACGCCGGAATATACATAGTCCAAATACCCCGCAATGAGTCCGCCGTCGCCGCCGCCGTGCCCCGAAGTATCCTCGGAGAAATTATATACTCTGGGTTTGAACTTGTCAACGGGCGCGAATATATTCACCGTTACTGTTTTTTTCGCACCGTCGTCGAATTTTCCCACGATTTCTCCCTTGGTACCCACCACAATGGTGCGGCGGTACGTTTCTTGCGCAAACGCATGCATGTTCAACGTGGCGGTAGCGCCGTTTTCAAACGTCATTACCGTAGACTGATGGTCTACCACATTGTTATCGCTGCGGTATACGCACTTGGCGTAGCTGTTTTCTTTGTTTTCGAGAAACTTACGGATACTTTCTTTGCTGTAATCGAACCCGAACGGCACGTTCATGGTAAACGGCATTTCTTCGCTCCGTTCGATTGCGCTGTATAAGCACTCTTTGCGCAGCGGACACTCGAAACAGTATTCACCGCTCCCCGCAGGCGCATGTTCGCGATTGAATTTTCCCAGTTCCCCGAACGAGCTGACCGTTGTGCACCTGCTGCCCATAAGCCAGTTAATCATATCGAAATCATGGCAACACTTTGCCAAAATCATAGGGCTGGACGTATCGGAATTGCGCCACTTGCCGCGCACGAAACTTTGCGTATAATGCCACCACCCCACGTTTTCGGACTGGCTGATATGTACGATTTCGCCGATTTCGCCGCTGTCGATAATCTCTTTGATTTTGCGGTAAAAATCGGTGTACCGCAACACATGACACACCACTACTTTTTTATGCAAACGTTCGGCATGACGGGCAATATCCACACATTCTTCTTCGGTAACGGCGGCAGGTTTTTCAAGCAACACGTGATATCCCGCGTCAAGCGCCGCAATACACTGCGCGTGATGTACGGCGTCGGGAGTGGAAATCGCCACCGTTTCGGCGAGCTTACCGCGCGCAAAAAACGCGTCTGCGCCCGTAAAGCAATTCTCGTCTGCCACGCCCAACTCTTTCGCCGCGCCGCGCAACGTTTTTTCGTTGCTGTCGCAAAGCGCTGTAATCCGCACCCTGCCGCTCTCTTTCGCCAACTTGGCATAAATAAAACCGCGGTTGCCTAATCCGATAAAAGCCATTGTATTATTCATTGTACGATTCCCTTCTCTCTTTGTGCCGAACAGTATTGCTGTTCTTTTATTGGGGACAATAAAATCCGTATTGCCTGTTTTACCTGCGATACCGTATCGGCGACGGCATTTCCGCCGCCGCCGATTGGTACCGATTCGTTTTTTTGTTACGCGGTTGCCCGACTCCCGATTATTCCTCTTCGACTTCGGTATCGTCAATCTCGGGGAGCGCGTTGGCAAGATACAACGAGTAATTTCCGCCCGCATGGTGCACAAACATATTGGCGTCGAGCGCGGCGAATTTGCCGTAGTTATCCGATTCCTTATCCGTTACGATAGCGCCCGAACCGATGTGTAAGAACTTATAGAAACTAACCGTCATGCGGAAATACGTTTTTCCCGTCTCTCCCGTCGTTTTGCCCGTTGCGAAATGATTCATCTTGTTAAACGAAGGGCATTCGTTGCCGTAATCGCCCGAATAGTCACTCAACCGTGCGCCGTCGGGTATTTGCGCGCCCGCCTTATACGTATATTTGTTATTCGCAGCGTCCCACATCAAGCGGTGGTACAAAGCCTGTTGTGCGCTGTTGCCATCCATAAAATTAACTGAATATAACGAATCGGCAATCGCTTCTTCGTCGGTGCCTTCCGAATAGAGTTTATCCGACCACATCACGTTTTTTACAACGGAATTGCCGATGCCCGTAAACAGCAGGGGCGTGTCGGTATCGCCGTTTACTTTGAATTCAAACACATAGTCTTTGTCGAGCGCAAGCACTTCGCCTTCACCTGCCGCCGTCATGGAATCGAGCACAAGTTCGCCCGTTTCGGCGTCGTAGATATTCACACCCGTGCTTTCTTCACCCACTTCATTCACGGCATACGACTGTGTAGCGCCCGCAATGGGTGCGGGTTTGTATCCCGTAAGGAACGCATAGTAGTGCGCCGCATTCAAAAACGCATACATATTAAAGCCCGTTTTTCCGCCGAGCATATCGCCGATTGTATCCGACCACGCCTTGTCGGGTCCCATGATTTCGTCAAACGACGCAAATTCCACCGTCATGCGCACATACGTTCTTTCGCCTACCTGTGCCGAAGTCTTTTCGGTGGCAAGCCAGTGTTCTCCGAAAAAGCAACCGCATTCGTTGGGTTTCTCCGTCCAGAATCCTTCCGCCGCCGTATCGTATACGCCGTCCGTCTGTTTAGCCGCCACACTCGGATTCCAACCGTATGTAGCGAGTCCCCAATAGTTTCCCCAGTTCAAACGATGCAACGAGCCGTATTCCACGTCCTGAATCCTATGATTCAAATACGGCACTTCCAACAATTTGTCGGCAAGCGTGCTTTCGCCGTCGCGGTCGTCATAGGTGCAATCCGACCACAGAACGTCCGAAATCTTTGCGTTTTCCACACCGCAGAATAAAAGCGGCGATTTGTATGCGCCGAGTGCGGCGTCGAATTCCAGCACGTATTTGGTGTTGGGTTGCAACACGTCGCCATGCGCTTTCTCGCCCCATTGGGTTTCGAGTGCGTATTCGCCGTCCAATGTATACACGTTGAATCCGCTCGTTTCCGTGCCGTTATTGCTCAACACATAGCTGTACGGTCCTTCCAACAAAACTTCGCTGCTCCAATTGCTGTCGGAATACTCGGTTCCGTTGCCTACCGCTTTTACCACCAAAGTCTGATTTTCGGAAAGCGTTACGCTTGTTTCGCTTGTGGCGGTTTCGACACCGTCGTTGATTTTATACGCGTATCCGCTCGCGTTGGGTACCGCCGACCAACTCGCCACACCCGTATCTTCGTTTAGCGTCACCAAGGGCGTTGCCAACTTGGTGAGCGACGGTTTTTCGCCGTCGTCGGGGTTGGTTTTTTCGGTGTTACCGCACCCTACAAGTCCGAACAACATCACGAGCCCCAAAAGTATTGCCATTACCTTTTTCATTTTACATCCCTCCGTAAAATTTGTTTTTATTTATATTTGCACTGCGGCAACGCCGAAGTGTTTGTTTTTTATTCTTTCAATCCGCCCATCGATACGTTGCCAATCAGTTTTTCGGACGTAAAGAGAAAGATAACGAGTATAGGCAACATCAGCATAAAGCATGCCGCCATTTTTATGGGAAATTCTTTGCCCGCACCCGTCGTTGCTTGCGTGAACCGATACAATCCGTACGAAAGCGTCGGCTTGTTGGGAAAGTACAACAGCGGCGTCTGATAATCGTTCCAGAACTGAATGAACAACAGCAACCACAACGTGAAAAACATGTTTTTTGCAAGCGGCAGAATAATTTTGAGCATAACGGTAAGATTGCTTGCCCCGTCGATTTGCGCCGCCTCGGTGAAATCTTTGGGCATACCGCGAAACGTGGCGTTGAATATCAAAAAGTTGGTACCGCCCAAAAAGTTGGCTTTCATAATCATCATACCCAGTAGCGAGTTGTAAAAGCCGAGCGCGCGCATGATTCGCAGTTCGGACGCCATAGACCCCACTATGGGCAGAATCATGGCAATGATTACAATGGAATCGATGACCTTGCAGATTTTGAAGTTGAACCGCGCCGTGATATACGCCGTAACGCAGATAACCGCTATATTGACAAACGAACAACAAACCGCGTATAAGAAGGTGAACCACAGCATGTGTTCCATGTAATACATGTTGGTTTTAATAAACTCGCCACCCGCGCCGTAAATGTTGATTCCCACCTTGAACTCGTTGAACACGGTTGCATAGTTTCCCCATTCAAACGGCAACTTGACCGAAAACGGATACGCCACCGCGTCGAGATTCGTTTTGAGCGAGATGTTCAGTCCCCAAATAAGCGGTACAAACAACGTAAGCGTGTATACAACCAATAGCACGAAAATGATGATACGAAAAGGCGAAATATTCGATTTTTTTGTTTTTACGGAATTTCTCATGCGCATCACTCCACGGAAGGTCCGATTTTATCGAGCGACCATCGGAAAAAGAAAGTCAGCGGCGCCACGACGAGCGTCATAAGAATACCCAACGTGGAAAGATACGGGTATCCCGATTCGGTAGCGAGCGACACTTCGCGGTACATATAGTAACCGAACGTCCAGAGCGAACTGTCCGCATCCGGTCCCCAAATGGAAAACAGGTTGATTTGATTGGTGAATATACCCGCAATGCTCGTATAAAAGAGCGTGGAAAACGTGGGGTATATCATGGGGAACGTAATATGGAAAAATTCCTGCATGCTGGTTGCCCCTTCGAGTTTTGCCGATTCCACAATCGATTCGGAAATCCCGTTCATGCACCCCAAATACATCAGCATAAGCGTGCCGAAACTCAACCACATATAGTAGAACATAACCGCTCCGTACCGCGTACGGTTTGAAGACAGCAATCCGCCGATTTTCACGCCGAACGCCTGTTCGAGCACCCAAGGAATTCCCATGTTGCAGAAATACTTGTATACCGTAACGGTGATAAGCGTGGAAATAATGGTAGGAAGAAAGAGCACGACTTTGAAAAAGCGGTAACCCACGAACTTTTTATAAATAAAGAAAGTGAAAAACAAAACAAGCGGCGAAAGCAACTGAATCCATAAAAAACTCAACAGCGAATTTTTCAAGCAAATCTTAAACAGCGATTTGCTCAAAAATTCGGTGTAAATCAGCTTGAAGTTGGTCCAACCCGCAAACAGATAGTTCTGCGCTTCCACGTCGTATTCCTGAAACGCCATCACAATCGAATTGACGTTCACGCCTATATAGAACACGCAAAATTGCAGTATGGGAAAGAGCAACACGAGATACACGAAAATCCCGTCTTTGAGTCGCCTGTGCGACGGCTTTGTCTTTTTTATTTTACGATTGCGGGTAAACAAGGCATAGACGCGCGACTTGACCTCATACCAAAGGCGCCCTATCTTCTGCCGCAGTTTATCCCACAACGTCCATTCTTTTTCTTTTCTTCTCATGGCGGATTATCCCAAATACGAACCGAACTTGGTGTCCCACCACGATTTTCCGCGGTCGTTCACCATAGACGAGAAATAATCCCACGAAGTCCAGGAAGGATTCTCTTTCAGAGCAAGCGAAAGAATTTCAAACTGCGAATCGTTCGCTTGGAATACATAATAGCCCGACATGCTGAAATATTGAATATCCGATTTTACAATCGAGTTCTGCGAATAGGAGAACACGTAATCCACCGACGAGTGCATTTCGTAGTTCTGTTTTGCCACCCCCGTAAGCGTAGCCTGCTCGGCATCGGACAGCGTGTACGCATACGGTTTTGCGGTGCCCGTGATTTTATTGAATTGATACAGCGATTCGTGCGTGTGCATGAACTTAATGAACTGTTTGGCAAGCGCAAGTATTTTTTCGTCCGTCGTCGTTTTGGCATTGATGAGAATTGCCGTTGCCGTATTAAACGCCATTGTGGTAGACTCGCCCACTTTTTCGCGCGTTGCCTTGGGCAGCGCCAGCATACCGAACCTACGGTTTTCCGCTTTCCACTCGTCGCCGTACGTTGCCACCATATCGTCGAATATTTTGCTCGCTTCGCTTTGCCACCAGCTTCCGTCAATCAGCATGGCACGGCTTTTGAGATTATCACCCGGATAGGCGGAATTCACGAACAGCGTTTCGGTGTCGTATTGCGTGCGTCCGTCCGTAAAACAGAAGTTTTCGTCGTAGCACTTTTCGTTGCGCACCAAACGACTGATAAAGTCCACGGCATAATATTTGCCCGCCTGCGAACCGAGCAGATATCCGTTGTTGTTGTCTATTTTCTGCGAATACGTTTCAAACGTGCCCGTGGCGGCATCGAACGAATCCATTTTCACCAAGTCGGTTGCCGTACCCGAGAGGGAATAATTGAGTTGCATTTGGTCTTTGCCTTCATAATCCGCCCACAAATTATAGGCAAGGTAATTGAGATAGCGCTGAATTTCGCGCTCGCCCGGCCAGGTAAGCGCCTCGCAACCGCGCGCTTCTATTCTTTCGCACAGCGCGAAAAATTCGTCGTATGTAGCGGGCATGCCGTCGTCATAGGTGCCATTCTTGCCGTCGGGTCCTGCGGAAAGTTTAAGACCGCCCCCCCCCGTTGCCTGCGCAAACGTCATTCCGCTTTTGTTACCGAGAACGGCGCCGCTCTGTCCTATCCAGTTGCCGCTCATATCCTGCGCAAATCCCGCCGCGTCGCCGTACCCAGGCGCACAGTAAAAGAATCCGTATTCTTCAAACAAGTCTATATCGTACACAAACCCCACCGTTGCTTCGTAGAACGGAACGCCGAAATATTTATCCGATTTTTCCTGCTTGAAATATGCGTTCATAGAAGGATTCATAATGTCGGCAATGGTGTCCGTTTCGTCCGTAAGCGCGGGGTCGTTTTCTCCCGTAATAAAATCGTAATTCAGGGGCGTTGTGACAACGTCGGTTATTTCCGTCACTTTCGAGCGCTTGGAATTAGTACCCACAATCTGCCAGTAGTCGATATTTTCCGCCAGTATCACATGTTGCGGCCAGGTAACAATCTGTTGGTTGACTGCCGAGCCCGAATATTTGTCGCTCGAATCAATGAGAACCTGTACGCCCGTTTTGCCTTCTTCAAACGAAACGTCTTTATACTTCTCTTCAAAACGCTTTTTTACTTCTTTGAGCCAAGCGTCGCCGTAGCCGCCGTCGAAGTTCCCCACAAGCAACTGCGTGGCGTTCTCGTTTATTTTTTCATCGTTCGGATTGGTACGCGTACACCCCGCCGCCGATACCGCCAGCAACACACACAACACCGTAACAAAAATCATCCGAATTTTTTTCATGTCCGTTTCTCCTTTACCTTACTCCGTTCCTGCGGCTTTTCGCACATTTATTTGGAAATTTTAATGAGAGCCGCCTCGCTTTTGCCGAGCGACAACGTGAACGCTCCTTCTTCGTTTATCTGCGAAAACGTGCCGTTTTCCATATCATACAATTCCCACTTCGCGTAATCTTCGCCGCGTTTTCCTATCGTAAACTTTTGATTTTGCACTTCTTTGGAATACGAATTATTTACAACCATTATGTATTCGTTCTCCTGCCCGTCGTCGGAAAGATACGAAAGAATCAAATCGGTTTTTTTGTTGAGTTCGCCGTTATCTACATACCAACCCGCAGGCAAACGTTTGGTGCCCGCATGAATGGTATTACCCGTATAGTATACCGCGCGGCTACGTAACGACGAGAAGTTGCAATTCGCTCCCATGGCGCGCAATTTAAGGTGATACTGCGTAAGCGAATCGTATAATTCCCGGTGTAGCATGTTGCCCTGTAAATCGAAAATGGCATCATAACAACCTTCGTGCGGATACATGCTGTAATTAAAATAGGTGAACATGCTGAATCCGTGCGCAAGATAGGCGTTCATCGACCATACGATTTCGTCGTGCGTAGGCATTCTCGTGCCGTTCCAGGCGCACGACTGCGGAAAGCAAGCGAGTTTCAGATTGTTTTCCACCGCAAGTTTGCGCATATCTTCCATTAGCGACAAAAACGTGTACGCATTTCCGCCCGCCATGAACGGATAAGCGTCGTGCCCCAAATATTCGATGTTTTGGGCGCCCGCACGCGTAATCCACCCTTTAAGGAAAGAATAGTAATCGCCCGAATATCCCACCACAATAGGAAAATGATTGACGTGCGCGTATAAGCCTTCTTTTACTTTTGCGTATTGCTTGGCATACGAAGCAAGCGAATCGAATTCGGTGTACGACGGTTCGTCTTTCAGCATATAACCGATACAATTATCGAGTTGCGGCACAACTTCTTTTGCCGCTTTCACGGCGTCCGCCGATGCCGTTTCGCCCGCGCCGCGCGCCGCTTCGCCGCCGTCGTTGGATAGTCCCGTTTTGGTGGAGAAATAGTACAGCATGTTGTTGTCTTTCATCACGTCGTCGATTCGTTTCCACCAATCGACAGACGATAAATCTCTGCGCAATCGCTCCCCGTCGTTAATCATGCCTTTGGATGTAATGCAACTTGCAAGCGGAAAAAAATTGAGTCCGCCGTCCGCAAGCCGCTCGATTTGTTCGCGGTTGGATAATCCCGCTTTTACTTCGGCAAGGCTGACGTAACTGCCGATTAAAATATCGTCTTTCGCAGAAGGTTTTTCGCGGATATTCTGCGGCGTGTAAACCGTTTCTTCCATCGGCGGATTTTCTTCGTCAATCGGCTCTTTTTCCGTATTGCCGCACGCCACGCCCGCGCCGTATGTAAACAACAGGCAAAAACACAACAACCACAACCATGCTCTCTTTTTCATAACTTCACCGTTCTCCCGTTTTGTTTTTTTTCAATGACTATTCGCATTTTATCGGCAATAAATCCGCCTTTGATTCTACATAAATTATAACATCGGAATTTTGGAATCTTCAACACCATTTGTTTCGCTTTCTCTCCGATTTGTTGGCATAATTCGACCCATATTGCGCACTTTCTCCTTTTAGTTGTTTGATTTGTTATTTTTTATCCTATTCGGAACAATAGCGATCGAAATACGTCACACGCAAAGAGAGAAAGTCGGTTAAAAAAGCATACTGGTCGAAAAACAGACTTCCGTTCTGCGGCTCGTACCCTTCTTTGCCGCCCGATTCGTAATCGCAGTACCACAAAGCGGAATTCCGTTCTGCGGCGGGAATCAGTGCTTTTCGATATTCTTTTATTTCCCGAATCGTATCGAGCGCCGCACCGCGGGCGAGTTGCCACCGCGCCGCAAATTCGGCTTTGCACGTTTTATCCTGCAACAAATCCATCAGCCAGCACCACCACCCCGGTTCGTCGTCGTGCTCGGGATTGTATTCGGTAAAATACGGGAGCGCCGCCGACGCCGTGTCGTTATGCACCGTGGGCTTGCCCGTCCAGGGCGTGTCCAACGTCCAGTCGAAATCCCACACGGGTCCGAATTTCAGTTTTCCGTCCGTGGTCTTATACATATAACAACTGGTAAATAACGCGTCGCGGTTGAAAAACATTTCGTTCACAATGTAAAAATCGTATAAGCTGTTCATATCCACGTGCGCCCGTACCGTATCCAAATCGTTTTCCTTTACCGCCGTTTCCAATCGGGAATAATATTCCACTATATAATCGTACTGCAACTTTGTAAGATTCTCGGGATATTTAATGGCATACGTATGCTCGCCAAAGGCAAACCAATCGTATTTCGTTTCCGATTCGCTTTCGGCACGGTAATCCTTTTCAATCAAAAAAGGAATCCGGCGCTCGCCAAGCTCTTTTACTTCTATGGGCACGCGCGTGTTTTTCTGTTCCTGAATCTGGTCGCACAGTAAATATACGCCCTGATACACCCCGTTCAGTTTCACTTCTACGTGGTGCGCGCACGAAGTAAATTCCAGTCCGCTCAACCCGCCCGCAAAGTAAAAAGCCGCCTTATTTTTCATAAGGGACGCGTCGAGATAATCGGCAAGAAGTACCCAGCTTTTATGCGCAGGTTCGCCGAGCATTGATTTCTTTTCGTCGAATTTAATCCGATACGGTTTTTTGTCGTAATACATAGTGGAATTGCCACGCAGACGGATTCCCGCTTTTGCGGACGAAAACGCATATTCGGCATCGGTATTATATAACGAAATGCGCGCTTCCACATAGTTTTCTTTATCTTTGATTTCCCCTTTCGTTTTGATGTCGAGTACGGGAAAGTACGATTCGAAGTCGCTTTGCCGCACGGCATACAATGTTATATCTTCCCCCACCGCAAGCGGCAATTCCACCGTTCGGTATTTGTGCGCGGGGTCGGCAGTCCACCCTAACACGTTTTGCTCGGTAAATGCGTCAATGCGGTCAAGCGTATCACCGCATGTTACCGTTTGGGTACGCCCGTCGCATACGAACGTGACGGTGTGCGTTTGAACGGAAACGGATTGCGCGTTCCCGCACGAAAAGCAAGCAAACGTCAAACATAAACAAATCACGATTCCCGCAAATTTTTTCATACCGTTATCTCCCCGTTACGTACGTTTCATTATACCATGCGCAATCAAGGCGTTCCATACCGTTTGTTGCCTTCTTTGTCGTTTTTGTTTCCGCCAAAAGGCACACGGAAAATGTTTCCTTTCGACATTTTTCGCAAATAAAGTTGCCAAATCGCTTTTTGATGTGATACAATAAAAAGAGAATAATCTGCGCAACTCTTTCTCTTATGAAAGACCGCACCGACAAAGGAGAATTACATGATACTTGCCGTAACGGGCGCCACGGGCAACATGGGACAAGCCGTACTTTCGGCACTCGAAACGCTCCCCGATATGGAAAAAATCCGCATATTGAGCCACAACCGCAAGCGCACCGCAAAACTGTTGAAAAAGCACAAAGCGCTCCGAAACAAAATCGAACCGATTGAAGGCAGCATTGCAAATCCGAGTGCATGCGACGCACTGGTGCGCGGCGCCGATATAATTGTGAACATGGGCGCCGTGATTCCGCCCAAGAGCGACCAATCGCCGCAAAGTGCAGTAGCGTGTAACGAAAAAGGCGCCGACGCGCTGGTTTCGGCAATTGAACGCATAAAGGAAAATCAACCTGCGCTCGTTCATATTTCCACCATGGCGTTATACGGACACCGCACAACGCCGCATGCGTTCGGCAGAGTGGGCGACCCGTTACTTGTCAGCCCGTTCGATATCTATTCGGCAACCAAACTGCGCGGAGAATTCCGCGTGTTGGAAAGTAACATCGCAAAGTGGACGGTTTTACGGCAAAGCGCTATGCTCCACCCCAATATGCTGTCCGACAACGTGCACGACGGACTGATGTTTCATACCTGTTTCGACGCGCCGCTGGAATGGGTGACGGCGCACGACAGCGGCGTTCTTATTCGCAACCTTTTGCAACAATTTATACAAAATACCCTGCCCGACACTTTTTGGAAAAAATGCTATAATATCGGCGGCGGCGCCGTAAATCGCAACTATGGTTACGATACGCTCAACGACGGTTTTGCTCTTGTAGGCGGCACGGCAAAACGGTTTTTCAAGCCGCACTATAATGCCACACGCAATTTTCACGGCGTATGGTTTTCGGACGGGCACATACTCAACGATTTATTCCACTACCAAACGCAAAGTACTTCCGACTATTGGAAGGAAATCCTCACCTTGCACCCCGCCTACAAAATGGGACGAATTGTGCCAAAAAGGCTTATAGCACACTTTGCCGTTAAACGCCTGCTAAAAGATTGCAATGCACCCGCATACTGGGCAAAAAAGAACGACGAAGCGCGTCTGATTGCCTTCTTCGGCGGCAAAGAAAAATACAATGCCCTTCTTTCCCGAAGTTGGGACAACGTATCCGTGCCCGACCGCAACAAAATTACGGGAAACGACAACGAACAACCCGTGTTTTACGGTTACGACTTTTTCAAAAACGATGCCGATATCACCATAGACGACTTACGCAGTGTGGCGCAAGCACACGGCGGCAAACTGATTACCCAACAATTTACGGCGGGCGACCTTTACCGAAAAGCCGAATGGGAAACGCAGGACGGCGAACGGTTTACCGCCACACCCTACTCGGTACTCCGCGCGGGGCACTGGTTCAATCCGATATACTGCGAAAACGTATGGGATTTCGACCGCCTTTGCAAAAAAGACAAAATCTTTGCGTCGGTATGGTATGATTCGCACGACGAAACCGAAAACATACGCTATCGGTTCGACGAACAATACGGCGCGCGTGCGGAGAAACTGCCGTGAAAATTCTGCTGTTCTATTTTTCGGGAACGGGTAATACCCAAAAAATCGTTCAAACCTACAAAGAAGCGCTCGAACAGGAAGGCGCACTTGTCACATTGGGTGCATTACCCGATGAGAACGGAGAACTCTCCCACGTACAGTTCGACGACTTCGATATGATTGGATTCGGCTATCCCATTCACGCCTTCAACGCACCCGCAAACGTTTTGGCTTTTGCAAAATCGCTTCCACGCATGGATACCGTTAAAAAGGGATTTATCGTAAAATCATCGGGCGAACCCGTGCGCATGAGCGACGTTTCTTCGCTCAAACTGTGCAAAATTCTCAAAAAGAAAAACGTTGTGGTAACAAACGAATATCAATACGTTATGCCGTACAATATCATCTTCCGCCACTCCGATGAAATGGCGCACAAAATGTGGTCGGTGGCGCAACGCGTAATTCCCATCGACTGCCGCGAAATTCTGTCGGGCAAACCGCACATGGTGCGACGACTGTTTATGGGCGGCGTGCTTGCTTGGTTTCTGCGCATAGAACATTGGGGCGCGCGTTTCAACGGCAGACGCTACAAAGTTACGAAAGACTGCGTACATTGCGGTTTGTGTGTAAACAACTGCCCCACACAAAATATCACAATGAAAGAAAACGGAAAATTCACATTCGGAAAAAATTGTCTGATGTGCATGCGCTGTTCGTTCTATTGTCCGCAAAACGCCATTAAAATCGGATTTTTCAACGGTTGGAAAGTCAACGGACCGTATTCGTTCCGCGAGCCGCCGCCGTCGGCGCTTGCCCGACAAGATAAACATGCGTCGTACTGTGCCAAAGCATACACGCGTTACTTCCGCGATGCCGAAAAACGAATCGAACAAAATAAGTCGGAATAAAGAAAAACCGCCGCCCGAAACAATACAGACGGCGGTTTTTTATGGCATATCTGTTTTATTGTTATGCAACAAACCGCAAATGCACGCTGTTATTCGTACCCGAAAGCACAATTTTTTTGTCGGTTGTCCCCACCTGCGTTTTCGGCAAATCTCTTCCGTGCGTTTCTATGGTATATTCGGCGCCGTCACCCAACAGAGCAAACTCTGCGTCCAAGTTGGTGGCTTTGGCGAAAAGAGAATCCACACGCACCCGTTCGAACTCATAATCGGCGTTGGTGCCTTGCATTGTAATCGTATCGCACGTCGAATCGCAAATCGAAACGTCTGTATTCGTGCCCCTTGTTTCCACCGAAGCGGCAGTAAGACGCACCGCCGACAAATCGAGATTGGTACTATACACCGAAAGCGTTTCCGTTTCGCAACCGTCGAGTTTCACATCGGCGTTGGTGCCGTCAATGGTCAGCGACTCGAATTTGCAGTTATACGCCGCAAAATCCGCATTGGCGCTCCGCACAACCACAGTGCCCATATCCACACCGCGCAATTCCAAAGTGGAATTCGTATTCTTTACCGACAGCGCCATTCCGTCGGGAAGAGTGAGCACATACTTGTATTTGATTCGTTTGAACTCGTACATGTTGAACAGTTTGAATTCTCTTGTTTCATGCACTTTGAGTATGCCGTCTTCCACCTTGATTTCCACTTCCGAATCGTCCGCTTCGTAGTAGTCGAGCGACAACGTTTCACCCGATTGCACAACCACGCTAAACGAATCGATGTCCAGTTCCGCAGCCGTGATTTGTTCGCCTTCTTGCGGCGCGTAGTGCATGGGTGTATACTCGGTTGTATCGAGCGCGTAAAAATCCCATTTAAGCGCCGACATGGCAATCACCCACACAAGCGCACCCAAAATGAGCAGCGAAGCGCCCGTCAGAACCCATATTTTAGTTTTTTTCATACGCCCTCCTTTTTGCGGTTAGCCAGTTTTTCAATCCGCGGAAAAATCCCGCCGTTAATTTTGCCGAAACCTTTATTGCCCACACCATAAGAGCGGCAAGCAAAATACCCGCGCCCGAAAGCGCCACGCCTATACCGAGCTGTGCTGCGCCGCTTGCCATATAGCCGTCGAACATCGGCATAAAGGAAACTGCCGTAGCCGCCACGCCGCCGACCGCCATTGCAACACCCGACACCATTAGCGCGCCGAGCACAATCCAGACCGCGCCCGCCACGATAAAAAAGGCGAATCCCGTAAGCACGTTAAGCACGATAAACAATACCAGTCGGTCGCCGTGCAAGCCGCCGCTTTCTTCACTCTTTTTTTGTGCGCGCACGGGCGAAGGCGATTCTTCTTTTACAAGCGGAATTTCGGAAACGGGCGGCATACTCTCTGTCTGTTCGTTCTTTTGTACGGGCGCCGCGCTCTCTTCCCCGTGCACGGCGGACGCAACGGGCGGCAGTACCGCTTCTTCCGTTTCTTTGAGTTCGCCGTCGTATTCCGATAAAATTTTATATGCCACGTCAACGGGATTCCCGAATTCGGCAATGATTTCGCACTCGCCTTTTCCGCGTTCAATCATATCGGCGAACAGTTCGTCGTAATACTCCATTACGCGCTTTATTTCGTCGGCAGGCAATCGGTGGATTCCCTTTTTCAATTCCGATTCCCATTCGTATTTGGTCACTTTTCCGTTTCCTCCTTTTCTGCTTTCGGTTTGATTTTTTTCATAGCCTTTACCCCTCTCTGTAAATGTAATCGTACACCCGTTTCAGCTCATCGAGATCGGCAATGGATTCTTTGATTTTTTTCTTGCCCGTCTCGGTAATCATGTAGTACTTCCGCAATCTGCCGTTGTACTCTTTGGTTCGGGTTGTAAGACACCCCGTGGATTCGAGCCGTTTAAGAATAGGATAGAGCGTGCTTTCGCTGATTTCGATATAAGGCGAAATATCGCTGATAATCTTATACCCGTAGCTTTCCTCTTTTTTGAGCGAAACAAGCACGCACACTTCCAAAAGTCCTTTTTTCAACTGCGCATCCACTTGCACCTCCTTTGCCGCCGTGCTTTTCGGTACCCGAATCGCACCCGCCGCTCGCCATACTGTTGTATACATAATACCATGCGTTGCATAGTATTGTCAACAAGTTTTTTGTTCCCTTTTGCATTTTAATCTTTTTCTAATTTTTCACCGATTATTTTAATATTTCCGTTTACCGTTCCGCTTTAACCCGTTACAACAAAATTTCCCCAACAAAAAAATGCGCTACTGTTCGCAACGCATTCTTTTACTATCTTTTTTCGGCATACTTAAAAAATTTTGTTTTGCTCGTTCAAAACCGCCGTCAGTTCACTCGGGCTGTCTATTATAACCGAAGCACCGCAACGAACAAGAAACTCTCTGCCGCGGAATCCCCAGCTTACCCCGATAAAAGGCAATCCGCCGTTTCGGGCAGTGGCGATATCTACGTCGCTATCCCCCACATAGACGGCGTTTTCTTTTTTGCTTCCCAACATTTTCAACGCGTAATCGGTCATATCGGGTGCGGGCTTTTTTTTCATGCCGTTCCGTTCTCCTACGGCAAGTTGCACCTGCGGAAACAGTTTGTCGCGCAAATCGCAAACCGCTTTATCGTACTTATTGGATACTATCGCCGTTTTATAGTGCGGACAAACGGCAGACAACATTTGCGCAATCCCGTCGTAAGGGCGCGTTTTGTTTTCTTTGTTTTTATCGTAATGCGTTTCAAATGCGGCAAGCACTTCGTCCGTTTTATCCTTTTCTCCGTTCGGTAACGCGCGCTCGATTAAAAGCCGCACGCCGTTTCCCACAAATCCGCGCACTTCATTTAGCGTGCGCACGGGATACCCGAAAAGCGAAAGCGCATAATTGGTGCTGTCGCAAAGGTCGTCGAGCGTGTTCAAAAGAGTTCCGTCCAAATCGAAAAGCAGGGTATCTATCATGCCTATATTATATACAAACGCGCAATCGGTTGTCAACCGATTGAATTCCGCAGCATATATAATAGGTATGAAAATATACGTTTACGCCATATGCAAAAACGAAAGCAAATTTGCCGAGCGCTTTATGCAATCGGCACGCGACGCCGACGGTGTGTTTGTGCTCGACACCGGTTCGGACGACGATTGTGCCGCCGTTCTCGCGGCACACGGGGCAAAAGTGAAAACGCAGGTTTTCTCCCCCTTCCGTTTCGATATGGCACGCAACGCAAGCCTTGCGTTCGTACCCGACGACGGCGATTTATACGTGTGCATGGATATTGACGAAGTATTCGAACCGAATTGGCGAGCGTCGCTCGAAAAAGCGGCGAATCAGGCACCCGATGCCAACCAGTTTATGTACCGATACGTATGGAGCCATAATCCCGACGGGTCGGACGGCGTGGTGTTTTGGTCGGAAAAAATTCACCGCAAGGGATTTTTATGGAAAGGCGCCGTACACGAAGTGCTTGTACCGCAACAGGGCAACGAACGCCGACCCGCTTACGCTTACGGCGTACAGGTAACGCACTATCCCGACGAAAAGAAATCGCGTTCGTCTTATTTGCCCCTTTTGGAAATTGCCGCCGCCGAATCGCCGAACGACGACCGCACCGCCCACTATTTGGGGCGCGAATATATGTATGCGGGAAAATACGAACAGGCAATCGTTGCTCTTCGCAAACATCTGGCGCTCCCTTCCGCCACCTGGGCGGACGAACGCGCCGCATCCATGCGGTATATTTCGCAATGTTATTCCCGTTTGGGCAACGTAAAACAAGCAATCGGCTGGGCTTTGCGTGCCGTTGCCGAATCCCCCGACACGAGAGAGCCGTATCTGCGGCTGGCACGCACTTTTTTTGACGCGGGCGACTATGCGGGCGTACTTTATGCGGCAAACGCGGGCTTACGCATTACCGAACGTAAACTTTCGTATATCACCGAACCCGACGCTTGGGGTGCGCCGCTACATGATTTGCTCGGCATTGCCTACTATCAATTCGGGCAATACAAAAAAGCCGAAACGCAAGCGCAAATCGCACTTTCGTTCGGAGAAAACGAACGAATCCGAAACAATCTTTCTCTGTTTATTGCGGCACAAAACAAACAAGAACGAATATAAAACCGAATACCCGCATGAAATATGCGGGCTTTTTTCGTTTTGCCACAAACAAACCGAAAGAATTTTATTCCACCGTCATTTGTTTATCACATATCGAGTTTATAATGACAGTATTAAATTCGATAAAATTTCGCGGCGACGTTCCTCCTTTGTAAATAAGTTTTTCATCATCTTCCTTTTTTCTAAAAAACTTTCCGACGCCGCCGCGAATTTTTATACAATTTACTTTCCGATAAGGAGGTACTGCCATAAGAGATCTCCACCGAAAAAACCGAAAATTCTTCCTTTGTAAAGCAAAAAACGTCGCAATTTTATTACGGCGTTTTTTGTTGCATTTTATCGGTTCCGCATTTTTACGGGCAATTTGTCTGCACAAATTATTGCGGCACGCGCACATTCCGCCGCGTTGCGCATAGGCAAAACTTCTTCCGCCGACGGCGGGGCGATACGCACGTACACGGCGGTTGCCGTAACCGACGCGCCCTGTTCGGACGCAAAATTGCATCCTCCTTCTTCCGGCTTTGAGGGGTCCACCCTTGCACCCGATTTGTAAATAAATCCGTGCACGTCGCCGCCGCTCACTTCCCAGTGGGCGGTGTAGCCTTCTTTTTGAGGGATTTCTTCCATAGTGAACGGCTCGTCGTACGTGAGCGTTTGGCTCTTAAACGCCTCACCGTCTACCACATAAAACAAAGAATACGAAACGGGTTTCCATACCGCCGTGGCAATCACTTCTTCGTTTCCTACTTCAATCCGTTCGTAGCCGTAGCTGAAATCTTCGCCCTTGGGCATGACGTAGCCTGCCACATACACCTGCGTTTGCCAGTTCAGCGGAGTGAGCTCCCACCCCCAAAAGGTATATCCGTTGCGCCAGTACGCATCGGCTAATTTGTTACCTTCGCTGTTATACGTGAAGATACTGCGCGCCGTATCGCCCACGCCGCCCGCGCCGTCGTAGCGTATTGTGTATACGTTGGGCGCCCATTGCGCGGTTGCCGTAGCGGTACCGCCCCGTCTGTCCGAAAAATTCTCTGCGATTTTCTCGTCCGCCCCGTATACTTTCGTTTGGAACGAAACGCCGTCCCACCATTCCACTTGCCAACCCGTAAAATGATATCCGAGCGCCGTCATGGTGCACTCGCCCAACGTTTTTTCTTTATCGTCGTAAATAAACGCGCAAGGTTTCATGGTGCCCGAAACGGCAATTTCCGAAGTAGCGCCGCTGTTGCGGTTCACATAATAGGTAACAGGCTCCCACTGTCCCCTGGCGGTAATCACTTCGCCGTCCACGTCGGTTAAATCGAAATCGATTTCGTCTTTCGTCTGATATACGGTGCCGTCGATTTCCCAGCCGAGAAATTCATACCCTTTGCGTTGCGGCGTAAAGTAGTCGCCTTCCGCCAATAATCCCACCTTAATCGGCAACACGCCGTAGTAGCAACGTGCTCCCGTTATATTGGCAGAACCTCCTTCCACCAATGAAAGGTACGCAATATGATACGAAATCGGATTCCATAGCGCCATAAATTCGAGCACGGCGTTTTCTTCGGTTGTAAAATCAAAAGTATATTCGGTGCCTGCCTGATACACAAGATGATTGTAACTCCACCCTGCGAAACGATACCCTTTGCAGGTATACGGGCAATCGGGCATTTTGTATTTTTCACCGTAAGTATACATTGTTCGTTCGGGTTGTTGCCCTTCCGTATCGGACGCCCGACTCACAAAATCCACATAAAACGAAATTCCTTCCCAGCGCGCAATAGCCACTACAACGGCATTCTCTCGGTCGGTATAGTTGTGTGTAACTTGTGCACCCGGTTCGTAAAGGTCGTTACCGATTTGCCACCCCACGAACTTGTATCCCCTTTTGGAAAACCCGATGTCGCCGTCGAGCATGTTATTTTCCCCGTCGTAAGTAAACACCGTTCCCGTATTGGTCAATTCGCCGTTTGCGTCGCTTCGGTAATACACACGATACCGAATGGGCGTCCAGGAAGCATAATATTTTCTTGCCCCCGTCGAGCCGTTAGGAATTTCCGAAACGATTGCGCCTTCGGGAGTATTCTCGTGCCAACAATCGAACCGATACCCCGTTTTTTGGGTAGACGGCAACCGAATGTTTCCGCTCTCTTTATGATAGTAGGCGGGAAAACTCTCGTCTCCGCTACCGCCGTTGTATTCGAGCGTGATGGGATAATTTTCGTTGAATTTCAGATATACGTCTATATCGCTTTGCTCGTACGGGTCGATTTTGGATATCTTGTTCTTAAATGCGGAGTCGAGATAATACCCCATAAAAGTATATCCTTCTTTTGTTGCGCCGTTTTCAGCCAGCGGCATTTCGTCCGACCACAAATGATACGATTGCGGCATTTTATCCGTTACTTTGTCGGCGCCGTCCGTATGCCAAGTAATATTGTATACTTTTTTGTATTCGGGACGAAAAAACCGATTGCCTCTGCTGTTTCCGGGAATGGATTTGATATCCGTTCCTTTAACGGGCGACCCGGGCAACGTTGCGTCGAACCAACCGCAAAACGTATACCCTTCGCGCTCCGCAGGCACGGGCAACACAATTTCTTCGCTTTCGTTGTGGTAACGAAACGAACGGTCGGAATCGACGTCGTTATCAATATCATACAGTGTTACGTTATAAAGTCGCAGATATTTGGCATAGAGTTTCACGTTCCCGTTTTCGGCAATCTGCGAAACGGGTGTCGTATACGAACGCGACGGATACCAACCCAGAAAAGCAAAATCACCTTCTTTTCTATCCGTAAGGTCGGGCGTAGGCAGTTGCACCGACGCAGACGACGGTACAATTTGCGTAGCCACCGAAAAATCTTCGAGTGCCGCCGATTCGGACAAATTGCAATCGGTGTAGAACATTACGTACCGTTCGTCACTGTTCATAATCGGTTGCATAAAATCTCGGCAAGACGTAAAACGGTCGGCGGAGATAGCGGCGTCTATTAAAGCACGGTGTACGAAAATTTCGGGGGGTTGCTCAAACTGTCCGATAACGGCGGGCAACGCCTTTTCGGATGTAAACGTAAGCGTTTCCAGCCCCGAAGCAATCTCTACGTAGGCGTCGGGTGCCGTAACGGTAAGATTGCGAACGTCGTTCGTACGCACGGAAATATAGGTAACCGATTCGGGCAGTTGCAAATTATCCGTTTTCACGCCCGCGCAATCGATTCCCACAACGGGCAATCCCTTATATACGGACGGAATGCGCACGTTGTCGCGCACGCCGTCGAATATTTCGTTTACGACAAATCCTTCTTTATGATATCGGTCGGCAACCACGTAGGTGTAGCCGAGCGGACGGTCGCTCAAAGGGAATTCGGCGGCAAGTCCCACTCCTGCCACGCAACAGATTGCCACAATGGGGACAAGCACGGCAAGTCCGCCGAGCGCCGCATTCAGCCGCGCGAGAACAAACGTGGCAATATACAATACCAGTCGCGTAGCCGCTATGTACGAATAGATAACGAGCGCCGAATTCACGTCGCCGCCACGCGAAATCACAAGCCCCGTTATCAGTTCGATAAAGGGCGGAACAAGAAATACGATTTTGCAAAGCAAATTTCTGCCAGCAATGCCCAACTGCAAAATCGGCTTGGGCAATAATAACAGCACGCATATGCCTTCCGCCGCCAAAGCAATGCAAAACGTTATTATACCGCCGAGCACATACCCGCCGCACAACAGAATAATCAACGCCGCAATATCCGCGGCAAACATCGCGTAAAATCCCACGTTGGAGAGCACCGTCCCCGCAACGCTTTTTCTGTATGCGGCGGCACGGGCGGAATTTGCAATCGGTTTGATTTGCCTTTTTACCTTTTTCGCACTCATTGTTTCTCTCCCGTCCACTCCTGTGTCTGCCCCGTCAGCTTGTTATAAATCCGCTTTTGTTTCTGCCCTGCACGAATCGTAACATACACTACGTTTTCGTTATCTTCGAGTACGGCAACGCGCGCGAATTTTTCGCGCAAAGGCAAACCGTTCAAGCGGGTGAGCCGTTTCTTTGTACTCACCTGCTTATAATTCGTTTCCGTCACCGTATCCGCCCGTGCACAGGTGGCGCACTTGTTCCCTTCCGCACAATCGGCACAAACCGTGCCGCCGCATGTTTCGCACGTGCGGGCGGCGGAGAGCGCAACCGTTTTGCCGCACACTTTGCATACCGCCGCGTGGTCGGGACAATAAATTTTTCCGCTCACGTCTATGGGCTTGCTTTTTCCCGCAAACAATTTTATCGCATGATAATAGTCGGTAGGCAGTTTGCGAGCCGTAACACACGATTCGCAGAATCCGTGCGTGCACCCTTTTTCCGCACATGCATACGCCTTATCGCGGCGCACCGAACTGCCGCACGAGCAATCCACGCGGTCGAATACGCACAACGTTTCACCGTCAGTCGTCTTTTTCAGGTCGTCACAACAGAAATTTTCGCCGCACTTGTCACACCGCGCCGTTTCGCTTTCGAGATAGTATCGGTATTCCGTTTCTCCGCTTTCCCCTTTTGCCACCGTTTTGCAACGAACGCACGCACTTTTACGCAACAGCTTTATCGACTTAAAGCGGTTGATTGCGCCTGTTTTGCCCAAACGCCCCACTTCGGTTTCCACATAATGTTCTTCGCACCCGCGCACCGCCGCGTCGCGCGGAGAAAGCGGTTCGCCCGTGCCGCTGTCGCGGAATACGCGAACACAGTCGGAACACAGACGGTCATCCGAATCAATACTTTTGCGCGAATGTTCGGTGCACAAAATTTTATGACACACGGCACAACCGCCGTCGTGAAACGCATAACGGGCGCACCCCTTTTGCGCGCACTTGCTTGCGCACGATTCGCACCCCACTTCGCAACCGCTTGCCGTATTCACGGCAACGGCGGCGTTATCGGCAGTCAGATATCTGCCGCAATGCGGACACATATGCCCCGAAAAAGCTACGGTGGGATTGATTTCGGTGTAGAACACGGCACGTTCGCCGTTTTGCCCCGTTACTGTGTAGGGAATTCTATCGTTGTCAATCGCATTGAGAAACACGCCTATCGGCATCATACGACATACAACCTGCGAATTGAGCGCGTTGATTTCACGCGGCGCCGCCGCTTGCGCGTTTAAGAACGCGTCGTTTCTGCTCTTCATGTGCGCGTACAAATCGCTTTCGGGAATCCGTGTCATAAAATCGAGAATCCGTTGGCGTACTTCGCCCGATTCGCGGATTTGCATTATGATATTATTCAGCTGACTTTGTACGGCAAAATCGATTTCGGGAACTTCGCGGTCATCGTCGTCGGGCGTGTGTTCGAGCGAAGCATACGACATGTGCGCAAAAAAGTCACCGCTGTTGCCGTCTACGTCCAACAACACGCTGTCGATAAGATTGGTAATCCGTTCACTCGCGTCTATATTGTCTTTACACTCGATTAAAAAGAACAGTTCGTATTTATTCTTACCTTCCAGATGTTCGCGCTCGCCGTGCGTTACCCGAAATCCGTCCGCAACGGGCGGGTCGGGTGTGTCCGTTTCGCGCACCTTGCTATGGCAGAATAAAAAGGAAAACTCGTTCCCTACTCTGTCAAGAAGCATTTGTACGAACGGCGTGGAGCGGTTCACGTGTTCGAGTTTGCCGCTCTTGCCGCGTCCTTTTTCCACCTGCGGTTTGTACGTTATGTAATATACCTTGTCGTCGCCTGCCATTTCCACATGGTAAGCGTTGGCGATTTCGTCTGTTTCCGTTTTGGCAATCTCGCGTTTCTCGCTCTCGTCGAGCGGACGATACACCGATACAAGACCCGCTTCGTCGTCTGCCGCCGCTCGTACAAGCCGCTCTATGGCGCGCAGATTGTCGTCCATTGCCGACACGTTCCGCGCCGCTCGCACGCCGCCGAACTGTCTGTTGAGTTCGTTGACTTTATCTCTTTCCGCCATGTCAGATTACCTCTTGCTCGTCCGCCGTGAACATAATCTGGTCGCCCATTTCTTTCACCAGTTCGCGGAACGAATCGATGCTCTCGGCTACGTTTTCCTTAAACCGAATCCACGGCTCGTAATCCTCGAACGTGCCGATGGAAAACCCGCCGTCGTACTGTTCCCATAGGTATTCCACAATCTGCGGAAATCCGATTTCCGGCTTTTCGCCGTCCGCCGTGTGCTTTTTGCCGATTCGGCGCATAAGTTCCTTTTCCACCGACGGATTTTCTTCCAGATAACTTGCCACCGCGCCGCCTATAATGAACGTATTGTCCCCGTCCCAGTCCGAAAACAAATGCAATACATCATTATAGAAAAGATACAGGCTGTATTCGAGCGACCCCATGGGCGTGAACACGTAAACGTGCATTTTTTTACGCTGACCGATACGCGAAATGCGCCCCACAATCTGTTCCACAAGATTGGGGTCGTGCGATAGATTGGTAATAATCAGGTTAGAACAGAACTGCATGTTAAAGCCTTTTTCTTCGCCGTTTACGGCAAAATAGACGGCATTGGCGTTTTGCGGCGCATCGCTTCGGAATTTAAGATAGTTTTTGTTATCGGTATCGCCCGCTCCGTTGAGCGCCCGTCCTTTTTGCGCGCTCTCTACCAAACGGATAAGCATATTGCGTTCGGCGCCCGCGTCGGAAAACACAAGCACTTTTTCTTCGGGCAGAAGCTCGTTGACCAATCGGTCGAACTCGGCGTACTTGCCGTCGCAGTCAATATTTTCGCGGTCGTAATATTCCGTTGTGCCCGCCGCTTCTTCCGCGTATCCGAATTCGGCACGCGCTTTGCGCATGGCGCGCGCGGTAAGCGCGTCGTCGTACGCCTCTTTTTCCGCCGCCGCCCGTTCCTTTTCGGACATGCGGTCGTATTTTTCGCGCGCAATCTCTCCTTTATAGCGGATATGATGTCCGCGCTTGGCGGGAATCACGTAATCCTCACAGGCAAATCGCAATGCGTCCGCCTCGGCGCCCGCATCCGAGCGAATACGCGTGTATAAACTTTCGGCAAACGCCAGATTCTTTTCATCGGTAATGCGCACGGGTGTTTCGCGCGGATTGAGAATAACCGCCCGCACGTATTCCGTCCACTTGCGCGGCAATCCGTCGCCTTCGTCGAGATACGCGCGCATACTCGTTTCTATGTTGGCGCGCATGCGCTCGGGATTCTGCTCTCCGTAGCAAATGCCGTCTATTACCGCTTCCCGCACGCGGGTTTCAAAATCGCCCGCCGAAAAGTTCTCGAAATTCAGGTCGAGCACTTCTTCTATGGTGAGCGGTTTCAACGACCGTTGCACCGTGGAGCTTGTTAAACGGTTGCGAGTGAATAATTGGTCGATTAAACCTTTGAGCTGACGCAGTTCTTCTCCCTTAAAATCGTTAAGACGCGGTTTTCCGAAACAGTAGTTGCGGATGAAATCGTCCATATCGCGGAACTGCTCGGGGCGCACGATTTTCATCAATTTATACACGTCGGCAAGTTGGCGTCGTATGGGCGTGGCGGACATGAGAATTTTATACGGAACGGACGTGTTTTTTCCGATATGCTCCACCACGCGATAAATCTGCAACGTTTTGTTGGGGTCGGTGGATAACAACGCGTCCGCCTCGTCTACCACAAGCATGTTGATTTGCGGAAGAGCACCCGCATACGCATCGAACAATTTGAGATACGAATCGTCGATTTCGTCGTCTAAACTGCGATAGAGCGTTTCGTTCTGTTCGGCGGCGCGTTTGATGTCGTAATAGTCATCGCTCTTTTTTGCCTTAAAACTCTCCGCTTCCAACCATTCTTTGCCTTTAACAATATCTTCCCACAAGCGGTTTTTGAGATTTTTGATTTCTTTCAAAATCACGTCGAACGTCATGATATACATAGTGACGCCCGCTTTTTTGCTCTTTTCGTGTGCGGTCATTTGCGCAAACGACGGCACAAGTACGCAATCGAAATGCGTATGAAATTTTTCGGCGATTTCCTGTTCCCATTGAAAGTCGAGCTTTTTCGGGCAAAGAAGCAACACGTTTTTCACCGCGCCGCGTTCGGCGTATTCGGCAACCGTCATGCCCACTTCCACCGTTTTTCCCAGTCCCACCTGATCGCCGAAAATGCCTTTGCCGCGAAAACGGGAAAGCATCATGAGCACCGCTTCGCGCTGGTACTCAAACGGACGGAATGCGGGATAATGGGGAATACGCAACTCGCGGAAATCGTCGATTTTCCGCACGTCGCGCGCCGCCTCGAACAGTTTATGGTAGCGATTGTAGCTTTTGGGTTTGGCGTCCACTTTCAGGCCGCCGGGCACGCCTTCTTCGCTGACAACGCAACGGATTTCAAATTCCTGCGACATACACGCCTCCCTTCTCTATATCGCACAACAACGCCGCATCTTTGTAAAAAGCACGCAACCGCAGATTCGCATACACCCCGCTCATACCGTTTACGAACGGTTTGTCGCCCACTATCGCCAGTTCGGCATATTTGCCCGAAACAGGCGCGGCAACACGGAAATTCCATTCCGCCCCGTACGGCACAACGGGCGCCGTTAGGATAGATTTGGTAGCGCCGCCGTAAAAATTACCGCCCGCAAATACGGGTTGCGTTTGCATAAAATCCACAATACGACGGGGCAACACGATTCGCTCCGCCCTGTTCCCGTCCGTGCGCGCCAGATATATCTCCGAATCGGTGCGCTCTATCCACCAAACGTCGGCGCCGTATGCCGTCATTCTGCCGCGCAGTATTTTTCCCGCACCCTGCGCATAGTTCACGCCGTTGAGCGAACAGACCGCATTGCCTTCGAGCGAAGGCGTAAGCGCATACACATTCCGCTCGCCCGCAACCACAAATAGATTGCCCGTACCGCACGGCACGCAAGTAATCTTTTCGGGCATTGTTCTCTCCCGCACCGACGCGCGCGCCAAATCCACGGCAAAAAGCGTATCGTCGCTCACGCACAACAGTACGTCGTTCATAAGGCACAACGGACGAGTGAGCGGCGCGCCTATACGCACCGACGTAGAAATTTTGCCCGCCGCGTCAATATACGCAAGCGTACATCTTTCGTAATCTACGGGTTGCACAATGTATCCGTTCCACAATACGCCCGTGCCTGTGGGTGCATACGGTAAATGTATACGTTCGGGAACGGATTGTTCCCCCGAAAAAACGCCGCGCAACGACGCAACGAACAAAGCGCCGTTCGCCGCAAAAAACACTCTGTCGTTTTTTACCAGCAATCCGCCGCCCACTTTGCCCTGCGTGTCGAACAACTTACGGATTTGCCCTGCCGTGCCGCCGAATGCGGGCACGTGCATATTATTGCGGCAATCTCCGTAAAGCGACGCCCATATCCGTTCGTCCGACGGCGTCAACCGTCCGCTTGTTAAAACACAATCTCCGAACGGCGTTTCGCCCGTAAGCGTTTGCTTTATAGCGGGCACATTTCCCGAAATGCGCAAGCCTTCGCAACCGCGGAAAGCATTGGGTTCTACCGTGCGTACGCTTGCGGGCAACCGTACTTCCGAACTTCCGCATGCGTCGAAAAAGGCATTTTCGCCCACCGTATCCGTACTCGCGCGGATTTCCGTCACATTGCCGCATGCGGCTTTACGGTGCAATGCGGGCAAATACGAAACCAACCGACTGCCGAAGTATACTCCCCCGCCAAACACCGAAACGGGTGCTTGCGCCTTGATTGTACACAAATTTTCGCAACCGCAAAATACTCCCCGTCCCATTTCGGAAACGCTTGCGGGCAAAACAATATTTTCTATATCCGAAAACGCAAACGCCCCATCATCGATTGCCGTTACGCCCTTTTCCACAATAACCGATTTCACCGAACTGCCGCGGAATGCGTCGGCTCCGATTCGGTAAATGCCGCCGCCCACCAACACGTTCTCGGTGTCTTTGCCCGTATAGCGGATAAGTTTTCCGTTCGATACCGTAAAGTCGTCTTTGCGGAAAACGTGTCCGTCCTTTTTTATAACGGTACGACGTCGGGCAAGCACTTCTTCGATACGGCGGATAAAATCGTCGTCTATGCCGTGCGCCGCCGATTTATATGCATTGGCATAATAATTTCCCGCTTCGTCTATGGGCGTATCGCACTCTTCGAGCATACGGTCGCTTTTACAGCAAAGCGCCGCTTTGAGCGCACCCCAATAGGCAAGATAACTGCGTCCGTCCTTTTCGATTGCCTGCGCAAAATACGCACCTGCCGACGCAAAATCTCCGCATAAGAGCGCCGATTCGCCCACGTTGCAATAATCGGACGCACCGAATATGTTCCCGTTGCCCAACTCGGGCATGTTTCCCAAATCGAGCACGTCGTCGATTGCCGCCGAAAACTTTTCGTACCCGCGCGCCGACGCGTTTTTTACCAGCGCGTCAAAGGTGTTCCGTAGAATTCCGTCTGCTTTTTCGGGCGGATTCGCGGCAACGTAGCAAGCAAAATAATCTCCCAAACGGGGATAATCGCACGCAAGTAATCGGTCGAATCCGCACACCTTGTTCACGCAGAACAACTTTCGCGCATACAGTTCGCTCTCGTGCGGAAAATAGTCGAGCGCGCTTTCGATTAAATCGTCGGCACGTCGATACAGCTTGCGCGAAAGCGCATAATCCACGGCACCCAACGTATGACGCAAAATGAATCCCGTGTCGCCGCTTTGCACCCGTTCCAGCACGGTTTTCTGCAAAAAGAAATAGTCGTCGGGCAAAAGTCCTTCTTTTGCCGCATTCAGTCGATCCAACAGCGCGGGGGCGTAAGAATCGGCATAATCGTATTCGAACGCCGCCTGTAAGGCGCGAGACGCAAGCCCCGTTTTTTTGCGGTCTATGAGCCGAAGCGCCGCGTCGGTAAGCGTTTGCACATACGGTTTTGCCTGTTCTCCGTTCGTGCAACCATACAGCGCCGCATCGCATAACGCAAGCGCTTGGGGCGAAAACGCCGATTCGTCGGCGGCAGTAACGAATTCGCGTTCGTTACGCGTTTTTGCCGCGGCAAGATACGCAAGCCAATACATGCGAACGTTGCCGCACCCTTTCTTTTTGAGTTTTTCGTACAGCTTGCGAACGTCCGAAAAAGCGCCCGCCTGCAAATTGCGTTCCATTCTGCCGATATCCGCTTCTTCGTCGTCGATTTCGGCAACGGGCGAAACAATTCTTTTTTTACGGACAAGCACGGGCGTATCGCAAGAAACGGATTCCCGCACGCGCAAAACAAAATTTCGTTCTTTTGCGCGCGCCGCACCACCCAACCTGCGCACTTCCGCCCCGAAGTTGAGGTCGGTGCACACTTCGAGAATATCCGATATCCCGTTTGCCAAAAGATTGGGCAATGCAAGCGAAGTGACGAGTTTCATCGGTTTTTTGCCTAATCCCGTAGTGCTTGTGCGTTCGTTTTCGAGTAGTAAAAATTTGCGGGCTATACCTGCCGACACCGTTTTTTCCACGGCGGTAAGAGTAGACGCAAATACGTATGCCGCGCTTGCACAGCGGAGTGTGGCAATATCCGCCGACGCAAAGTCGGACGAAATGAGTATTCGATACCCGCGCGCCGAAAGAACGCGGGCAAACTCCGCACATTCTTTATTGTGCGGGTCATCGGTAAACAACAATACGTCGTATTCCGTTTGCGGCGTAAGCGTTGCCGCACGCGCCGCTTCGATTCGTTCGAGCTTCTGCGAAAGCACACGGTCGTTTTCACATAAGGAACGCAACAACGTATAATTGGAATCGGTAGCAAACGGTTGCGGACGATAAGAAAACACCACGGGGCATATTGCGTTTTTTTGTTTGTTTTCTTCGATTCTGTTCTCGGCGAGAAAAAGACCGTAATATGCTTCTGCGCCGCCCACACCTATCATGCCGCGAAAAAAGGACGCCGCACCCACAAAATTATACGACGCCAGCTTATTATAGCCGTCGCTTAACTTGCCGTTTGAACGGTCAAGCGGTTGAAGGCAATACGCGCAAACGTATTCTCCGTTATTTTTGTTGATAAGCGTGCCGCCGCAAAACGGGCAAGCAGTAGAAACATATTCCATCTGTTTTCCTGAAAATCGTTTTTTCCTTCCCTAATCCGTTCGGGCTCTATATAAAAAGGAAATTCTCAATACCCTCTTTTTCTCTGTCCGATACAATCCAGTATCACTTCGGTGAGCGTATTTTCCAACGTTATGAGTCCCGAATCGCGTTCTGCCAGAATATTGGCAAGTTCTCCGCTGATATGATTGATATCCCGTCCGCTCATTCCGTCGCTTGCGTCGGCAAGCAAATCGAAATCGATTGTATTGAAATCCGCTTTATCCAATTTTTTCATTTTTACGGCGAACAGCTTTTTTCTGTCGTCGCGCGTAGGAAGCGGAATAAATATACTTTTGGTAAAACGGCTCAATACGGCGGAATCGAGCGTATCTTTGCGGTTGGTTGCCGCAATGACAACAATGTTTGCGTTATCGGTATCGAAACCGTCTAATTGACGGATAAGAGCGGGCACCGCCTCGTCCGCCGTTTTGCTGTCGCCGCCGCGCGACTTGGCAATCTCGTCAAACTCGTCGCAGAACATGATGACCGCCGTTTTGCGGTTGCGTACCAGCCTGCGAACTTCGCCGAATAATTTATCGATGTTTTTGGCGGTATTGCCGATTAAGCAATCGACGAGCGACGAACAATTCGCAACTACAAAGGGCAACTTGATTTCACATGCCGCCGCCTTGGCAAACGTGGTTTTACCCGTTCCGGGAGGACCTTCCAACAAAATGTTGCCGCCCGGTTTCAAGCCGTACTTTTTATATGCGGCGGGATTGTTGAGCGGATTGATGAGCATACGGTGTATGGCGATTTTCGCCGTATCCAAACCGATGATGTCATCAAACGAAACTACGTCGTTGGGTTTTGCGATATCGAGGTCGTATTCGTCGGTCGGGTCGTCTATGGGGCGCGCTTCGATTTTGCCCGACGACGGTCCGCCCGAGCGTGCCACTCTGTTATCGTCCGACAGACTTTCCGCCGCCGCAATGAGTTTTTTCACCGTGTTATAACGCGCCTTTTTCAACTCGCCTTCGCTGATTTGCGCGAGATCGCGGAGCGTTTCCGCCGCAAACAAAAAATACTTGCGCGCTTTTTCGTTCTCTCCCGCTTTTTTCGCCTGCATCGCTTTATTATAATATTCCATGTACGAATCGTATAAAAGCGCCTGATTGTTTGCCATTCGTGTTTCTCCGTTCTTCTTTCCCTTTTCCTGTTACGACGGATTTTCCGTCTTTACGAATTCATTCGGTTTTTCGCTTCTTCCAACTCGCGGTTGATTGCAATTTCTTCGGCGTCCAACTCGTTGGCAAGTTCGCGTTCAATCATCTTGCCGATTTCGTCGTTGGTGGATATACCTTCAAAATCCATATTGCCCAAGCTGTCGCTCATTGCCGTCATGAATTCGTCCATCATCATGGTTTGCTCGTTCATCTTGTTCATGTTGCGATTAAACTCGGACGCCGCTTTCTGCATTTCTTTGAAGTTGGGCACTTCGCCGAGTTGCATGCAAAGCGACTTCATACTCGAAAAGAATTCGCCGAGCATACCCTGCACGTCGCGCGTGTCCATAACGATTCCCATGGTAAGCGACATCTGTTCCGCCTGTTTTTGCTGTTGCATAATCATGCGAAGCGCGTTTACCGCCATATTGTAACTCATTTTGTCGCCGCGCGCTTTTGCCGTTTTCGCTTTGGCAAGAAGCGACCGCCGCTTGGTTTCGGCACGGCGCACAAACGATTCGAGATTTTCTATTGTTTTTTCCACCTGCTCGCGGGGGTCCACCTGCGGCACGGGAGTCTTTTTCCTTCCGAACATCTGCTATTCTTCCTCCGCAATCCGTTAATCGAGTTTCAGGTCGTCTAACGAAAATTCTTCCGACTTGGAGGCAGACTTCGAGCCGATTACATCGTCTAATTCATCCGCCATATCGTCAAATTGCATGCTGCCGAGCACGTCGTCGTTGGCGCCTTCGAGATAATCGGTCAGTCCGTTCCATTCCGAATCCATTGCGTCGGCTTCTTCCATGAATTGTTGGTCGGCTTTCTTTTCTTTTCTTACGTCGGTTTTCACCTGCTCTTGCATTTGCTGACGCTGTCCCACCGTATACGCTCTCGTCTGTTCGAGTTGCATACCGAGATTGGCGTTGATAGCGTCCACTTCGGTCAAATCTTCCTGGTCGCCTACAAGTTGTATACGGGTGAGAGCGCCTTCCAATGCGTTTTTCTTTTTTGCCAAAACGCCCGCTCTGCGATTGAGCCGCGCACGTACCGCTCTATCGGTGGTCTGCCGATATTGTACCTGCAACTGACGAAGTTCGGCGTTTGTTTCGGCTATTTTCGCTTCCACTTCTTTTGTCAGTTTTTCGCGCTCGAATCCGCCCATCGTGTTTTTGTAGCTACCCACCGACTGGCGCAATTTGTTCGCTTTGATTACATATCGGTCTGCTTCGGACTTGGCATTGGCGTAGCGCTCTTTATATGCTTGTTTGATTTCCTTTTTAGACGCCTCGCCTTTGTGCGCTTTATAGTACGACTTAAAGCCGCGCTTTTCGTCCATATCCATGGTGCAGTCGCACATTTTCTGACGCGTGGCAACGATTTCACGAATCACTTTCATGGTCGCTTCGTCTATATCGTCCGTTTTCTGCTCGTCGAACTGCTGATTGTATTCGCGCAACACTTCGCGCAACAAATTTTCCACTTCCAGCGTTTGCGGGGGCACGATTCCCGAAGGGCGTATACTCGAAAGTGCTTTGGATATTTCCGTTAAAGACTGCCGTGCCGCAGGCGTTTTGGCGCGCTCGTACAGTTTATCCACAAGGCGGGACATCTCGCTCAAATTTTGCAACGATTGTTCCCGCACCGCATTGGGTGAATAAGTCGCCATAATTATTGTTCCTCCTTATTACCGCCCGACACCGCATCGATAATACTGCGAAGCTGTTCGGCTTGCCCTTTCACGATTTCGGTTTCGAGATTGGTTATTTTTCCTTTTTTGTGTTTTTCGATGATTTCTTTGCTTTCGTCGGTGAAATCCAGCCCTTCTATTACCACTTTACCCAAATGTAAGCCCATGGTTTCGAGATCGGGCATTTCGTATGTGATTGCCTGACTCAATTTGTTGATAGCGGCGGGAACAAGGGTGTAATCCCCGATTTCATTCAACTTATTGGAAAGAATGGGCGCCACTTTGGCAATTACTTCGCGTTGAATAAACGCCTCTATTTCCTGCGCTTCCACCACGTTGTCGGCTGTGTATTCGGCAGGCATTTGCGCCCAAAGTCTGCCTGCGTCGTGAATCATCACGTCGCAGTGTCCGAACGCGCACACCGAAACGGAAATTCCGCCCAATTTTTTATCTTCATACGAAACGGGCGTTTTCCCCACGCCCCAACGTACCGACGCGGGACGCTCGCGGTTGAACGCATAGAAGAAAACGGGCGCTTTTTTGTATGTTTTCGCCAGTCTGCCGCCTTCGTTCAAAAGCGTTTTTTCACCCGGACGGAATTCGCCCACGTTAGTGCCGCCCGCAAAACAAAGTGCCACACAGCCGTCGTCTACCAGAATGCGCATGTCTTTTTCCAGTTTCTTGATTTCCTGTTTCCAAATCATCGCATCGGCGTGTTTTTCGATTCTGTAATCTACCATTTTCTATTTTCTCCTTGCTGAATTTTTGTTATCATTTCCACGATTGTATCGCTGGTAACGGCAAAACTCATATCACCCAGCTTTTCGCCGCCTACTTCGCTGATGGTATACGTCATCAGTCCGAGCACGTTACCGCCCGCATCGAATAAAGGACCGCCGCTGTTGCCGTGATTGATTGTCATATCGGTGCGAAGAACCATGCGTCCTTGCCCGTCCCGTTCCGCCGCGCGGGAAATGATGCCTTTGGTTACGTTTAACCCCATGTTGTTGGGGTTGCCGATAGTGAAACACTCTTCGCCCACCTTCACCGTTTGCGCCGACCGCATAAACAGTCGGTCGCCGTAAAACATATGCGGTCGGTTGCCCGTAAAGCCGAGCACCGCCACGTCTTCGGCGGACGAGAAAGCAAGCACTTCGGTGGGATACTTCTGTCTGTCGTCCCCCACGCAAATCCAAATATTTTCATACGGCAAGCCGTTGCCCGACAATATTACGTGCGCGTTGGTAAGTACGAAATCGCCCGTTACGATAGCGCCGCTTCCCGCGCTCCCCGTTGCCGACGACCGACTGCTTGCATGCACTTCCGCCACGTTGGTATAGAGTTTATCCACAAGTTCCACAAAGTCGCCGTCGCCCAAATTATCCGAGCGGAAAAAGCCGCCCGCACAGCGCACGCCGTAGTGCACTTGCAACGTGCCCACGCATTTTTCATCGCCCTTTTCGGCACCCAACAAATAAAAGAACTTGGCTTTCTCATCGTCTTGCTCGGTGCCCCTGCCCAAACGGTAACATTCCGCCAAATGATACAGCGCTTTCATTTCGCCACGCACCGCCGCCGACGAAAACAACGCAAACGCCAACTCCGTATCCGCAACAACGCCCAAACCGTTTGTATACGCAACGCCCAATTTCATGGCATCGGCAGGCGCAAACAGGTCGATGCCCGCGCGCACCGTTTCGGTTAATGCCGATTCCTTTGTTTCTTCTTCCTTTTCGGGTGTAACAACACGCGTAGCAACTACGGGCGGCGCGTCCCCTTCTATAAGGTCGCACGCACGCAGAACTGCCCCGCACCCCGAGCACGTACCCGCCTGCGCGGGAGTACGGCAATACGGGCATACTTTCACGGTCATTATGTTCCCTCCTTTACAAACGGACGCGGACGCGTTCAGTTTCCCGCCCGTTTAAGCAATTTATCGATTTCCGCATCCATTTCGGATAAATCGGCGGTATCGGCTTCCATTTCGCGCATGATAAGCGCGTCGAACTCGGCGTCCGTTCCCGCGTCGTCCGACATAGAGCCGAACAACATTTCCGATTCGTCCATAAAGCCTTCCAGTCCTTCCCGCATGCGCTCGCTCTGCGCCATTGCCGTGCGCATTTTCTTACTTGTGCGCGCCACGTTGATTTTTCCGTTCAATTCGTTGATTTCTTTACCGAGCGTGCTCATGCCCGAAACGAAATCGCGCGTCACTTCGCTCGCGTCTTTGGTCTGCTGATTGAGTTCGAGATTGAGCAAAAGTTGCTCCGCCACCTGCGATTGCCGCGTTGCCATTTTCAATCCGCTGATTGCCAGCTTGTATTGCGACGCAATGCCCTGCTTTTTGGCTTTAATCGCTTCTTCTTTATACCGCGTTTTGGCGGTATTCAACTGCTCGATATACCGTTTGATTTTGCTCATCGCTTTTTTGATGAGCATTTTCTCTTCTATGCGCTTTTCTTCGGCGCTCTTAAACAATCCCATTTTCGATTCTCTCCCCTTTTTATGCGTTGGTTTTTGCAGAATGGGTACGCACCCATTCGGTTACGCGTTTTAATTCGTCGGTAGATACGAACGGTGCCTGCAACCGTTTGAGTCCGCCGCCCGAAGGCTCGTTGTATAACATGTCGCCGTTGCCGAGAAGGGCTTCGGCACCGTTCTGCCCCGAAAGCGTAGTGCGACTGTCTTCTTTACGTGCCACCTTAAACGCAATCTGCACGGGGAAATTGTTTTTGATTGTGCCCGAAATGACGTCGGTGCTCGGACGCTGGGTGGCAAGCACAAGATGAATCCCGCTCGCCCGCGCTTTTTGACTCAACCTGCGAATCACCGTATCGAAACTCTTATTGAGCGGACTGGTGGAAATATCGGCATATTCGTCCACAAACACGGCAATATACGGCAACCTGTCGATTGCGTCGCACGTTTTGTTGTATTCGTCGATATTGCGGCACCCCTTTTGTACAAGCAAATCGTATCTGCGTTCCATTTCGGCGTTAAGTGTATTAAACAATTCCAGCGCGTCTTCGTCGGTATCCACCACCTTATCGGATATAAGATGAGGCGTTCCGTTATACACCGCCATTTCCACCCGCTTAAAATCCACAATGGCAAGCCGCAACGCAGACGGCGAATATTTATACATCAGCGACGTAATAAGCGAATGCAGAAAACAACTTTTTCCGCTACCCGTGCTACCCGCAATCATCATGTGCGGCGCTTTTGCCAAATCTTTGACTACGGGGGAGCGCTCGATATCCACAGCCAAACAGTACTTCACGCCACCCGCCGCATTCGTAAACGCGTCGGACGCAATCATTTCTTTAAGCCCGATTGTTTCTCTGCGCGCGTTTGCCACTTCGATTCCGAATGCATTTTTGCCGGGAATGGGCACTTCGAAACGCGCCGATTTGCCCAAACGCATGGCAATATCGGAAACAAGCGGATCGATTTTCTGCACCGACATACCCGTGGGCATTGCCATTTCCAAACGGGAAAAAGCGGGACCCGCAATGCGATTCACCACCGTAGCGGGCACGCCCAACTCGGCAAGCACCTTTTCCGCCGCCGCCGCATCTTCGGCAAGTTCGGCTTCGTTCGCCTGCCGTATAGCGGCGTCGGTCACGTAATCGTCCAACAAATCAAGGGGCGGAAATTCGTAATCGTATTGCCCCTGCATATACAGGCGAAGCGCTCCTTTTTCGTCGTCGGGCATAGAAAAAATATCCGGCTTGGGCGGCTCTGCGGGTTTTGCGGCAGAAGGCGCGGGAATAGGCGCAGACGCAGACGGCGTCGCCACTTTATACACGCGCGGCGGTTCTTGCCGCGCTCTCTCTTTTTCCGCTTTTTCTTCTTCTGCGGAATCGATTACTTCGTCAAGTTGCGCACCCATTTCGGTTTCTTCTTCCACGGCGGCGCTCACACCCAACAACTCGTCGATTTCCGCGTCCGAAATTACTCCCGTACTGCTCGAAATCTCGTCGAACATTTCTTCCGATTCCATTAAAAAGCTGTCTAATCCCGCTTGCACGTTTTCCATGCCCGCAATGGCTTTGCGCAGATTGGACTGCGCGCCTTTAATATCGATACTCTTATTGAGTTTGCCTAAACTGCGGAATATGGTTTCCATACCCGAAAGAAATTCTTCGGTAATCGCACCCGTATCGCGCATTTGCGACGTGATGTCTATGTTAAGAAGCATTTCCCGCGTGCGTTTGAGTTGCACCACCGTGGTTTTCAGCCCGCTACGCGCCAAACTGTACGCATGCTTGTCGCCCCGTTTGAGCGCCGCTTGCGCTTTTTCTATGTATTCCCGTTGCGCGGTTTCCAATTTACCGACGTTGCCCGCAAGTCTGCTTCGCGTGCGTTTGAGTTGCATTCTCTTTTCGAGTTCGCCCTTTGTCATGCGCGTATCCTCACTTCCTTCCTTTTTTCACCTATTCATTATAAATATATCAGTTTATTTCCCGATAAAAATTACATAAAAATTTGATTAAAATTTTTACTTTTTAAGTGATGCAAGAAAATCCTTGACGCTCATCAAGCCTTTATTCACGGCAAACAATTTATCGTTATATTCTTCTATTATCGAATAAGCAGTGGCAACAAGCACTTTGCCGTACTCGGACGAAAAGCCCTCCACTCCCGTAAGATATTCGTTGTTTTCATACGAACATACGCCTTTATCGAAATACAGGCAGAATTTTCCGTAGGCAATGCGCGCATTGATTGCGGCAATCGCCATGGCAACGTCTACCGCCTTTTCCTTTTTGATTTCAAACGGCAACCGACTGTACGTTTCCACGCGGTTGTTTTCGGCATTTACGGAAAACATCAGCGTAACGGGAAAATCGTCGCCCGTAACGGTGATGAACACGGTATTTTTTTCGCGGTCTGCGTCGTATTTGAGTTTAGTCTCGTCCATATAATCGGTAATCGCCGTTATGACGGCGGTCGCTTTTTGGGTATCGTTCATGATTGCTTTCCTCCCGTTTTACAGTTGTGCCGCAAATTCTTTTACGGTCATCAGTCCCTTATTTATGGCAAACAATTTGTCGTTATACTTTTCGATTGCCGAAAAAGCGGATAAAATTACCTGTTCGGCATACGCTTCCCCAAAACCCGAAAGCCCCGTGAAAATTTCGTTGGATTCGTAACTGCAATAATCGTTATCCAAATCGACGCAAAACGTTCCGACGGCGAGCACCTGATTGATATACGTAGTTGCCATAACAAGGTCTACAAGTTTTTCCTTCTGTACTTCAAACGGAATCTTGCTGAAAACAAACGTGCGTTCGTTTTCTTCTTCCACCTTAAAAAGTACGGTCATAGGAAAATCTTCGCCCGTAAGTTGCAACACGATACTGCGCTCGCTTTCGTCTTTACCGTATTTATAGTTTTTGTCGTCGAGATAGGCGCAAAAACAGGAAAACACCGCATCCGCTCTCTCTTTTTTTGTCATATTTCTTTCTCCTTTCCGAAACTTGTTTGTTTTTATTTGCTTGTCCGCTACAACGACAAAAGCGGGAAACGTATTTCCCGCTTACCGTGCAACATACGCATGTACGCTCGCACACACGGAATTTTGGCTAACTACGGCTGTTTTTTCTTCCGTTTCCGAATACACTGCCACTTGCATCCTCCGTGCGAATTTTCCCTTTATCTTTATGTAATTATACACCATAGGCGTCCATTCGTCAACGATTTTCTTCACCGTCGGTTTGTTCCCCGTTCGAAGTATCGTCGGCTTTGGGGCGGGGACGCACGCGGTTATACACCAAAAACGCAATGCTACCCGCAAAGAACACAAGCAGAATTACGATATTCCATACGACGTACGCCGCTCCGGACATATCTCTGCGGGAAAGCGCAATAAGCCCTATAATTGCCAACGCATATTGCGCCGCAATCGCGGGAGCAAGCGCCACCCATACCGAAACACACAACATACCCTTTTCTCCTTTCGGAAATCAGTCCAACTCGAACGCGCCCGTATACAGTTGATAGTATTTGCCCTTTTTTTCGAGCAGTTGCGCATGATTGCCGCTTTCGATGATTCTGCCGTGTTCGAGCACCATGATTACGTCGGCGGTGCGCACGGTAGAAAGACGGTGCGCAATAATGAACACGGTACGCCCGCGCATCAGTCGGTCGCACCCAGCCTGCACGATTGCCTCGGTGCGCGTATCGATACTGCTTGTTGCCTCGTCCATTATCATGACGGGAGTGTTCGCCACAGCCGCGCGCGCAATGCTCAACAACTGCCGTTGCCCTTGCGAAAGATTGGCGCCGTCGCTCGTGAGAAGGGTATCGTATCCTTCGGGCAAACGGGTAACGAAATCGTGCGCACCCGCAAGTTTTGCCGCCGCTTCCACTTCTTCGTCGGTGGCGTCCAGCCTGCCGTAGCGTATGTTTTCACGCACGGTGCCCGTGAACAGGTTGGTGTCCTGTAATACCATGCCGAGCGAGCGGCGCAGGTCGTTCTTTTTGATTTTGTTGATATTGATACCGTCATAGCGGATTTTGCCGTCGGCGATATCGTAAAACCGATTGATTAGATTGGTTATGGTGGTTTTGCCCGCGCCCGTAGAACCCACAAAGGCAATGCGCTGCCCCGGCTTTGCTTCCACCGTCACGTTATGCAAAACCGTTTTTCCTTCTTCGTAAGCAAAATCCACGTCATCGAGCAATATGTGTCCTTTCAGTTCGGTATACGTAACGGTACCGAGCGCATTGTGCGGGTGCCGCCATGCCCAACGCTCCGTGCGTTCGGACGATTCGGTAAGATTGCCGTTTTCGTCCTCTTTTGCATAAACGAGCGTCACGTATCCTTCGTCCGTTTCGGGCTTTTCGTCCAAAAGCGCAAATACGCGACTTGCTCCCGCACGGGAAAGCACCACCGCATTCACCGTTTGCGCAAGTTGCATTACGTTGTTGGAAAATCCGCGACTCATTGTGAGAAAAGACACCACCACACCCACAGTGAGCGTGCCCATGCCGGTAAGCCCCACGTTTTTCACGCCGCCGAGCATCATAGCGCCGCCCGCAAACGCAAGCACAACGTATAACAGGTTGCCGATGTTGCCCACAATGGGACCGAGAATATTGGCAAAACCGTTGGCTTTGTCGGCGCAGTCGAACAATTCGTCGTTTATGGCGTCGAACCCTTTTTCGGCGGCGCTCTCATGGCAAAACACTTTAACCACTTTTTGCCCGTTCATCATTTCTTCCACGTACCCTTCGGTTTTGGCAATGGCTTTTTGCTGGCGGATAAAGTTGCGCGAACTGACGCTGCTTACAAAACGCGTGGCAACTATCATCAACGCGCTGCCGCCCAACACAATCAGCGTAAGCCAAACGCTGTAACGAAGCATAACCGCCAAAAAGAACACAAGCATAATTACCGAACAGAGAATCTGCGGAATACACCCCATGGCAAGTTGCATGATTGCGTCCACGTCGTTGGTGTACGTGCTCATGATATCGCCGTGCGTATTGCGGTCGAAATACTTTACGGGAAGCGACTGCATTTTGTTGAACATATCCACGCGAATCTGTTTGAGAAACTTGTGCGCCACCACCGCCATGAGTTGGGTGTGCCCCAACACGCACAGAATGGCTACCGCATAAAATCCGCCCATGGCGCCGAGCGCGCGCAACAACGCCCGCCAGTCGAGCGCTCCCGATTTGAGCGCGGGCGTAATGTACGAATCGATAACGGTCTGCAAAAACATAGACGACGCCACGTTTGCCGCGCTCGGCACGAGTACGAACAGAATAATAAGAAAAATCTGCCACTTGTAATGCGAAAACAGATATGTAAGCAGTCTGCCCATAACGCGCTGTTTTTCTTTCTTTTTATCTGCTTTCATGCGTTTCTCCTTCTTGTACGTTTTCGTCGGTCTTGTTTTGCGAGTCGTACACTTCGCGATAAATGGCGTTAGACGCGAGCAATTCTTCGTGCGTCCCCACTGCGTCAATTCGCCCGTTATCCATTACCACGATTCGGTCGCACTCCTGTACCGACGCGGTTCGCTGGGCAATGATGATTTTGGTGGTATCGGGAATTTCGTCGCGGAACGCTTTGCGAATCAACGCGTCGGTACGCGTGTCTACGGCGCTCGTCGAATCGTCCAAAATGAGAATTTTGGGCTTTTTGAGCAATGCGCGCGCAATCGTCAGGCGCTGTTTCTGCCCGCCCGACACGTTGGTGCCGCCCTGTTCGATAAAGGTTTCGTACCCGTCGGGGAATGACGACACGAATTCGTCGGCACAGGCAAGACGCGCCGCATGCCGCAACTGTTCGGGCGTGGCGTCGGGGTTGCCCCAACGCAGGTTTTCGGCAATCGTGCCCGAAAACAATAAATTCTTCTGTAAAACCATTGCCACGTTATCGCGCAGTGCTTGCAAATCGTAGTCGCGCACGTCTTTGCCGCCCACGCGAACAACGCCGTTTTGCGCGTCGTAAAGACGGGGAATCATCTGCACAAGCGACGTTTTACCGCTACCCGTTCCGCCCAAAATGCCGATGGTTTCTCCGCTTTTTATATGTAATTCAATGTTCTCCAAAGCGTTTTTCTCGGCAGACGCCGCATATTTGAAGTTTACGCCGCAAAAGTCCACCGAACCGTCCGACACTTCGGCAACCGCGTTTTCGGGCGAAACAATATCGCTCTGTTCGTTGAGCACTTCGGCAATCCGCTTGGCAGACGCCGACGCCATTACCACTTGCACGAGTACCATGGCAAGCATCATCATGGAAGAAAGAATCTGCCCTGCGTAGGCGAACAGACTCGCCATATCGCCCGTGCTCAACTTGCCCCATACGGGAGTGTCGCCGTCAAATCCGCCGAACGTTTCCACGGTGAACTTGGCCCCCAACGCACAAATAAGCAACATAACCGAAAAGATACAGAACCACATCACGGGATTGGACGTTGCGAGAATCCGCTCGGCGCGCGTAAAATCGCGGCGAATGGATTCGGCGTTGTTGTTGAATTTGTTACGTTCGAAATCTTCCCGCACATACGTTTTCACTACGCGCATACCTTTAATATTCTCGTGCACCGATTCGTTAAGCGTATCGTATTGCTTGATAACCCGCACGAATATGGGGTGCGCCTTCAAAATGATAAGCGTCATGGAAATACCCAGCACAGGTAGAATCGCCAAAAAAATGCACGCCATTTTCACGTTGATTGTAAACGACATAACAAGCGCGGTAATCAGCATAAGCGGAAAACGTACCGCCATACGAATCACCATCATATACGCATTCTGCACGTTGGTTACGTCGGTAGTAAGGCGCGTAACAAGTCCCGACGCGGAAAATTTGTCTATATTCCCGAACGAAAAATTCTGCACCTTATAGAATAGGTCATGACGCAAATTGTGCGCAAAACCGCACGACGCTCGCGCGGCAAGTCTGCCCGCCGCCGTGCCGCACACAAGCGACACCATTGCCATGGCAAGCAGAATAACCCCGAATTTGATTACGGGGCGCATATTGTCGCCGTATAACGAATCGAGCAAACGCGCCATTACAAGCGGAATAAAACATTCGAGCGCCACTTCGAGCGTCATGAAAACGGGTGTAAGAACAGACGGGCGTTTGTATTCGCGCACGCTCTTTGCCAAAGTTTTGAGTACCATAAAATTCGTATTTCCTCCGAGTTTACCCGTATAGTATAAAAGATTAAATTTTTATTGTCAACCGCCTTGTGCGGATTTTACGGTAAAAATCACACCGTTTCAACAATACTGATTATCAGTATAGCACACTACCCCCCCCCGACAAGTAATCGGAAGGGGTTTTTGGGTTTTTTTCGTAATTTTTTGTTGTTAAGTGTTTTTTACAATTATGTAAACGGAAAAAATCCCTGCGGTTTATTCTCCGTTTTCCACTGCGCGCAAAAAAGCGCGCGGAATTTACGCAATCGTTTCAACAGTTCGGCATAATCGACTTGCGCTATCTGCATAAGCGCCGTTTTATCGTTTTGCACTGCATAACGCCGCATTTGTCGCCGCCAAAGAATGCCCGTTATGCGGCGCAGAACCCGTCCGCAATCACATTGGGTACCGAAACTCTTTATGCGGTGCGCGCTTATTCTTACAGCGGGTCTTCCTGACTGTTGATTTTCCGCTCGCCTTCGGCGGGAAATACGGGCACGTAAACGCCTTCGCTTGTCAAGCGGCGCGCTTTCACGTTGTCGGCAAGCATGTTCTGCAAACGGGCGAACACAGTCGCTTTGATATCGGGGTCGAGTATGGGCGTAGCAATTTCCACTCGCTTGTCGGTGTTGCGCGTCATAAGGTCGGCAGACGAAATGAATACTTCGTCACCCGTTTCGCCGAACGCATAAATACGCGAGTGCTCCAAAAATCTGCCTACAATGCTCACCACGCGAATGTTTTCCGTTTTGCCTTTTGCTTCGGGTAATAAACAGCAAATACCGCGCACGACCAAAGAAATTTTTACGCCCGCCTTGCTTGCCTTAATAAAGCGGTCTATCATTTCCAAATCGGTCAAACTGTTCATTTTGGCATAGATAGCGGCAGGTTCTCCCCGTTCCGCCTTTTCGATTTCACGGTCTATCCGCGCCAAAAGTCCGCTTTTGAGCGAGTGCGGCGCAATCAATAACTTGCGGTAATCCTGTTCTATGTTGCCTATGGCAAGATTGCGGAAAAAGGCGGCGCCGTCCTGCCCGATTTCTTCGTCAGCCGTAATAATATTGAGGTCGGTGTACTGCTTGCTGGTGGCTTCGTTATAGTTGCCCGTTCCCAAATGCGTGATATATTTGATTTCGTCGCCGCGAGAAAGCACAATGCTGATAATTTTGGAATGCACTTTATAGTTGCCCACCCCGTAGAAAATGGTGCAACCCGCTTCTTTGAGAACGTGCGCGTAATAAAGATTGTTTTCCTCGTCGAATCGGGCGCAAAGCTCGATAACAACCGTTACTTCGATTCCGTTTTCGCTGGCGCGTTTGAGCGCTTCCACAATGCGACTGTGGTCGTCCAACCGATAAATGGTAATTTTAATGCTTGCCACTTCTTTGCTTTCGGCACATTCTTCGAGCAACCGCACCAACGTGCCGAAACTGTCGTACGGGTACGAAAGAAACAGGTCTTTGCGCAATATGCGGGCAATCAGACTGCCGTCGCTCTCGCGCACGCCTTTGGGACGAAAGGGCGCGTATTTCCGTTTTGCCGCGTCCGAATCGGATAAAATCGAATCGAGTTTGCATAGATATTTGCAATCGAGCGGATAGGAATGCGTAAAACACTGCTTGCATTTGATTCCCAGATTTTCGGTCATAAACTCGATAACGCCGTCGTCGTCCCCGTCCGTTTCCAGACGAACGGCGTCGAACGTGGCACGCATTTCGATTTTTTCTTTGAGATATTTGGCAAAATCGTAGTCGTATTCGCTGTCGCAATCGGCTTCGTCGGTTTCAAAGTCGGCATTGCGCGTAACGCGCACAAGCGATTTTCCTTCGCACTTATATCCCGCAAACGCAAGGTGCCCGTATTCTTTCACCAAATCTTCCAGCGTGATAAACGACGTTTTTTTGCCGGAAAACACGTAAATCGGTTTCACTTTGGCAGGTAACGGCATAACGCCTATCATTTCTCTGCCGCCGCGCGTTAGGCGCAAAATCAGGTAAACGTGCGCGTTTTCAAACCGCATGAGCGGATGTTTTGCATCCAGCACCATGGGGGACAGAAACGGCAACACGGACGACTGAAAATACTTTTTGAGTTCTTCTTTTCGCGCGTCCGAAAATTTGTTGCGCACCTGATGAATTCCGCTTTCTTTCAGGTCTTTTTTCAGTTCGCCGAAAATGGCGCCCGCCTGCGCGCACAGCTTTTTTGTTTCGGCATAAATGCCCGAAAGCTGTTCCGACGCCGTCAGTTTGGTTTTATTTTCTTTGGTTTTGGGACTGACGGAATCCTGATTGTGCAAGCTCCCCACGCGCACCATATAAAACTCATCCAAATTGCCGCAAAAAATAGAAAAAAACTTGCACCGTTCGAGCACGGGCACGCTTTTATCCGCCGCCTGTTCGAGCACGCGTTTGTTGAACAAAAGCCAACTGTATTCTCTGTTGATATATTCGTCTTTGATAAACATAATTTTATTTCGTCCGATTCTTTTTACTTTCCGTCGCAGGAAAATTCGCCTTATAGGTAAAACTCTATTCGTCGCCGAAGCAAACGCCGATTCGCCGACCGCTCTCAATCATAGGGTGTTCAAGCGGAACCCATTTGGTTTTTCCCGCTATATCTTCGATTTTGTTGTACGTAAGACGTTCGCCCCGAATCGCCACCGTAGTGCCGAACAAGCCTTCTTTACACAAATATCCCGCATAGGCGCCCACTTCGGTGGAAAGCGCGCGGTCAAGCGCAGACGGACTGCCGCCGCGCTGAATGTGCCCGGGAATCACCACGCGCGTTTCCACGCCCGTACGGGCATTGATTTCGCGTGCAAGTCGATTGGTAAGCGTAACGTCGCCCGTTTCGCTCCGTTTTTGCACGCGCTCCTTCTTTTTAAGCCCCGCTTCGCTTTTTTCTATTGCGCCTTCCGCTATGGCAATTATGCTGAAAGCCTTGCCCGCTTCGGCGCGTTCGCGTACTTTTTTGCACACAACGGCGGTGTCATACGGAATTTCGGGCAATAAAATAATATCGGCGCCGCCCGCAATGCCCGCGTATAATGTGAGCCACCCCACTTTGTTGCCCATAATCTCCACAAGCATGGTTCTGCCGTGACTTGCCGCCGTGGTATGAATGCGGTCGATACATTCGGTTGCCACGTCTACCGCCGAATAAAATCCGAACGTGACGTCGGTGCCGAAAATATCGTTATCGATTGTTTTGGGAAGTCCGATTACGTTCAGTCCTTCCGACACCAATAAAGCCGCCGATTTGTGCGTGCCCGCGCCGCCTAACGTGAGCAGCGCATTCAGCCCCATTTTTTTATAGTTCGACTTCATTTTCTGCACTTTGGTGGAATTGTTTTCTTCCACCTGCATTTTTTTGAACGGCTGACGGCTGGTGCCCAAAATGGTGCCGCCCACGTTGAGAATTCCCGAAAAATCCTCTTGTTTCATCTTTTTATATTCGCCCGAAATCAATCCGCCGTATCCGTCGGCAATTCCGTATATTTCTACGCCTTTTATATTATTATATGCGTATTTGGCAAAACCGCGAATTACGGCGTTGAGCGCGGGGCAATCACCGCCCGACGTTAAAATTCCTATTTTCATATTTTCTACCTCTTTTCCCTTCCGAGTTTCCGCACACCGTTAGTATAAACCCGTTGCCTTTTCTCATGCGTTGTTTCCGTTATTTTACCCTTTCGGTTGCCAACAAGCGCGCGCCACGGCGGTGTGCCAACCGTCCAAAAGTTCATCTCTCTTTTTCTCGTCGGTCTGTGGCGTGAACACCCGTTCGTCGAAATCCGAAAATTCGGACACGTTCCGCGCCGATTGGCGATTCCGATTGCTTCGATATCACGTGCGTCCACGCGCCCGTTCGCCGCCACGTTACGTATGCAATCACATACCGTTTCGATGATATCGCTCGGATTATGTTCTACCCACCCCGGTTGCGGATAAATCCGCGCAAATTCTTTTTGCGCAGTAACAACGATTTCCCCTCGTGCGTCGAACAGAACTGCGCACGCGCTCGTGGTTCCCCGGTCAACCGCAAGCGCATACTTTTTTCTTTTTTGAATCATACGTGCAGTACAGCACGTTTGTATTCATTTTTCAACTTTTTTCGGGCAATTCCCGAAATACTCCGATTACGAAAATTTTACTTTTTATTTCCCGTGCATAGCGATACGCAAACCGTAATTGCGGGTACAAGCACTATCTGCAACAAAAGTCCGCGCAACCCCATTACCACCTGCGTCCATGCCGTTGTCGGCGAAAGAACGGCAACATGCCGAAAAACAACGGCGCAAAGTAAAAACACACATCTACCCGCAACCGCCGCCGCAATCACTGCGGGAAAAGTCCACCACACGCTTTTTGCGATTTTATGCGAGAACAATCCGGCAACAGCCGCAAACACGGCAAGTTCGATAACAATATACGGGAGTCTTGCCGCCGCGGGCATAGGGTTGCCGAATGCAAGCGTTAAAAGAAAACTCGCAACGGGGGACAGAATCCCCACGCACAAGCCCCATTTTACTCCCAACAGGCACCCGCCTATCAACACAGGCAGATACATGGGCAACCATTGTATTCCGCCCGAAACGCCTGCCACACTATGTACCAGTTGCGGCAATAAAACCGCCAGGGCAATCACAACTGCCGAAACAACCGACTTGACAGCGACTCTCCGTCCGCCCGTAATACTCCTTTTTGCAAGTACGCTATCTATCATATTGCGGAACTCCTCCTTACAAAAAAAGAATAGCATACCCGTAGCAAAAAGTCAACTTTATGCGGGCGGCACAGACACAAAGCCTTTTTTCGCAAATTTCTGCCGCTCGATTTTAATCGTCTTGCGGATTGCCCCACATAATTTCGCCGTCGGCAAAAGCCGCGGCATACGGTTTTGCAAACAGCGACGCCAATGTGGGAATATAGCCGTAGTCGGCATCGTTACCCGCAAGCGCAATGCAAGCTACGGCGTCGCACCGCGCGGCTATTTTTTTCCAGTTGCCCGCAAGCAGAACATCCGTATCCACCAATAATCCCAAATCAAAATTTTTCAGACGCAGAATTTTGATGGTGTCGCCCTCGCGGTAATCGCCGCCGCTTAAATTGAGCGTACGGTCCGCGATATCCACCAATCGCCCGAACGCAAACGTCATAACCGAAACGCGACGGTCCTCGCCCAACCGCGTACCGCAACCACATAGAACGGGACATGCGCATTGCGCGGAAAGAGCCGCCGCTTGCGCGGCAAAAGCGGTACGCCCCGCAATCTCGTTATCCAACCGCACTTCTTCCGCCATAGAGCGAGCAATCAGCACCACGTCGGGCTTTTCGCTCGAAAGCGCGTCTGCCAAAGAATTTGCCACGCCGACTTTTCCGACACCGATATTTACGACTTTCATATTCCCATAATATGGATACGGTTAAAAATAGGTGCGAAAAAGCATTAAGAAAAACGACGGGCTTTTTCAGCCCGCCGCTTGCGTTTTTTCGTTTTTTCCTTTATCGCGATTTTGCCGCCGTTGCGGGACGCGAAGTATTTACGGTGCGCTTTTTACCGCCGCCGTTACCCGATTTTCCGTTTCCGTTCTTGTTCTTATTCAGGAAGAACCATACAAGAACCACGACAACCGCCGACACAACAACCACGCAAACAATAACAATCGTAACGATTGCCGCCGTACTCAATCCCGTTTTGGCTTGCGGCATATTCACATCGTGCGCCACTGCCGTAATCATATCGTCCTGCGTTACAATCAAACGGGGCTGCGCCACTACAAATCCGTTTTCGGTACGGTATGCGGCTACACGCTCGGAAACAAAAGTGACTTCCAATTCGTTGTTTTTTGCAAGGTCGGCATACGTAAGCGTAAGTTTATCGCCTGCCATTTTTGCCGTTACGTCCTGTCCGTTCAACAACACACGGTTCACTTTGTAGCCTGCGTCCGCCGTCACGGTGTATTGCACCGAATCGCCTTCTTCTACGGCGGTAACGTTTTGATTATCTACTTTTCCGCCCGAGCCGTTCACGTTTGCATAAATCGCCTTGGCGGCGCTCGCCTTGCTCGAATCGATTGCGCAAATCATAAACGGACTGAAACTTTTCACTGTGGCAATAATGCCGTATTCGCTGATTACACAGGGCACTTCCTCCACCGATTCGATTGCGCCGTGCGCGTCGCGCGTATAGTGATATACCGTAAACGTTACGCCCGCGTCTTCGGGTCCGTATCCTTCAGGGAAGCCGAAGCCCACTTGCATATAGCTTCCTTCGGGCACACGTTGCACAACGCCGCACACTTGCAAATCGATTTCGTACGTGGAACTTGCTTTCACGTCTGTTGCGTCTAACCCGAGCGTATCGTCGCTCAACAGCGCGTCTTCCATTTTTTCGGCTTCCGTTTTGCTCGGCGAATTCACTACCAACATCAACTGGCTTCTCTGATTACCCACAATCGGCTGTCCGTTTTTGTCCATAAATTTGTTGAGCGACTCATCGTCCGCGCTCACGAATTTGGGCTGTCCGAACACCTGCATATACAATCTGCCGTCGTTAAATATTTTAGAACAGACCACCTGTTTCATTTTGTACGTGAGTCCCCCGGCTTCGGGTGTTTTCCCGCTTTTTTCACCCACAAGATTGGAGGGTACAAACTGATACGTTTCGCAGTTATGCGCGTAATATTTACTGGGTGTAAATGTAAATGAAAGCGTATTTGTTTCCGAATTCCACTTTACGTCGGTCGCCGATACGTATTCGGCAATATCGTCATGTTGTCCCGTGACAAGAACGCGCAAATCGTTTTCGCTCGTTCCTTCGGTAAATACAAGTTTTTCGCTGTATTGTATCGTAACGGGTTGCGGGTCGAAATTTTTAAGCATACCCGTTCCGTTGGGCGTTATTTTTTTAACGTACGGAGCGGGAATGTATTTCATATATGCGTCGTTTGCATACGGGATACTGACAGCAATGATGTGTGCGTCGGTAAGACTTGCCGAATCATATACATAAGTACCTTCCGGCTCGTAATCGAATACGGCATACTGCGACAGTTCCACATTATGCAAAAGCATATCTTTTGTATAATCGCCCACGAAGAACGAAGCGATTTTATCCGCTTCTTCCGTTTCGTCGTAGCCCATATCGCGAATAAGAGCCGTTATGCTTGCCCATAAGCTCCACCCTTTATCCGTTTTATAACGGTAAGCAAAATACTTGCCCTCTTCTTTGAGTTGCGCCGCATTCATGCCGTTATATGCAACGCCCATCACAAGCGTATACTGTTCGGGTCTTTCCTCGTTTTGCAAATATCCCAATTCCGTGCCGTCTATCATTCCGCTGTCCGCAAACGTAAATCCGTTTTTATCGGTATTCACACCGTAATCAAGGGGACGCAGAGCGGGATACACAAGTTCGAATCCCGAAGAAGAAATTACACCGTCGGCAACGTGATTGACCGAAAGCATATCGTCGCCCACAAGCAAATATCTGCTACGGTTGCCGTTGGAAGAATTGTACGTAGGGTCCACACCGTACCACAATCCGTCTACGCGCACGGCGTTCCACATATGTGCTTCATAACCTGCCGTGGAGTCTTTGGGCGCAATTCCCGAATACGCATACCCCTGCACAAGCGTGCACGGAATATTCAATTTATCCATAATCGCTTTGAACGCGCGCGCATAGCCGCCGCACATTGCTTTTTTGTTTACAAGCGCGCCGTACGCCGTGTTTACGTTTCCGTCGTAAGCCACGTTGTCATGCGCGTCTTTGTTGGCGCCGTAGTCGTACTTCACGTTGCTCGCTATGTACTCATTTGCCGCCTTAATCTGCGAAACGGAATCTCCCCCCCCCGCTTTCGCCGCCGCCACAGCCGCGTCGAGAGCCGATTCATAAGCGGTGATTGCACTAACAACTTCGGTTTCACTCTTGAAAGTGTTTTCCGTATAGTAGTTATCGGCATTTCCCGTACCGATATACGCCGCATATTTGCCATCTTTCATGCCCGCGCTCAAATACAATTTGTACACGTCTACATAGAACAAATCGGGATGGTCCATATAAAAAGCATCGCGCGCCGCGCCGAGTGCCACGGGAACTTTGGCGGAATTGTTATCCACATATCCTTCCACTTCCGCTTGGGTCAGCACGCCTTCCGCAAGAAGGTCGTATTCCACGGTGCCCTTTTTGAAGTGCCCTTTTGCCGCCATGTCTTCCATAGCACGGTAGAACCGTTGTGCCATATCGCTGTTTTTCAATTCTTCGTAGTAGTATGTACGTCCTATGTTTTCGTTGTCCTCCGCAGACGCCGTAACTCCGCAAACAAACTGCGCACATACAAGCACGAGCGCAACACTCAATATAAGCGCCGACAACCCGAACTTTCGTTTTGTACTTTCTCTCATGAATATACCTCCGAAAATATTTTTGGTACGTTGCATATTATATGCTATCTTTTTGCGGTTGTCAACCGAAATAGCAAACAAATAAAGTCGGCAATACCGGTGTGTAATTCTCCGAAAAAGGTTGCCGAAGCATTCGACCTGGCATAGGCGCTTTAACGGCATGCCCAAAGAAACAGACCTGTTTACACAAGGATTGAACGACTATTGGGTGCGTTTGAAACGAGAGAAATAAACGAACGTATTGAACATTATAAAATCAATTGTGGCGCATAAATAACCGTTCAACGCATTTCTTCCCGTTTTGCACGCAACAAAATAACTGCCCGAGCGGGGTCGGCGCAATCCGCCACGGCTTTTTCCATCGGGCACACCCCGTCGCCGCGGCGATTGATTATACAATCGGTGCGCACATTGCATGTATACGGAATATGATGAGCGACGAAAACGTCCGCCGCGCTCTGCGATAACACTTCGGCATAAACCGCCGCAACGCCCATATAAACATATAAAAGCGCCGCCGCTTTGCCCACGATTTTATCCGCCGCAGAAAAACCGCGCACATCGCGGCTTTTATCAATTAACGCAAGTAAGGGAGAGATTCCCCGTTCCGTTCCGAATATCTCTTCGTTTTCCCGCACAAGAGCATAAGTAGCGCCGTCATGCAGAATATGCCGTGCCCGTATCAAATCGGTCATATTTCACCGTTTGCCGCACTGCTTCGTTGCGGCTTTCCCTTCCGAAACTCTCTGCGAATTTTCTATGCCTCGAATTTAGCCGCCACGTCTTTGAGTAGCTTGCGAATGGGCAAGTGTTGCGGACACGTTTTTTCGCATTTGCCGCACGCAATACAATCGGACGCCTTTCCGCGCCCCATGGTGTGTACGTCGTAATACCAATTGCTGTTCCAGTCGTTAAACTGTTTTTTTGCATTCATATCCGAAAACAGGTCGGGAATGGAAATTTTAGCGGGGCAACCGTCCACACAGTAACGGCACGCCGTGCACGCAATTAAATCGGCTTTACGGAAAATTCCGTTGATTTTTCCGATTGCGTTCATCTCTTTACCGTTAAGCGGCTGAAAATCTTTCATAAACGCCACGTTTTCATTCATCTGTGTGCAATTACTCACGCCCGACAACACCATAAAAATGCCGTCGAATCCTGCGGCAAACCGAATTGCGTAACTCGCCGCGCTTCCGCCGTGCAATTCGTTAAGCACCGCTTGTGCGTCGGACGGAAGATTAACGAGCGTGCCGCCCTTTACGGGTTCCATAACAATAATCGGCTTGCCGTGCTTGCGGCACACTTCGTAGCACTCTCTGCCGCGAATTCCCGCGTCGTCGTAATCTATGTAGTTAAACTGAATCTGCACGAATTCGAGTGCGGGATACTCGGTGAGAATGGTATCGAGCACGTCGGGACTATCGTGAAACGAAAGCCCTACGTGGCGGATTTTGCCTTCCGCTTTGAGCGCAAACGCCGTTTCGTATGCGCGGCACTTTTTGTATTTGGCATAATAAGTACTCGTTTGCGCGTGCATAAGATAAAAATCGAAATAGTCTACCCCGCAAGCGGCAAGTTGACTCATGAAAAAGGGACGGATTTCTTCTTCAGACGCAAAATAATCGTTTGTCAGTTTATCGGCAATCAAGAATTTTTCGCGCGGATAGCGTTTAGCCACGCATTCGCGGAACGCGATTTCGCTGTTACCGCCCAAATATCCGTGCGCCGTGTCGAAATAATTGAATCCGTTTTCTATAAACACATCTGTCATCGCTTTGATTTCGTCGTATCCCGCAGGCGCGCCGTCGGCGGGCAGACGCATAAGTCCGAATCCGAATTTTCCTTTTACTTCTTCAAAACATTGCATGATGTGTCCCTCCGTTACGTTCTTTCTTGACGTATATTTTTATCCGTACGATATTATACGTTTATTGCAATTTCACTTAAAACCCCTTGCAATCCAAAGTTACGTATAGTATAGCATACATTTTATAGGCGGGCAACCGAAATTTCAGCGCTCGCGCCCGTCGTTCAACACGTCGGCAATAAAATATCGCGGACGGTGCTTGCTTTCCATATACGTCTTGCCCACATAGTCGCCCACAATGCCCACCGACAGCACAACAATTCCCGAAAGCAGTCCCGCTCCCGCAAGAAGTATCCACCCCTGCCACAACAAGTTCAAGCAAAAAAGCGTGATTGTGGCGGCAAGCGCAAGCACCGAAAGCGCAATGAGCGCAATGCCCGTGTTGCGAATCATTTTTATGGGCGTTACGGTGAGCGACGTAATGCCTTCATACGCAAACGACAGCATTTTTTTGAGCGGATATTTGCTTTCGCCCGCAAACCGTTCGGCACGCTCGTAAAACACCAAATCGGATTTATAACCTATCATGGGCACCAAACCGCGCAAAAACAGGTTGCACTCCCGGTATTCGGAAAGCGCGAGTACCGCCCTGCGCGACATCAAACGGTAATCGGCATGATTGAACACGATATTTCCGCCCATTTTGTTGGTGAGTTTATAAAACGCTTCCGCCGTCCAACGTTTGAAAAAGCTGTCTTTCTTGCGCGCCTTGCGCACGCCGTAAACCACTTCGCACCCTTCGTGAAATTTATCCACCATTTCGTCTACGGCGTTTATATCGTCTTGCAAGTCGGCGTCCATGGAAACAATCGCATCGGCATACTTTGCCGCCGTTTCCAGTCCCGCAAGCAATGCGTTCTGGTGTCCGCGGTTGCGCGAAAGATTCACGCCCGAAAAATGCCCGTCCTCTTCGTGAAACTTGCGAATCAGCGCCCAAGTATTGTCTTTCGAGCCGTCGTTCACGTACAACACGCGGCTTTCGTCGCTGATTTTGCCCGCGCCGATGAGCCCCGTCAGCTTTTCACGCAAACGCGCCGTAGTTTCGGCAAGCACGGGTTCTTCGTTGTAGCAAGGCACAACTATGTACAAAACGGTATCTTTCATTTCCTTTTTCTCTCCTTTAATCCGTAAAGACGATAGCCGTCTTTCACCATTAGCAATTCGTATTTTTCTTCCCACCGCTCGGGTATTACGTTATACGCCACAACATAGTCGGTTTTTCCTTCCGCAACCCACCTGTTTTGCGTCTGCGCAATATCGTCGAGCGGAATGTTCAACCCGCAAAAATATTTGCACGTGGGCACAATCCCCGCCGCCGTATACACGCCCGTATCCAACGAAAGATAATCGAGCGAAGTTGCGTTGGGCGTTTCGTTTATAATCCGCGCAAACTTGTATTGCACCAAATCGTTTTTATCCCTTCCCATAGCCGAAACATTGGGGCACAAATGCAACGAGAGCGCCACCGTTACCGCCAAAATCGCGGCGGCTCCGCACGCGAAAACGTCGCGTTTTACCACCCGAGTGTTATCGCCCATCAAACGGCACAACGCCACGCCGCCCGTAAACGCGAATATGCAAACGGGTTGCCCGTAATACCGATACCCCACGCCGCCCGCAAAAGTGAAAATCACCGTGCCGCCGTACAATGCAAAAAGCGCGGCTTTTTCTTTTCCGCTCACGCGCTTGCTTATGGCAAAATATACGAATCCCGGCAATATAGCCGCATAAAATTGCCAACCGAACCTGAAAGACAGCAGATACGAACGGAGAATCCCCCAAAGTTTGCCCCATACCGACGCACCCGCGCCCGCCGTCCGATTGGCGTACAGAAATATATTGTTGTAGATATACGCCGTGAACATATCGCCGAGCGCGCCGTTCGCCGCAAAATAAATGAGCGCGGGCAAACTCGCCCCAACCATACCGCCCGCAAATACGCCCGCACCCGTAAACGCACGACGCACGTTCTTGTTGCGGAGTTCAAACAAAAAAGCAACGAGAATAAACACAAAAAAGAATCCGCACATGGTAAATTTAACCCAAAAAGCAAATGCGGCGAATACACCCGCAAGCGCGTAATGCCGCAAAAGCATACTCGCATTGCGCTTTTTTACACCCGACAACAAAAACCACAGTGCCCACGCCATAAGCGGTTGCACGAATTCTTCGGCGCTTCCCCCCTGCGAAAAACTCTGCGGCGTATAAGACAGAAACAACAAAACGGGCGTTAATACAAGCGCCGCGTCTTTTCTTATATATAATATAAGCAACCGATATACGGCACAAGCAAATGCGAATCCGAACGCAAGTTCGAGCAGATACGCTCCGATAAACGACTGTTGCGAAATTCCGTAGGCAATCGCATACAGTACGTAGAGATACAATCCCTTTTGCTCGTAAATATCTTTATACAGAATTTTGCCGTTCGCCATGGCTTTGCCCACCGTAAAAAAACAGTTGGCGTCGCACCAGGTGTTCATGGGGTACAGAAACGAACTTGTACTGCAAACGGTAACGAATACAAATACGCAAATCGCAAGCCAAAGAAAATGTCCGTAGCGAGTGTATACCGATTTAACCGATTTTGCAACCAAGACCCCGTTCCTCCTTTGTAAATAGCTTTCTTCCGATAAAAGTATAGCGCAAAACCGTACAAAACGCAATCGGATTGCCGCAATTTTGTCAAATGATTACTGCGTTTATTCCTTTTTTGCCCGATTGCTTGCCAAGCGGTTCATTTTCGCGTATAATAAAAAGCGAAAACAAAGGAAGGGCTTATATCGTGAATACGGCAATCGACAGAAAAAAGGATTATCGATTTTGGATTGTGCTCGTTTGCGCGGCAGTATTCGCCGTGCTTACCGTCCTTGATTTGCGTATGATTCGCCCGCCCCGCGGCGGAAGCGTTGCAGACTTCGTTGTAATTTATGTGGCAACCGCATTGCCCTTTCTTATCTTATTCGGCGTAGCGCTCCTTTTGCGGGTGCGCGGCAAGCGGTTGGCATTCGTAGGCGTTTTCTTTCTTCTTTCGTATGCCGTACGAATTCTGTTCGCCGATTTACAAAGCAACGACTACATCTGGTTTTTATCGGTGTGGATGAAAGAATATCGCGCATTGCCGCTTAAAGAATGTTTTATCCGTCAAGTGGGCAATTATCCCCCGCTTTACAATTACTTTCTGATTGCCTTTTCCCGCCTGCCCATTCGGGATTTGTATCTTATTAAAACGCTTTCGTTTTACGGAGAAGTGCTCACTGCCGTTTTTGCCGCAAAACTCGTGGCGCTTGTGCGCAAAGACTCTTTTTCTTTTCCCGTTCTCGCGCTTTTTCTATTTTTTCCCATATTTCTTTCCAACAGCAGTAAATGGGCACAGTGCGACACACTGTATGCCGGATGCGCGCTCGCGGGCATATACTTTGCTCTCAAACGCAAATCGGTGCTTTGCTATATTTGCATAGGGTTGGGGCTTGCTTTCAAATTGCAAATGCTGTTTATTTTGCCCGTAGGACTCATTCTTCTTCTATCTGCCGACAAAAACGGCAAAAAATTCATTTTATGGCGGTATATCTGGGTTGTACCGCTCGCATTCATAGCGGTAAGCATAGTGCCCGTATTTTTCGGCGGCAGTTTTTTCAAAGTGTTTTCCGTATATTTTAATCAGGCAACCGAAGGCAATGCGCAACACGGACTCAACGGGCATTGCGCCAACGTTCTGTTGCCTTTTTATGCCGTTCCCAAGGGGAGCATTGCCTATTATATATTGTTTGCGCTGTTTGTGACGATTACGGCGGCAATCTTACTCTTTCTTATAATTCATACGTTACGCGCGTCGAAACGGCAACTTTCTCCCGTGCAGGTTGTATTGCTCTCGGTACTGTTGCCGCTCGTTTCCGTCTTTTTCATGCCGAAAATGTACGACCGATTCTATTATATAGCCGAATTGTTCCTTGCCGTGCTCGTTTGCGTATCACGAAACAAAAACACGTTTACGGCGTTTGCCGCACTTGAAACGGGACAGTGGCTGATTTACACCCGCTCGTTGGCAAAAATAAAAGGCGCTTACTACGCGTCGCCGCTTTTCGTCGCCTTTGCACTCGCTTTTGTGTTCTTGCTGTATTTTGCCCAATTTCCGCACCCGAAGTTCTCGCCGCTTGCCGAACGTTTCCGCTCGTACGATATGCGTTTTTCCGCACCGCAACAAGCGGAAACGTCAGATTCCGATATTTCCGCCCAATCGTAAAACTGCGTTTCGCAATGATTTACCCCCCCAATGCGCGGCGTAAATTCTTTGCAATCTCTTTCCGAAATATTTATTTCGGATTTTTTTTGTTTTGTACGTGTTCGTTCCGCCATGCCTTGATTTCGTCTAAACGCGCTTTGCACCTGTTTTCCAACCCTTCTTCGGTGGGAATATAGTATTCTTTTCCCACCAACGAATCGGGTAAACACTGCATGTCGGTAATCTTATCTTTATAATCGTGCGCGTATTGATACCCTTTGCCGTAGTTTAACTCTTTCATGAGTTTGGTAGGCGCGTTGCGTATAACAAGCGGCACGGGTTCGGCGAGCATATTGAGCGCGTCTTGCTTTGCCGCCGAATATGCCGCATAAAGCGCGTTGGATTTGGGCGCAAGCGAAAGATACACAACCGCCTGCGTAAGATGCACGCTGCATTCGGGCATTCCGATAAAGTGACACGCCTGATACGCCGCCACACACATTTCCAACGCGCGCGGGTCGGCAAGTCCCACGTCTTCGCTCGCAAAACGAACAATGCGACGCGCCACATACAAAGGGTCTTCGCCCGCTTCCAACATGCGCGCCAACCAATATACGGCGGCGTCGGGGTCGGAATTGCGCATAGACTTATGAAGAGCCGATATCAAATTATAATGTTCTTCGCCCGACTTATCGTACAACAGCGATTTTTTAGACGTGCACTGTTCCACCGTTTCGCGCGTGACAATCGTTTTGTCCTGCGTCACTTCGCCGTTAAGCACTGCCATTTCCAACGTGGAAAGCGCACTGCGCGCGTCGCCGTTGGCAAAATTCGCAATGATTTCCAAAACGTCGTCGTGAATATCGATTGTCTGATTTCCGAATCCGCGCGGGTCGGAAAGCGCATGCCGCAATAAATCGGTCAACTCTTCGGTTTTGAGCGACTGCAACACAAACACCTTGCACCGCGACAAAAGCGCGCCGTTCACCTCAAACGACGGGTTTTCGGTTGTGGCGCCTATGAGCGTGATACTCCCTTTTTCCACAAACGGCAAAAAAGCGTCCTGCTGGGCTTTGTTGAAACGGTGGATTTCGTCCACGAATAAAATGGTTTTTTCACCGAAACGACGGTTTTGCTCCGCCTGCTCCATAACCTGCTTGATTTCTTTAATACCGCTTGTTACTGCCGAAAAGTCGATGAAATTCGCCTTTGTGCGGCGCGCGATAATCCGCGCCAGCGTTGTTTTTCCCACGCCGGGCGGTCCCCAAAAAATCATGGAGCCTACGTTGTCGCTTTCAATGAGTCGGCGGAGTACTTTGCCTTCGCCGAGCAAATGTTTCTGCCCGCAGTATTCGTCGAGCGTTTGCGGGCGCAGACGCGCGGCAAGCGGTTGGGGCGTGCCCGTTTCAAAAAACGTTTGTTGTTCCATATGCGTTTCACCCTTGCTTTCTTATGGTATAGTATAGCACAACAAAGAAAAAACGCAAACTCTTTTTTACGACGTGTTTTTCCTATTTTCGGTCGGGAAGTTGCGTATCCGCCCTCTGCGACGTTTCGGCAACACGCGGCGCAACGGGTTCGGTGCGATTCTTATCGGTAAACGTAAGATTTTTCATGGTTACGGTAGCGTCCGTTTTACTGCGGAATAAAAATTCCGCTTGCACGAAACTGCGCCGAAGTTTAAGCGGAAACAAAACGGCGGCGCCGTCGCAACGGTATCCGCGCGTTACATCGATACAATATAACGTTTCCTTTTCGCCTACGGGCAACGATACCGCCGCATTGCGCCCGCCGTGTAACAAAAACCGATACACGTCGCCGTCCGCCGCCCGCGCCACCACACCGAGAAAGTCCACGGTATCGGGCGAAGAAAGCATGAAGGAAAGATAACGGTATGACGCCAGATGATGGGCATGCCCCGACGCACACAACAGCGGCGATATACCGAACAGAAAATACCGTTCGTTATCGGGGCAAGCCGTAACCGTAAGCACACCGTCCCTCACCGTGATTTCGGTATTGTTACCGCCGTATATTTCACCGTCGCGCCACACGGGTATCTCACGGCACGTGCCGATATCCCACCCGAAACAATTTTCGGGCGTCATGCTTTGACGCAACGATAAAAATGCGGGCGGGAAACAATATCCGCGGTGCACCGCCTCTCGCTTTGTGCGGTACGGCAAAACGGGTTTTCCGTTACTTGTCCGCAGATTGCAATCGTTTGCATACAGCATAAACGCATAGGTAAGATATGCGGGGCAGGGCACGTCGTCGCACGCAACAACAACGGTATTCTCTTTGATTTCCGCCCGAGCGGGGTAATACTTTCCGTTTTTACCCGCAAGCGTAAATCCGCCCGTTTGCCCCACGGCGCAATCGCCGCCGATTCGGCAAACCGCTTTCCCCTTTTCAAACGTTACCGATTCGATACGCGGGAATTTTTCGCCCGCAATCGCCGCTTCCATTCTTTGGGCAACGGGCAACTTGTTCACGGGATGAATGGGGTGATAGTACAATTCTCCGTCGCATTTGAGCCAACGCGGCGCAATATCGAACACGGGCACAAACGTGTAATCGGGCAATTCCGTTTCCAAATGTGCCAATGCCTCGTTTATATATTCGTAACCGTGCTTATCGCCGTAGGCATAATACTCGGGCGCAATGCCCACCGCTATAAATTTACCGTCGAACGTTGCGCGATACACCCGCACAATCGTACGCAACGCATGCGCAAACCATTCCGCGAACGCATAATCCCATGCGGAACTCTCGCCGAGCAGCCACAAAAGCGCCGCAAACCGCAATCCCGCAAGCGGCGCCACTTTCTCATTGTAAACGCCCGCAAGTTGCGTAAAATTTACGCCGCCCTTGTGATTATAGTCTTTTTCGGATACATATCGTCCCACCGACTCACAGAATGCTTTCCATTTTTCGTCTTGTTCCACATATTCCCGCGGCACATACGTTTCTACGCTCAATCCGCCCATCGAGGCAATCACCACCCCCGTAGGCACGCCCGTGCGTTCGCTGTGCAATACAGCCGTCATCACCGAAAGCGCCGACACCGATTGCAGCTCTTTTTCGCTGCCGCTTATCCAGCGGTATTCTTGCGCAAGGTCGGCAAGCGGTCGTACGGGACGCGTCAATTCGGAAATATCCGAAAATTCTTTTTCACCGAGCGACAAAAAGGCAACGTCGGCTTTTGCCGCCCGCGCCGCAATTTCTTCCCACCCTTCGGTGGCAGATAATCCGTACGCCATGTTGCTCTGCCCGAGCGCCAGAAACACGTCGCCGAACCGCACGTTTTTCACATGCAATTCTTCCCGACCGCACCGAACCGAAATTTCCCACACAACCGACGTATCGGTTACGGGCGGCAATACCGCCGTGAATTTTTCTCCTTCCCGCTCGATGTGCGCGCGCAATTCTTCTTTACCCGTAAGAGAAAGACAAACGTCACCGTTTGCCCAACCCCACACGCGCACCGTATCGCCGCGTTGTAAAATCATTCCGTCGGTAAAAATCCGCGAAAGTCGCAACATGTTCTTACTTCCCCAAATATTTGTTCATAAAGTAGCACGGCACGCTCGACCAAGCATGACACAAACTGCCTGCGTCTTCAAAATCCGCTTCGCCTTCCGCCGTTTCCCAATACGACGTCGCGCCCTTAAACAGCATGCCGCCGAATAACTCGCATATTTCGTTCAGGCAAAACTCCGTATCGCCGCTATACTGTACAATCGCATCGTACTTTGCCTGTAACGTGGCAAACGTGCATTTTCCCATGTTTTCGGGCGGTTTTTTAAGCGCCTGCGTCATGCGCGCCGTTCTCTCCTGCGGCACCGCGTCCGTAAGAAGAATTACTGCCTGCGTGTATCCGTGCAAACCGTATCCTTTTCCTTTATCGTCCAGGAAGGAAAAATACAATCCGCTTTTCGCATCGTAAAACTTTTCGAGCGTGCACGCCGCGTCGGAACCGAGTTTTTCGTATTCTCTTGCCGCGTTTTCGTTTCCTGCCGCACGGTGCACAAACGCCATTTCTTTTGCCGACGAAACGAATAAAGCCGTTAAAATCGCGTCGCTCGTTTCGGGAATTATCCCGTCGCGAAAAATCATGCCGCCGTCCAGTCCGTCCACCCATTCGTAGAAGTTCCAATACCGCGACGCAGTAAAATTGTGCACGCCGTCGGCATGTAATTTTGCGCGGAACACTTCAAACATTTTATCCGCCGCGGGCAACATTTCCCGTACGAAATCCGAATTGTAATCGGCGCGCACGTTTTCGCCGAATGCCAAAAACCAATAGAGCGCAAACGACGGGATGGTGAGTACGTTGCGCGAGGGCGGACACAATTCGGGAAGTCCGTCGGGTCCCAAGCCGCCCATCATGTCGCGCAATCCCGCGCGCGGCAGTTCATACTCGCCGAACACGCCGTAACCGAACAACATCTGATTGCGCGAATCCATGCCATACAGCGCCTGTTCCCGCCACGGGCAATCTTCGTAGTGTGCGTGCGCGCAAAGTTGCAAGGTGCGTTTCCCCGTTTCGTAAATGCGATTGAGCAATCTGTCGCCGAAATCTTTGGAAATATCGGCAAACGGATACACCGCCTCGCGCAACGAAAACACGGAAAGCGTAACGGCGTCGCACGGAACAAATAAGCACAAATAACGCGCGCCCATGCGATGTATATCGTCGTACAATATGTTTTCGCCTTTATTCAGCGTAAGGAAAGACCCGAAATTCCGCCCGCCTATCGCGGTGCGCACGCGCAAATCGGAAAGATGCTCGCCCCAGCCGAGTAACGCCCGACAACTTTTTTTCACCGTAACGCAAAGAGAAAGATACCCCGCCGTTTCTTTTTCGGTATCCACAATTATATATACGCCGTCGCCGCCCTTTGCGGTAAACGTAAGCGGCGCAATAAGCTGTGCGTGCGTAAGTCGCTTTTCGTTCGTCATTTCGGAAAACCGACGCGCCGAAAGCCAGGCGTTCTGCATGATTTCCGCCGCCGTTTCGCCGCCGTTTTCTTTATATATACCTTGCGCGCAAACCGTAACGGGCAACGGCTCCGTGAGAATAAATCGCTTATTCAGGCGCTCCCGCTCGGTAAAATCGGGTGTTACCACCACCGAATCCGTCCACTTTTCGGACTGTTCGGCAAGATTATACCCCCAGCACAAACCGTATTGCGGCGTCATGAGATACGACTCTGCGTATATCTTGCGAAAAGGACGGCTCTGCGTATTTTTTCCGCTTTCCGCCACTGTTTTGTTGCCGCTTGCAATCCGAAATCCGACACATGCCGCAGAGGCGCGCCCCGCCGAATAATCGCCGCCCATATGGTACGCAACAATCACCAACTCGTTGTTACCCACACGTACAAGCGACGAAATATCGATTTCGTCTACCGTTTTTACGCCCGCACCGTCTACATATTGTCCGTTTGCCGCAAATACACCGTTTATATATGCCGCATATTCCCAATCGGCGCCGATTTTCAAAACAGCCTGTTTTTCGGATAGCGTAAACGCACAACGAAATTCCGCATACTCTCCCGCTTTTGCTTCTCCGTTCCAAATCCACTGCATACAGTTTGCCCTCTCATTAAAATTTTATCGTTATCGCTCGCGCGTTGTCGTTATTGTGCGTATATTCCCACCGATTGCGCCGCCACAATGCCGCCCACAATCAGATTTTCATAGAATCCGTCTACATACGGTTGGAACCGCAGTTCGCCCGCCTCGAAAAATTGCTTTCTTTCCGCTTCGGCTTTCTCTATTTTTTCCTTGTCGGCGCCCGTTATCCGCAACACCAACACGTTCACAAGCCGCAACGTGTTTTCCGCCGCAAACCGCAGAATCGCCAAACTCTCGGCATGCACGCCGTTTTCCGACGAAGGAAATTGCGCAAGGGCGTTTTGAATGAGCGATTGCGCTTCAATAAATCCCGCAAACGCCGTGTCGCATTTTTCTTCTTCTTTCATATAGGCAAAGCTGACCGTGCGCTCGATTTCACTGTACAGCCGCGACGCAAATTCCGCCGCATTGCCAAACGCCGCCGTATAATATTCCTGCCGAATGTCGTCATACGAAAGCGTGTCGTCCGAAAGCGCCCGTCCCATAAGGTAAAAAGCCAACCCGTTGGGATAAAACGCCCGTTGTAACTGGCAACTCATAAAGCCTTTCATGCCGAGTTTGGGAAGAGAACGGATATCGGCGTACAACACCTGTGCCAACCGTTCCCCGCCGAAATCACGCAGAATATCCCACATTAAATGATAATCGAAATCGAAACAATCGCCGCAAAACTGTTTTTGCCAGTCGCGCAGAAAGCGCACGTAAGTGCCCGCGTCATGCGGGTATTCCACCTTATTGCATATGTACGGCAAAGGTTTCCCCTGCTCTTCCACCGCATACGGCGCAGTGTACGTGCGGAATATGGGCGCGAACATCATGATAAATCGGTCGGGATTATTTATGGTTTCTTCTTGCGGCGCCCAGTACAAATCCAAATACACCAGAAAACAGATTTTTACCGAAAGTCCGCGCGCCGACAGTTGCGCGTCTATTTCGTTGAGCATGAGAATATACCAGTCGGCGAACCGCTTTTTGGCACAGGCGTCGCATTCGCACACGTTGTTGGAATCGTCCGCCAGCCAAAAGTGCAATACGTCGATTTCGGGGTGCGCCGCGGCATAAGTTGCCACTTCTTCCGCCATCTTACGCCGCACTTCGGGATTGGAATAGCACAAGTTGGTATTCAGCGGAATCCCTTTGAAAAACTGCCGTTCTCCGTTCGTTTGGGCAAGCAATATCTGCTTTTCGGGCGGCAACGGTTTGTCCGACGCCTTCCAACCGTTACATTGCACGCCCAGACACGCCGTTGTCCAACCGTGCCCCACGGCATGATAAATCATATCGCGTTTGCGGATTTCCGCCACGATTTTTTGCACAAATACCGCGCTTTGCCGTTCAGTGAGCGTCTGCCCCGTCTTTTTATACCAACGGTCGAAAAATTCAAACGCCGTGCGAAACTGAATGAAATAGCTGTTGAATCCCGCTTTGGGCGCCCAGTCCACAATGTCCGTCACGTTTTCCAACGATACCGCGCCTTCTATGGTGATACCGCGGTGCCGTGCCGACGGCACTACGTCCGCCGTTACCGTAAGTTCGGAAAGCGCGCGGCGGGGAATCCATTCCCCTTTTTCGCCGGGGCGCAAAAACCGACACCCCACCCGCCGCAAAAAATCGTATACGCCCAATAACAGCGCACGCGGGCGATTGGCAACAATGCGCCCCTTTCCGCCCACTACGTTCATCGAATACGATTCGTTGAAAATATCGGCGTCGTCGCCGCACACAAGTTCGATATTCGGCATCTCGCCGCATATCCGAAACACATATCGATTGAGTTCTTCCGCACAAAATTCCCGCGTTGTCATTCCCGACTCCTTGCCGTGTTAAATATTATCCGCAAACGCTTGCGTCAGTCCTTTATTGATTGCTCCCATAAGCGGCGCGTCTTCCATAAGCGACGAAAAACGTACCTGCCTGCCGCCAAGGCACCCCGCCACCACCGACAGGAACTCTTCGCCCAGTTCCACAACCGCACCCGAAAGCATAATCACGTCTATATCCATAAATTCCGCCAGATTGTTCGCCACCGTGCCGATTACGCGTCCCGACGCGTCAAGCACTCTGTGCGTCAACGAGTCGCCCGCCCGATACGCTTCTATCATGCGGCGGATACTCAAATCCCACGGCGAAACGTTCTCTTCGGCAAGTTGCAAAGCAAACGGACAACGGGGGTCTGCCAACAATTCACGCTGCACCACGCTCAACGACGAATAAAGCGATATGCTGTCGTAATAATTGGCGTAGTTGAGATTTTCAAAACTGTCGGAATCGGTGGCGAACATGTTGAGCTTAAAATACCCGATTTCACCCGCAAATCCGTGCGTTCCTTCGTAAATCTTTCCGTTCACCATGATTGCGGCGCCCGTGCCTACGTCTATGTGAAACATCAACGCATTTTGCACGTCTTTAAGATACGGACCGTACACCTTTTCTCCTTCAAACGCCAGATTGATGTCGTTCCGTACCACCGTGCGGCATCCGAATTCCTGCGTAAATATTTTTTCGAGCGACATGCCCTTAAAATTCTTAAAACGGGGATTAAGCAAAAACTCGCCGCTTTCACTGTCTATCAGTCCGGGCGACGCGATTCCTATGCAACAAAGCCGCAGCCCCGATACTTCTTCGGCGGCAGCGATTTCGCGCACTACGGCAATCACTTTTTCCAAATCGCTCTTTTCAAACCCGATGACTTCCGAAATTTCCCGCCGCAATAAGATGTGCCCTTGCATATCGGCGGCACACAGCGACAGCGTGCGTCCCGATAAATCGATGGCAACCACATAGCCGAACCGCGCGTTGATTCGCAAGTTGATTCCGCTCCGTCCCTTTGTATCGCCGTCGCGCAGAATCAAGCCGTCCGCCATGAGTGCGTCGGCTATTTTCCCCACCGCCGTGTTGGAAAGTTTGAGCGCACGCGCCAAATCGGAGTAGGATTGCGACCGTTCCCGCAAAAGATTGATGATGTCTTCTTTGTTCTTTTTCCGTAAATACGTCTGGTTGCGCTCTCGCATTGTTTTTCTCTCCTTACGGGCAGGGAATCTCCACAGGCATACCCGCAAACATGCCGATTCTATCTTTGCCTTTGTTTGCTACCCGCACAGCCCCTATCCACACTTCGGTATAGCAATCCTATTATACCGTATTTTTGTAAACGGCGCAACAAAATATAAACTCGGATAAAATTAAATGTACTTTTTTACGGATTTTGAGAAAGAAAACCCGCTTTTAACGGGAAAAGCGGGCGTTCGTGTTTATATTTCTTCGTTATAGCGTAGTCCCTTCTTCGCAATACTCAATTTGAACGCGCAACCCTTCTTCACCCAAAAGAATTTTCGTGCCGCCCACTTCGTCGCGCCCGATAAGCGATACTTTGCCCCCTTCTCTGCCGTTTGTGTTCGTCCAGGTGTCGTACCGCGCCGCTTTGAGTCCGAACGTGTAGCGTACGCCTTCGTGCGTCACGCTTGTGCTGTTCTCGTGCACGTGCCCGAAAAACCAGCCTTCGCAACCATACTGTTTGAGTAGTTTATGGAACGCGTAATCCGAATCGATGTAGCCGCAATCCAAAATCATACTGCCGCTGTCGCCCGCTTCGTTCTCGGGAATCACAAACGGCTTGAATATTCCGTAGTCGCCGTCGGGCGTATAAAAATCGTTTTGCGCCGATACGTACCCGTATTTTTGCATGCCGTCGCCTATCGCCCGCATCGGATGATGGAAAAAGCCGATACTTTTGGGCGAAACGCCTTTGTTCGCCGCTTTAAGTCGTTCGCTCGTTTGCGTAAACCATTCGATTTGCCCTTCGTACAGTCCCGCTTTGGAGAACATGTTTTGGTCACGATCCGATTCGGTGTGCCCGTTGGAATCCATGAGCCACACCACTTCGGTAATTTTATCGCCCTGACGGATTCCCACCGTGAAATTTCCGTTGCCTTCCACCGTATCAATCGGTCCGCGCTTAAACATGCAATGTTCGGCGCTCGCGTATTGTTCGCACGTCCACTCTATGCCTTTGCGCGTTTCGTTATCGTGATTTCCGAACGTAAGCGTCCAAGGAATTTTATAGCTTTCCATTTCCGCAATCAGTCGCTGTATCATGGTGCCCGAATCGTCGAATTCGCCGTATACGTTGTCACCCGAAAGCACAATCAAATCGGGCTTTACGCGATTTACGATTTCCCGCATGTGATTAAATGCGCGAACTTCCACGTTCTCGGGTTTCCACCACTCCGTCGACCACGCGGGCAACCGTCCTTCGGTTCGTTTCTGCGACGAATCGATAATCTGAATATCGGTGAGTTGCAACACCACCGCGTCGCGCCCCTGCGGCACGTCTATTACAAAATCCACCACTTCTTCCATTTTCTCTTTCGGTTCCTCTTGCTCTTTGTTGTCGTCTTTGGTTCCGCAACCGCAAATCGAACAACCCAACATACCCGCCAGTAAAACCGCCAATGCCTTTTTCATTTTTTTCTTCTCCCCGATTGTTTCCCAATCATCGCGTTACGCTTTTATGCGCTTACGCCGTACGCACAACAACGCCGCCGCACCGCAGGCAAGCACAATGCCTCCGCCCACAGCCGTAGCCCCCACGGAACTGCCGCAACCTTTCTTGTCGCCGCCGTTCGCCGTTCCGCCTACCGTTATGTGCACCGCTTCGCTCGGCTCGCTCTCGCGATATTCAAACGAGTCCACGGGCAACGCCGTAACCGTTACGTCGTACTCGCCTGCGGGTAATTTTTCATACGAGAATGACGTAGCATATACGATTTCGCTTTTGTCCCCGTATGCAATGCGGTAGCCGTCGGCGTCGGGCACGCGTTTCCAGGTAATCTTTTTTGCCGCGGCGTCGTTCGTAATTTCAGGCGCCGAAAGCATAGGAATAACGGGCGGCAACGAATCGTCCGCAACCGTAATTTTCACGTCGTCTATCTGAATATTCGACGTACAACAGTTAATGCTTACGTACCCGAAGTAATCGTAAAGCGGAATATCAAAGGTGCAATCGAGTACCGCCGTGTCGTCGGCATATAAAACGTATCGTTTGTTGTTTACCACCAGTTTCACGTTGACGAAATCCGCAAAATCTTCATTCGCTTCCACTCCCGGCACCGTGTAAGTTTCGCGGGAAAGCGTGAGTTTTTCGCCGTATAAGCCGCCGTTGTACATATCGGATATATCCGCCGCCGCGCCGCCGTTCTGAATCACAACGGCATGCCCCGTAATCTGCGCGTTGGCTTTGTAACGTTGCACGAAAAACACCATGTTGTTGGTACCCGTGTAATGAACGTTGTTTTTCTTGCGGACGGAAAATCCCACCCAACTGCGCTCGGCTACGCCTTCGGTTAAAAAGCGTACTTTCATCTCCGCGGTAAAGTTTTTCACGCGGAAGTCGCCCTTCGGTCCGATATAAAAGAACGTGTCGGCACCCGAAGTGTTGTTTACCGCAAGCACCTTATTGCCGTTTGTTCCCGTTTGGTACGACACGCGCGCTTTTTCACGCAGGTGCGCGTCCATGCCTTGCGCTTCGCCGCCGCGCAATACGTTGTTGCTCCACGTATCGGCAAACGTTTCGGTTTGTTCGATGTAGTTGCCCGTTTGGTAGCTTTCGAAATCTTCTACAAAATCGTCCAACTTGTTTTCCGCCGCCACCGCCGTAGCGCCGCCGCCTATGGCCGCAAAACACAACAGTGCCGCCAGCAAAACGGAACCTATCGCCGCGCTCCAAAGCGCCGTCCGTTTGCGTACTTTATTTATCATACAAAGTTACTCCTTTCGTTTGCAATCCCGATTCCGCAAACGCAATCAATCGAGCACTACCAACACACCTTCGCCCGCCGCAAACGTGAGTTGTTTGGTACTTCCCGAAAATTCGGTTTTTTTGCCTTTTTGCACCACGCTGCCGTTTACGCTTTGAGTGAACGTGAGATTGAGCGTTTCGTTTTCGGTTAAGCTGTTGTTGGTAATGTAAAACGCATTTTTACCTTTGTAGTCGAAACAACCGATTAGCGAATGTTTCCCCGTTGCCGACGCAAGCAAACCGTACGATTCCAACAAATCGTCGGGCAAAAGTTTTTCGGTACTGGGCATGCTCCCCACCGGAATCACGCCTTTGCTCAACGAACACATCAACACTTCGTCCGCCGCAGCAAGTTGCACGTTCGCCGTTTTCACGTAGTCGTATACTTCGGTCTTGTTGCCCGCCAGGTCGAACATGGCGCCGCTGAACTGCTCGCCTTGCCCTTCGGGCGCCGATTGCGCCACCACGCCCGTGAAGTACTGAATCCCTTTGGCGCCGTACGTGAGCGCGGTATTCACCTGCCAAAGCACGTCCGCCTCGCATGCGGGAATACGCACGTTGTTGTTGTACTTGCACGTGGCAATATACACCCAAAACGGAATGTGCACGTTCTGTGCTTTGCGCCGATTGATAGAAAGATTTTCAAAATATCCCGTGCTTAAATTGGGAAAAGCCTTGGATAACGGATAGTAGTCGTAGCTCAACACCTGCGGGTCGCAGATTTCCAGATAATCGTCTACATACTGTTCCATTGTGTAGCCCACGCTTTTATCGTCGCCTTGGGCTTTGGCGGCTTCCCATTTATCACGGGTACGGTAATAAAATTGCCAATTTGCCGCATATTTGGGAAAAAGATTGCAGTGCCACAGAGCACCCGTGGTTGTTTCGGGCATGGCTTCCGCCAACTTTTCTTTTCCCGCCGCCAGATTCTCGAACTGAATCCGCCCCGGTTCGTCAAACTGCATAACGCCCGCAAACGCATCGTAATTCTTTGCATATATCAGGCTTTTGATATTCGCCGACGAAATCACTTCCGCGTTCATGGGCAAAAGATACGCAAGCGAATACTTTTGGCAAAAATTGAGCGCCGTAACCGCGTTGCTCGTGCCTTCGTATAAACCCATTAAGGTATTTACGCGCGCCTCGCTGTAATCGATATACGTTTGTTCCGATTGGAGATAATCGTAGGTGTATTGCCCCGTTTTTGTGGGAATCCCGTTATACACCGCTATCGGCATGGTTTTGTAGTCGTGATTCCGCATCCAGAACGAATCGTACGTTTTGTTGTCTACCACTTCGGTCACGGGCGGTTTGGGGGGCGTGGGGTCTACGGGTTCAATAGGGTCGCCGCCGTCGGGCGGCGGTGTAACCGTTGTTCCGTCGCCGCCGCAACCGAACAAACACCCTACCGACAGAATTGCGGCAAACAGTATCGCCAAAGATTTCTTCATGCTTTTCCTCCCGCCTTTTATAAGGCTTTGCTAAAACGTTTATCTGTGCTTATCCTTTGAGTCCGCCCACCGACGTGTTGTTCATAATCACTTTCTGAAAGCAGGCAAACACAACTAGTACGGGAATAATAGACATCATCATTGCCGCAAGTACAAGCGGAATATTTATGCCCGCCTCGGCATTGATGCGCTGAATTCCGTACGCAATGGTCGCTTTTTGCGGCGCATACATATAAATGGTGAAATAATCGTTCCAATAGCCTATGCCTTGCAAAATACCCACCGAAACGAGAGCGGGCACCGCCATGGGCAACATAATCTGAAAATAAATGCGGAACGGACCCGCGCCGTCGAGTTGCGCCGCCTCGGCGTATCCCCAAGAAAGATTGCCGTAAAATCCGTGCAACAACAAAAATCCCGTGCCGAATCCGCCCAGAGCGGTAATCAATACGCCCGTGTAGGTGTTAATAAGCCCGATATCGTTATACAGGCGATACATTGCCGCCATAGACCCCATTGTGGGAATCATCATAATAACGATTGCCGCCGTAAACAGAATTTTTCTGCCCGGAAAGCGATATTTGGAAAGCACGTACGCCGTTGCCGAACTCGAACATAAACTCAAAAACGTGCAACCCAAAGTGAGTATTACACTGTTTACGTACATCATGGGCACGCCTACGCCGCCGTCGATACGTAACGAAAAACTGTTCACCCAGTTTTCAAACGTCCACCCCTGCGGCAATCCGTTTACGTTGTGAATAAAATCCACCTGCGTTTTGAACGAATTCATCAGGCACCATAAAAACGGAAACAACAGCGAAACGGCATACACCGTGAAAATAACAAATACAATGCTTATGAGTATGATATCTGCCGTGCCGCGTTTGATTTTATGTTTTGTTGCGTTCAAAATAGTTGTTCCTTTCCTTAAAATCTTGCGGGCATTCGTCCGCCAAAATGCTGTTTTCGAAGCATCTTTCGCCCCAAACAAAGGGAACGGAAGGGGAACGCACAGAGCGGCGCGCCCCTTCTTCCCGTTTGCCTAATCCTTATCGAATTAAGGCTGTTTTTTCTCTACGCTTTTCTGCGACGAACGCTCAACACGCACGCGCCCGCAAGCAACAGCACCGCCGCCGCACCGCCTGCCGCCGCGCTCGCGGTACTGCCGCAACCGCACCCTTTTTCTTCGGGCTTATTTGTGCCGGGCGTGTTGTCGCCGTCACCCGGTTTGTTGTCATCGCCGCCCGGAGTCGTACTACTGCCGATTACGTATTTCACCGTGCTCCGCGAGGGGAAGAATCTGTTTTCGTCTTCGGGAAGCGCCTGTACGGCAACTTCGTATTCGCCTTCGTCTTCGTATTCCGCCATGCTGAATTCGGTAGCCGTAATCGTTACGGTTTCTTTTTTGGTGCCTTCATACGAAACGGTTACTTCGTATTCGGCGGCGCCTTCCACTGCCGCCCAAGTCACCTTTTTATTGGCAACGTCCGCTGTAAGTTCGGGACGGGGCAAGGCGGTAGGTTCGGGGTCAGCGTCCATATCGGCAGGGTCTACTTCGTATGCACTGTCGTCGGCAATCGTGTCTACCGTATTCCCTTCGCCGAGCACCACTTCTCTGCCGAGCGGGGTAATACAAACGTTATCCACCATGCACCAAGCGGGTTCGTCGGTACCGAATCCCACGTAACCGAACGAATCGGAAACCGTGCCGCTGCCCACTTTGTTATAGGCGCCCACAGCGCCGTTGGTAACGCGCGCCGCAAAAAGCGCCACGTTGTTGTTGCTCACCACCAATTTGAAACGAGTGGTCTGATTATAGAGCGTTTTGGTTTTGCTCTCTTCGTCGGCAAACTGATAGTATTCGATTCCCGTTGCCTTTTGAACAAATTGCGCATCTTCGGGAACAGCCCCTTCTTCGGGTTGCGGGTTCATTGCCGACCAATTTGACAAAGTGGAGCCGTCCAAATTTTTGCCGGGTTTGGTAGCGTCGCCCGTGGTGATAAGCGATTCGGCAGTGCCGTGGAAGTCACTGTAATTGCCCTCTTTAATGGTGAACGCGTAACTTTCTCCCAAAAGTCCGCTGCCCGCCGCACCGAACATGACAAACAATCCGCTGTAACGGTCGCCGTTGGCTTCGCCGCGCTCGCCGTACGGCATGGAAATATAGTCGAATTGCATTACAAAGTCGGCATATTCTTTTTTGGTAAGCAGACGCGTGCCCGTACCCGTTCCGAAGAAACCGAGTTTTCCGTCTTCCACTTCCATTCCTACTGCGGGGTGTCCGCCTTCCACTGCGCCGCCGTGCTGCGAAACGGTGGAATTTTCGTTGAATTTATAAGAAGGAATCCAGCCGCCTTCAAACGTGGTGCTGATACGTTCTTCCGTTTCGTTTTCGGCATAACGGTATCCCGTTACCGAGAATTGTGAATATATCTTGTATCCAAAATTACCTTCGCCGATATGAGCAAAGCCCACAACACCCGACGCTTTAATTCCCGCAAAGTTTACGGGCGTTTCGGCTCCGTTCACTTTTACGTCTACCGAACCGTCTTTCTTGCCGATAAGTTCGAGTTGCACGTAATCACCGCCCACCGTAACGCCTTCGAGCAATACTTCTTCGCCTATTTGCGTTTGCGTGCCGTCGGGGGCAATATTCACCGCACCGAGATACACTTTTTGTGCAGATTCTTCTTTTTTGACTGTAAGATATACAAGGCTTGCACCCTTGCTCGGCGCCGTGATTTTATCGTCTTCGTCGTTTAAGCCGAACACAATGCCCGCTTTGCGCGTGCTGTTTTCACCGTAGCTGTCAATCTTCATGCCTGCGTTCATCACAAACGTTTCGTCTAAACTATCGTCTACCGCAAGCCGTGCTTTGGATACAATACGCGCGTCGGCGGCAGGATTGGTAACAGTTATTTCCGATTTTACTTTTTGCTCTCCTGCCGGGTTAATTGTCAATTTTCCCCGATAACCTGCCCAGCCGACCCCATCAGTAGCTTGACCGGGACCGGAAAGAGCATTTGTAAACTTGTCTTCTTCCCCTTTTTCAAATCCAATAGAAATATACTCTTTTTTTTCTTCTGTCGAATCAATTCTATACAATTTGTAATTATCGAATTCAAGTTCGCAATACGGTTGCCACATCCACGCCAAAGTTGCATCTTTCGGCATTGTAAAAGCATTTTTTATTGTGCCATATTCAACTTTTTCCAAATTTTCGGTTGTTCCATCGTCATACCCGGCAAAAATCGTCATAGACTTTTCTTCATTGACGTTAAACTCAAACCAAAAAGTCACATAATCATGTCCTTTTTCTTTTTGCTTTGTCAGCATATCCGTTTGAAATCCAAACTCGGCGACCGTTACGCCAGATGTGGGGGTCACATTTTTATACCCATTTTCTTCCCCCTCGTCAGGCAACCAATATGTGGCACCATTTGGCGCTGCTGCTCCACGCACCATATGAATTTGCGTATTATCCACACCGGGAATAAATACTACCGCCGATAAAGTATTGTTATAGTTATTAACAGTTCCGCCACTTGTCGAGTCGATTCCGTCATAAAACGGATTGAGCGTAAAGAGCGATGTATTACCGTTTGCTCCAAAATCATGTATGTCAATTTGCATAACAAATTTACTGCCTTGCGTGACATCGGCATACGGGAAGGGGTCACGAATAGACACATTATGCACACCCGTTACACCTTTCAAGCTATATGTTGTGTTTCCCGCAGAATAGCGGTACGCCGAAGGGTCGGCATCATCTTTCAAAACAAAATTGTCACTATTTATACCCCCCCCCGAAATGAGTCCCGTGGTTCCCGTAGGCGAGTTTAAGTTGACTCCCGCAAATGCGGAAACCGATGTAAACGTGCCGAGCGCCAAACAGACGCATACAAGAAATGCCAACAATTTCTTCTTCATTTTCCTTTCTCCTTTTGGTGATAGTTTATTTACTCGCGGCGCGACTTTGGATTTGCGCCGATTGAGTACGGTAAAACAGAAATCAGTATTCGTATGCGGGCAGGAATTTGTCTATCAGTTTGCGACTTCCGAACGCAATGGGCGTTCCCACAAGCGCACACAGAACACCTACGGTAGCGCCCATTGCCATTTGCGCCGTGCCTGCCTCGCGCACGTTGTTTACAATATACAACGCAATGGTGTAGCCGCCCACGATTTCGGCATTACTGCCGAGCAACAGTTTGGGTTGCAAAAAGTAAGTGAATATAACGGTTGTGCCGAGTAGCAACAGGGTGCCGATAGTAGAGCCAATCATGGGTATGGTTACCGAAAACAATTCGCGCCACATGGTGAGTCCGTCGAGCTTGCCCGCCTCTATCACGTCTTGCGGAATCCGCGCCATTGCGCCCGATACGAGCACGATGTTATATCCGATACCCGACCACAAGCCGTACAAAAGAACCATCCACCAGGCAGTGCCTTTATCGCCGAGATAACCGTCGAACGGCACCAGACGTTCCAACCCTATTTTTTTGAGCATATTGGGAATAAAGCCGAACGAACCGTCGAGCATAAACGAGAATACCAGGGTGAGTACCACCGCCGATATAATACTCGGCAAAAAGAATACTATCTTGAACACGCCGCCCATCGGCATTTTTTTATACAGCACGTAGGCAAAGAAAAGCGATATCGGCACAATTACAAAGTCGTTCCACAAGAAGATAGAAAACGAATTGACCAGCGCCCGCGGTAGCACACTGCCCGTCCGCCGAAACTCATTCCATAAATGTTCGTAATTGCGGAACCCGTTCCATACCCATTGCCCCGAATTCATATCGAACTGTTTGAACGATAAAAACACCGTATCCACATTGATATAAACCCAGAAAAGCGCCAGATGCAACAACGGAACGGAAAGCATTACGCAAATGAACACAACGTCGCTTTTACTGTTTCGCTTATGTTTGGCTTTGGTTAAAACCGCCATATTAAATGCCGCCTACCGACGAAACAAAGTCGTCCCACGAATTTTTTACCGCCGTGTATTCCGAAGAGCACCAGCTGCTCGCCGTAATCGTGTCTGCGTTTGCAAGCAACGTGGTATACGGATTCGTAGTTTGGAATTTACCCAGTTTATTCGCCGTCCAGAGTTTGCTGGTGGAATTTTCAAACCAAGTTACCGAACTTGCCCAAATATCCAAACACGATTTTACAAACGGCGTTGTTTTGCATTCGCTTATATCGTAATCGAACGGACGGGGTGCGCCCGTAAGATTTGTATACTGCTTTAACATATCGTCGCGGCACATAAACGCAAGGAATTTCTTTGCGCCTTCCACGTTGTCCGCCTCTTTGGGCACAATCGACATATCGGGTTGCCCGCTGTAATTCACGTTTATCACGCCGTTCGCGTCCGTTTTGGCTCCGTCTACGTACGGCACGCGCATCATGCGGATTTCGTCGGTAATCACTTGACCCGATTCTTTTTCAATCCAAACGCCGTCGGGTATCATTGCCGCCTCGCGCTGCGCAAAAGAAACCTGCGCTTTGAGGTGGTCTTTACTTGCCGAACCGCGAAGCGTGTACTTGGTGCGGTTTTCCACAATCAAGTCGCTGAACGTTTTGAGCATGTTTTTCTTTCCGAGTCCGGGTTCTATATCGGGATTATACACTTCCGGCGACGCAAAGCCCATAAATTCGTTAAGCTTATCGATTCCCGAATACTGCAACCACCAGTTGGTGCCCACAAAGTCCCAATAGCCGCCGCCCACGTTGCCGGGGTACACAAAGGGCACTTCGCCGTCTTTTACAATCTGTTCGCAAAGTTCTTTTAACTCGGTAACGGTGGTGGGAACTTTCCAACCGTATTTGTCAAACATCGTTTTGTTGTAAACGATACCCGTTACGTTTTCGTTCCAGGGGAAGGAATAGAAATGCTCTTCGCCCCTGTTGGTGGTTTTGCCGTACGTTTTCCACGTGCCTCTGATTTTATCGATTACCTTGCCGTCTTCGCCGGGAATCTGCATTTCGTACAAATCGTCCAAAGAGGCGAGCTTATCGTTTGCCGCATAGCTGTACCAGGGCGACGCAAGTATCATGTAAATATCCGAAAGTCCCCTGCCCGATTCGAGTTTACTGCTCACGCCCGTGGTGATTTCCGAATCGCCCGTCAGTACAAAATAGTAGTCTTTTCCAATAGGGTCGAGCAAGAAAGCGCGCGCCGCCTGACGAATCCAGGCGTCTTTATACCCCGTGGCATACGCGATTTTGATTGCGGTTTTGCCTTCTTTGGTGCCCGCATACATTTCGCCTGTTTTGGGAGTAAATTCTACGCCTTCCAAACTGCCGCCGTTCTCTTCTTCGGTAGGCGCCTGCACGGCGCACCCCGTAAGCGAAAACACGCTCACGCAGAGAACCGCCGCAATCAAAAACGAAACAAACTTTTTCATACTGTTTTCTCCTTATAAGATTATTTTTTTATGGAAAACCCTTTTTTAGTACGGAATCACAAACGCGCCTTCGCCGCAGGCAAGATTGAGCGTAACTTTCCCTTTTTTCACGCGCTCCGTAGTTTTCACGCCGTTTTTCACCACAACTACGGCGCCTTTATCTTTAATCGTGAGCGTGACTTTGTTGGAAAGATTCTTGCCGGGGTCGGTGAAATTGACTACCATATACCCTTCGTTGCCGTCTTTGTCTTCAAACAGCCCCGCAAAACAATCTTCTTCGCCCGTGATTCCCGTGAGCGTTTTACCGCTTTCGAGCACGTTGGGCGAGCCTTCGAGATAGCTGAAATTATCTTCGGTATCGTTTATATTGCCGAGCATTACGCCCTTCCAGGTAAAGTTTTTATAATAGGGCATAAGCGCCTGCACGTCGGCATTGGTTTGCTGAATGTAGGTATACGCCGCCGTTTTTTCCAAATCGCGGTTTATGGGCGCATTGTTCCCGAACGCCGTGCTACCGTCGGACGGGGGCGGGCAGGAATAGCAAAACCACTGTATGCAATCGCCGCCGTAAGCAAGAAAGCTATACGCCTGCATGCTCGCGTCTGCCTTACTGCGCAATTCGCGGTTTTTGCCGCCGAACGACATGCTCTGCAAAAACGTCCATAATTTGCGGTTTTTGCCTTCTTCACGGATTTTTTCCCGCATGAGGTCCATGTTGTACAAAAACGATGCTTCAAAACTCGTTTCGTCTAAACTGCCGTACAGCGGGTAATGGTCGTACGACACGTAGTTATTGCCCACTTTATCAAACCAACTGTTGAGATACGCATTGTAACTTACCGAAGTACTGGTGCCCGAAAGCTGGTAGCCCGTAGCGATTACGGGAAACAGATTGCCGTAGAACATCAGGTCGGGCGCCGCTTCGTTGAAAATGCTTTGCGCAAACGCCATGGTATCGAACAGCGTCATATCGGGTTCGTCTTTCATCATAAATCCGTACAGCGCGTCGTAATATTCGCTGTCGGTATACATTTTAAGCAGACTTTTTACGTGTTCCACGCACTGTTCGCGCGTAGCGATTTTGCCTTCCACCAATGCTTTGGTCTGCCACAAATAGTCGCGGATTGTGCTGTCGCCCAAAATGTGCTTGATTCCCACTTCTTTCGCCGCTTTGAGCGCCTTTAAGTTATACGACGCTCTGCCGTCTATCATCACGTCGTAGCCGGGGAACGCAATCGTAATTCCCGCGTCGGCAATTTCGCGATACTTTTCCAAAAACTCTGCGTCCGAAAGTTTGCGCGAACTGACTTCTTTGCCGAAATCGTCATACACAACGTGGCGGTCGGAAATGCCCACCCACATGCCGACGTCGAATTTTTCATCCGAAGTATATACGGGTTCTTCCCCCGGTTTCACGTCTGTTTCATTGCCGCAACCCAGCATACTGCCTCCCATTGCTACCGACAGCGCCAACATAAGCGCCATACCCAATCCCGATAGTTTTTTTCGCATTCTTTTATCTCCTTAACGGGGACACCATGCCCCTTTGCTATATAAACGGGCAACCACCATTTTCCCAACCGATTCGGTTGTTTCTCCCAAAACGCAAGTTTTCCGTTCATTGATATAATCATACCATACAAATCGGCGTTTGTCAATACCAAAATTAAAAAAAGTTTAAGTTTTTTTTAATAAATACATAAATTTTTAAGACCCCCCCCCGATAAATGCCATTTATATGCAATTTAGTTTATGTTATTGCGGCTTTTTTGCCCTCATTTTCTTCGATTGTCACGGAAATTTCACAGAAACCCGCTTAAATTTCAACCTTACCGTTCGGGTATACTTTGTCGTAGCTACAAAAAAGGACTGCCTTACACTATTAGGCAGTCCTTTCCGACCGATTTATATGCAACTTATCTGAATTTCGGGAGTGATTCCGCAGAAAATCTCCCGTTTGTTCTGTTTCTGTTTGGTTTGTTCTATGCCTGCGCAGCAGACTTTTCCAACAATATCGGTTTGCCGAAGAACCCGAGCGGAGAAAACAACTTCCCTTCCGCCGTAATATAAAACCGTGCACTGCCGTAAATCGTATCTTTACCCACAATCAACACAGACGTCTGCGTAAACGAAACGGTGTATTCTCCCGTTTTTTGTTCTCCCTGTATATATAATGAAAAGGAACCGTCGGCGTTCAACGTGAGTGCATACGGTACTTCTCCGTCCGTCCCCGACCAAGCGCCCGCATATTCCGCAGGCGGGGTTTTCAAATCTTCTTTACGCAGAACAACGTTTTTTGCGCCCGACGGGGTTTCGGCAAACGTTAGCGTGCGCGCCGAAAAATCATATTGCAAACGGTATTGCTTTTGTTGCAAATCGTCACTCAAAATAATTTCTTCGTTACAAACCGAATATACCGTCAAAAACGCACCCGTATCGTCCCCGTTTTCCGACACGGTACACATAACGTCTAAATAATCGAATTCGTACGAAAATTCCAAACTATATTCATAGGTGGCATCGCTTCCCGTAAACGTATCGCACACTTCATAGATAAATTGCGTATACGATTCTCTTTTTGCCGAAAAGCTCTGCGTTTCTCCCGCAAATCCTTTCCCCGTAAACGCCTGACCGTCGTAAACAAAGATTGCCGTTTGCTTATCGTCCCCTTCGCCGTCGGTCAACGTGATTTGCTTGCTGTCGGGTGAAAACACCGCCGCAACCGATTTGCTTTCCGCTCCGTCGGTTTCATAGCTTGCCGTAGCGTTGCCCTGCGCGTCTATGGTAACTTCGTATACGTGCACCGTCGTCGTTTCGTCTATTACCCAACTGCGCCAAACGCCTGCAAAAACTTCCTTTTCGGGTTCATCGGGCTCTTCGGGTTCGGTAGGTTGCTCGGGGTCTTTATCGTCGGGGTCGACGGGCGGCTTTTCTCCGTCGTCGGGATTCACGGGCGGCTTTTCTCCGTCGTCGGGATTCACGGGCGGGTCTTTTTCGTCCCCTTCGTCGGGCTCCTTGTTGTCGTCGCCCGTATCGGGATTCGGATTTTCTTCGCTATCTCCCGTATCGGGATTTTCGGGCGGTGGATTTTCTTCGCCGTTCGGGTCTTTGTTATCTCCCGTATCACCTTCCGCGGGCGGTTCGTTCGGTTCTTCGTTGTCCGAAGGGTTGTTTTCGTCACCGTTCGACGGGTCGTCGGTTTCCACAGGCGGAATATTGTTTTGCGGCGGCACGTACTTTTGCCCGCATGCCGTAATCGTAAACAACAGTACAGGTACCAACAGCAAAACAATCAGCCTCTTGCAAAGCTCACTTTTCTTTTGCATTCTTTCCCATCTCCGTATGTTTTTATAATACCGTTGCGTTTTCCCACGTTTGTGGGATTGCAACTATATTTTTATTATACCGCGAACCGGAAAATCCTGTCAATTGTTTTCGACATTTTTCGACATTCTTGCGTGCATACATTTGTAGATACCGTATTCTTATTTTTTATTTGCAAAAGAAAAAACGCCTTTTCATATAGATAAAAGCGTTTTGAACTTCGGAATTTTTGCCGGGCGGAATCTATTCTTCCGCCGCATTCGTTTGTTTTATGTCCGTTTCCGTGCTCTCATTCTGTGTTTGCGCCGTTTGCACGTTCTCTTTTTCTTTAACAAGCAACCGTTCTACGGCAAGTTCGGACGGATTGAAAATTCGCGGCACCCAACTGCTTTTGCCCAGTCCGCGACTGATTACCATGCTTTTTCCGTCCCGAGTGAATTTGCCGTCCGAATATTTGGGAAACAAGCCCTGATTGGGAGCATAAAATGCGCCGAAAAACGGAAGGCGCACGTGCCCGCCGTGCGTGTGTCCGCACAAACTCAAATCCACTCCCGCCGCAAGATACCGTTCAAACATCTCGGGACGGTGCGAAAGTAATATAGTATAGCGTATTCCTTCTTCTTCGATTGCCGCGCACTGTCGGTTCAACTCGGCAACAAAATCGGTTTTTCCCTTCTCGAAAAAGGTAGGGTCGCACAGTCCCAACACCGCAATTTTATCGTCGCCGCGTGCGCAGACTTCGTATCGGTTATCGAGAACGCGCACCCCCGTATCGCGCAAAAAATCGGCAAACTGCGCATAGCAATCGAGCACTCGTTCGTGATTTCCCGAAACATAATACACGGGCGCCACCTGTACGGCGCCCATAGCAAACTTTTCCGCCGCCGCCGACTGATTTTCTATGTGAATCATATCGCCCGTAATCACAATAATATCGGGTTTGACCGCCGCGACGCGTTCAATCAGTTCGTTGCCGAACTCGCGGTTGTGCAAATCGGAAACGTGCGCAATGGTAAACCCGTCGAATGCGGGCGGCAATTTGTCCGAAATTATTTTATATTCCGTGGTAATCATCTTCATATTATACGCCCAAACGACAATCTCTATAACCCTTTATCGAAAAAACAAGCGACTGCCGACCGCTTAATCTTACCATATTCGGCAGTGATTTGTCTACAAAAAGCGAATAATCTTTTCTTTTACTCGACAAACTAACCGCAGGAGAAACAAAACATGAAACAACGTGTCATATTGGTTATAGGAGCAAGCAGCGGAATCGGACTTGCCGCTGCGCAAAAGCTGACCGACGAAGGCAACGTAGTGTACTGCGGCGCGCGCACGGCATGCCCCGACGAACGTATTACGTCGATTATAATGGACGTAACAAAACCGCAGACCATTGCCGACGGCGTGGAGAAAATTCTCGAACAGACGGGCAAAATCGAGCAGCTGGTATACAGTGCGGGATTTTCCATGGCGGCGCCCGTGGAGTGTGCGCAAGAAGACGACTACCGCTATCTGTATGAAGTAAATTTTTTCGGCGCGCTTGCGGCAGTTCGTGCGGTACTTCCGCACATGCGCTATCGGAAATACGGAAAAATCGTGCTGATCGGGTCTATCGGCGGCGTGTTGCCCATTGCATACGACGCTTTCTATTCTTCGAGCAAGGCGGCACTCATGATGCTCGGCAAAGAACTCAATCTCGAAGTCAATCCGTACGGAATTCGCGTAACCACCGTATTGCCGGGCGGTACCGCCACCCGTTTCACCTATAAACGGAAAGTTTATTCCGCCGACCGGGTGGGCGTATACTCTCCCGACCTCGACAAATCGGTAGGAACGCTCGCCGGCATAGAGCAAGGCGGCATGGAAGCCGAAGAAGTTGCCGATACCATATGCAAAGCGCTTGCCGCGGATAACCCGCCCACGGTCATCGCTTCGGGTATCAAAAACAAAGCGTACTACGTTTCGCAAAAAATCCTGCCCGACAAACTCACGCAATATCTCGTAGGCAATCAATATAATCTTTCTTGATTTTCCGTACAGACATAGCATCGATTCCGAAAACGCCCTTTTCATTGCGGGCGTTTTCTATTTTGCCGTAATTCGCATCACACAGTCCGCAAAAAAGCCGAAAAATCATGATGGAATTGCATGTTTTTGCTATACTTGTTTTAATATGGCAAATTTATTCAATATTGTGACAAATCGCGCTTATTTGCTAAAAACTCCCCCTTCGGGATAAGGCACGGGATTTCTCTTGACAGACCTACGTCCCCAAACGTATAATACCCGTATCGGCACTATGGGAGAACGATTTATGAAAAAAATTCTGGTAATCGAAGACGACGACAGCATACGCGAAGAATTGTGCACGCTTTTAACCGCCAACGGCTACCGCATTACAGACGAACCGCCCTGCGACCTTGCGTTACTGGACGTCAATCTGCCCGACGAAAACGGATTCGAGCGTTGCCGCAAGCTACGCATGCAGTCGGCAGTCCCCGTGATTTTTCTTACCGCGCGCGATTCGGCGGAAGACGAGCTGCTGGGGTTCGGCGTAGGCGCCGACGACTACATACGAAAGCCGTACAATTCGTCCGTTTTGTTGGCGCGAATCGCCCGCCTTCTCAATCAGCGCGCGGCAACTTCCGTTACCGTACGCGGTCTTACGCTCGATTATACCGATATGACGGCGCGGTTCGGCGAAAAAAGCGTAGAACTCACCAAAAACGAAACAAGAATTTTGCACTGCTTAATGCAAAAAGACTTGTGTACCAAAGAAAATATCTTTGAAGATTTATGGAACAACAGCCTGTATGTAGACGAAAACACCTTATACGTAAATATTAACCGTTTGCGCGAAAAACTCAAAGATATCGGCGCGGCGGACTTTATCCGCACGGTGCGCGGCGTGGGGTATAGGCTATGAAGTGGCGCGATTATCTTTCGTCCAAAGCGATTGTTCTCTGCTTTTTCGGCATGTTCGCAATCGGATGGGGCGTTTTTGCCTATCTGGCAGGCGCAACAACCCTGCTGTTGTGGTGCAGTGAAAGCGTTTTTGTGTGCACTGTTGCCGTGCGCTACACGCTCGGATATCTTTTCACTAATCGAAAACTGAAAAAATTACATGCCGATATAGCGGGACTGGAAGAAAAATATCTGCTCGGCGAGCTAATCGAACTGCCGCGCGATGCCACCGAGCGCGAATACTATGAAATCATGCGCGAGGTTTCGCGCGCGGCAATCGGCGCGGCGGAAACCGCCAAACGCGAAAAAGAAGAGTATCTTGCCTCGGTGGAAAAGTGGATTCACGAAATCAAAACGCCGCTTACCGCCTGTTCGCTTATCTGCGATAACGGTTGCGACGAAACCAAATTGCGACGCGAACTCAAACGCGCCGATAATCTCACCGACACCATTTTGCAATACGCGCGCCTGCGCACGAGCGAAACCGACACGGCAATCTCTCGGGTATCCATTGCCGAAATTATCGATTCCGCAATTAAAAGCCAGCGCGAGATTCTGCTTGCGGCAAAGGTTTCGGTTTGCACCCAAGGTGATTTTACCGCGCACACCGACGGAAAAGCGGTAGAATTTGTCATCAGGCAATTTTTGATTAACTGCGCAAAATACTGTAAGGGCGGACAAGTTGCCTTTTCGGCGCAAAACGGCATTCTAACCGTTTCGGACAACGGACCGGGTATTGCGGCGCACGAATTGCCGCGTATTTTCGACCGCGGTTTCACGGGAGAAGCGGGCAAAAAAACAGGCACGGGCATGGGGCTGTACATTGTATCCGAAATCTGCAAGCGGCTGGATATTTCTCTTTCGGTATCGTCACAGCCAAGCGAAGGCACCGTTTTTACGTTAAGTTTTCCGTAAATTCGCCGCTTTTTAAGACCTTGCCTGCTCGAATCTTACCGATTATTACGAAAATGTAAGGCGCCCGTAAGGCGCCGTTAGACAAAAATCAACACACTTGTGCTATCCTTTTCGTAACAACGGAAAAGGAGGTTGCCGCACAGGCGGCAAACAAAAAAACATGCAAACCATTTTGCGCGTAAAAAACGTAACCAAACACTACGGCGGCGGCTCGGTCGTCACCAAAGCGCTCGACGGCATTTCGTTGGATATCTGCGAGAAAGAATTTGTTGCCGTTATGGGCGCTTCCGGCTCGGGAAAAAGCTCGCTCTTAAACGTGATTGCCACAATCGACCGCGTCAGTTCGGGCGAAATCCTGCTTGACGGGCAAAACCTGTGCGAAATGCGAGAAAACGAACTTTCGGCATTCCGCCGCGATAAACTGGGCTTTGTGTTTCAAGACTACAATCTGCTTGACACGCTCACCATAGGCGAAAATATCGTGCTCCCGCTCAATCTGCAACGCAAGTCCGTAGAAGAAACGGAACGGAAACTGCACAATGTGGCAACCGAATTGGGTATTGCCGACCAACTGCACAAATTTCCCAACGAACTTTCGGGCGGACAGCGGCAACGTGCCGCGTGCGCGCGCGCAATCATTACTTCCCCCTCTCTCGTACTTGCCGACGAACCCACGGGCGCGCTCGACAGCAAAAATTCCAAACTCCTGCTCAAAACCTTCCAACTGATGAACGAAGCGTTGGGCACCACCATTTTAATGGTGACGCACGACGCCGTGGTGGGAAGCTACGCGAGTCGCGTGTTGTTTCTCAAAGACGGAAAAATATGGAGCGAACTGATACGCGGCGAACGCACAGGCAAACAGATGTATAACGAAATCCTGTCGGTCACTGCGGCGCTGGGAGGTGACGCAGATGTTCGCTAAACTTGCCATTCGGAACGTACGACGGCAAATCGGCAATTATCTCATCTATTTTATCACCGTATCGCTTACCGTTGCGCTGATGTTTGCCGTAAACAACGCACTGTTCAACCAACAGGTTCTTGCAATAGCAAACGCCATGAGCGAATTTCAGGCGGGATTGATTGCCATTACCGTGCTCGTTTCTTTGATTGTCGCATTCGTACTCGGCTATGCCACGTCTTTCATGCTCAAATTACGCAAACGCGAATTCGGCACCTATCTCATTTTGGGCATGACGCGCCGCAATATTCTGCGCATTTTCATACTCGAAACGTGTTTTCTCATGTTTGCTGCGCTCGGCACGGGCATTGTTCTCGGATTAGGCGTTTCGCAAGGGTTAACGGCGATTATCGCCAATTTAATGGAAACGGAGTTTTCCTTCGGTTCTTATTCTTTGAAAGGGTGCCTTCTCACCGTAGGGCTTGTAACGGGATTATTTCTGCTTTCATCGGGCACGTCGGCGCTGTATCTGTCACGAGTGCGTATTTACAATCTGTTGCACGTACACAAAAAATCGGACAAACAGATAAAATATCCGTTGCTTTGGCTGATACTTGCGGCGATATCGCTTGCGGGTATCGTGTGCGCCTGTATTCTGTTTGCTCACACCATAGGCGATATGTCGGATAACGCAGGGTTTATTCTCTTTATAACGCTTGTTCTTCTTGCCGTATCGATTGTTCTGTTTCATGTAAGCATTGCCAAAAGTGTAGTGAATTTACTGCTCAAAAGCAACCGTATCAAAAATCACGGCACAAATGCGTTTACGCTCCGTCGCCTTTCGGCGCAAATGAACGCCAACGCATTGCTTGCGGGCGCTCTGTCTTTTCTGCTTTCGTTTGCCGTAATCGGCGCCAACGTGTCGTTCACGCAACAGCAGAGCAACCGTGAACGACTCGACCGCGAGTACCCGTTCGATATCCGTGCCGAATATGCGGCGGACACAACCCACCCCATTTCGTTCGATGAGGCGGAAACTCTCATCAATACGTATGTGTCCGTAAAAAACAGACTCGATTATAATATTTACACGAACGGAAGTTCCTATCTGCACGGATTCACTCCCTGGTCGGGCGAAGGTTATGAATTGCTCAAAGACTCATTTATATCGCAAAGCGATTTCAACCGCTTATACGGCAGTATCGGAATCGGCTCCGTAGATACAAAAAACGGCTTTTTTATCGCATACGACCGTGACCGGGTAGAGAATTGTGATTTTTCGTCAGCCGTGCTCCGCTCTGGCGAAGAAACGTTTCCGTTCCACGGGTATATTCCAAACTGCCCCAACATCGGGCAACGGTTCTTTCTTGCGATAGTACCCGACCGTTTCGTCGCAGGGCTCCCCGTTCTCGACTACGGCATAGCGTTCCGATTGGACGATAAACGATACAATGCCAACGCATTACGTACCGACTTATCATACACCGTTCAAGCGGGGCAATATACCATAGAGCGTTGTGATTTTAATATACGCGAATATCACCGCCTGCAATTCAATGCGTCCAACGCCGTGTTCGTAGTATCTGCACTCTATATCGCCACCGTATTCGTATTTCTGGCAATGGCAATCCTTGCACTCAAAACATTATCGGGAATATCGGACGACAAAAAACACTACGACGTACTCTTCCGATTGGGCGCAAATAAGCAAGAACAAAACAACACTCTTTTCAAGCAGATTTTCTTCTTTTTCTTCCTGCCGTTCGCATTGCCCATTCTGTTGAGTATTCCCACGGGAATCATTTGTCGAAAAATCCTTGCTTTCTCGGGTTTTGCGCAAACCGCTTTACGTATTCCGATTGTTACAACGGTTATTGCTCTCATTATCACGGCGGTATATGCTCTGTATTTCACTGCCACGTATCTGATTGCCAAACGTAACGTCATCAAACCGTAAACCGTTCCTATAACTCCAAAACCCGATAAGAAATTCTTATTGGGTTTTTCCTTGAAAAATAACGCAGACTGTGCTATACTGAACAAGAAAGTTTGCAGTACAACCGACATCAAATGGGAGAATCATAATGATAGATATAACAAATCAGACACACTTGTTTGCGAAGAAATCGATCAACTTTCCGCCATTCTTTTTGATTGGACAAAAAAACTTTTAACGGAGTACAAAATATGAAAAAAATTCTTTACATGTTGTTACCGCAATGGGCGGATTGGGAATTTGCCTATCTTTCGTCCGCCGTATCCATGTTGGGGAACGGAAAATTTGAAAACAAAATCCTATCCCTTTCCGCCGAACCCGTCGTTTCCATAGGCGGTGCGCGGTGCTTGCCCGACTATACCATAGAAACGGCGCCGCATAACTATGACGCGCTCATTCTGATCGGCGGATTATCCTGGCATAACGAAAACGCCCAAACAATAAAGCCGTTGATTGACGCCTGCATACAAAACAGCAAAGTATTAGGCGCCGTTTGCGATGCCTGTCGGTTTCTGGCGTCGGTGGGCGCGCTGAATCATGCCAAACACACGGCAAACGATTTTACCGAACTGACACAATACTCTGCCTACACGAACGCGCCGAATTTTATACATAAACAAGCGGTTTCGGACAATAAAATCATTACCGCCAACGGAACAGCCGCACTCGAATTCGCACAAGAAGTATTGCGCGCGCTGTCGGTAGCAAGCGAGCCGCAAATCAAAGGTTGGTACGATTTTCATAAACTCGGCTTTTATACCGCCCCTATGCCGCAAAACAACAAGTAAAACGAAAAGCCGCCGTTTCTTTCAACGGCGGTTTTCTTTTTATGGTATTTATAAGTAATACTAATAATTTTCGCTTACATGGCGGGTCCCGTCTGCGACGGCACATATACACGAGCGGCAAGCTCCTGATTGAGCGCATAAAGTCCCTTTGCGTCTTTTCCGAACAATGCCATTTTACGCAAGAGATCTTCGGCATTTTTTTCTTCTTCCCCTTGCTCTTTTATAAACCAATCCAAAAATTGCATGGTCTTAAAATCTTTGAGCGCAAACGCTTCGGCATATATATCGTTTATCAACGACGTTACGTATTGTTCGTGCGCGTATCCCGCATCGAGCGGCGCCGTCGTATCCGAAAACGTTTTATCGGGTTTATCCAACGCATTAAACCGCACCGCAATTCCGTTGTCAATCAAGTAGCGACGCATCATCATTGCGTGGTCACGTTCTTCCTGTGCCTGAATTTCATACCAGTGCGCAAAACCGTCTAACCCTTCGGCAGCGTAATAGTTCGCAAAATCCAAATACAAATATGCAGAATAGAATTCTTTGTTCACCTGTTCGTTAATTTTCTCCGCAATTTTTTTGTTTAACATGATAGAACATCTCCTGTTTTGTTATCGCCTATATTATAGTCGTATTACGCCAAAAAAGCAATCAAATAGGCTTGTTTTTTCCAATTTCTTCAATAAGGTTTTTACTCCGTTTTACTTCTTGTGCTCGCTTCTGTTTTTTCATTTATTCGGATTCTTTCTATACGTACGCTTTATCCCCAATCATAAAAGGTACGTTACGTTCTGCTATTATTTATATCTAGTTATATTATAATAACTATATATAAAAGAAAATTGATATTCTCTTTTAATCTGTTGACCGCAAAACGGAAATGTAGTATAATAAACATATCGACAAACAAGGAGAAAAACCTATGGCTATCAAAAAGGGCGGCTTGGGCCGTGGATTAAGTGCGCTACTATCGGGCGCCGAAGAAGAGTATGAAAATTCTTTGGATACGCAAGGGACTGCCGAAAAATCGGAAGCAGACGGCGTTCCTACCGAAATTTCATTGAACATAATTGACCCGAATGTCAATCAACCGCGAAAGACGTTTGATGAAACTGCTATGAATGAGCTTGCCAATTCCATTCGGATACACGGCGTAATCTCCCCTATCATTTTGGTTCCTAACGGCGACCGTTATATGATTATTGCAGGCGAACGTAGATTCCGTGCCGCAAAAAAAGCGGGACTCATGACGATTCCCGCAATCGTTCGCCATTACACACAACAGCAAGTAAAAGAAATCTCGTTGATAGAAAACTTGCAGCGAGAAGACCTCAATCCGATTGAAACGGCAAACGCGATTAAGCAACTTATGGAAGAGTATAAATATACGCAAGAAGAAGTTGCCGACCGTATCGGAAAGAGCCGCCCCGCCATAGCAAACACGTTGCGATTATTAACACTTTCCCAGCCGGTAATCGATTTAGTTGCGGAAGGACGTTTAAGTCCCGGACATGCGAGATGTTTGGTAGTTGTAGAGGATGCCGAAGCACAACTCACGCTTGCAAAAAACGGTATCGACAATAAAGTTTCCGTTCGAGAATTTGAAAAAATGGTAAAAGCGTTTCTTACTCCCAAAGTAGAAAAGCCCAAACAAGAACAAAGCATCGAGCTGAAAGACCTAATCGCCCGCATGCAACGCACGTTCTCTACAAAAGTTTCGGCTTTGGGAAACGACCGCCGCGGACGAATTTATATTGACTATTACAATCGGGACGATTTAGACCGCATTGTAGAACTGATTGAAGTTTTGGAAAAGAATAAAAAGGAAGACTGATTTCAATCCCCATACGCATAAAAAATGTTCCACGTGTAACAACATGGAACATTTTTTATTTGCTTTGAACATTTTGTGTTTGCTTTTGTATTTCCCGATACCTATCAATGCTATTTGTTTTTAACTTTATACGTATTTGATAAAAAATAGGGGATTCCCTGCTTATCTTAAACGGCATTTCTTTCCGGAGCCATATACTTCATTGCCTATTTGATTTTTGCTTTCATCTATCCGGATACAGTATTTACTATATTTATGTACTGAAAAACATACGAATTTGTTCTAAAAAGGGGTTGCGCATACCAAAATAGGAAGATTTTATTTCAATCTTGACAAAGTAAAATGTTTCACGTTAAACATGTGAAACATGCCAAATTTTCGTGAAACATTTTTCTCATTACAAAAAGGTAAATGAATGAAATAAATAAATGTATGCTTTCACAAATTATTTATGAAGGCTCCATAAAGAAAAGTTCTAAAATTTGCTATGGACTGCTCTTTTATTCGTAAACATGTTTTTTCTTGGACTCACTCTTTTATTCGCGTAAAAAATATTTTCTGTTCGGTTGTAAACTTTTAATGCTATACTGTATTTTTGAAACAAACAACAAAAAAATAGATATTCTTTATGAACGTTGAAACTTTACAAATTTTTTTCACGGCAAAGCAAAATCTCTATCTACATAGTGCACATTAAAGCAAATAACATCTACACCATAGCTTGAAAAATGTTTAACGGGAAACAATCCATACTCATAAACAAGGTATTCGGCTGTTTTTTGTAATAGTTTTATGAGAGAGCAAATCCACGTCTTTTCAATATCTACATCATAATCAAAACAGTATTATTGTATATGATGAATTAAACAACTTCCAAAAGCAAACTTACCAAAACTTTTTATCCAATGTTTTATGTGAAACTTTTTTTTCAGGATTTGCTCATTTTCTTTTATTTGGTTATATATTCATAACTATATTTGTATTTAGTGCAGGTTTGTCACTATAAAAAACACCTTCTTTCAATATATAATTATTATATTATAACTAATGCGCAGGAGCAATCTTGATTTCTTCTAAATCAAATTGTTTTACGCCTGCGTCCCCTTATCTTTACGGCATATTGCTTCTTAATCTTTTCTTGCCATTTCCCGCCAAGTCGTTTTTTTAGTTCTCGCTCTAAATCATCTATCCACTAAACGTCTATTATCTCGCCGGGGGTTACTCGCCAGCCGAATCATTTCCTTACACGCTACAATTTCTTTCTTTTCACTACGGTTTATGATTTGAATTTGCTGCCAAAAAATGAAACACTTGTAACAAATTTCAGGGGACGCATAAGTTCTTATATGGATTACATTTTGTATTTAGTCGGCACCAAATCTTGCGCCGACACGCAATCGTGTTGCCCCATCCGGTAAAGGTACCTTCTTTCATCAAAATGCCAAGATTTATCAATGCTTTTTTGTTATTATAATATAACTAAATTTGAAATAAAGAAATTTTCAGTCGAGTATTTTTCGCCTCATTTTGTCTGAAAAGGGCATATTCAGACAAAGGGACATAGCCATAAAACAGAATTTTTTTATTGCTCTTTTATACCCGCCAACATTTCTCACGGACTTTGGCGGTTCTTTTGTTCAATTTCTATAATAACAATTTAATGTCCGCAATTTCTTTATTTTCGGATTTTGCAGGGTTTATTCTTAAATTCAGTATTAAATCGATAGCTGCTTTTCTCTTTACACAGTTAATAACATATAATATCATAACTATTTTCTTGCATATAGAATCCATTTGGCCGTTATTCTTGCAATTAAAACTGTTATTGTATGTTTTCAACAAATTTTACATCATAATAGCAATATTTTACAATTCAACCATGAAAAATTCATTTTTTTCTATCGCTCTCTTTCTTCTAACCGAAAGTTTTTACTCACCCTTCATCATTTTCTTCTTTGGACGCATGCCGAATCCGCTCAAAAAGCCGCATAGCATTTCTCCCTTAAATACGTGTATTTACTATTTGTATTGTAAGATTCTCATTGTTCCCAATCGATACACCGTTCCGTTACGCTCGCTCGGCGCGCTTTTATTCACACAGTTTTTTAATTTTATATTTGGTTATGCACAATTCTGTTGCGCGCCATTTGTCCACATTTGCAAAATAGATTTTCGGCAATGTTTTTCAACTCATCCGGCTTAAATTCTTTTTCTTTTCAAATGACAAAACAATAAATATTTTCATCTATTTTTAGAATATTTTAATAAGTCAGATCAACTTTACCAAAACAGCTTTACCAAATATTATATATAAAAAATTATGGATTCTATATATTTTTTAGTATCATTCATAAAATTATATTTTTCGATTTTTCCTTAACTTTATTCTACTTTTTATTAAATATTATTGAAAATATTTACAATATTCAAATAATTCGGATTTTCCCTTGTTTCATAATTTTTAATAATTTGTTTTATGCAAAATAGTTCATAATTTCAAAAAATAAAATATTTTTACCACATTTCCGATGCCTGATTTTTTTGTCAATAAAGACGAAGTATTGTAAAAAATCATGAATTTTATTTGTATTATCATTTTTTGATTTCGTTCTATGTATATGCTCATACTTTCCCAAGTTATCCACAAATTAAGCAAGTTATCCACATTTTTTTGTGGATAACTTATTTGCAAATGTTGACAATGTTTTTTTCTATCGGTTGTGTTTTTATTCGTTCCGTGCTATAATATAAGTGCAAAACGACTTGCTATGTGCTGTTGTCAACTCCGTCGGAACGTTTTCCATCTAATGGGAATATACAACACAGTAATAGTACGCATGTTGCGTAAAGAAGGAGGGCACAAATTGTTACCGATAATTATTGCATTGTTGATTGTGCTCACCACTCTATGCGCATATTTCGGCAACAGTTATTATGCCCGCGTAAACGTTATACGTCACTTTTTCAAAAACAAAGGAGCCGTTCCCAATGATTATCTGCTCCGCACAAGCATATTGCAAGATATCGAATACGGCAGCGTATTTCCGAACGGAGTGCTCGACGTTTATACCGCAAACGACGTGCAGACACCGTGCCCGATTGTGCTGTGGATTCATGGAGGTGGATACGTCGGCGGCGATAAATCGTGCGTTCGTACCTGGGCACATGTTATTGCCGACGAAACGAAAGCGGCGGTGGTGAGCATAAACTATTGTTTGGCTCCCGACCAACACTATCCCGGTCCGCTTTTGCAAATCGGAGAAGCATTGCAATTTCTGCGCGACCAATCCGACCGTTTTTCCCTTGATTTCAACCGCATTTTTCTGGCGGGGGACAGCGCCGGCGCTCAAATTGCTTCTCAATATGCGGCAATCGTGTGCAATGAATCTTATCGGAACACGGTGAAAATCGTGCCGCCAATCACTCGTGATAATCTACGCGGCATATTACTCTGTTGCGGCTTTTATAATCCGAACACGGTAGTTTCTTCCCGCTTTCCCGCCATTCGCACCTTTTTGTGGGCATACACCAACACCAAAAAAATCGACAATTACCCACGTAAAGACGAACTGAATGTAATTTCGCATATCACCGAAAACTACTGCGACGCATTCGTCACATGCGGTAATTCCGACCCCTTTTTGCGCCAATCGCTCGAACTGACCGAGGCGTTGGAACGCAAAAACGTACCTGCGGAAACATATTTTCCTTCCGAAAAGAAAACAGGACACGAATATCAGTTTTTATTAGGCACCCCCGCGGCAAACGCCGCACTCCGAAAGGCGGTAAAATTTATTGAAGAGCGCATTTGAACCCCAAAATACCGTGCGGACAAGCTATCCTTTGTACCGCGAACCCGCAGAAAGAATTCACGGGTTGGATTTTTTGCGCGGCTTATGCGTAATTCTCATGATGTTCGACCATTTTTCCTACGATATCATGTGCTTGCCGATGTGGAGCAATAATTTTAATAAAGTTGCCCCCGAATTTTTGCAGAATTTAAGCAACTGGGTATACGATACGTGGTGGGAAGGGACGCTCCGTTTGTGTCTGCGTTTAACGGTAATCTGTATCTTTTTCACGCTTTCGGGTATCAGTTCGTCTTTTTCACACAACAATACGTTTCGGGGAATCAAGCTCGGCATCGCGTCGGTTGTTCTTTCTCTGTTCACCACGATTGCGGACAAGCTGTTTGCACTCGATATCACAATCATTTTCGGCGTATTGCACTGCCTTACCGTTTGTATTCTTCTTTATGCTTTGCTTTCGTTCTTATGCAAAGATAAAGCGCTTTACGCTTGTATCGGATTGGGTATTCTTCTGTTTATATGGGGACTTTTGCTTGACTTTTACAATTTACAACTCAATCCGAATACCAACCTAACGGGAAAAGAAATCGGTTTTCTCGATTTTCTGCGCTTGATGATAGGCACACGTTACTATGGCGCCGACTGTTTCGGATTGATGCCGTACGGCGGATTTTTCCTGCTCGGAGCGGGAGGAGGTATGCTTTTATATACAAAGCGCAAACCGTATTTGCCCCTGTTTACCAAAAAACCGTTTCGCCCCGTTTGCTTTGTCGGGCGTAAAGCGGTGTGGTTCTACCTTTTGCATCAACCCGTCATTATGCTGATTACGGTACTCGTATGTATGCTTATGGGTATACGCTTTTTCTAGCAAATCGGGTAATTTAGTCGTAAAATACAAATTTTATCCCACGTAAATACCAACAAAACGGAGAAAATCATGTCAAACAGCAAAGAAAACATTTTAACGTCGGCAGAACTGCGCATACGCAACAAAGAACAATTCGAAAACGCTTCTTCTTTATATGCGCCCGTAGAAAAAATCGCAAATCTTCTTCCCAATGCAGTGGCGTTACGCTTTATGGGTATGAACATCTCTTACGGCACTTTGCAAAAAGAAGTTTCCCGCTATGCAAAAGCACTGCAATCGGTAGGCATACAAGAAGGAGAAGCCGTCACGGCGGTTTTACCCAATATTCCCGAAAGCGTATATCTTCTTTATGCCGTATCGAAGGCAAATTTGCGATTTGCTCCCTTACATCCGCTCACACCGCCCGACGGAATTCGCACCGCAATGGAAAAATCGGGAAGTCGTATTGCGTTTGTTTTAGGCGACGCGGCGCAAAAAACAGCGGAAACTTGTCCGTTTGCCGCCGTAATCGCCGTTTCGCCCGCTCAATCTCTCAAAATAAAACGATTTCTTTATTCACTAAAAAATCCGTTACCCAAACCAAACAAAAACCTGTTGCGTTTGCAAGATTTTCTTAAAAATCCGCACGGCGTTACCGTACCCGAACAACAAAAAGTATGTCCCGCGGGGCAGGATACGGCAATTCTGTTGCAATCGGGCGGAACAACGGGAACACCCAAAGTAATCGGACTTTCCGCAACCGCCGTTAATTCCTTGGCAAAAAAAGGATTGGATATCCTCGGACGGCAAAAAGTGACCGACTGCGGCATGTTGAGCGTTTTACCCGTTTTTCACGGATTCGGTCTTGCCATGGGCGTTCATGCCATGCTTTGCCACGGCGGAAAAAACGTCTTGTTTCCCAAATTTCACCGCGCGTCGGCTGTTAAAGAAATTCTTTGCGGAAACGTACAGTTTATCATCGGCGTACCCCGTTTATACGAAGCGCTTTTATCACACCCGAAGTTTGCGGGCGATAAATTGCAATCGCTCGTTGTGGGCTTTGTGGGCGGAGATTTTGTTCCGCATACGCTTTTGAAGGCATTCGATAAACGCATTGCCGAGGGCGGCGGCAGTTGCCGATTATTTGAAGGATACGGTCTTACCGAAACGGTTACCGTTTGCTCGGTAAATACCTATGCCGCCAACAAAAACGAAACGGTAGGCAAGCCGCTGAACGGAATTTCCGTTTCCGCTTTCGATTTTTCGGTAAATCCGCCCGCAGAATTTCCTGCCGACAAAAAAGGCGAACTTGCTGTAACGGGCGATACGCTCATGAGCGAATATCTGTCCGACCCCGAAGCTACCGAAAAAGTCTTTTTTACGCATAACGGAAAACGTTACGTCCGTACAGGCGACTTCGGCTTTGTGGATTGCGACGGCTACGTACACTTTATTTCCCGCATCAAACGTATCATAAAAGTTCGCGGAATTCCCGTATATCCGCTGGAAATCGAACAACTTGTTTCCGCACAAAACGGCGTTTCGGGCGTCTGTGCCGTTCCCGTTTCTTCCCCTTCGGGAGAAGAGCAACTTATATTGTTCGTTGAAAGTTCGGATTCGGATTTACCCGAACGCTTGAACACAATCATACGGGAAAAGTTGTCCGAATTTGCCGTTCCGAGCGAAATTATTGTAATTCCCTGTTTCCCGTATACCAATGTAAGTAAAATAGACACCGCCGCTCTTCTGAAATTGCGGGCAAATTCGTAATTCATTTAATTCTTTTCTTTGGGCTGAAAAATTTTGTTCGTCATTTTCAGCATAAAATTCTGTGAAAACACACGAGAGCAAAAATATAAAAGCTTGTATTTGGCGCCTACAATATACAGGGCGCCTTTCTTTTTCAGAATGATTTTGCTGATTTTTTTGCTTGCTTTACGCACGTCCATGCGTTTATGCTCTCGCTTATCCACCTTTTCTTGCGCGCCGACCACTCTTTTTCCGTACCGCTCGTTCGTATCCGCATATTTGAGTCGGTTTTCCGTAAAATTACTGCGAATATCTCCCGGACAAACAGACACCACGTCTATTTGATTGTGTTTCAGTTCCATGCGCAATCCGAACGAAAGCATATTGAGCGCCGCTTTGGCGGAACAATATACGCCGCGGTAGGGAAGGGCAAATAAGGCGCATGCGGAACTAATCATCACTATCTTTCCGCCCGCAGGAACAGCAGGTAACAATGCCCGCGTAAAAAGAAGCGGCGCAAAATAATCTACTTCCATTACGTGACGCACGCTTTCCTGCGGTAATAATTCGGTAGCACCCGAAATTCCCAATCCCGCATTATTTACAATCAAATCGATTTTGCCGTATTTTTGAATGATTTGCTTTGCCGTATTCTCCGTTTGCACGGGGTCGGATAAATCGCACGGAAAAAAATCGGCATTTTCGCTCTCTGTACGGGAAACGTTTACCACCGTATATCCCTTTTCCGTCAGATTTGCGGCAATTTCTTTCCCGATTCCGCTACTTGCTCCCGTTACGACCGCCGTTTTTTTGTCTGTTGTTCTTTTTTTCATATTTTTATTGTATCATGCTTACTCTGTAAACGCAACGCTTTTTTTCACACTCGGATTTTCTTTGCTATCCAGAACACAGGCAGTTTTTGCAACCCGCATTTGCCGCTTGACAAATTTGCGGAAAAAGAGTAAAATGCCTATATGGTAGTATCCCCGAAAAATCTCTGGGCGGATTATAACCGATCGGAAATGCCTTTGGACGTAACCGAAATCTGCACGTTCGAAACGCCGTTCGGAAAAGAAAAACACGTATATTTCAACGGTGAAACAACCGCCGTGGGATGCACGCGTATTTATGCCCGTGCATTGCTTTCTTCTTGCAATAATGATAAAATCGTCATTGTAATGCTTTCTCCCGAACAGGATATTTCTTCCACGGATTTTTTACCGTTGCTTGAAAAAGGTTGGTCGGTACTTGCGGTGGATTATGCGGGAAACGCTTTTGCACGCGAACGTTTTACCATTTATCCCAATGTTCTTTCTTTTGCGAATTACGATTCGTCTTTATTATACGAACCTGCTCCCACACCGCAAAAATCGTGTCAATATGTTTGGACGACCGTTTGTTTGCGTTCTATTACATTTGCCGAAAGCGAAGGATTTTCCCGCATTGCTCTTTTAGGTGAAGGAATCGGCGGCGCGCAGATTTTCCGTTCTGCCGCCGTGTGCGATTTTCCCGTTTGCGCGGTTTCTTTGTATTCTCCCGGATTTTATCCGCCGTCGGATGACCCCGATTCGGGTTTTCTTTCCATTGCATTGGATGTTCCCGGTTACGCACCGCTTTTGCGCGTTCCGTTTTTGCAACTCTGTTGTTCCAACGATTCCGATTCTTCATTGGATAATATCTGCTATCTGAACGAACAATCGGCAGGAAAAAGCGCACTGTATATCGCGCCGCGTGCCGACCGTTCGCTCTCGGCAGAAATACGGGAAAATCTCGATTTATTTCTTTCCGAATATCTGGATAAAGACAATCCTTCCGATTTGTATGATTTTGCTCCTTCTCCCGTTCTTACGGCAAACGGAGCGGAAAATAAATTGTATTTTTCTCTCAAATGCACGCATCCGGTTGCGGAAACGTTTTTATTCGTTTCGCACGGCGTTACGAATTCTTCTTTTCGGAATTGGCGAATCCTTTCACTGGAAAAATCGGGAGAAAACGAATTTTTAGGGTTTACCGAAGTATATTCTTATGATAAACCCGTATACAGTTTTGCTTGTATCCGCACAAACGACGGGTTTTTGTGCAGTTCTCCCGTAATCAAAAAGATTCCTTCTATGTTGAACGTGACGCCCACCACCATTTCCAAGCGCCGCTTGATTTACGACAGCGATATGGGAATAGACGATTTTTTCACAGAAGACGGTTCTTTACCGCATATCAAAACCGGTCCGTTCGATATAGGCGGAATCTGTGCCGAAAAAGCGCTTTGCACGTATAAAATAGGCGACGTTTCGTATAGCGGCGAACGCGACGGTGTTTTACAACTGCTTTTATTTTCTCCCGTAAAACAATCCATTTGTTTTTCGGTTACCGACGAAGAACAATTTTTAACGTATACCTGCACCAAAACGGTATCTCCCGAAGGAGATTGGACAAAACTTTCTTTATCCGTTTCCGATTTCAAATCCAACGAAGGTTCTTTTTTCGGTTGGGATAAAGCTATTTTTATGAAAATAGAAGCCGAAGAAGAAATACTCATCAATTCGTTATTGTGGGTATAAACCGATTTATTTCATTACTTTTTTTGTAAGGATATCAAATGGAAAATTCCGCAACCGCAAAATCCACAAACCGTAAAAAGAAAAAAGAGCCGTGGGAAATCGTTCTCAAAGACCGCTTTCTTAAAAACGAAAAGCCCGATAATCCTTATCTGACCGCTCTTCTTTATTTTATCGTGTGTTTTTTGAGTTTTTTGCTGGTTTTCGTTTGTTTTTTTCAGCTATGCGAAATAAAAGGAGCAAGCATGCTCAATACTCTCCACGACGGAGACCATATTCTTTTATTGCGCATTTCCACACAATATAAACGGGGTGACATTGTCATCATCACCAAAGAAAAAGAAGATTCTTCTCAATCGAATAAAAATAAAAACATCGTAAAAAGAGTAGTTGCCGTTGCGGGAGACTCGATTCGTTTCGATTTGGTAAACAACGGCGACGATGCGGAAGTGGTTTTGTATCTCATGAAAAAGGGGACGGACGAGTTTTTACCCGTAAGCGAGCCGTACCTCAAAGAACCGATGAACAAAAACAGCCCTTCGTTTTCAAAAATCGAATTCGGTAAAGAAATCAAAATCGAAGACGGATTCATTTATGTTTTGGGCGATAACCGCAATATCAGTCAGGATTCCCGAGAAGACGGTCCCTATTCCACGAAATACGTTTACGGAAAACGCGTTCTCACCGTTGAAAAAGGTTCCTTACTCGAAAAATTACTATCCTTTTTATATCATCCCAACGATGCGGTAGATTAAACCGCTCTTTTGTGTAACAGGAGGAAAATCATGGTTCAAATTACATGTGATTCCACAGCCGACCTCGAACATCTTTTCTTGCAGAGAAATATACGTGTTCTGCCGCTTGTGGTTACTTTGGGAAACAAAAGTTTTTTGGACGGGGTAGATATCAACCCGCCCGAAATTTTTACTTATGTAAAAGAAAATAAAGTTCTGCCCAAAACGGCAGCGCGTAGCGAAGAAGATTTTTACGAATTTTTCAAAGCTTTTACCGATAACGGCGACAGTATTATTCACTTCAATATTTCCGCCACCATGTCGGCAAGTCACGAAATGGCAAAAAAAGCGTCCCTGCGATTAAAAAACGTATTTGTAGTAGACAGCGCCAATTTATCCACGGGTACGGGACTCCTCGCTCTATATGCCGCCGATCTCCGCGACCAAGGAAAATCCGATCAAGAAATTTACCAATCCGTTCTTTCTCGGATTCCCGCCGTACAGGCATCGTTTGTCGTTGATACAATGGAATATCTCCACAAAGGGGGAAGATGCAGCGGCGTAGCTAAATTCGCCGCTTCCGTTCTCCGTATCAAACCGATGATTCTTGTGAAAAACGGATCAATGGTTGTGGGAAAAAAATATATGGGCGCGTTTGATAAAGTGATTCTCAAATACGTAAGCGACACGCTGACTTCTTTCGATACGCCCGATTATACGCGCATTTTCGTTACGCACACCTATGCCGACCCGCAAACGGTACAAGCGGTAAAAGAAGAAATTCTTCGCCTTGCACCGTTCAAAGAAATCATCGAAACAAAAGCGGGATGTACCGTAACCAGTCATTGCGGAAAATCCACGTTGGGTATCTTATATATCAACGACGGAAAAAAATGAAAATACTTTTTTCCTACCTAACGCAATTTTGTGACGAAACAAGCGCGGCAACACTCTGTGAAAAGTTCCGCGCTTATTCCGATTATCTTATTGAACAAAATAAACTTTTCAACCTGACTTCCATCACCGATCCGAACGAAATTCAAACCAAACATTTCATCGATTCGCTTTCCGCTCTTCCGTATTGTAAAGGGCACGTTGCCGATATCGGGAGCGGTGCGGGATTTCCCGGAATTCCGCTTAAACTCCTGTTGCCCGAAAACGAATTTACGCTTATAGACAGTTTACAGAAAAGAATTACCTTTCTTTCCGAAGTAATCAGTCGTCTTTCTCTTACCGGAATACAAACCGTTCATGCGAGAGCGGAAGATTTGAATAAAACCGTTTTATACGATACAATTGTTTCCCGCGCGGTGTCCCGTCTTGCCACACTATGCGAATATTGTCTGCCGTTTGTAAAAATAGGCGGAAGAATGATTGCATATAAAGCTAACGATTGCGATGAAGAAATACAAGAAGCAAAAAAAGCAATTTCTTTGTTGGGCGGAGAATCGGAACAGATTATTTCCGTTCCTTTATATCATACCGATATTGTTCGTAAATTGATTTTAATAAGAAAAATCAAAGATTCTCCTAACAGTTATCCACGCGGACAAAACAAACCGAAAAAACAACCGCTTTGTTAAGTAAGATAGTATATATATTTAGTTAGTAACAGTAAAAGTAGAGTATGTGTATATGTTGATACACATGTATATAGAAAAAAGACAGAAAAAGGCAAGCATAATCTACAATATATAGTGCTACAAGAAAAAAGTAAGTTGTGGATAAAGAAAAGAAAAAAAAACGGAAGAACGCACAATTTATCCACAAACACAAAAAGAAAGCTGTTTATAAAAAGAAAATAAAGAGTAAAAAGAGAAGTTATCCACAGAGTTATCCACAGTGTGGATAACGCAAAAGGGACAAACTGTGTATAAAGAAAAAAACGATTTAATAGCGGCGATAGCTACACCTTATGGAAAAGGGGCAATTTCGTGTATAAGAATTTCGGGAGAAGGCAGCGCCGATTTTGTAAGAAAAATAACCGATTATCCGTTTTCGGATGAAAAAAAACATGCGGTTATGGTTCCGTGCAGATTTCATGCAGGGGTGAAAGATAAAATAATGGCGGTAATATATTACAACGCCAAAAGCTATACGGGTGAAGAAAGTGCCGAACTGTATTTTCACGGCGGAAGGGTTTTAACCGAACGGGCGCTTATGGGAATTTTAGAGGCGGGTGCAAGACTTGCCGAAGCGGGAGAATTTACCAGACGGGCGTTCTTGAACGGAAAAATCGATTTGACGCAAGCGGAAGGAATCGGAGATTTAATAGACGGAGAAAATCTATCGGCACTCGAAACGGCATACGAACAGAGCGAAGGAAAAACGAAACATATTACCGAATCGTTTTATAACGAACTGACAACCATTGCGGCAAAAGCGGAAGTTTGTATCGATTATCCGGAAGAAGATATAGAAGAACAGACTAAACCCGAACTTGAAGAAAGCATAGAAAAGTTGTTGGAAAAAATCCGTAAAGAAACGGAAGGATACAACGGCGGACGAATTTTGCGGGAAGGCGCGCGGGTGGTGCTTACGGGAAAAACCAATGCGGGAAAGAGTACGCTTTTCAACACGCTCTTAAAAGAAGAACGAGCTATTGTATCCGACGAAGAAGGGACAACGCGAGATACGATAGAAGAAAAAATCGTGTATAAGGGGACGGCGATAGTTCTAATTGATACGGCGGGACTTCGGGAAACCGAATCACGTGTGGAAAAAATGGGAATAGAACGAAGCAAAACGGCAATCGGGTCGGCAGACGTAATTGTGCATGTAGAGCGGGAGAACAATGAAAATTCGGAGAGAGAAAGCGCGAAAAACGAAGAATCGGTTGACAAAAAGACCGTCTTTGTGGTAAACTCTGCAAAATCGCCGCTTTCCGCAAACGTCGAAAAGAGTTTGAGCGATTCCGCACTATTATTAAACGCAAAAACAGGAGAAGGAACAAATTTTCTTTTGGAAAAAATTTACGGAATCGCAAAAGAGCAAACGGACAAAAGCGGCAGTTTTACCACGGCGCGACAATTTGCTGCGTTGAAAGAAGCGGAAGAAAGTTTACTGCGTGCAAAAAAAGCGGTGAACGAATTGACGCTCGACTGCGTGTGTGCCGATTTACGGTCGGCGCTCGAAGCGCTCGGAAAAGTGACGGGAAAAGACGTAAGCGAATCGGTGGTAGACGAAATATTTTCCAAATTCTGCGTGGGAAAATAAGACAAAGAAACTGTGTACGGAGAAATCGATGGCGGACGGAAAAAAAATTATCGATACCAATAAAAAAGCATACTTCGATTACGAAATAACCGATACGATAGAAGCGGGAATCGTTTTACAAGGTAGCGAAGTAAAATCGGTTAAGCAGGGAAACGCCCGTTTGAGAGATTCGTTTTGTCAACTCGAAAAAGGCGAACTGTGGCTGAAAAACTTTTTTATTGCGCCGTATGAAAAGGGTAATTCGTTTGCGCCCGAACCGCGACGCAACCGAAAATTATTACTGCATCGGACGGAAATAGACAAGTTGGAAGGAAAAGTACGGCAGAAAGGCTACACGCTTGTACCCACAAAACTTTATTTCGTGCATAACAGAGTAAAAGTGGAAATCGGACTGGGACGGGGCAAAAAATTATACGATAAAAGGGAAACCGCGCGCGAAAAAGCAATCAAACGCGATACCGAACGACAAATAAAAGCGGCAATGCCGAAATAAAAGGAAAAGGTTCAAAGAAAAAAGAGAAAGGGAGCGGAAATACGGGAACAAAACGACGAACGAAACATACCATATTGCGAGAGGTGAAACAATGGAATTTTACGAATTTCTGAACAAGGTAATGCCCAAAATCAAAAAGTTGAGTGAACTGGCAAGAGAAAGTACGCAGATCGATAATACATACTATCGGCAGTATGAAGTAAAACGCGGACTTCGGGACGAACACGGAAACGGCGTGTTGGCGGGCTTGACCGATATATCGGACATTATCGGACAAACCGACCCGGACGAAAACGGCGAACGGCATCCTTGCGAAGGAATTTTGCGGTATCGCGGCATAGATATCAAAGAAATCGTGCGCGGCTTTACCGCCGAAAACCGATTCGGATTCGAAGAAACGGCATATCTTCTGTTGTTCGGTTCGTTGCCCGATAAAAAAGAACTTTCCGATTTTACCGATTTGTTAAGCGGTTTGCGCAGCTTGCCCATTTCGTTTGTGCGCGACGTGATTATGAAAGCGCCCACAGCCGATATGATGAACGGATTGAGTCGCAGTGTGCTCACGCTTTATTCGTATGACGAAAACGCAGACGATATTTCCATTGCCAACGTATTGCGACAGTGTTTGCAACTGATTGCGCAATTTCCGCTTATCAGCGTTTATTCGTATCAGGTATATAAATATTATCACGAAGCGGGCGGACTGTATGTGCATACGTCCGAAAAGAAGCTTTCCACTGCCGAAAACATGTTGCACCTATTGCGGGCGGACGGAAAGTATACCGAGTTGGAAGCGCGGATTTTGGACATGATGCTTGTTCTGCATGCCGAACACGGCGGCGGAAATAACTCCACGTTTACCACGCACGTCGTATCTTCGTCGGGTGCCGACACCTATTCGGTGGTTGCATCGGCGCTCGGTTCGCTCAAAGGACCGCGTCACGGCGGCGCCAACATTAAAGTGGTGCGCATGTTTGAAGATATGAAACACTGTATCAGAGATTACAGCGACGGTGCCGTTCGCGACTATCTGAAAAAATTGTTGGAAAAGCAGGCGTTTGACAAATCGGGACTCATTTACGGAATCGGGCATGCGGTGTATTCGGTTAGCGACCCGCGTGCCGAAATCATCAAATCGTATGTTGAGCAACTTGCCGAAGCAAAAGGCAAAACGGAAGATTACGAGTTATATACAAAAATCGAACGACTTGCGCCCGAAGTAATTGCCGAGCACCGTAAAATGTATAAAGGCGTATCGGCAAACGTGGATTTTTATTCGGGATTCGTGAATTCCATGCTGGGGATTCCCACCGAATTATTCACGCCCATTTTTGCCGTCAGTCGAATTGTGGGGTGGAGTGCGCACCGTATCGAAGAATTGAGTAACAACGGAAAGATTATCCGTCCCAATTATAAATGTATTTCCGAACGGAAACGGTATTTGCCGCTTTCCGCTCGATAAAGGCGGCGGAAATATGAAACAGTCGGAAAAACTGGCAAAAAAATGCGTGATTTGTGCAATTCTGCTTGTAGTAGGCGGACTTGTGCTCGCTTTTCCGCTGTTTTCGGGCGCAATCGGCGCGGCGGTCGGTTGTGCGGGCATTTTGGCGGCGATGATTATGGGAATGCTGTACAGAACACTGTATCGAACGTGTCGAACGATGGCTTTGTCGGTTGCGGCGGTGATTACGGCGGCAGTAGGCATTTTACTGTTACTGAATTGTCTGTGGAAATTTGCGGATATGCGGTTTCTTGTGCTACCCGAGCTTGTGGCGCTCGGTACGATTACCGTGGCGTTGGGACTATTTCTCAAAGAGAAAACGAGTACGCTTTGGATATATGTGCTTGTTGCGGGAAGCGGTGCCGTTGCGGCGGGGTTGTGTGCGTTATGGTGTGTGGAAGCGGCGTTTGCTTTCGGTTGCGTTGTGGCGGCATTTTCGTTGTTTCTGCCCGAAATTGTGCGAGCGGTGGCAAAAAGAAAAGAGGACCGCGCAAATAAAATCGTTACAATCCGAGAAAAAGATATCGAGATAATAAAAGACGAAGATGAAAAAAGTTGACGCAACCGACACGCCCGTAAAAAAGAACGACGTGTTGGAAATCACAATAGACGCCATGGGGTATAACGGCGAAGGAATTGCGCATGTGGGAAGTTTTGCCGTGTTTATCCGCGGAGCAATAACGGGAGAACGGGTGCGCGCGTTGATTATAGCGGTAAAGCGCACGTTTGCCGTGGGAAAGTTGCAGACGGTAGTATGTCCTTCGCCCGACCGAGCGGTTCCGTTTTGTTCCGTATTCGGAAAATGCGGCGGCTGCGATTTGCAACATATGACGTACGAATCGCAATTGCGTTTTAAGCGGGAGTCGGCACAAGAAACATTTTTCAAAGCGGGCGGACTGCATGTGGAACCCGACGAAGTGGTGCCGTCGCCGCAGATAAAAAATTACCGCAATAAAATGAGTTTGCCCGTACGCGGCGATACGCCGCAATTCGGATTTTTTGCCGCAGGTTCGCATCGGGTTGTGCCCATAAGCGAATGTCCCATTCAATTTGCCCGCAACAATGAACTCATACGGGCGTTTGCCGATTTTTTGCACGATAACAAAATCACGGGGTATAACGAAACAACGCACCAAGGGGCAGTGCGGCATTTGTCGGCGCGCGTCATAGACGGATACTATACCGTAACCGTAGTTGTAAACGGAAAACAATACGAAAATCCGATTCGCGCGTTTTCCGATAGGTTATATGAATTATACGGAAAGAAATTTTCTTACTATATCAATTTCAATACACATGAAGGCAATCGGATTTTAGGGGAAGAAAGTGTTCTTGCGGGCGGGAATCCGCAACCCGTGCAAGCGGACGGCTTGCAGGTGTGCGTGCACCCGCACAGCTTTTTTCAGGTGAACGACAGTGTTCGTTCGCTTTTATACGAAGAGGTCGTGCGGGAAGCGGGCGGCGGAGAAATCGTAGACGCATATAGCGGCGCGGGCGTGTTGTCCGCTATGCTGGCTACATGTGCCCGTGCCGTTACGGCTATCGAAATCGAACCCAAAGCGGTACAGTCGGCAAAAGATTTACTTGCGCGCAACGGCATACAAAACGTGCGACTTGTCTGCGGCGATTGTGCGAAAATTTTGCCGCAACTTTTACAGGAAAAAAAGGACTTTACGCTTATTCTCGACCCGCCTCGGTCGGGTTGCGCCAAAAGCGTGCTCCAAGCCGTGTTGTCCGCCTGTCCGAAAAAAATCATTTATGTTTCTTGCAATCCCGCCACGCTTGCCGCCGACGTTTCCGTACTTCTTTCCCGCGGCGATTATTCACTCACCCGCCTGACGCCGTTCGATATGTTCCCTCAAACGGCGAACGTGGAGACGTTGGTTGTTCTTTCCCACAAAAAACCCGACGGACATATCAACGTAAAAGTTGAGTTCGGCGAAGAGAAAGGGCAAGTGTCTTTGAAAGAGATTGCCAAGCGTGCCGAAGAGCGCAAGCCGAAAGAGAAAGTAACCTACAAGAAAATTCAAGACCATATTGAAAAGACTTACGGTTTCAAAGTCCACACGGCATACATTGCAGAAGTCAAGCGTGATTTAGGCTTACCTATGTACGACGCACCTAACGCCGTAGAAGAACTTAAAAGACCAAGAGCGCATCCAACGCCTGCAATGGTCGAGGCAATCAAAGAAACGTTAAAACACTTTGAGGTAATATAGGTTTTGCTAAAAAGCTATAGTAAATAATAGAAATAATTTAAAATACTAAGGATGCTTTATGGATACTGAAAGATTAAGTAAATGGGCAGATTTATTGCTTGATACGGGAAAAAGGAATAACTTAATCAACTTTAAAGATTCTAAGCAAGGAACGGTAGAAATTGTCGCTCCTGATTATAATACTCTTTTCCAAAGAGCAGAGCATTCTGCTGTTTTTGAAGTTTATGATCCCAAACTTGATGACGATGAAGATGAGTCGGAGACCGAAGAAGAGGGTGAACAGCAAGAACGTCAAACTAAGCAGGCTTATATTGCGACATACGTTAGCAGATTAAAGCGAAATCAGATCCTTGCTTATAACGTAGCTAATAAACCTATACAAGCATTAAAAAGTATAGGAAGAAAAGCAAGAACGGCAATTGAAGAAACTGGTGTTAACATTGCTTATATTGCGTTTGGCTTTATCCACTGGACTGAAAGCGACGACTCTCAGATTGAAATGCGTGCGCCAATTTTGCTTGCCCCTATTGCGGTTGAAAATCAATCGGCGGTAGAGCCGTATTATGTAAGAGTATTAGACGATGATATAATTGTTAATCCCACTTTTACATACAAGCTTCAGAATGAATACGGCATTAAATTTCCCGAATATGATGAAGACGACGGTATAGAAAAATATTTAGATAAAGTTTCCGCTCTTTTGGCAAGACTTAGATGGACAGTTACTACGGAATGTAAAATCGGCATTTTTTCTTTCTTGAAAATCAATATGTATAAAGATTTGAAAGAAAATACGGCAAAAATTGCTAAAAACAGTAGCGTTCGTGCATTGTTAGGGGAAGCGTCTTCTTTATGTACAACAAGTGGACAAGCGAATAAAGTAACAGATTTACTGGCGCTTCACAATGTGGTTGACGCCGATTCAAGTCAGGCAGAAGCAATAGAAACCGCCAAAGAAGGAAAAAGTTTTGTATTGCAAGGTCCTCCCGGTACGGGGAAAAGTCAGACAATAACAAATATAATTGCCGAGTGCTTGATGGACGGCAAAAAGGTATTGTTCGTATCGGAAAAACTTGCCGCCTTAAATGTTGTTTATGATAAATTAAAGAAAGTAGGTATTGAAGAATTCTGTTTGGAACTTCATAGCCATAAAGCAAACAAAAAGCAAGTAATAGAAGAACTTTGCAGAACATTACGGTTGCAAAAAAGTGGAGTATCGGATAAGGCTGAAAAAGAATTAAAGATAAAACAAGAAGCTCAGCAACAGCTAGATGCTTACGCTGTAGAGTTACATAAAATCCGTCCCAATATAAATAAAACACTTTATCAATTGTATGAGGAAGTATCTGCTTGTAGGTCTGCAACTGATATAAGTTTTGTTATTCAGAGTATTAAGAATAAGGGCGAAAACTACATTGATGCTACTGAAAATCTTTTAACTCGTTATACCAGTTATATAGATTCGATAGGTGCAGATTACCATAAAAATATATGGCATGGTTATATCAATACAGATAGCTCGTATCAAACAGTAATGCGCCTCAAAGAAGATTTGCAAGCGGTTATCATTCTATGCCGTTCCTTAATGGAAATAAATGAAGAAATTAAAGCGAATTATGGGATTTCGGCGAACTGTATTATTGACGCTCAGTCATTAAATAGCTTTTTTGAATTAATCGCAAGAAGTGATTTTTTAACTCCTTCACTGCTTAGTATATCTGTATTGGACGAAGTAGAGCAAATCACCAAAAAGTTGCAGACTATTGCCACAGAAATTTTGCATAACAAAAATATTTTGGATAATGAGTTTGATGAAGATTTATATAAGTTAGACGGACAAGTTCTTCACAAAAAATTAACCAAGCAATACAGAGGCTGGTTCTCTCGTTTATTTGGTAAAGAGTATAAACGTATCATAAGTGATATAAGACTTTGCAAAAAAGACGGTAAAAAAATAAAGTATGCGAAAGCTGTAAATGCTACTGATACGTTATGTCAATATCAGGCAAAACTAAAAGAGTTTAACGAACAACAGAACGCAATTGAATCTAAATTTGGCAAAGCATATGTAGGCGTTAATACTGATTTTGAGAAGTTGCTTGCAGAATTGGATATGCTGACTTCGGCTGTAGTTGGATTTGAAGAAATCACAGAATTAACGCATATGCCATTAGAGATATTTTCATCTCAAAAAATGCGGTTCGGGCAAATAGCCGAAAAATACAGACGTTCGTTTAAAGACAATCAAGAACAGCTTAATCGTTTGTTGGATAGTTTCGATGTTAACGAATATAACATTTGCCGTACGTCTTGCAAAGATTTGATTGATAAGTTAAATACTTGTCTTACAAATACCGATAAACTTGATAATTGGTGCGATTTTATTAAATTGCTGACTAAATTACAAGAAAGCGGTTTGCGGTCTTATATAGATTTTGCAATTCAACAAAACGTGGATTCGCACAAAATAGTTTCAACTTATAAAAAAGCATTTTATTCGCAATGGGTCGACGCTGTTTTACATGAGTCGCCTATTCTCATTGAGCTGGCGCGCGTTCCTCATGATGAAATGATTGAACGTTTTAAAGAAAAGGACACTCTAAATTTTGAAATAAACAAGGCAAAAATTAAAGCAAAATTATCCGCTCAAAGGCCTCGATTAGATATGGTGGCACAAGGTAGCGCAATAGCTATTTTATTGCGTGAAGGGGAGAAGAAGCGCAAAAAGAAAGGTATAAGACAACTGTTATCAGAGTTGGGCGATTTAGCACAGACTTTAAAACCTTGCTTTTTAATGTCTCCTTTGAGCGTTAGTACTTTCCTTAATTCGGAAATAAAGTTTGACGTAGTAATCTTTGACGAGGCATCACAGATATTTCCTCAGGATGCTATAGGTGCTATTTACAGAGGTAATCAGTTGATTGTTGTCGGTGATTCAAAGCAAATGCCACCCAGCAATTTCTTTAATTCAGGAACTGACAGTGATGACGATGACGAAAGTGAAGATATAACTGATTTTGAATCGATTTTGGATTTGTGTTCTACTTCCTTCCCTCAAAGAAGGTTAAAATGGCATTATAGAAGTAGATACGAACAACTTATTTCATTTTCAAATAAAAATTTCTATGATAACGATTTAGTTACTTTCCCTTCCGCAAAAATGGATTCGGCGGGAATAGGCGTTGACTATTATTACGTGGAAGGTGTATTTGACCGAAAGAGCAAAACAAATCGAATAGAAGCTGAACGTATCGTAGATTTGGTATTTGAAAATATCAGAAAATATCCGAGCCGGAGTTTGGGTGTTGTTGCTTTTAGTATTTCGCAACAGAATTTAATAGAGAAATTGATTTATAAACGCAGGCAGAAAAATTCGGCGTTTGAAGAATTCTTTAAGTCAGATAGAGCAGAACCGTTCTTTGTAAAAAATCTTGAAACCGTGCAAGGAGATGAACGAGATACAATAATTTTCAGTATCGCATACGCAAAAGATTCACAAGGAAGATTATTACTGAATTTTGGACCAATCAACCGCGAGGGCGGTGAAAGGCGTTTAAATGTTGCTGTTACACGTGCAAAGTTTAATGTACAGTTAGTTTCCTCAATGCACTACTACGACATTGACCTAACACGTACAAAGTCTGTCGGTGCAAGATTATTACGAGAATATTTAGACTACGCAGAAAACGGTATTACGGCTTTAGAAAGAAGTATATCTGTTGATGCAACTAATCCGTTTGAACAATATGATTCTGAATTTGAATTGGAGGTTTGCGAATTTTTACGTGAACACGGTTTTACTGTAGATACTCAAGTTGGTTGCTCGTCGTTTAAAATTGATTTGGCATTGAAACGCCCTAATTCGTCTGATTATGTTCTTGCTATTGAGTGCGATGGAGCGACTTATCACTCTTCTAAAACTGCCCGTGATAGAGACAGATTGCGTCAGAGCATATTGGAAAATATGGGTTGGAAGTTTTATCGCATCTGGTCAACAGATTGGTTCCGCAACAAGCAGGTTGAAAAGCAAAGACTTCTGGATGCGGCAAAAAAGGCATTGGAAAATTCTCCCGTTAAAGTAAATCATGCGGATATTGAGAACGATAATTTTTCGGAAACAGTCATAGAAAAACATTTTGAATTTCCGAAATATAAAATGATAGATGCATTGTCAACTGCACGAAATTGCAGAGGAAATATCTTTTCTGTTGTTCGTGCAATTGTTGAAGTAGAGTCTCCTGTTTCAGAAGAATGGCTTTTAAAACGAATAGTATTTCTGTTTGAAGGACGCGAAAAAGTTACTAACGTAGTGCGTGCGGAATTCGACAGGCAAATGTGGAACTGTGCAAGATTTGGAATTGTGCGTAAAGACGGTTTCTTGTACTGGCAAGGTAGTGAAATACCGATGTTACGAGTTCCTGCTAATGGCGTTGAGCCGAGAGATATAAAATATATTGAGTTGCGTGAGCTTGCTTTGGGTCTGAAAGAAATATTAAAGCAGAATGTTTCTGCTGAAAAACAAGGGCTTTTCAGGCTTCTTACACAACACCTTGGTTTCAGCCGTATGGGCGACGCTATTTTAGATCGGATGGAAAGTGCATTAAAACTGATTGCAAAAGATATTGAAATCAACGGCGAAATGATTTCGTTAAAATAAAATTCACTTATTTATATATGATAAAAATGGATAAAGAACTTTTAGAAAATACTTGCGTTATTTGCAATATGGTGTATTTGCTATCCGACATTGAGAAATTAGGCTTGGATAAGTTTAATGAAGAAGCACACAAGTTTGCGCCAAAATATCTGTATAAATACTTCCCAAACACTAGAAAATGGATTAAAGAAGAAAAAAGATATCGCAACTTTTCTTACGAAGCGTTAGTTGATAATACAGTATATTTACAGGATGCTGAAAATTTTGATGATTGCTTTGACTGCGCTATAGATTTGGATTGGAACAAATTTTTACACAATAGACTTGTTCAATATTGTGATTATTTTAAAGTTGAATGCTTGAAAGAAAATTCAGCCGAAGATCTCAGTTATGCTTTAGCCGTAAAGCTTTACGAATACAACACTTTGGAAAATATTTTAAATGGAAAAGACAAGTATGATGATATGCTGTTAAAGGGCAATATTGAGTATTTTGCAAGGAGCATATTTAATCTTGTTGAACAAGGTGATGACTTAAAGTTGGCTATTATTAAGGTAATAAGCAAAGAGTATGATGACTTTATTAAGGACTTTTCCAAATTTAAAATTTCATGTTTTTCATCTTCACCTTATCTAAACAGAATGTGGAGTTCACAATATGCGAATGATAATAAAGGATTTTGCCTTGAATATGAAATTGAGCTTTCAACTCCAGAAAAAACAGCATTGTTCATTAATACTTTGCCTGTAATTTATAGCCAACATAGAAATGATGTTTTGCCTTTAAGCAGTGATTGTGATAAAACGCCCACGAAAGAGTTTTTATGGCAAATGTATTTTAACGGTTTTTTGCGGAAAAGCCTTCATTGGCAAGATCAAGAAGAATGGAGATTGATTTTGTTGGACGGTTTAATTGAAAAAAATCCTATACCATTTTTCAAAATTAAGAAAGTATATTTAGGTAATAAAATGCCAGCTAAAGACCGTATGCGAATAATAAGATATTGCCGAGCACACGATATAGAATATGTTGGTTTGGTAAGAGATACTAATTCATTTAATCTAACAGAATGTAAAAACGATTGCTATATTTGTAAAAAAGCTAAAAAATAATTTCAGAGGTATAAAGCGGTAATGATAATTTTTAAGTATTGCGGACCGAATGATGAAGATGACGATTGGGTTGAAGAACTTGATTTTTACGACCAAATGGACGAAGATTAAGTCTTGTGGAAGATAATGCATTTTTGAATACTAAAAAAACAGCGCTATCCATTAATGGTTTTCTTTATGTCAAAAGAAAAATGAAATATAGAGATTTTCAGCTTGTTGCAGACCTTAAAGCATCTTATTCTTGAAGTGGAGAGAAAGACGACCATTAATCTGTAGTTATTACTCTTACCCTTGCAATTAATATTTTTTTGTGGTATAATATTTCAAATTGTGGCAGTATTTGATGCGGCGCAAAAAACATTCAGGGTTATTTGATATTTTCGACATTCTCTAAAAAAAGAAGAACTCTGCATGGGGATGTACTTATGAAGAAGAAAAAACGCAAAAAATTAAATTCGATTAGAGAAAACAAAGAAATTATGAAATGGGTGTTTTTTGTAGTACAGACACTCATCTCGGCATTTGTGGGTACATTAATTGCCTTAATATTCGGTGCAGAGTACTATTTGGCACTCATAACTTTTGCTGTGTTAATGGTTTTTTTGATTATAATGTCGATAGTTATAATTGTAATCCAAAATCAAATTAGTTTACTTACTATAATGCAAAAGAGCATTGATGAAGAAAGATATGAAGAGGCAATACAATATGGTATTGCTATGAGTAAAATATTATTTTCTTCGAATAAGAACAATGAGCGTATTCAACTTGGAAAAAAAATAAATGTTGCTTGCAAAAAATTGCGCAGCAAGGATAGATCTAATAAAATAAAAATTAATAATCTCTCCCTTGATGAGGTTCAGGCTGGCGTTCTTATTGACGACCTTGGCTGGTCTATGCATCTGTGCAATCAAAATATTACTGCAATAAATAATATCTTAAGCGGTATGAATATTGCGAGGACCGCAGCTTCGATTCTTATCAGAAATACCGCCACGAACGAAGACGCTAATGCACTTAAAGGTTACGTTTCTATAATATTAAAAGGTTATCGGCATTTAACCGGAATTTACTATGAGAATTCCGATACTTTAGAAGAAGCAGCGTATTATGAGAATATTACGAAACTAATTCTGTCAAGCGGTAAGTCACTTAGACAAGGCAGTCCGTGTTCTAATTCTGACGCAGAACAATATTGTGAACTTCCCGGATTAGTATGTGTAAAAGACGGTGACGAACAAAAACGCTGTGTTTTAAAGAGCATCTTGAAAATATTTTTTAACGAAGGCAGTGTAGAAGATTTAACGAGTCACGAAATAAGCAAATACATAGGATATACGCCTACCGGCGACGTTGATATATCGGATGTTCAGAAAGATATTGAATTATTCAGTAAACTCTCGTATAACGACAGAATATCGCTTCTTAGCGAGCAGAGCTATGCTTGGAGCAGGAATATTATCAAAAAATTAAAGATCATACGGCACATGTCCCTTGTGGAAGAGTATATTTCGGACAATGAAATCGATTGCCGACTTTGTGAAGCCGAAATTTACGCCTTGGTATACTATTTCGGAAAACAGTTAGTTGACTGTGCGGCTGAAATGACTTTCGGTAATTATCGCGGACTCGTAGAAGGCAAAGAGGATATGTTAACGAAAGATTTGCGGTTTATCAGCATAATCAATGAAATTGAAATGGAAACCTTATCTCTCGGACTATCCAGGGAAAGCGGTGTATTCCAGGCTGAAAAGAATCAAAGGATAGCCAAGGTTAAAAGTAATTTAGAGTTCACGATGAAAATGTCTGAAACTCCACGCATCGACTTATACGTACGCAACGCTTGCCGTTTGTTGGAGCTGAATTTAATTGAGTTTAATGCACTTCATAGATACAGAAGTTCACACGAGTGTAAAATAAATGCAGCCATTTATCTTAAAGAGATAGACGGTGTGTATGAGAAACTCCGTAAGCATGCAAATCGATACAACGAGGTGGATGAAACTTATAATGAAGTTAAACACGAGTTTATGCGCGCTGTCCATAGTTTTCCCAAAAAAGTGGTGACTAAGGATTTAAAGGAAGTTAAAGAAGATAAAATCGTCAGTCTTTTAACGAACGTTCCGTCGAATTATGCAAAATGTTCGATTTATAAAAACGTGTACGTTTCACCCGACGTTGAGGAAAGGGTTGCAAAAATAAAAGAGAAATGGAGAATTAAACAATGAAGACTTTATTTCTTGTAGTTGGCGCAATTGGAAGCGGCAAAAGCAGTGTATGCAAATACTTATTCTCTGAAGGTAAGCTCGGCAAAATAGTTTTTATCGCTTCTGATGAATATAAGAAAAAATATTTTAACGAGGAAGTCACAAAATGGAATAAAGGATACCGTGCAGCCGATGAACTGATGATGGAAGCGTTAGAGCTGGCTGCTACCGATAATAACGTTGAAAATATTCTCGTTGAGTTTTGTCCAATGAGGCAAAATAAGATAAGAACTATATTATCCATCGTGAATAAGTATAACTTAAAGGTCGTTCTGCTTTTAGTTCATACAGACAATGCCGATATAAACTTAGGAAGGATTTCGGTGAGAAATGAGACGTCGGATAAAGTAGACCCAAAGAAAGTATTGCAAAGCCATGAATACGTTTTCATTAACGCCTTTATATTTATGGAGTCGGCGTCAAGCGTATATTTTATAGACAACTCGAAACAAACGCCAAAGGTTGTAAGCTTTTTAAAAAATAATACAATGAGTATTATAGATAGTAAATGCCGTTGGGTAAAAAAAATAAGTGAAAGTTTATCATAGGAGGGTAACATGGTAGTAAAAACATCTGAGGAGCTGATTAAAGATTTGGTTGGCTATGCGCTTGAAAAGGAAAAAAGATTTATCTTCATTTCTGGTAACGGCGGTTCCGGGAAATCCGAGTTGGCAAAAAGAATCGTTGCATACGCTTCTCAATTTGGTCATGCTAATGCAATTGATATGGACGAGTTTGTTGTGGACACTGCTCTTAGAAAGAGTGCGTCTTTGGAATGGGAAGTTGACGGCGAGAAATTGACTGGCAGATGTACCACTTCGTTTAAGGCCGCATACTTTATTCAAAATATACACGCCATAATAGCTAACATCGCACAGAACAACAATTACTATCATTGGCCCAAAAAAGCTAAAAGTATTGACGAATGTAAGCTGATCTATGGTGAAGCTGCCATCACTGTTGTTGAAGGAATAGGTAGTGTTTTTCTTGACAAAAGTCTAGTGGACTCGATAAGCATATTTATCGAGTGTGATGAGGACATAGAAATTGCGCGCAGACTTCAAAGAAAAAGGTTCTCCAATGAACAGACCATAGAGGATATAAAGAAAAGTTCTGTTGAAAGGAATTCACAATACAAGGCGCTGATATTGCCTCATCGAGAAGAACATGATTTGATTTTAACTAGTAACGAGGACTACTCTCTCTCCATTGTAAAAGATAAACTAAAGATTGTTCGCTGATGTATAAGTTGCTTATTTTTGATCTAGATAATACGCTAATAGATTATTCAAAGACCGAACGGCTGGCTATTGATAACGTTTGTCAAAAGTTGGGTATTGCCACTGAAAACAATTATCGACTGTATAAAGACAGTAATCGTCTTGCGCGCGAAATTTATCCGAATATAACGCATGAAAATCTTTCGGATTTTCGCAAAAAAAGGGCTGAAATTTTTTTACAGTCTGCAGGTTGTTTCGATACGGTAACAGTGGATTGCTTTCTTGCTCTCTATTTGGCGGAAATGGGCAATGGGATCGTTTTTGATGACGTAATTGAATGTTTAGAAAGATTAAAAGGTAAATGCACGTTGGTAATAGGTACAAACGGTGATAATGTCACCCGACACAACAAGATCAGAAGTGCCAATTTGACGAAATATTTTTCACGGGTGTTTACAAGCGAGATGCTAAATTGCAGCAAACCGCAAAAAGAGTTCTTTCTGAAAATTATTGAACATTTCCCATACGGCCCTGAAAGCGTTTTGGCAATAGGCGATGATTTAAAAAACGATTATATCTGCGCAAAAGAGGCAGGAATTGATTTTTGCTTTATTAACAGAAACATAATGGAGCTGGACAAAAACGTTAAACCACAATACGTAATTTATTCTTTGGCAGAATTGGAGCGCATCGTCAACGCCAATTAGAGAGGTGCTAATGAAAAAATACATAAACTTTAACTATGGTTATAAAGAGAACAAGGATTATAAGACAAGAGCTGAACTAATCAAAAAGTTAGGTTTTGATGGGGTCTTTTTATATTCTCAATACAATCCAGAGGATTATATTTGCGACGTGTTAGATGCGGGACTAGAAATTGGCAGTTTGCATTTGTCGTATAAAAAATTTGATTGTAATGGTCATCTTGTTGATAAGCAATATGTAAACGTTCTTTGGCAAGAACCGGAATTGTCTAAGGAATATCTTGCTACCATTTTGCAGGAATTGGAGTTTGCGCACAGGTATTGCATCAAGACAATCGTCATGCACATTACTGGGGGAACAAACCCTCCGCCATTTAGTCAATATGGCGTAGAATTTATTCGTACGATTTTAAATAAATGCAAAGAATACAATATGACGCTTTGTCTGGAGAATCTTAGACGATTGGACTATTTGATTCAAGTTTTTGAATGCATTGAAGACGATTCTTTAAAATTCTGCTTTGATAGCGGTCATGCGAATTATATGACAAACAATATCGAGACATTCCCTTGGGACAAGTTAGGCAGCAGGCTTTATTATCTGCATCTGAACGACAACAACACTTTGCATGACCAACACTTTCCGCCCTTTTACGGCAACATCAAATGGCAAAAATTAATTAACAGAATTTTCTTCTTCAATCGCAGGATCGGTCTCACGTTAGAGGTTCGTAACAAAGATCAATTCCAAAATGTGTCGGAGATTGAATTTTTGTGTACTTGCATAAGAAGTTTGAAGCGCCTTGAAAAGAAAATTGAAATCAAAGAATATGCGTTGATAGACGAATACTTAAAATGTTATCCGTACTCGCTGGCGTATGCAGAGAGATATTTGAACGACGGATCGGACAGCGGTTTCTCAGCTAATACAACTTACCGTTCTACAAGTCCTAAACACGGCAAAAGAAAATTCTATTTAAAGAACGTCGTTATCAATAGTAAAGACAAGATTATGGATTTCGGCAATGCGGACGGATATCTGCCGGCAGGAGAGATATGTATTCATCCCGACATTTTTCTCTCAAACTCAAATAATATCAGTCACCCGGGCGTGGACGTTTCTCCTACGGCAAGCGGCAGGACGCTGATGCATATTGAGAACGACGGGTTTTTCTTTTTAAAGGTAGCTTACACCCGTTGTCTTGGCAGGTTGACAAGACATATGGGATCCGACAAGATAAAATCTGCCGTTGAAGTGACTGATTTGCTAATGAACGCTGTGCAATCTGGTAAAGTAAATTCCTGTTTTGCATTCCTGCGTGAGGATAAAGGACGGGTTATCTTACTGAATGAAAGAAACAAGTTTATCAAGAACCTCTCGCCAGCAGAGTACGCAGAAAAGGATTACGAATACGGTGTAATCGTACGTGAAGGCAAGCCGTATCCCTATCTTAATAAGAAAGAGTACTTAATTCCGTTTTTCTCGCTATTTTCTAAAGAATACTATCCTGCCACTGATGAGTTGATTGATCCAGCCAATTCCTACGAGCCATTATTGATTCAACTCTATAAAAAGCAATCTAAGTCTATGATGGATTTTGTCCTAGAGGATATAGTGTATCCCCTATACAACACCTATTTTGATGCGTTGATATATGCAGGTGTAGAGTTGGAAGCTCATGCTCAGAATATGTTGTTATCTGTTGACGAAAATGGGCATGTACTGAGAATCGTTTGCAGGGATTTAGAGTCGGCAGGCAGAGATATTCCATTGATGGAACACTTTCACATCAGCAATAAGGAGCAAGTTTCATACAAACGAAATGAATTGCTGCCCAAACAAGAGGGACAAAAATATGCCAAATATTACATTACCCACAGCTTTATGTTTGACTTTAAGCTTGGTGAGTATCTGGTATCGAAGCTTTTAAAAATAGCGAAAAACTATGATAAGACATTCTCAATGCAAATAGCAGAGGACAAGATTAAGCAGTTTAACAAGCAGTTTATCGACAAATTGCCTAGCGACTTCTTCCCTCCGGATTGGTGTGATTACGAAAAAGTCAATTTCGAAAAAACAAAGAAACCGCGTGTATACATATGGCATGATAATCCAAAGTATCGGTAAAAAAGATGGAAACAAGAGAATATATTGAAGAACTGAATGGATTAGAAAATCTTGATTGTGCCTATGTGAGTTGCAAAGGAACAACACATTGTTTATCGCAAAACAATTATAGCAATACGTTACATAACATTCGTTCTCTCAGTAAATTAGTTGTTTCGCTTTGCGTAGGAATTTTACTTGACAGACAACAAGAATTTGGTGTGGCACTTTCGTTAGATACACCGGTTTGGGCTTTTGTAAAAAAACACGCAAACGCAAATGATGATAATCGCCGTTTATTGGAAAAAGTAAAGCTTATAGATTTGCTTAACCAAACAACAGGTTTTTCTGACGAAACGTTAATGTTTAGAAACACTATTGATTTGGACAACGCCGACAGTCTAATGGATATGGTTGTAAATTCACCTATCACTTATATGCCAGGCGAACAATTTGTCTATTCAAATGCGTCTGCTTATATTTTGTCTTGTTTCGTGCAGGAAATATCTGGATACAGATTGGACGAATTCGCACGAAAATATCTATTTGAACCATTGGGCATTGAAGAGTTTGAATGGGATATTTATGGTAAATTTTGTGCAGGGGCTTCGGGGCTGAAATTGTCCTTCAATTCGTTTAGAAAAATTGCAGAATTGATAAGAGCCAATTATGCTCTTAGAATGTCTAAAATAATTTCGTACGATTACATCAGATATCTTGTAGAAGAACAAAAAAGGATTAAAGGAACGCGATATCTAACTGCTCCTATGGAACCAATTGCCTATGGTTTGCTTGTATATAGGAGCAAGGCAAATTTTATCTATGTAAATGGCGCAGGCGGGCAACTGTTTGTTTATGATCCCGATAAAGATATCATTATTCTCGTTTTTTCGCATATGCAGCACTCTACAAAATTGGCTAATTTAACATATGAATTTATAAATAAATGCAAAAAGGAAAAATAGAAATATACATAATTGCACCAGTCTATTTCAGAGGAGTAAGGATCTAGGGATAAGAGCGCTCCTTGAAATTTGTCGGGCGTTAAAAATTATGTTATATGACTTATTCGATGACCTCGTATTAAAAAAGCTTGATTTGGAAGGCAGTTGCTGAAAATTAAATAAAAATTTTAATAATGTTGACAGATAATGTCAACATTATTATGTTATAATGGCTGTATGAAGTACTACTACAACAAGGTACAACCGAATATCGAATACGGAATGTTAAGTAGTCGTAGCCTTAATAATCCGAAACGCAAGCCGAATGTGTACGGTCTTGTTACGTACTATTACACTTCTGTTGAAGAGCCACTCGGAGGAATATATTATCAAAATCATGACTACTATATTATTCCTACGCAGGTTACGCCCGAAGTGTATGCCGAACTTGTGGAACGGGATCGGATCGAACACAATAACAACCATAAACACGACAGGCGTTATTTGGACGTGGAAAGATACTACCGTCATTGCGGTGAAATTGACGAGGACGACAAAGAAACAAATGCTTGGGAATGTGTAGCCGACAAGAAAACACTAAACTTTGAAAACGACATTATAGAAGAATTAGACAAGAAAGCGGTACTCTCTACTTTCTCGAAATCGGACGGAATAATCGTCAAGCTATACGAAGCAGGTATCGGGCAAAAACATATCGCACAGAAAATCGGCAAAACGCAAAGTTATATATCAAAGCGGTTGGAACGGCTTTTAGACTTAATCGAAGTGGAACGGCTTAATGACGGAAGCCGCACGAAAAAAGAAATCGAATTTGAGCTTGCGTGGAAAAAGTTTATCTACTCTTATAAGATGCCGAAAGACGTGGACGTAATTTTAGAAACATTCAACCACCTTATCGGCGAGAGAATGTTGGAAGAATTACTTATCTACTTTTACTCTTTTCGTGAGTACTATTACTATGCTTACCGCTTGCTTTACCTTTACGAATACAACCCCGCCGAAGATAACTTAGGACGTATAAACGAACTGCCGCTTATCTTCCGAAAGATATTCTACTACCAAAAGTTAGACGAACAAGCGGACGAATTTATATGGCTTTACTACTGTCTTGTAACGGAAATGGAACGGCGCAAAAAGATAACGCCCGAACCTAATCAAGCAATTTACGAACAGCTTATAGACGAGCAGGAAAAAACCGCAAAGCGCGTTAAAATGACAAGCGAACAGTTTATGGAAGAACGCTTTATTCCGAAGGTTGCGCCACTACTCAAAAAGCGAACGGACGATTTTTTACAGGCAAACAATATTTACGTTTTCGACGAGGATGCCGACATCGAAGCGGAACTCAAGAAATTGTTTGGAGATCCGAAATAAAAAAATTCAAAATATTTTTGCGGTATTGGAATATATCAGGTGTTTTGGAGTGTATATAAGTGAGCGGGTAAATTTTACGCTCTAAAAACTAAATAACAACGATAGGCTCACGGTAATTACGCCGTGAGTTTTTCGTTGTTCGGAGGTGGTAATATGGACGACTAAAAGACTTTGCGGACGGTCTATAAATGTTCGCGCGTGGACTAAAAAATTTGAAAGGCTTGACTGTAAGGAAAGGAAACCTTGATACAAAGTATAGCCCACTATACTTCGCAAGCGAAGTGTGGGCTCTGCGAGGCTTTTAGTCCACTATTGAAAACGGAATACATTATAAGGAGGAACAAAACATTAGCTATTTAGTGTGCCACATGGAGAAGTATCACAAGACGGATATTTGTCCTGTGGAAAAAGAAAACGAGAGAGATGAAAACTACGAAGCAAGCAATCCGCAGATAGACAGCAAAAGAACGAAAGACAACTATCATACCTTTGTAAGATATTGTTCTTACACGGAGTTTATCAATAAGCGGATAGAAGAACTGAACTTGCCGACTAAACCACGCAAGGACGCGGTGCTTATGGCGTCATTTGTAATCGGTTCGGACGGAGAGTTTTTCGGTGGACTATCGCCGGCAGAACAAGAAGATTTCTATACCCAATGCACACGCTACTTTGCGGACAAGTATGGCAAGGAAAATATAATATCCGCAGTCGTCCACAACGACGAAACAACACCGCACTTGCACTTAAATCTTATGCCCATAAGGAACGGACGGTTATGCTGTAAAGACCTATTCAACCGTGCCGAGCTTACAAAGTTGCAAACGGATTTTCACGAAGCAGTCGGCAAACGTTGGGGCTTGGAACGCGGACGCGAAGGCAGTCCGAAAAAGCATTTGTCCACAGCGGAATACAAAGCAAAGAAAATTGTATTGAACGCCTGCACCGAAGCGGCAGACATAACGGAAACCGCGCAATCGGAATTAAAGCAAATCAATCAAGCCGTGAAGAAAGCCGAAGAACACTTTGACGAAACTATCGGACAGATACATACCGCCAAAGCCGAGCGAGATAAAATCGTTGCGGAACGAGATTCGGAAGCCGACTATTCTACGGCATTGGAACAAGCCAAGCACGGAGAGATTGCTCACGGCAAGGGCGGAATGAAAACACAAATCGTTGCGCTTACGGTAGAGAACAAAAGTCTTACGGAAGAAAATGCAAGGTTGAGAAAGGAAACGGACTATCTTTTTAAAGAATATCAAAAGGAAAAGAAAACGCACGACAACCACGATAAGGCGGTACGAGCTATTACGCTATTCAGAACGCAAGAACCCGAAGCGTTTGCAAGAGTGTTCTACCGCGCTACTTCGGTGTTGCAACCTTTCTTACCTATCGGCGAGCAACCCGCAAATTTAGGACGCAACCGTTTACGAGAAATCGAAGAAGAAATCCGCAAGGAACAAGAACAAAATGCCCCTACACAGCACAAGAATAATTACGGCAAAGCAGATTAAAAAATGAAGTCGTATTAATATTTGTAAAACGCTTGACTCTAACTGCCAACTCTGTTAAAATATAATAAATCGTATAGATACGACTAATATATTTTACGGAGATATCTTATGGAAAAAAAAGACAGAGCAATAAAGGACAAGCGTTACGAGGAAAAGCACAAAGCAGAGAGAAAGGCAAAGTGCATGGTATGGGGAACGAGCGTACCGAGAGAGAAAGCCGAGCAGATTAACTATTTTTTAAAGAAGTACGGCTACACAAAGGTACAGCTAATAGAAGCAGGCTATAAGGCATTATTAGATGATGCTGCTGAACACGACATTGACCTTGCCAAGATAATGGACGGCTACGACGATTTTTTCGGTTTTGAGTTGGAGCAGATGAAAAAGAAAACTGAGTAACTAATTTAATCTTTACGTAAAAGGAGGAAAACGCAATGGAAAGAGAACATAGTATTCAAAGCTATAAGGATGCGGAATAATTCCGACAGCACATCCGAATAAGGATACTTGATTAATAACCAAAACAATAAAGAAAAAGAAAATTTTAATGCGTTTATCGATATGATGGCGCAACTAATTCAGAAGTATGGTCAAAGCGTATTAAAAGACGCAACGACTGAAATGGAGGAAGCAGATGAACAGAGAAGGTAAAAGATGCTTTTTGTATTCAAGGGTAAGTACCGAAATGCAAGTAGAGGGGTACAGTCTTGAAGCGCAGAAAAACTGTTTGAAAAAGTTTGCCGAGCGTGAAGAAATGCAGATTGTAGATTATTACGAAGACGCAGGCAAATCGGGTAAGTCGATAGAAGGACGCCCCGCTTTCAAGAAAATGCTTTCCGATATAGAAAGCGGAAAAAGTGTGGACTATATTCTCGTCTATAAACTTTCTCGTTTCGGAAGAAATGCGGCTGACATTCTCAATTCGTTGGAGTTAATTCAGACATACGATGTCAACTTGATTTGCATTGAAGAAGGGATTGATTCCTCGCAGACAAGCGGAAAGCTACTTATATCCGTATTGTCTGCCGTTGCGGAAATCGAAAGAGAAAACATTCTTGAACAAACTATGAACGGGCGCAGAGAAAAAGCTCGTCAAGGTTTGTGGAATGGCGGACCTGCGCCGTATGGCTATACTTTGAAAGATAATAAACTTTACGTGAACGAAGATGAGGCGGAGTTAGTCCGCCTCATCTATGACAAGTACGTAAACACTACAATAGGCTATTCGGGCATAGCTAAATATCTGAACTTACAAGGGATAAAAAAGGTTGTGCGTACTGACAGAATGATTGAAGAGTGGAGTGCGCATTTCATAAATCTAATTTTAGAGAATCCCGTGTATTGCGGTAAAATCGCTTACGGCAGAAGAACGCTTGAAAAAGTAAAGGGAAAGAAAAACGAATACAGGCAAGTTAAAGCTACCGACTACATTACGGTTGACGGCTTGCACGAACCGCTTGTGAGTGAAGAAGTTTGGAATAAAGCGCAAGAGAAAAGGCAGTCAACGGGCAAGAAGTTTGCTTCAAAATACGGCAAGGACAGAACGCATTTATTAACGGGCTTATTAAAGTGTCCCGTGTGCGGAGGTCCGATGTATGCAAATCGTCATTGTTGGACGAAAAGGGACGGAACGTATAAAGAAGTCGGCTATTATGTTTGTGGACGAAACAAACACGACAGGGGAAAGTTTTGTGATTATAAAGCGGACTTAAAGAAAAGCGTAATCGAGCCGCTTGTGATAGAAGCGGTAAAGGAAATCGTAAGCGAAAAATATTTTGCTCAGGCGATTAAAGACAGAATCGGAAGTATCGGCAAGAACGACGATATCGACAAGGAAATAAAAAACTTTGAAAATAGGCTTAACGAGATTGAGCTGAATAAGGCAAGATTGGAAAAGGAAATAGATACGTTACCTTTTGATACGAAGTTCCGTGAAAGAAAGATGCACGATATGAATGCCCGCCTTGACGGAATGTACGAAACGATTGCCGAGATAGAAGAACTGATTGCCGACGCAAATCTGCGTAAAAAGGCTATGGAAGAAGAGGCAATAACGTTAGAGAATATCTACAAAATTTTATTGAACTTTTCCGAGCTTTTTGATATAATAGACGAGGACGAGCAGAAGAATCTTTTAACTTATCTGATAAAAGAAATCCAGCTCAACCCGCATTGGGAGAACAAACCGCCTTTAAAGTGGATAGAATTTAACTTTCCTATCTACCGAAACGGGGAAGAGGTTAGAAAATTTTTGTGTGAAGAAAATCCCAATGTCGAGACGCTTTGCGTGCTTTCTCAAAGTAATAATTTGTAGTTTACACAGGAGAAGACAAATGACGAAAATTTTTATTGATACCAATATGTTTTTGGATATGTATCGGAGTTGCAAAATAAAGCCAAAGAGTCAACCGTTCGCGGAATATTGCAACGGTTCAGCAGTGATTTTCCCGCAGTATATAACGGAAGTAAGGATTTATTCCGCCAGATAACGGACGGCGTTTGGGCATTGCGTTAAATAAAGAAAATGCTTTGTGCGTAGTAAAACACGAAAAGGGAGAAAGCGTTTCTTTTGGGAAAAGGGTTGACTTTGTTTGTGCGGGCAGATATAATATACGTATGGTAAAACTGATAGCCACCGACTTGGACGGAACGCTACTTGGCGACGACAAGGTAATTCCGGCGGAAATATTTTCATTGGTACCCGCACTCGCAAAACGCGGAATACGTTTTGTTGCGGCGTCGGGGCGATCGCCGTACACGTTAAAAGAAAATTTTCGCGCCATAGCCGACGATATCGATTATATTTGCGATAACGGTGCGGTGGCGATTGCCGACAACCGCGAGATTTTCACCCGTCCCGTTCCCGACGACGTAGTACGAGATGTGGTTTCGTTTTGTGCGAAGGAAGAAGTGCACCTGTTACTGTGCGGGTCGAAAACAACGTATCTTGTGCCCGTGGAAGGAACGGAATACGAACCGCACGTGCGACCCTATTATTTTCGCAGGGTTTCGCCCGACAAATTGCTTGAAACGGGAGATGCAATTAACAAAATCGCTATTTGCGACTTACGCAATCCCCAAACGGGGTCATTCGAGCGTTTGGTACAATTTTTGGCAGGCAGAGCAACCGCCACGATTAGCGGCAACGTATGGATGGACGTTATGCGAAACGGTGTGAATAAAGGAGACGCCCTTGTCGCTATTCAGAATCATTACGGCATAAGCAAAAACGAAACGGTGGCGTTCGGCGATTATTACAACGATATTCCGCTGTTGCAAAATGCTGGCTATGCGTATGTAATGAAAAACGCGAATCAAGATATGTTTGCGCACGGCAATCGAATAGCCGAGAGTAACAATGACGGCGGCGTGCTTAAAGTTTTGCGGCAGATTGCCGACGGCAGTTGGGAGGATTGATATGCAAATCGAAAAACTTATTCCCGCCACCAAAGATTATTTATGGGGCGGCACCGAACTGAAAACAAGATACGGATTGGGCAATACGCCCAAAGTAGCGGAAGCCTGGATGCTTTCCTTTCACCCCGACGGAGAGAGCGTTACGGAGTCGGGATTGCCTATTGGCAAAGCGGCGTCGCACGCCGATAGGGGAAGTGCGTGCGAAAGTTTTCCGTTTTTTCCGTCTATGGTCAAGCTGATTGACGCAGCGGATAATTTATCGGTGCAAGTGCATCCGTCCGACGAATATGCACTCCGAAACGAAGGGCAATTGGGCAAAACGGAGATGTGGTATATTGTAGACGCTGCCGAAGGAGCGGGTATCTATCTCGGATTCGTGCGGAATATCACCGCCGACGAATATGCGTATGCGATTAAAAACGGCAATCTGACCGAACTGTTGCGGTTTATTCCCGTGAAAAAAGGAGATTGCTATTTCATTCCGTCGGGTACGGTGCATGCTATCGGCAAAGGCTGTCTGATTGCCGAAGTGCAACAAAATAGCAATTTAACCTATCGCGTGTTCGATTATAACCGTGTGGGTGCCGACGGAAAGCCGCGTGCTTTGCACATAGATAAAGCGCTTGCCGTGTCCGATTTGCACGTGTACGAACCGAAGCGGTTTGCAAGCGGCGTGTTGGCGTCTTGTCCGTATTTTACAACGCGTATCGTGGGCGGCGGGACAAGCGGTTGCCGCGATTACAGTTATACGTCGCTTGTTGCGCTTGAAGGAAAAGGCACCGTGTGCGATATGTCGGTGCAGGCGGGCGAAAGCGTGTTTGTGCCTGCGGGCAAGCCGTATACCATAAAAGGAAATCTGACCGTACTCGAAACGTATACGCCGCAAAAAACGGAATAACGAAAAACGCGGCGCAAGAAACAAGAACGAATACAAATATAAAAAAGCAAACAGCGAGGATACTATGTTTGAAGCGATGACAGACGAACAAGGACGGGACGAACAACAATTTTTGCAAGAATATGACCGCACGAAATACGACCGTCCCAGCTATACGGTGGACAACTTGCTGTTTGCCGATTGCGGCGACGGGCTTGCCGTTTTAATGGTGCGGCGCGGCGGACACCCGCATATGGGATACTGGGCGTTGCCGGGAGGATTTGTAAATAGCGGAGAAAGCGCCGAAGAGGCGGCGTCACGCGAGCTTGCCGAAGAAACGGGTATAGGCGTTGCTACCGAGCAGCTGATAACCGTGTCTACTCCGAACCGCGACCCTCGCGGTTGGACGGTTTCCACCTGTTTTATGGGTTTACTCGGAGAACCTGTTGCGCCAAAGGCGGGCGATGACGCGGCAGACGCGCGGTGGTTCAATATAGATTACCTTGCGTCGGGCGACGTATACAAACTGATTTTGCGTTCGGGCGATATTACCGCCACCGCCGAATTGCGACTGGTGCGTAAAGAAGACGGCAAGGTGGATATCAACCGCAGCGAAATTTTAATGCGCGACGGCATTGCGTTCGACCATGCGAGCATTATCATTTATGCGGTGGAATCGCTGTAAGTTGTAATGAGCGGCATTCGGCGTGTGAAACGGCGGACGTTTGTCGCAAAAACGGAAGAAAAATGGACTGGTGGTTTGATATCGACAATACAATATGTTGTGCGCGAATGGAAGAGCGGAATAAGGCTCTTTCTTTTGAAGGAGAAATCCGTCCGCATTTGTCTGAAATCAAGCCGATTAAAAACGGTAAAACAGCTATTTATATTGTCGAGCCGCACCATGTGCTTGTGTTTAACGACGTGATTGTGCGCGGCGAGCGATACGTGTCGTTGTATCTCGACGGTACCCTGATAAAAGAATACAACGTGCGGGCCGAGCGTGCCAAAGAGAAACACATGCGGCACGCCGAACTGTTTGAAACATCTCGTGCGTTTGTGCGCACGGCATTAGGTATTGCGTTTGCAGTGGCATTGTTTGTTGCCGTTTTATCGGTAGCGGTGTTATCGGTGTTCGGCATTTTCGATTCGATAGCGTCCGTCGCTATTTGTACGGTTGTTTTTGCCGCTGCGGGATGTATCGTTCTTTTCTGTGCGTTGGGTATAATCTATATGCGGGTGCGAAGCGAGCTTGTGCGCTATGCGTTGGTTTCCGGCGTAAAAAAAGGGAAAAAATCGGTGCGAAAAAGGCATGTGCGGCGCAAATATCGATAGAATTTTGTCGCCGAGAATAAAGGTGCAATTTAATTGACGAGCGACTTGCTTTTGCGGTATAATAGAAACGAAAAACTTGCTTGCAAGGGTTTCGGTTAGAAAGAAAAAGTACGTAAGCGGAGAGAAAAGGTATGAAACTTATTTGCAACGGCGCGGATTTATCGGACGCGGTCGGAAAAGTGTATAAAGCGGCATCTGCCCGCACTACCAACGTAATACTGGAAGGAATCAAGCTTAAAGCCGCCGACGGAAGTCTTACGCTGACTGCCACCGACCTCGAACTTGCCATTGAAAAGTGCATTGTGGCAGACGTGCTCATCGAAGGCGAAACGGTTGTGCCGGGGCGCTTTTTCTCCGAATTCGTAAAAAAACTCACGTTTGAGCGGATTGAATTGAGTTTAGACGATGCCAATCGCTTGAAAATCAAATACACCGATAGTGAAGGCGTGTTGCAGTGCATGAGCCCTGCGGAATATCCGCAAATTAAAGAGTTGGGCGAGGCACAATCATTTACCGCCACAAAAAAGGATTTCAAAGACCTTGTAAACAAAATCGCATTCTCGGTAAGCGCCGACGACGCGCGTCCTATGCTCAAAGGCGTATTGTTGGAAATCGGGGACGAAACGATTACGGGTGTGGCGCTTGACGGATACCGTTTGGCGAAATGTACCAAAAAGATAGAAAATACCACCGCCATGATGAGCGCCGTAGTCCCCGCTCGGTGTCTGGTGGAAATCTCCAAATTGCTCGAAGATAACGAAGACCCCGTCGAAATCCGTATTCAGCGCAATTACATGTTGGTGGATTTGGGGCATACCAAAGTTACCACGCGTCTTTTGGACGGCGACTACATTAACTATAAGCAAATCATTCCGGGAGCGTTCGAGAGCACCGTTACCATACCCAAAGACCAATTTGAATCGGGTTTGGAACGCGCGATTCTGCTTGCCCGTTCGGATAAAAACAATCTTGTGCGTTTCGATGTGAAAGACGGCGTAATGCAGCTTTCCAGTAACAGCGACATCGGAAATATCACCGAAAAAATTCCCGTCAAGCTCAACGGCTTGGATATTGCTATTGCGTTTAACGCACGCTATTTTACCGAATTGTTGCGGTATATCGATTGCGACAATATCGTCATCAAATTCATCAATTCGGTCAGCCCCTGCGTGGTAGTGCCTGCGGGAAGTCTGGAAGATTTCATGTATCTCATTTTGCCCGTGCGCATGCTGGGTTAAAACATGCGCTTTTATTACGCAGAAAACTGCGTATTCCGTCTTTTTGGGGCGAAAGAAATTTTCCCGCAAAAAACGATGTAAAAATCCTTGCCTTTTTCCTGCATTTATAGTAGAATAAATAAGCTCGGTTGCGCGCCGTATTTTGTTGCCACAACCGTATGCTTCTGTGGCTCAGCTGGCAGAGCGAGTGATTCGTAATCACTAGGTCGGCGGTTCGAATCCGCCCAGAAGCTCCAACGAAAAATGTCGTAATTTGTTAAAAAAACAGATTGCGGCATTTTTTTGTTATGTGTATAAGCTTTTTTCTATTTGATAAAGGGGGGGGATAGAGTGGGTATTTGCTCCTTCTAAACCAAACGGAAAAAAGTTGTTTGAAGATTGGGGATATGGTATAATGGATTCAGAGTGGCTAATAGCCGAATATATCAGACAAGGCAAAGAAAAATACGAACGCGGAGAATTTATGTTACATAAGTTGGACAATTACGGTCAGCAAATCAATATCGAAATAAAGTTGCCGAGAAAAGACAAAATAGGCACGGTGACGTTTACGTCGGGTTGGATGGTGTATCCGAACGGCGTGATAGAATTGGTTACGGGATACGGAGATAAATAGCATGAAAGATAATGACGAAGTAAAACTCATAGTGGAAAAGAAGAAGTATGCGCGCGAGGGCGTGCATAAAGGGGCGCAAGGGACTATATGCGCCCCGAGAAATATTTACGGGCAATGGCTTGTAGATTTCCGCAAAGAAGACGGCGTGCACGCACTTGCGTGTATTCCGGTGGACGAGATTTGGAAGTTACATGGGAGGCGCCCGAATACAAGGTGGGCGTAGCGATGTTGTTTTTATCGACCAAGGAAGAGTATGCGCGACAAGGCATAACAAACGGAATGTTTGGCGTAATCGTTGCCAAAGACGAGGTGTTGAGCGCAGAACATAAGGATAGGTACGAAGAAACAACGTATTGGAAGGTGAAATTC